>CAYGLL010000031.1:0-4634 GCA_964350935.1 uncultured Candidatus Saccharibacteria bacterium | reverse complement strand
TTTACTAGAGCTCCGAAAGTCCTTTTCCGTGTTCCATTAGCTTTACATTGCCCTATTATTTGACAATATTTACTATGTGTTATACTATAAACGACTAGTGGACGTGTAACAGGGGCAGCTTTACAGGAATCTGTCCTGCGGTCGCCGTCATGCTCTGGTCACTGCGTATATGTGAGGTCCGGGAGGCGTTCCTGAGGTCCGTTGGGTTCCTCATTCATGATCCCGTACTGTCCTGTATCCTCGCTCTCTTTGGGAGCGAGGATTTTTTGTTTTGATTTTTAAAAAATGGTATTATTTTGGCGGTTGTGCCGAGGTATGGCCAGCGGCGCACTCACATAGACATTTGTTTTTGGAGCTAGCACTCGCTGGCCATATTTCGGCAGAATTTCGATTCATCATGTTGAAGATCGAAGAGAATATTTCGCTCAAAGAACTGACGACGTTTAAGATCGGCGGTCCCGCTCGCTATTTTTGTTTGGTTAAAAGTGAGGACGATATTCGAGCAGCCATTGCATTTGCTTCGGTCAAAGCCGTGCCGTTTTTGATTTTGGGAGGGGGATCAAATGTAATCATAAATGATGCTGGATTTCCCGGACTTGTTGCCAAAGTGGAGCTTCTTGGTATTGAGTTTATTGAACGCGACGGAGGTGTTGTTGATGTTCGTGCTGCAGCAGGGGAAAACTGGGATCAGTTTGTGGAGAAGACGGTGGAGAGAGGACTTACCGGTCTGGAAAATTTATCCGGTATTCCCGGAACGGTTGGTGCTGCTCCGGTTCAAAACATCGGTGCGTACGGACGTGAGGTTAAAGATTGTATACAGAGCGTTGATGCAGTTGAAAAGAAAACCGGACGATCGGTGAAATTTTTAGCCTCAGAGTGTGTGTTTCGCTATCGAGATAGTTTTTTTAAAACAGTCGCCGGGTCAGAGTTTGTTATTACCAAAGTAACATTTCGTCTGCGAAAAGACGGCGTTCCTCAGTTGGCGTACAAAGATGTTGAACATTACTTTAAAATTCGAAATGTCGAACGACCGACGTTGAAACGGATTCGCGAGGCAATTATTGAAATACGATCTAAAAAATTTCCTGATTTGGTGTCAATTGGCACCGCAGGTTCGTTTTTCAAGAACCCCATTATTTCTGAGGATCGTTTCAATGAATTAAAGAAAAAATTTCCTGAGCTTCCGATGTACCCGGTGGGGAAGGGACTGGTTAAGGTTCCACTCGCCTGGATTTTAGATAACGTTTGCGGTTTTCGCGGAACGCGGGCGGGCGACGCTGGCGTCTGGGAAAATCAGGCGCTGGTGTTGGTAAATTATGGAAATGCTCGTCGTGCAGACATACTTTCACTTGCAGCCCAAATTTCACGGACGGTTAAGGAGAAAACTAATATTGAAATAGAGCCTGAGGTTCAGGTTGTCGGGTAAGACGGCACTGTGTGGTTAATCCACAGTAGGTTCTGTTTTAGTCTTGTCGGGGGTGCCATAATAGATAGGTGAAAAGGAAAAAGTCATCGATCCGGCCGGAGGTACTTGTGGTCGTAGTGCTATGCGCTCTCGTTCTGGGAGCCGCAGCCTATTTTGGCGGGAGAGGAACTGAGCGTTATGTTGCAAATCCCTGCCTCGATTCAACCGGTGCGCCCTGCGTAGAACCTTCGTATCTTCCTGAAGTAAAAGGAGTTCTTGATATTGGTATGGAAGGTGTCGGTTCATCGGATCAAAATGGTGACGCTCAATTTTTAGAAGAAGGCAGCTCAACCCGCGTCGCGGTGCTTCTTGCGGGTTTAGATGTGGGCACTGTTCAGAGTCTTTCGGTGAGAGCTGGTTCCTGTTTGGAGTTGAAGGACACGCTCTACACATTAAATAATGCTGAACACGCGATAAAGCCCTGGGGTGTGGTCTTGGGAGAATCGTCAACGCTTATCCCCGTTCCTAAAGAATCTCTTTTAGCTACAGGAAATTTTGCTGTCGTAGCACACGCAACTGATCAACCTGATAGTAAAATTGTTTCGTGCGGTGATTATCAGGGCCAATAATTTTTTGTTTCTTTCTTTATGAAACAGTATTCGAGGGGTTTCGCTCCGGTCGCTATAGCTATTGTAGTTGGCGTGCTCATTTTAGGTGGAGCCGGATATTTTGGTGCTCGGAATTTTGAACGGCCAAACAATTATCCTATCGCACCTCCCGAGCCTCTGTGTAATCCGGTCAGTGACCCGGGATGTCACTCAGGCTGCGGCGACCCCATTGCAAGGATGGCAATGGGCGACGAATGCAATAGAGAGGTGATGAAGGACTGGAAAACATATCACGATGAAGAGTTTGGATTCGAAATGAAATACCCACAGAGCTGGATTGAGCAAAAAATTTATACTGAAAAAGGTTCAGGAGTTCTTTTTCGCCCTGCCGGTTTAGAAGAAATACAGTATGAAGTCCGTAGTGATTCGAAAGACAGCGTCTCTATTTATTTTGGTGGGGATTGTAGAAATGTACCCTGGTATCTCGGTCCCAACGGGCTTTACCTCAGAACTACGTGCACGAGCGGAATACTCGATTCTTCAATAAGTCGCACAGCACAGTCAGAGGAGTCAAAAATCCTCGTTGATGCAGTCGCTTCAACGTTTAGGTTCACTCTGCCCCCCAGGGAAAATCCGGTCAGAGTGCCTATTTCTATTGGCGATATTTCAACCTGGAAGACCTATAGAGATTCTACCTATAAATTTGAGTTTAAATATCCGAGTGAGTTTTATATCCGTTCTTCAAATGGGGGAGCGGTAGCGCTCGCATCATATTCGATAGAAACTCCGCTTCGAAGTCCTGAACAGCATGAGTTGAGTTTAAGAATTACACTTACGCCTGCGCCACCCCTGGTTCCGGGAATGTCTCTTGAAAAAAGTTTTGGACTTACGCCGTGGTTTGCCTCAGTCGAGGAGTCGTACACGCTCGAAGATGTTCAGGAAACAACCTTTGCAGGTGAGTCGGCAATTATCGTTGATCGCGAGGTGTTAAAAAACAACGCGCGAAATATGCCGGCACAAACGAGCCTCCGCTTTTTACACGGAACTATGCGCTACCAGGTCATCTATTCGCCATCTAACTCAGCTCTTAAAGAAGTTGCCGAGCAGATTCTCGCAACGTTCAAATTTACTAAATAATTTTTCGTATGAGAAACTTTCGATCTGGTTTCGCCCCGCTCGCAATCGTTGCCGTCATCGCCGGTGTCCTTATCTTGGGCGGCGCAACGTATTTTGGCGCGAGGAATTTTAGTCCAGTGATTCCAAATTATCCTGTTCCGCAGGATGTTACGACAGTTGCTCCGATTGCGCAGTCTGATTCAACGGATACTTCCACATGGAAAACCTATCGCAACGAGAAGTACGGGTTTGAGTTTAAGTATCCGCAAAGTATGACAATTCCTTCAGGTGATGATTGGAATCCTGTACGCTCTGCGGCAGCAGAAGGGTCATCAGGCGATATCGGGATGCCTAATTGGCGTAGTAACAGCGACGGTAAGTATCGGTACCCAATATATTTCGGTCTTATGTGTCGTAACTATCGTGATGATGGTGAAGCAAGAAGTTTTTATCGAACTACTGAGGGCAAAGATAAAATTATAACAGTCGCGGGAGAGTCTATTGTTATTCACGCAGACCCGCCAAGGGATTCTGGCGGCCATGAAAGTTATGATTCTTATGAAAATTACGAAGTACATGTATATATTTGCGGAAACGCAAGACCAAATTTTCAGTGTCTCACGTTCCTATCGAATGACTTTGATGACGAACTTCTTAAATTGATTGAATCAGTGCGTTTCACAAAAGATATTAATAGTTGGGGAAACCTTCGAAACTGTGCCGCAGGCTAGATGTGTTGCTTTGAGGTAATGAATCGAAGCGTCTACAAGGCAAGACCTCGTTCCTGTAAGGAACGAGGTCTTGCCTTGTAGAGAAGAGTTTTTCCAAATGAAGTGATTTTCGTGCTACCATAGCCCCTACATATGTCGTTTTTAACGAAGATTTTTGGCGATGATTCCTCGAGTTTGCTCAAGGAATACAAACCTCTAGTTGAGAAAATAAACGCTCTTGAGGAGCGTATTAAAGCTATTTCTGACGAGAAACTTAAAGAAGAAACAACGTTGCTCAAAGAGCGTTTGGCGCAGGGCGAAACACTCGATGATATTTTGCCGGATGCTTTTGCGCTTGTGCGTGAAGCTGCGCGTCGTACGCTCGGCGAGCGACATTATGATGTTCAGTTGTTGGGAGGCATCGCTCTTCATAAAGGAAATATTGCGGAGATGCGCACTGGAGAGGGAAAGACACTGGTCGCAACCCTGCCGGCGTATTTAAATGCGCTCACCGGAAAAGGTGTGCATGTCGTAACCGTGAATGATTATCTCTCACGCCGCGATGCGGTCTGGATGGGTCAGGTGTATAACCTCTTAGGACTTTCAACGTCGGTTATTAACCACGATACGTCGTATGTTTACGATCCGGCACATAAAGAGCTCGATAAAGAGCGCGACATCGAAGGATCGTACAAAGTTATCTACGAATTTTTGCGTCCCTCGACGCGCCGTGAAGCGTATCAGTCTGACATCACCTATGGAACCAATAGTGAGTTTGGTTTCGACTATCTACGT
>CAYGLL010000030.1:0-6082 GCA_964350935.1 uncultured Candidatus Saccharibacteria bacterium | reverse complement strand
CTATAAAAGGTGATATGGAAAAAACCAATATTGTAAGGATTTTCCTCCTGTTGCGTCTTCATTATTGTTAATTCATTATAGGAGTTTAATAAACATTATGAAAAAAACTTTTATCCTCAGTACAGTTCTTTTTGCTCTTTCAGCGTCTGTTGCTTTTGCACTTTCGCCGATTCAGCCCTCACGCTTGGAGTTACTAAAACATCAGCTCGCTTCACTCTTGAAGCAGGTTGAAGAAATTAAGAAAGAAATCAAAGAGATCGAAATCGGTCAGAAAGATTTCTGTTTCAATTTTGACGTTAATCTGGGAATCGGCGCTCGTGGTTCTTCAGTTGTTGCGCTCCATAAGGTGCTCGCGCGCGAAGGCTTCGCAGTCTCAAGTCCTGAAGGCCAGTTTGATGAAGAAACAGGAGCCGCTGTTTCGGGCTTCCAGGAAAAATATCGTGCCGAGATTCTTTCATCAGCTGGTTTAAAATTTGGGACGGGTTATGTGGGTGTAGCAACGCGCGCGAAATTGAACCAGCTCTACGCATGTGAGAAGCCTCCCGTTGAACGGAATTTAAAAGTCTCTGTTCCTAATGGCGGTGAGTCATGGAAATTAGGAAGTTCGCAGACAATCTCATGGCAGGGTTCCGGAGAATTGCGTGTTTCATCGCCCAACTATGACATCTCGCTCAATTATTGGATTCCGCCGTGCAAGAGCGTCACATTGTGTCCGGTTGTAGTTCCACAGGCACCTCGACTTATTGCGCAAAATATCTCAGCAAATCATTTTCAGTGGACGGTTGGCAACGCGTCTGACGGCTACGGAGCCATAAGTCCTGGTTACTATTTTGTACGTGTCTGCGAATCGGGGACGAATCGTTGCGATAGTAGTAACGATAAATTTAATATCTACGACACACCAAATACAGGAAACAAGCCACCAGTCATCCACAGCTTCGAGACGCCGACACAACTTAAAGTCGGTGCAACGGGAACCTGGGCAGTTAAAGCGTCTGATCCAGAAAATGGCAGTTTGAGTTACTCAATTGTGTGGGGTGATGAAACCTATGCCGCTGCTCCCTCGGGTTCCTCTGATGCAAAAATTCTTGAGAGTTACAGTCAGTCATCAACATTTACTCACAGCTATAGCTCACCCGGAACCTATAAAGTTCGACTTGTTGTTCGAGATTCATCTGGTGCTGTGGCTGAAACCTCAGCAACAACGCTCGTAGTGGCCGCTGAAGATCAGACTATCGGTACGCTCAAGGTCCGAGTGTTAAACGGAAGCATCGTCTGCATCACAACTCCGTGTGAGTTTGGTCTAAGTGGCGCCACAGTTCAGGTCTATGACTTAAGTGGAACGGCAATTCTGCGCACAGGCACAACCGACGGAGACGGATATGTAACACTGAGGGATTTAAAGCCGTACCTCTGGTATCCTGTCCGAATTGTTCGTGGAGGTTTTGTTACCCAGGAGACAAAAGTCTACATTAACTCGGGACCAAACTCGCTTATAGTTCGATTACAGATTGAGGCGACACCTCTTCCAGTCACTCAATAATTAAGAAATTTACGGAACCCCCTCGTGATGGGAGGTTCTTGCTTTTTCTGTCGAGGGTGGTAATTTGAATTCTGGAAGGAAACACGTTCTATGAAAATGACACGCGATGACTTAGACACAGATGAGATGTTTCGAGATCGAATGATTGCCGTTGGGGAAGCTACACAAAAAGTCATCTCTAAGCCTGAATTTCTCGAGCATGTGAAGAACTCGCTTGAAGTCTTCCAGAGGCAATTCAAGGAGATTGATGATTTCTTTTCAAAAGTTCTGGATGATTCGGGAGACCTCACCGAGTATGCCTTTAGAATGAAGCTTGTGAGCGAGCATCTGAGAAACTTGAGAGCGCCGTCAACGCTGGCCCGATTCACATGAATCGCAAGGAAGCCTCTGTTTCGATCGCCTATCTCTGGGCCGAAGTGCGTGGTCTCCAAGGAACCATGCGTCACATGGAAAACCTTCAGTCGAAACCCACAAGTGGACCTTAACCGGTCCGTTTTTTCTTTTAATCTTGACAGATTCCTCAAATGTGCGTACTATTAATTCAGAGAATTGTCTCTTTTCAAACCATCAAACCAGATCGGAGTAAATGTGAAAAAACGTGATATTGTCGGCTTTGGTCTCCTTGCCATTTTCCTAGCCGTGTCAATTTCTTTTTTGATTCCGTTTGGCCAGTATGAGCTTCGCACGGTCTCAGCTGCTCGGAAACGTACTGCCTGTCTTCACAACCTGCAGAAAATAGATGTGGCGCAGACGCAGTGGGAGAAAGATCATTTGGGTGTGAGTCCAGCGTCACCTTCGCTGGAAAATCTCGTTGAGGTGGGGCTGCTCCCAAAAATTCCTGAATGTCCGAGTTGCGGTTTGTACGAGCTCGGTACTAAAGGGTCAAAGCCAACCTGCACCTACCGGGCGCATGTGAGAAGTTCCTTCGGGGATATGAATATGAGCCATCGGCTTCCGTAGCTTTCAATAGACGTGCAGTCTCTGCGCGTCTATTTTTTATTCAAAGTGCACCGAATTTTCTTTTGAGATTTTTTCTTTAAGAAGAGGGAATGTTTTCAGGTCGGGGTCTTTTTCGATAATTGCGCCAGCTTCCGTGCGTGCAGCCTCAACCATTTTGAGATTTTGTAGTGCTTCCATCGCGAGGTCTGAAACACCCCACTGTTTTCCGCCGGAAAGTGTTCCCGAACCGCGGAATTTAAGGTCGAGCTCGGCAAGTTCGAAGCCGTTTTTGGCTGTCTGAAGAGCATTCAAGCGATCTGAGGTTTTTTCTCCTGCAGATTCAGTGAACACGTAACAGTAGGCCTGATGTGTGCTTCGAAGTACGCGGCCGCGCAGTTGATGGAGCTGGGCAAGGCCAAAACGCTCTGCTCCTTCAATTACAATTACGGTCGCATTAGGAACATTCACGCCAACTTCGACAACCGATGTGGCACAGAGGATGTGAATTTTTCCGAGAGAAAAGTTTTTCATAATCGCATCTTTTTCATCGGATTTCATTTTGCTGTGAAGAACGCCGATTTCAAATTCTTTGAACACAGTTTTCTTCAAGCGTTCCGCTTCCGCCTTGACTGACTTTGCAAGTAGCGCCATTTCTTTACTCGGGTCTGGTTCGTCAATGCGCGGACAGATAACGTAGGCTTGTCGGCCTTTTTTTAGTTCAATCCTCATTTCTTCGTAAATTTCTTCTCGTTTGTTTTTGGGGACAATTGAAGTAATGATCGGCTTGCGGCCGGGTGGTTGTTCGTCTAAAAGTGTTAAATCGAGGTCGCCGAAGATGGTGAGCGCAAGTGTTCGGGGGATAGGTGTTGCAGTCATTGAAAGAAGATGCGGCGCTCGGCCTTCTTTTTGAACAAGCTCGCGTCGCTGGTTTACTCCAAAGCGGTGCTGTTCATCGATGATCGCGTAGGCGAGGTGTTTGAACCTCACTGATTTTTGAATGAGGGCATGCGTGCCGATTAAAATTGGAATCTCGCCGTTCGCGACCCATTTGATAAGTTGCGTGCGGGAAATGGGAGTACTGCCCAAAGGATTAATTTTTGAAGGGAACTTTCGGCAGCCGCTTCCGGTGATGAGGCCGATCTGAACCGGTAGGTGTTTGAAGTATTGAATGAATGATTCAAAATGTTGTGTCGCGAGAATTTCTGTCGGCGCCATGTAGGCAACCTGGAGATTGCCAAAATTTTGATGTTTGGCTAAAACATTTTCTCCTTGAGAAAATGTTCGCCCGAACGCCCCTTCGGGGCGTTTTAGGGGCCGTGAGGTGGCAATTGAAAATGCGGTTACAGCCGCAACGAGGGTTTTTCCGCTTCCGACGTCGCCTTCTAAGAGGCGCGACATAGCCTGTTCCTTTCGAAAGTTTTCTATAATGGTTTTAATCGCTCGGTCCTGTGCCGCAGTGGGTTTAAATGGAAAGCGCCCGGTAAAGTTTTCTACATCTTCAGGGGTTACCGTCACCGGATAGGTCGGATTTTTCTGATACTCCTGCTTTGCACGTTGTTTTTCAAGTTGGATAAAGAAAACTTCCTCGAATGCAAAGCGTTTACGCGCCGCAAGCGCATCGTCGGTTTTTTTTGGCGCATGAATCCAGATTAGTGCGGTTTGAAGTGTGGGAAGGTTGTATTTTGAGAGAATTTCTTCAGGGATCGGATCAACAAGAGTTTCAATAATTCCGCCGGAAAATAATTTTTGAATTGCATGATACATCCAGTTTGACGTAATCCCGCGACTTTCAGGGTAGACAGGGTAGAGCGCATGTTCTTCGCCGTCTGAACCAAAAAGTGAGTTACCGACGCCGAGCGGAAGTTTTTCAACCTTTTCAACTTTTGGATTTGAAAAATAAAGTTCACCGTCTTTCTTGCGTTCACTCACTTTTCCTTCAATACGCACGAGTGATTCGTCCCCGATCATTTTGGCGAGGTAGGGTTGGTTGAACCAGATTGATTTTATTGAGCCGCTTTCGTCACGGACCTTTCCCGTCGCCATAGTTATTTTGGTCCGGAAACCTTTTGATGCTTTGAGTCCCGAGAGGGTTCCGAAAACAACGGCTAGTTCACCTACTTCAAGTGATCCGATGTTTTTAATTTCAGATGTGTCTCCGTAACGTGTAGGGAAGTGATAGAGGAGGTCAAAAAGACTCTTTATGCCAAGTCTTTGCAAAGCTTTTTTCTGTGTTTCCTGAAGGCGAAACTCTTTTTCAACAGGAGAGTTCTTATCCATGCCGGCTATTGTAGCTTAGCTACTAATGACTTGCATAATTTCGGATCGATGGTAATTTCACCCTAGATTTGCTGTCTGTATACCGCAGACACATTGAAACGAAAGGAAATATATGGGTTTCTTGAGTAAACTTTTTGGTAGTGATACCGAAATCAGTCCTGCAGAAAGAGAGCGTCGCTTAAGCGAGGAGGTTGTGTCGGCAAATGGCATCAATGCCTGCGTCACGCTTTACAGAAAACTTCCTTTGGGCAGCAAGCATGAGCAGACACTCATCGGCAAAATTGAAAAGGTCGCAGTCGGTTACGGAGCCTGGCAGACAGTCGCCCGTTCAGTAGGACACCAATCGGTTCTCGGTATTCGCGCCCGTCTGCGTCTAACCGAGCTCGCGAGAAGCTTCGATGAACTCGCGGAGGTAGTGGACCTCCCCGGTCTCGATGATGCCAAACGAGATGAGATAATTCAAAAAATGGCCGATGTTGCCGCGACAACCGAAGAGTGCGCCACGGTCTTGAAATTCAGTGCGCCAGGAACCTCTCGTCACGAGGCGCTGATGAAAAAAGTCGAAAAAGTGGCGAACACGGCTGAAGAGTGGAAGGAAGTCTATGATTCCCTTAACGAGGACGATCCCCTTCGGGAAGTCGTTTTCCAAAAGAGAGCGGAGCTTGCGACATCAGTCGAGGATCTCGACAGCCTTTTCTGTGACCTTCCAAGTGACGATCCTCGTGAAGTGGTTGTGTTCCAGAAACTCCGCACCCTTTCACTGTCAGCATCTGAATGGTCCGATGCACGCCAAGATGACAACCTCAGTGACGCCATCCGTGATATTGCTCTCGAAAAAGAAATCGAACTGACAGAAGATCTTGATGATCTGGTTAGTCTTTGGGAAGAGATTTCTGACGATTACGAGGCTGGTGGAGAGACTGTTCTCAGAAAGCTCACACAAAGAACGCTCGCCTCGGCTGAATGGCGCAGGTTAGCTGAAAGCTGTTGTAGTTCTGATTCGATGTTGGCCACTGAGCTCTGGAAGAAAGTCGTTGAGGATGCTAACGGCACACATGAACTTGTGGACCTCTACCGGGAGTTAGTTGACGACGGTGATTACGAGGAGGCCTTGTTTGAGGCCATCGAGGAGAAGCTTGTGAAGACTGCAACATTGAGCGAACTTAAGATTGTTGCCCGGCTTTCTCCTGACGATAACCTCGGCTCTGCTGCCGAGAGTGAGATTGAAAGACGAGAGTCTGCGTCGACCTAGTTCCGTTTAACCGCTCTGCTAAGCCATTAGCATGGGCGGTTTTTTACAATTTATTTTAAAAAAAGCAATAT
>CAYGLL010000029.1:0-8727 GCA_964350935.1 uncultured Candidatus Saccharibacteria bacterium | reverse complement strand
TGCCATGTACATAGCTTAGACCGTGGGGTGGTCACAAGCTATTGAACCATTACGCAATCTTGACAAAACGCAAGTTAAATTGTTTTATGACACACTTCCCTCAGTAACCCTAATTTCAGATAGGCGGAGTAAAATATAAAAAGCTGACTCAGTGAGTCAGCTTTTTTGATTAAAGGCCGGCGGGATTTTTCCATTTGCGGAGAGTTGCCGATCGAATCGCTTCACACTCTCTTTTTTCCTCGTCGGTCAAACCTTTGTAAGAAAATTCAAGGGTTCGAGGAGCAAACTTCATAATCCCTGCACTACTTTTTCCCGACGGAGCAGAAACCATTTCAAAGGTTGAATCAACCGCACCTTGGAGCGCTCCGAGAAACTCATCAAAAACCCTTACCGGAGGCGAAGTCACAGAGCATTTGATCAGGTTGAAACTGATCTCTGTCCTGAAGACCCCCTCTTCCTTCGAAACGACTACGTTGATATCTGCCATAGATCTACCTTTCTGCCCCGAGTATAGGTGATCTTTGTGGAAAGTAAAGATATACAAAAAAGCAGACCCTTTCGAGTCTGCTTACCGATATAAGAACTGTTTCACTTCCCTTTTGTTGGCCAACCGGGAACGTGTCTGGCAAATTGCCAGTTAAAGAACTTCTCAAGGTCCGGCCGAATTCGCAGATTAGCAACGATCGCCGGAAAGTACTTGAGTGTTTCGGCAATCTTTCGTCGTTGCTTCGCCGGAGTGCAACCGTGAAGCGAACGCAAATTGTGTAGCCGATCGGCACATTTTACGACAAGCACGACAACGTCGACGCCGCTTTCGGTAAATACCCTGAAGTAGCGATCGTTACGCACCTCCTTACTCTCGTCTCGTCGGAGTTTCGGCTTTGTAAGAAGGTTGAGCATCTTGGTCATGGACGCACCAAAGATGTGCGTGGTCCGCCAGGGATTCAAAAGGAAGCTATCCTCCCAGAGATCGTGCATAAGCGAAAGAATGACTGTTTCAGTGTTCGTGATTTGAAGCTCATCGAGAATGATGAGCGTCACCCCGCGACAATGCTCAAAATATCGCTCCCCGGCATCGCGGAGCTGTCCACGATGACCATACTTCGCGAGGTCATACGCAAGATCAACGAGGTTCGACTCACGCTCGTCGAAACGCTTACGAATACGACGAAGAAACGCTTCGTGATTTTCAACCGGTAAGGCCCGGTGTTGAGTGGTCTTTTTCAATTTGTTTCCTTTCGTTTATTGCTTGCCTGTCGGCAGACAGGTTGTAAAGAGCTATAAACCGAAATTAACACATTAAATATTTTTGTCAATTATACTCAGACGAGTTGACACTTCCCTTGCACTAAGTACTATTCACACCAGACCATGAACACAAAAACAATTGACGAAATCAGCAAAAAACCCGCCGGCTCATTCAAGGCCTTCGTACAGCACAAAGAAAACTTCCTCCGCGAACTTGAAGCCGAGCGACTTCACCGCAAGAACCCGCAAACCACACACCGACCAAATTCTGGTCGGTTTTTAAATTGAAAAATTTTTGATCGAGTAGAGATCAGTCTCACTCGTGTCTTCTTTCGGAACAATTTCCTGACCCACCACCGGAGCGGGCTCGTCCGGTACTGGTTGTAAACTGGGGTCAAAATTTTTTGCGTCAATCATTTTAAGCAAATGCTGGAGATCATCATTTGAGAAAAAGTCGATGGTAATTTTTCCGCCCTTTTCCTTTCGCTCGATAATGACACGCGTTCCCAGTGACTCGGCGAGTGTTTTCTCAAAGCGGGCAATTTCAGGGTCAATCAGTTCTTTTTTCCGCACGCGCTCAACTGCAATTCGGCGTGCAATGTTTTCGGTATCACGTACATTGAGGCGTCGGGTTTTAATCTCACGAAAAAGCGTTTCCTGTTCTTCAGGTCGTTCAATGAGCATCAAAAGCGGACGTGTGTGACCCTCGCTAATTTCACCGAGGGTTACCGCATCGAGCATGTGAACCGGCAAGGAGAGCATGCGCAAGGTGTTTGAAACATACTCGCGGCTCTTTCCGACGCGTTCAGAAATATCCTGATGCTTGAAACTGAACTCGTTCATAAGACGGTGAAATGCGCGGGCGCGATCAACCGGATTCAAATCTTCGCGTTGAAGATTTTCAATAATCGCAAGCTCGAGTTTCATCTTATCGGTCTCCTCAGAATTTCGAATTAACGCCGGAACCTGTAACAAGCCTGCGAGTTTAGAAGCCCGCAGACGACGCTCCCCGGAAATAAGTTCGTACTCAGCTACCAATCCCCCATCTTCCTTGATTACCTCTTTTCGGGTAACAACCAACGGCTGCAAAATACCATACATCCTGATCGAATCAGAAAGATCCTTCAGTTTTTCCTGGTCAAATTCTTTGCGTGGCTGAAAAGGATTTGGTTTGATTTTTTCCGTTTCAATAAAGAAAACGGCGTTACTATAAAAATCGCTCATGCGGATATTTTAACATACAAACGGTTTGGTGAAATTTGAGTTATTAACGACGTAAGGTGAGGGGAATAAAAGGTAAAAACCTTTTATTCCCGAGCTGAGGAGTTAATATGGGACTTTCCATATTCACCTTTTTACGATAGCGTATATGAATTGCCGGAGTGGCGGAATGGTAGACGCGCACGACTCAAAATCGTGTCTCGCAAGGGGTGTGGGTTCAAGTCCCACCTCCGGCACAAGTCGCAAAGCGACGGGACGGAGAGCTGCACATTGCTGTGCGGCGTGTGGGACTTGAAAAGGTTGAATACATTTTTAAGAAATTCACATTTCCTAAAAATATGAAACCTATACCGCGGCTGTAAGCCGAAAGTCTCACCTAGATGTAGAGCGAAACAAATTGTTCATGGAAACTCAAAAAAAACGCGTTATTATAATCGGCGGTGGCTTCGGCGGAACGTATACGGCACGGCATTTATTGCCGTTGGCGCATAAAGGTTTCATTGAAATCACACTCATCAACCAAACCAACTATTTTCTTTTCACACCTCTCCTCCATGAAGTTGCGACCGGCGGACTCTCTCCGACCAACATTGCCGAACCACTGCGCGAAGCGTTCGACCACAACGTTGTCACTTTTATTAAAGCTCGCGCTGACAGCATTAATTCCACAAAAAAAATAGTAAACTGCGGAACTCATTCGTATCCGTACGACTACCTCGTCTGTGCCGTCGGTGCCGATACCAACTTTTATGGAATACCGGGCGCCAAAGAACACTCATTCACCCTTAAAAATCTTGAGGAAGCGATGGAGATACGGTATCGCATCATTGAACTTTTTGAGGAAGCCTCCCTCATTACTGACGCAACAGAGCGGCGACTCAAACTCTCTTTTGTAATTGTCGGCGGGGGTGCTACGGGCGTTGAGTTCGCGGCAGAACTTGCTGAATTTTCATGCCGAACCATGCTTGCTGTCTATGGAGGTAAAAGTGTTTTTAGAGAAGATATTTCAATTACACTCGTCACGAGCGATCCCGAACTTATTCTTCAGTTTCACCCAAAACTTCGAACAAAGGCGGCCGAGATTCTTAAACGAAAGGGCGTCAAGGTTCTCTTTAATAAAGTAGTTTCGAACGTGGAAGCCGAAAAAGTAATATTCAAAAACGGCGAAGACCTCACGGCCGGAACGATCATTTGGCTTGCAGGGGTTACACCTGTTTTTCCCGACCTCAACAACACTCTTTCACTCCACCCCTCCAAACGTCTCGCGGTTGACGAATACCTGCGCGCGCCGAATGTTGAAAATGTTTTTGTCCTGGGTGACGCAGCCGCCGTACAAACATCATCGACCGACAGCCGCCCTCTCCCCATGCTTGCACAGGTTGCTGTTGTAGAGGCACGTACCGTGGCAAAAAATATAGAAGCTTCTATTCACAAAACACCACTTAAGCCTTTTACGTATCAATCTCTTGGGAGTCTCATCTCAGTCGGACAATGGATGGCCCTCGGCGACATTTTTGGAATGCGTGTTTCGGGCCCTCACATTTGGTGGCTCTGGCGCACGGTGTACCTATTTAAATTTCATTCATGGCGCAAGCGGTTTAAGATCGCTTTCGAGTGGACTATTAACCTTTTCTACCCGCGCGATATTACGAAGGTGCTTTAAGGTCCGCATGAAAAGTAAACTGCCAAAAATTATCGTTGTACTTGGACCAACAGCCGTGGGTAAAAGTGCCGTCGCAGTCTCCCTAGCAAAAAAATATAATGGCGAAGTCATTTCGGCTGATTCGCGACAAGTATACCGCGGCCTTGATATTGGTTCGGGGAAAATTACCAAAAAAGAAATGGCGGACATCCCCCATCACCTTCTTGACGTTGCCGATCCCAAAAAAAGATTCAGTGTTATTAACTTTAAAGAACATGCCGAAAAAGCCATTGATGAAATAGTGGCAAGAAAAAAACTCCCCATTGTCTGCGGCGGAACCGGTTTCTATATCGATGCAGTCGTTAAAAATATCATATTCCCTGACGTACCTCCTGACGAACGTCTGAGAAAAAAGCTTGCCAAGAAGTCCCCCGAAGAACTCTTCCGCATGCTTCAGAAACTCGATCGGAAACGCGCAGAAACAATTGACCGTCACAACCTGCGGCGCGTTATACGAGCAATTGAGGTTGCGGAAACATGCGGAACCGTTCCAAATGTTTCAGAAAAGCCCCGTTACAACGCCCTTATCATTGGAATAACCCTACCTCCCGATAAGCTCCGCGGACGAATCAACAAACGACTGATGGAGCGACTCAAACAAGGCATGGTAGCTGAGGTCAAAAAGCTTCATGAAAAAGGACTCTCCTGGAAACGTCTCGACGAACTCGGTCTTGAATATCGTTTTGTGGCACAGTTTCTACGCAAGGAAATCTCCCGCGAGGAAATGGTCTCTAAACTGCAGACCGAAATCTATCACTTTTCTAAACGCCAAGTGACATGGTTTAAACGAAATAAGGATATACAGTGGTTTTCCCCTAACGAAAAAATAAAAATTGAAAAACTTATTAAACAATTCGCTACACAAAAAGTCGCTGATCTGCGAACATACACATGATCCTGAAATTAAAAACCACCTCGAAATTTTCGCGGTGGTTTTTACAGGAACTAGCATCTTCTTCTTGGACGCCCTTTTTTGACACACCGTAATGCGTCCTTGAATGACGCCTCAAATGCCCTCCGTCGATACTCGATTGCTTCTAGCTCGTAACGCCTCACTCTTGCGTAAAGATGTTCTCTGATTGAAAGCCGTCCTGGCGCAAATTTCGTACCCTCAAGGGCCTCGTACACCGACATTTCATTGTTTCTGGGAGCATCGAACTTCCCAGCTAAAACTTCCGCTCTCAGAAACCGCAGTTTCGGAGCTCGAATCTTTTTCTTTCGTTGCTTCATAAAAAGCCTTTCTAAACAAAGTATACGCGAGTGTTTGAAAAAATAAAGGGTATTAAACCCTTTGTTACCGTCGCTGGCTCGGAAGTGAAAATAAGAATTTTCACTTCTCTCGCTGCGCTAGGTAATAAAAGCGCCCGACTTTTGGTCGGGCGCTGTCATCAATACTGCGGATTTTGCCGAAGAAATGTGTCGAGCGTGTTTTGAAGAAGCATTGCGATCGTCATCGGCCCTACTCCGCCGGGAACTGGTGTAATCGCCGAAGCAACTTCTTTGACTGCCTCAAGGTCAACGTCTCCGCACAAGCCATGCGGAGTTTTGTTGATTCCGACATCAACCACAACAGCTCCTTCTTTGACAAAGTCTGCTGTAATGAGTTTCGGCTGGCCGATCGCGGCAACGAGAATATCTGCTTCTCTGCAAACGTCCGGAAGATCCGGCGTCAGTGAATGCGCAACGGTTACGGTTGCGTCGCCCATCTCTCCTTTCATAAGAAGAAGGACAGACAGCGAACGTCCAACAATCGGGCTACGTCCCACAATCACTACCCGTTTCCCAGCAGTGGTAATGGCGTTTCGCTTCAAAAGCTCAAGAACACCACGCGGCGTCGCTGGAACAACTCGCGGTACACCTCGTAGCAACAACCCTTGATTCAGTGGATTTAGACCGTCAACATCTTTGACCGGATCAATTTCGCAGACAACTCGCTCGACATCTATTTTTCGCGGCAGCGGCAGCTGGACAATAAAACCATGGACTGAGTGATCACCGTTATATTGGTATACCACTTGCATCAGTTCACTCTCAGAAATTCCTACTGGAAGATGATCGATCATGCTTTTGAAACCGGCCGCCTCAGCCGCTTTTTCTTTGTTGCGGACGTAAACCGCACTTGCTGGATCATCTCCGACCAAAATCACGGCAAGGCCAGGCTTGACCGGGATCCTCTTGACGCGTTCGGCAATCTCAGCCCGGATAACTTTCGCACAGGCAACTCCATCTAAAATCTTTGCGCTCATTTATTTTCCTTTTGTTAAAAAACTTTTCTGAAGCTTATACTATGAAAAAACCACGCTGTGTCAAATAAAAAAAACCACTTGGCGCCGAAGCACCAAGTGGTGTGAAGAACTGAACCGTCGTCAACCTTTGAAGCCGCCGCCAAACGACCCATCAGTGGGCCACGCTTGGATCGGCATGGTCGGGATGACGTGATAGGTACCAGCGGGAGCGTTATTCAAGAACGCCTCGCCGCCGATGGTCTCGAAGTTATAGACCCTTCCACTTTCCTCGTGAATGACACTCAAACGTGTTGCGAAGCGCTCCGCTTCATTGCTGGTGATCCTGAAACGGATCGCAACAACCGAAGTGTCATTCTTGAGCTCGATCAAGGGCACGTTGCCGTAGCCCATGAAGGAATAGACCATCACCTCCACCGCGTTGGTGTTCTTGAGGATGACCACATCCTGCGAACTCAAGCTCTTACCGAGCCGGATCAAGAGACTGTTGATTGGGACAGGCCGGCTGTTTCGCAGATCAAACGCGATCTGCTGATAACCGTTCTGGTTGTTCCCGATCGTAAACAGGATATCCCCCGCCCCGGCCCAATCACTTTGGAAGTCCATGTAACCGTCCTGGACTCCGATGTAGGCGGGCTCTTCGTTCGGATAGTAGCCGTCGGGATTGTGCCGCAGAAACCGAGCCTCGACGAGGCCGGGAACTTTGACGCGAATCGAGGCTCCGAGGTAGAAGGAGGGCTGTGTGGCCCAATCCGGAAGGTAAAACCCTCCGCCTTCTTTGCCTTGGACGAAGTTGCCGCCGGCGTAGCCGTTGAAGAGCGCCCGACCCTTCTGACTGTAGAGGTCGTTGTAGGCGTCATCACGGGTTTCGTAGCAGCCGATCCGAATCGAGACGTAATCGTTTGACCCGAGGATTCGGACCTGAAACTCGAGCCCCTCCAAGAGCCGCGAGATTCCGTCAAACGACTTGATCGGATCGTTGTAATCGAGGACGGTCCGCTGAGGACTGTCGATCGAAGAGTGCGCCGCGATCGTAATCGCGACGGCGTGGACATGCTGCAGGGCGTAGCGCGACAGGGACGCCCGATTGGTGAGCATCGAGATGTCGATCGCCGGGACTGGAACCGGAATCGGGCCTTCATCGCCATTTGCGTGACCTCCCGGAACCGGAGTTGGATCTCCACCTTCGGCATTATCTGCCGGGATACCCGGGATCTGCCCGTGGGAAACAAGCGGCACTGCCGTGAGAAGCGAGAGGAGGAAGCAGAGAATGAATCCGATGTTGAATGATTTTTTCATTTTTTTCTTTCGTTGGTCTGTTTGTCTGGTTTTCGGTTTGTTGGTTTTGTTTGTCCGTTACTTCGCAGCGAGGTTGGGGTCGCGTTCCGAAATCTTCCAGCGCGCGCGACCAATCACGACCTTCCCCATCTTTACGTTGGAAACGTCGTGCGTGTCGGAGTTCGTCTCCACAAGCGCCGCCGTTTCAGTGGTGACGGGTTTGGTGTTTTGTCGTGGCCGGATGACGACCATAGTGATGAGGACAACTGCGAAAGCAGCCGCCCATATGAGGAGTCTTTTCATGTGTATATGTCGAGGTTCAAACAAAAACAGAGCACCATGCCCTGAATTCGTACTGAGCTAATGGTAGCACAATACTTAAAATATGTCAATATGTCTTATTTTTAGACCTGAAATACCTGCCCGACCCACCCAGAGACTTAGTCTCTGGGTGGGTCACTTAGACCTTAAAATACATAAGGAAAACCGCCCACATCATAGAGGGCGGCCGTCATAGTTTGTGCTTAAGCGGCAAGGAACCACACCATCGTCTGGAGAAGTCCAGTCGGGTAACCGTCCTTAGGGACGACCGCATCGACACCAAACTCGTCCGGATCTTCATTTCCGACAACACCACCGCTGTAGAGAACAATTTTGCATCCGTCGCAAAGTCCTCTCAACGCGTGCGTGATGCCGCCCAATCCCAGACAGTCCTTGTCCAGAATGACCAGAGCGATGTCTGGATTGTCTTTGGCAACTTCAACTGCATTTTGGGTGCTGTGAGCCTTGATAACCGTGTGAGCGCCGTTTTCGCCGAGAATTACCTCGACTATTTCAGCAAGCACAACATTATCGTCTGCGATTAATACTTTCATCTACTTCCTTTCAGTGTATAAACATCCTTGTCAGGTTTAGACGCATAGCAACGATCTGCTACCTAGCTGGAGAATATCATACTATATATAAATTGTCAAATATAGGGGCAATGTAAAGCTAATGGAACACGGAAAAGGACTTTCGGAGCTCTAGTAAAGG
>CAYGLL010000028.1:2779-8892 GCA_964350935.1 uncultured Candidatus Saccharibacteria bacterium | reverse complement strand
ATTCAAAGTCTTTGGTATTCCCTGTACATAAAATATAACTAATGTTTTTATGTTTTTTTGCATTTTTAAGTATTGAATTCCAAATCAAGGTGTCCTTAAAACCCTTGTCGCCGTCATTACTGAAAGGTTTTGTTTTGTTAAACAACCTTTCTAACAATTTTTCTTGAGATATCTGCGCTGTAGGAATGACCTCAATTATGAATTCTTTCAAAAAACGCCTCCCTTTTTTTTCGAGTGATACTTGTAGATTTCTTCGTGTGATTTTTTTTGAGGGTATCTTAAACTTTATATTTAGGTTTTGGAGAGATTTTGATATAGAAGACAGTTTTGAAGCGTGTCCTTCTGCAATAGTTAGGTTTTGATACAGTCTTTCTTGAAACACTATTTCCGGAATGGCGAACAAGACATTTTCCTCAAGACCATTTTCATTGACGAACTTACGTAGCTCGTTGGGGTAGTAATTAAAAAAGTATTCTATTTCACTCTTGTTGACCCATAGGAAGCTGCTATCGAAAATTATTTTGTATTTTTGGTTGTTGCTTGAGTTGGAAGTTGTTTGTGTCATGGGCTCAATACTACTTGCTCAGGATTACATGGCAAGGTTTTAACTTATATGACACCGTGATAAAATTAGACCACTTCAAGTGGTCAGGAGTACTAAAATACAGCGATATCGCTGTATTTTAGTACTCCTGACTCATCTGTCAAATATGCACCTTTTTCATTGCTTTTTTAAGCGCTCCCGGATATAGTTGAAACACTCATCTACCATGTGTAGAAGGAGCATACGAGACCGTCCGAAAGGGCGGTTTCTGTCTTTTTAGGCTGTTATGTCCTTTTGTTTCGCTTGGACTCTTCTCTCTCTTGAACGAATTTCTTTTTTCGTCTCTCATCAACTATATAAGCGGTTTTAAGCAAAAAATAACCATTTCTTTCGGCTAAGATCACGGCGTAGTCTCCAGTCTCATACCACAAAACTATATGAGTTTCGGAGCCCCTCTTATTTGGCCAAGATGATATTCCTTTATTCATTTCATGGTTTTGGATGACCCAACTTACCCAAGAAATTCTCTCACACCTACGAAGATCAGGTGTTCTTTCCTCCTCTTTTTCTCCTTCTGTTATCAGGTGCCAGAAAGCGAAGTGTTTTTCCTTATAGGGAGGGTGTTGTCTTATTTTAAGAGGTAAACCTTTGAAGGTAAGCTTTGAATCAATTAATGTTTTCCGGAAGACGAGAAATAATTCTTCGATATAGATGTTCCATTTTTCGAAATCACCAGGAAATTTATTTAATTCCGGGGGATTAGACGCATCCTTTACTTCCTGGGCTTCCATACGAATACGTTGAATTTATCCTCATTTTTCTCAGACGAGGTTAAGACCTTTTTACCGATACTGGTCTCAATAATTTTTAATACCTTATTTTTTCCCTCATTGGTATCGAGTGAACGATGGGCATATGATAAAGCCCCGATAAGTAGATCTGCCATTTGCATTAGTTCTACCTCGTGTGAACGTATTTGCTGTGCCTTTGGAACTGCTACGTCTTCCACACTGGCAATGTTCAAAATGCGCTGAAGCTCGAGCACTTTGAGATGGCTCTTGGTGTCCTTCATATCAAGGTAAAGGTTATATTCCGAAGCCTCTTTAATAATTACCTTGAGTAGAAGATAAAACATTTTGTAGTACCATGTGTCATGGTCTTGCGCATAGGCAGGATGGTTCAAAATATTTTTGTCAGGAACTATCAAACCTCGAAAATGAATGTCTTTATTTTCAAAAAAATATTTTACGATATCACAGTAGTACTCTGATTTGCTTTCAGAAACTTTAGTCCATTTTGTCTCGAATTTTTCAGAAAGGTTATGTTTTCTTTTAAGTTCCCGGAGGTCGTCAAAGGCTTTTTTGGCCTGGCCGTTTTCTATCCACACTGCACCTAAGACGAAGGTCTTGTTGTGATCGTTTAATAGGTGACAGCTTTCATCGCAGTAAATGTTATAAACCTTTTTCATATTGCCCCGTATTATATCGCAAAATGGGCTACTTTTTTGGTCAGATCTGAAAAGGTAAACTAAAGTAAACTTTTTTCAGCCAATTGGTTCATCCATATGTTGGTGAATCCATTTAAGAGTTCTATATGCTTGTTGTTTTGCACATTTTGGACTGTAACCCGCGCGACGTGCTGCTTCAGTGGCGGATCCACAGGAAATGAATTCATAAACAAATTTGAGACGTCGAACGTTTCGGGGCTTGGTAAAGGGGTATTCCGATCTGCTAGCAATAAATTCAGCAAATGCTATAGGCAGGTACTTATATGGTTTATTGTATAAAGTTTGCAAAATGAAACGCCCTTCTTCAAATGTAAACACTGGGTATTTTTTCTTTTTATTTTCAGGGTTCTTAAAAAATTCAAAAATTACCCCCACTAGTTCCTTTGCGTTAATTTTTTCAGGGTCTTGCTTCCTTTTATGATTAGTATTCATAACCACTAATATCTTAGATTCTATACACTACTTGTGGTTAAACCCGAGGTAGTAAAAGTAGTCTTCTCAAGGGTTTTTCGGAAGTTTTCACTTGAATTGTAGAAGTCCCAGAAGCGGGAAAGGTAACCAGTTAGCCAGTTCAATGTTTTACTCTGCATGTCCACCTTTTGAAAAATCCGCCCGTAAGGGCGATTTTTCTTAGGTGGAGATGAGCAACGTGCCTGCGCACGTTGCGTGCGAGATTGAACGCCGGAACGATACCGAGCCAGCAGGCGAGGTTGTGAGGCGGTGCCCAGACAAACTTTTGCGACGGCAAAAGTTTAGTCGAGGGCAATCTCGCCATCTCCAGAAAATTAGCGAGCGTTAGCGACTATAATTTTGTAGGATGCCGCGGCTGGTGTGTGGCGCCACAGAAAACAAAAAACCACCACCCGATGGGCGGTGGTTTTTTGTTTTCACTATTTTAATTTAGTTCACTATGTTCCACGTGTAGTCAGCTTTGTGATTTTTGTAGAGATCGCACAGAGCAACATCGTTTCCATAAAAGCCGAGTTGGTTGCAGGCGAGGTCTTTGTTGAGATCAATCGCAGTTACTGTGGCAAGTGAAATAGTAACGGTGTCTCCAACCTTCGGCGCTACAAATGTTGTTGAGGTGCTTGATGATTGTGTACTTTGCGTTTCAGACTCAGGCGCTTTGCCGCTTGCAGTGAGTACCATCTTTCCGGTGCCGTCGACAATCGCACCGTTCGGGAGCGCTCGATAGTTGTTGCCGTCACCTGACGCACGCGAAATTACCTCTCCGGATATTTTGTTGATTCTGGTGCCATTGGGAAGGGTAACTATTTCTCCCGTGTTGTTATTTACTGCAGGCGCAGGAGTTGGAGTTGGGGTAGGAGTTGTTCCGCCACTAATAACATTTCCGTTCGCATCAACCTGTACTCGTTCGCCATTCGGCAGGGTTATGAACTTTGGTTGCTGGGTTGGTGCCGGAGTTGGGCTAGGACTTGGTTTCGGTGGGGGCGGAGTCACTACCGCCTTAGGCTTTGGTGTCGGAGTAGGTTTAGGTGTCGGTGTGGGAGTTGGCGAGGGAGATGTTTTCACCACTTCTTGCTGTGGTTCCTGAATGGGAGATGGTGACAGGTTTTCAAGCGCAGATTCCGCGTTGAGTGCTTGATTATTAGGTAGTGCATCAGAGAGAGAAGCCTGCGTAGCCTCGTTGCTTTTACTGACATAGACCTCACTGCTACCACCTCGGGTGATCATGAGTCCGGTGAAGACAATAACAGATCCAATAAGTATTGAAATCCCTGTAAAATATTTTTCCATCATACTTTTAAAGTAGCACTCGTTGTGTTCGAAATCAACTCAAGCGCTGCATATGTTTGGGCAATAAAATTGATCTTACGCTCAAATTGAGTATTCTAAGGTCAGATTAAACGAAAGGGTTGATTATGATTGATAGTAATGACGAAAAGCTTGGAAAAATAAGGATTACATCGGTACCGAACGGAGAAGCACCTGAAGACATAAAAAGGAAGTGGATCGGAGTTGAGATTCCCTGTCTCTGTTCCCATTCAGCAGCATTTGGAAGCGGTGCTCTCACCAAGACGCCAATAGGAGCTCGTTCCTCGTTTGTGGTTTTGCAGACACATGCACTTGAAGCGCTTGCGCGGACCGCGCCAGAGGCAGTTCAGTGGTGGAACTCGATCGGGTATCCAAAGGATGAAACTGCAACGTGGCTTTTCGACCAGGGATGCGCTGAGGTATTGAAAGAGCCGCTGAGTTGGGCGAAAATTAGCGGTCAGGTTAATTAGGTGATCAGCCGGTAGCCACCTGCATTTTTGAGTGCAGGTTTTTTCTTGCCATTTTAAAATGAGAGGAGTATCGTAGATTTGAACCCTTAGCTCTTCTTCAACCCACATTCACGGAGGAAGTTTATGGATCATACCAAACAGCACCTCACCCTTACGTCTCTTGTTTTTTTGGTTCTCATTGTTCTGGCAACGCTATTTTTCAAACCCGGGTGTGCACTCTACTCAGTGGTAGCAGCTATCACCCTCTGCATCGCCTACCGCCTGATCGTCTGGTACCTGCAGAGCTGTCCTCACTGTCGCGTTTTGTGGAATCCCTTTACGTGGCTTTCAACGAAACGCCGCTATGAAATCGAACCCTACGGCGGTCCGCTGAGTCAGGCGTTCATCTGTAGCACCTTTCGCACATGTCGTTACAAGAAATGTACACATTATAGGTGTGAGGAAGAAGCCCGACCAGCCTACACCAAGCGTTTCGGGTACGTACACTCCAAAGTGCTTCACTTTCGAGGACTACTGTAAACGCCGTCCCGCAATGTGGGACGGTTTTTTATTTTGCTCGTCGCACGAATAAAACTTGAAAAGTTCATTTTCTTGTGATATTTTGTCTTTCTATACATGGATTTTCTTCCAACACAAAAGCCAAACCAGGGAGGGCCGGGAAAGGGGAAGCGTCGTCCGCCGGTAAACGACCGTAATCAGTTTATCGGAAGTATTTTGGCTACCATTTTAATATTTGTTTTACTCTCTGGAATTTACTCGTGGCTTGCTGGCCGTGAGAGTTCAGGTGGCCAAGAAATAGCGGTTTCAGAACTTGCACAGGATATTGTGGACGGAAAAGTCACTGAGGTTGAGGTAAAAGGAACAGACGTTGTTGCCACATACGCCAACGAAAAGGAGACACGACATGCAAAACGCGAAGTTGAGACCTCGTTTATTGAAACATTGAACAACTACGGCGTAACGCCGGAAGCTTTAAAGAAAGTAAAAATTGAGATCCAGGATCCAAACGGTTTTGGCTTCTGGTTCTTTAATCTCGCACCCATTATCCTGCCGATTATCTTTATCGTCGTGTTCATCTGGTTTCTCTCGCGCCAGGTACGCGGTGCTGGCATGCAGGCCTTTTCATTTGGCCAATCAAAAGCACGCATAACATTTCCTGATGATAAAAAACAGAAAGTGACATTCAAAGACGTTGCAGGTGCAAAGGAAGCCAAGGAAGAACTGAAAGAAATTGTGGACTTCCTGAAAAATCCCAAGAAGTTTTTGGAAATTGGCGCACAGATTCCAAAGGGTGTGCTTTTGATGGGCGCTCCCGGAACCGGAAAGACGCTTTTGGCGCGCGCAGTTGCAGGTGAGGCCGGCGTTGCATTCTTCTCTATCTCAGGATCTGAATTTGTTGAAATGTTTGTTGGTGTCGGTGCTTCACGCGTGCGTGATCTTTTCAAGATGGCGAAACACGCAGCGCCGGCAATTATTTTTGTTGATGAAATTGACGCGGTCGGTCGCCATCGCGGAACGGGTGTGGGTGGTGGCAATGATGAACGCGAACAGACGTTGAATCAGATTTTGGTTGAAATGGATGGTTTCGAGCAGAATGAAAAAGTTATTGTAATGGCAGCCACAAACCGACCCGACGTTTTGGACCCAGCACTTCTTCGTCCAGGTCGTTTTGACCGTCGTGTGGTTATCGATCTCCCTGATCGTGGTGATCGCGAGGAGATTTTGAAGATTCATGCTGCGAAGAAGCCGTTTGCTGAAGATGCCAATCTCAAAGTGGTTGCTGAGCGCACACCGGGGTTCTCAGGCGCTGATCTCT
>CAYGLL010000028.1:0-2769 GCA_964350935.1 uncultured Candidatus Saccharibacteria bacterium | reverse complement strand
TCTCTACTCTCTTATGAATGAAGCGGCCATTTTAGCTGCCCGCGAGGATCGTACCAAGATCGGACAGTTTGATCTTATTCGTTCGATTGAAAAGGTGATGATGGGCCCTGAACGCCGTTCGCATCTTCTGTCCAAGAAAGAAAAAGAGATTACTGCGTATCACGAGGCAGGTCACGCAGTCATCGCTTCTGTGCTTCCATATTCTGATCCGGTTCATAAAATTTCAATTATTTCACGCGGCCGTGCCGCAGGGTACACTCTGAAGCTGCCATTTGAAGATAAAAAAATGCAGTCACGAAACGAGTTCCTCGATGATATCGCGGTTTCTCTTGGCGGGTATGTAACGGAAAAAATGATCTTTAAAGATCTCACCACCGGCCCCTCGAATGATCTTCAGGTCTCAACCGCACTCGCGCGCGACATGGTCACGAAATACGGTATGTCCGACAAAATCGGCCCAATTGCGCTCGAAAGTGCGGGCGGTAAAGTGATGTTTGGTCGTGGTGTCGAAGACAAGGCTTACTCTGAACGAGTGAGTGCAGAAATTGATTTCGAAGTTTCAAAGATTATCACCGACGCTCTTAAAAAGGCGGAAGATATTTTAACGAAAAACAAAGCGGCACTTGATGCGATTGCCGCAAAACTTATCGAAGTTGAGACAATTGAACGCGAAGAGTACGAAAAACTCATCACCGCCTTCGGCATCATTCCAAAAAAGAAACAAGATATCGAACATCAAGTATAGCTGTCAGGTTTTAGCTTTTAGGAAATACAAAAGAAAAAAACGCTCCGCAATTTGCGGGGCGCTTTTGAGGCACGATCGTTACGCTGGAGCGGCAGACGTTTCCTTGAGGGAAAGTTTGATGATGGAGAGAATGGCCGGCCAGACGCTTTGATTGGGACGGGGGAGCGGGACAAGTTCTCCTTTTTTTACGTCAAAACGGTAAATTTCCGTCCGTGTAGATTCTTCGGGGGTGGGCTGGTCTAAGCGTCGGTCAAGCAAGAAGAATAGATAGCTGCTTTGATACGAGTGCATCTCAGCAAGGATCCAAAGTGGAATCGCCGCGGACTCTTTGGTCGAGCCGTTAATCGACTTCGAGGCGTTTACAATGACCATCGAATCACATTCAGCTTCCGCAGTTGTGAATCCACACTCCTCAACCGCTCGTACGTTTTCCTCATACCATCCACGTTGGTCACTATCCACAAAACGTGGATTTACATGAAGCCCCGCTTCTGGCCAGAATGCGCACACGACTTCATCAATATCTTGTGGTAGGTCTTTGGGTGACTTTGTAACAATGATCAATTTCATAGTTCGCCTTTCGTTTTCTACAAGCAAATTACTCTTTGCTGGCGTTTTTGTCCAGCGATTGACAATATACTGCAACAGAGTAATTTCATAGTGAAAGGAAACTAGTTCTATGAAAAAGAAGTCCCTCCTTATTCCCTTCCTCGGTATCGTCATGCTTCTACTTCTCGCGTACAGTATCTGGAAAGAGGCTCACAAGCGGCCAGCACAGGTGAGTGTGGTTCACGCGTATTCGCACCATGTAAAGATGCCTCCTGTCGAAATGACCCTAAGCAATATCTTTGCCACGCTTCATCTTGACTACTACAACTACGACCGCGTTTCGCGCGATTTCATTGTCACGAATGCAGTCCTCGAGGCCGCTCCTGATTCTGTGATCGAGATGATACTTTCAGTGACTCATACTTTGCCGCCTGATGCGGGTTATCGTTTGGCGACGATACGAGAGTTGCTCGCGTTTTCGTGGAATCATCCAGAGGAGTTTGAGACGAATAATGTGGTGGCGCTAGGCACTGTCCGTACAGTATCAAACAGTACTGAACGTCTTACGCACCCAATACTGCAGCAAAATCGAAATGCCTACTTTACCGCCGTTTCTGCCGACAATGGCACGTGGCCGCGGTCGTACCGCTTTGCCTTCGTAAAAGTTGAGTGAGGAGCAATTTTCCCAAACCCGCTGAATTACTCAGCGGGTTTTTTAAATTATCGCAGAGACTTAGTCTCTGGCTCGAGTCGCCCTGGTTTTTGACAAAGGGTGTAGATATGATTAGCTGAGGGTGGATTTCGGTTTTTGATCTTTATGAAAACACTCGATCTCAATCCAAAGGTGAAAATACACGTCTTTCCCGGGGGAGTAATGCCGCAGATGAAGAGTGAGGACGGATACCCGGACATCTCGGTTCGTGCTATCTGCTCGCATGAGTCCGATCCCGCGAATTCGTCAATGCGCAAAACGCTTTTCGACTTCGACAGTGAACCGGACGAGTCTCTTCCTCTCTACTATGCAGAATGCTTTCCTCGAATGCAGCAGTTTCGTCTGCATTCGCACAAAGAAGTGACACTCGCGTGCGGATTTGCACTCGATTATCCGTACGAGTATACAGCGTTTATTAAGCCGCGGGGAAGTACGATTGCTCGTGGACTCGCCAATGATTGGGACACTGTTCCCATCGATCCTGGCTTTCGGGGTGAAGCGGTTGCGTCTATCTTCAACAAAACTGCATCATCGATCTATATCGCTAAGCACGAGCGTCTGTTTCAGCTCGTTCTCTTGCCGAGAATTATTCCGGTTTTTGTCAGCGTATCTTTCGAGAGCCTCTCAAAGAGCGCGCGTGGACACAAAAGGAATGGTTCAAGCGGAAAACATTGATCCTTTCAGATCCAACTGTCCCACGCTTTGTGCGCGGGGCAGTTTTTGTTTGTAAGTGTTAGCTGAGTACGTTAGTATTTCTCTGATG
>CAYGLL010000027.1:219-9468 GCA_964350935.1 uncultured Candidatus Saccharibacteria bacterium | reverse complement strand
CGGTTGGAATCGAACCAACATTGACGGCTTAGAAGTCCGCAGTTCTATCCATTGAACTACGAGGGCGTTCTGCAAAGAGACAATATCACTCTCTAGAGTGACGGGTCAACGAAGGTTTCAGGATTCTCCGTTAATTCGTTGTAACGTAAGAGGCGATCGTCATAGAGCTTAATCAGATTATTTATCATCGTCTGATCAACTATCGCCGAAGAAGAACCTATCCCCAGTGAACCAGTAAGATCCGCGCCCTTAATGTCAGTGAGAATTTGGTAGCTCCAGAACAAAAGACCAAGAAAGATGAGTCCGGCAAGCCCGAGTGACAGGTTCCATGAAAAAAGCGGATTAATGAGCGACTTGGTGTGACTGTAGAAGAATGTCCGCCAAACGTTTTTAAAAATATTTTTTCTCATGACTTATTTAAACTTCAAAACCTTAAGTTCGATGTCACCGTTCCAAACTCCTCCAGGACTCTGAGAGTTAAGTTTCAATCCATCGAGCATTATGTTCATAGGAATAGTCTCGAGAAGCATAAGATAACGCACCATATTCTGCCAACCGCCTTTCATCGAAATACTCATTGAAAAATAATCTCGATCCCCTGAAACCACACGCGGCTCTTTGATCTCGATCGAGACACCCTGTGATCGTGCAAGCTCTTCTATTGAAGAAAGAAAGAAAACCTGTTGCTCAACGTCGCCAACCCCGTAGGAACTAATCTTCTCTGACTGTGCGGTAACCTCCGCGAGCGCCTCGCGTGCTGCAAGGAGCTGCCGATAGCTGTTTTCCTCGGCTACAATTTCAGCACGAAGCGTTTTAGCTTGTTCTATATTTCCCTGTATAACGGAACGTAAACCAAAATAGGAACCGCACAGCAAGAGGTTGATCACCAGAATCAAAAGGAAAAATTTACGGGCGTGTGGGGTAGTGGTGAATTTCATGGCAAAAGAAGTCCTGAATTAATACCTTCGCCAGTCTGTCCTGGGGCCAAATAGACAACGTCAATCTTTGCAGTAAAACTAATATTTTGATCCTGAGCAAAGGCAGAGACCGGAATATCGACACCGCTTATACCTTTTTCAGCCTGCATTGAATTCTTAAACGCAAGGAGTGTTTGGCGCGACGAAGCCCGGCCGCCGACTGAGAGACTGTGATTCTGCGGTCCTTTGTTTTCAACTACGATCGACTGAAGAGAAATCCCGTTTCCCGCATGGGCAAGTACCAGCTTGATCGCATCGGAAAACGGCTGGCGACTTTCCGGCTGCGACGCACGTGCCTGATTACCCAGCAAACGCAGCGTTGCAAAGACCTGAAGATCTTTGTCTTCAGGTTTTGCGGCGGAGGCTTTATCGGCTTCAGCACTCTCGCGTTTGGTGTCTGAATAGATGTACGCGGGAATCAAAAACACAACACCAAAACATTCTGCGACAAACGTAAGTATGAGAAAAATACACAACACGCGAAGTTTATACTCACGTCGTACTATTTTTTTCTGTTCCGGTGGTAATAAATTACTCATAGTTTGTTCTTAGTTCCCTCCCGGCAATGCAAGACCGATCGAAACAGCATACTCAAGCGACTCATGGTGTTTCATAGCCGGAACGTACTCATCGAATGAAAAGATGTTCTTCCACAAGTCAGCAACTTCAACCGGCAAATGTAGGCTGATCGAGAGATACTCATCGATGCCGGTAATAAGTGCATCTTCGCCGCAGAGAATTACCCGTTCAATCTTTCCACCGAGCTCATCCGCACGACCTTTGAAGGTCTGCCAGTAAACAAAAAGTCGCTGAATCTCATCTTTCAGAGCAGAAACCGTGTTCATGAGAGAGTAGAAAAGCTCTACGCGCTCTTTGTTGGGGACAAACGACTCATTACGCTTAATGCGACGCGCCTCTTCCGTTGAAACGTTAAAATATTTTTCGATTGCCTTAGTAAAGGCATCGCCTCCGATACCGATCGTTGAGGTGAACTGAACAACGCCCCGGCTCACAATGGTGATACCTGTTTTTTCGCGGTAGAAATGAACGATCATGATGTTCGAGTGGTCGTTGTGGCCTACGGCTGATCGTGTGATCGCCGTGGGTACGATTTGGAGTGAAAGTGGAAAAAGACCAGCCTCGCGAACAAGATTCGCATAATCAACAACATACTGACGAGGCACCACCACAACGACAACGTCGAGGTGGCTGGTATCTTTATGGACAGCACGAACAATTGAATAGTCAAAAATTGCCTCGGGGATACTGAGCGGAACATTTTCTTCAAGAAGAAACTCGATACTGTCGTGAACATGGGCCGGCTCGGCAAGTGCAACCGTTGTTCTAAAAATATAGGCCTTCTCCTCAGGAAGCGAAAGGTGTGCGAAATCAAACTTCTGTTCTTCTCGCAGCTTTTTGAGTTCAGTTTTAAGTTGGTCCGGGTCCGCAATCTCGCCATTCTTGATAATGCCGAGCGGAAGTGGTCGTTTACCGTATTTTTTTAGCTCGCTGTGAGTTCCTTTGCGAGCAAACTCAACAAAACGAATGGCGTCCTCGCTAATATCAATACCAACGGCCGGCATTTCAAGAAAACGCGGCGGCGGGAACATATCAGAAAAACTTTTCATACGCTTTATAGTATAGCGTCCCTCGCTCTGCTTCCCAAACTACTTTAAGTGACTTCCCGGCGGAACGTCTTTGAGGGGAGTAAAGAGCGTGAGCCCCTCACCCTCTCCGCTTGCTAAAATCATCGCCTGACTCTCAAAGCTCTTGATTTTTCGGGGTTCGAGATTTGTAACAAAGATGAATTTTTTACCGACAAGCACTGTGGGGTCAAGAAACGCAATTGCGATACCTGACACCACCTGCCGGATGTCGTTAACCTCAATCATGTCGGTTTTATTGGCCTCGGGTTTTGCTTCGTGTTTCAAAATGGTGCCGAAATCCACCGAAAGTTTGAGAAGCTTATCGGTTGCCGGAATTTTTTCAGCGGAAAGGACTAAACCGACTTTTATCTCTACTTTCATAACATCATCGAATGTAATCATAGAAATTTCCTAACTAGTAATGATAGCTAGACGATCGCATATTTTTTCACACGCACGTACCTTTTCCGCTCGCGGATATTCACCGGAAAGGATAGCGAGAAATTCTGCATACGGCCGATCTTCGGTACGAAGATGACTCAGTGCCTCGTAAATAGGCGGCTGATACGCATTATGTAGTAACTCAAACCAAAACTTAATCGCCATTTCGTAATAAAATCCAAGATAGAGAAAGAATACTCCCTCATCATCAGCTCTTTTTATCTTGCGCAGGTATCCCAGCATTCTAGTTTTTCGGTTATTTTTTTCAAGATTGGATAATTTTCTTCCTTCGGCGTAGCGACGCTCTGCCTTTTCCACAAACTGCCGGCCTATTCCATCCGCACTGTCTTTTATTACCACAACATTACCCGGTCGTAAGATGTGGCACCACTCTGATACCAACCTCTCATCAAGTGGTCCCGAAAAAACGTCAACATCAACTTTCTGACCATCGATGAGCTCTGTCGTATCTGGTGTTTTAACCTTTGAAACTAGAAAAAAATCCCAATCGCTATTCGCGGCGGCAGTTCCTCGCGCACGCGAACCATGGAGAATAATTACGTCGGGTGCGTATGTAGACTCAATGTGAGAAATGATTGTAGAAGGAATCTGAGGCATTTTTTATGGCTGATACCACCACCTATCCTAACCTTTGCGAGGCTTGTCCAAAAAACTCTGTAAAATAATAGCGGCTGCTGATGCATCAAGCATGTCGGTTTCGCCCTGAATGTGCGATGCTTGACGCGAAGTCATAAATTCGAGCTCCTTATGGACAGGAATATTAAGCGATTTAAGTTTTTCCGAAAAACGGTCGATCGCCTTCTGAATCTGGTTCGGTTCGCCATTTAATTGCCGCGATTCACCGATTACAATTGCTCCAATGTTGTACTCGTGGCAAATTCTCGTCACCTCTTGGAGAAGTGTGCCGTCATTTGAGAGCGTCCTGTGCGGAAAAGCCATTTTTCCATCATCGTCTGAGAGTGCAATACCGACACGCTTAGCCCCATAATCAATTCCTACGTATTTCATAAAAATCATAATAACCCATGTCGATAACTAACTAAAGAGAAAACCCTCGTGGTATACTGGTTGAGTGAGTGAAAAATACACTAGAAACCCGAACACCGAGTGCTTAGTCTGCCGCAAGGCTATATATAAGAGACCAGCACAAATCAAGGCTAACAATGGCAATGTTTTTTGTAGTAGCCAGTGCTACGGAAAAACATGCCGAAAAGAAAAACCGTGTGTAGTTTGTAGAAAATTAATCCTGGCCAGTCTACATAGAAAAACATGTAGCCGTCGTTGCTCGAATATAAATAGGGGAGGTATTAGTTACCATGTTAATCGCCCAAAAGATAAAGTGAAGTCTCAACAGGCACTAAAAATACGACTGCTTCAAGAGCGCGGAATAGTTTGTGAGCGATGTAAGTATTCAAAATACGAAATATTACAGGTTCATCACAAAAATAGAGATCGAAACAACAACAATCTCAATAATCTCGAGCTTGTCTGCCCCAACTGCCATGCCGAAGAACATTATTTAAAACAAAGCTGGCTATCAAAACATTTTGAAAGCGGAAGAATTTCACTTGAAGATTCCCAAAAATAAAGTAGAGTAGAATGTGTTTAGGAAAAGCACTATGGAGGGGTGCTCCGAATGGTAAGGAACCGCTCTTGAAAAGCGGCGCCCGAAAGGGCTTGCAGGTTCAAGTCCTGTCCCCTCCGCACATGAAAAACGTTATCCCGGGAAAAGGAAACTTGTCCGGAAAGGGCGTGTACGCAAAGCGCAATTTCAAAGCTGGTGAAGTTGTCATTGAGTATCATCTCATCGTACTGACTGAAGAAAAGTTTCAGCAACTCTCGGAATCGGAAAAAATGTTCACCCACACTCATTTTGGTCAACATTATTTATATGCCGAACCAGAGCGATATGTAAATCATTCTTCACACCCCAATACATATCAGGACTTGAAGAAAAAATGTGACATTGCACTCCGAGATATCGGGAAGGGTGAAATGATAACAACCGACGCAACAAAAGATGACGAATATATGTGAGAAGGGTTCCCCTTGTCCAGCTTCGGGACACAACGTCACTGTGCGGTTTTTTTGAAAAAATCTCCATTAGCCATGGTTGCGTCTAGACGTAAATCCGTTAAAATAAGCTATGGTAATCATTCTCAATTTCGGTAGTCAGTTCGCCCATCTTCTAGCGCGGCGCGTACGAGATCTCGGCATTAAGGCCGAGATTTTGCCTTTTAATACGAGGGTTGAGGAAATTAAAAAACTAAACCCGGCCGGAATCATTCTTTCCGGCGGACCTCGATCAGTCCTGGAAAAGAGAAGTCCTCGCCCCGACGCGGGTATTTTCAACCTAGAAATTCCCACCCTTGGAGTTTGCTATGGCCATCAGATTATCGCCCACATGCTTGGCGGGAAAGTTGTCAGAGGAAAGCATCACGAGTTCGGCAAGGAAATTCTGAAGATTAAGAGTGCTTCGGGAATCCTCGCCGGCCTTAAGTCGCAAGAAACTGTTTGGTTTTCACACGGCGATACGGTAGAAAAACTACCGAAAGGTTTTGTGAGGACAGCCTCTACTCCCTTCTGCGAGAACGCTGCGTTTGCAGACAGTAAGCGACGCCTTTACGGAATCCAGTTCCATCCTGAGGTTACACATACTGTTCATGGCACAAACATGCTCAGAAACTTCCTCTTCTCAATCTGCAAAGCTAAGAAAGACTGGAAAATGAATTCGGTTACAACCGAGATTATTTCAGAAATTAAAAACACTGTCGGAAAAGAGCACGTCGTCGTCGGAATCTCGGGCGGCGTTGATTCACTCGTCGCCGCAACACTGATCCACCGCGCAATCGGCAACCAACTTCATGCCGTCTTCGTTGATACGGGACTTCTGCGAAAGAATGAGGTGACACAGGTCGCTTCAGAGCTTAAGCGAAACGGATTCAAAAAACTGCACGTTATAAACGTTAGCAATCTTTTTCTCAAACGGTTAAAAGGTATCTTTGACCCTGAAGAAAAGCGAAAAATTATCGGCCACACCTTTATCGAGATATTTGAAAAAGCGATTAAAAATGAGCTCAAAAAGCACAACATCTCCTACCTAGCTCAGGGGACAATTTACCCGGACAGAATTGAATCGGCCTCAACCTCAACTACTGCGGCGAAAATCAAAAGCCACCACAACCTGACACTTCCGAAAAAACTCGGCTTTAAAATCCTTGAGCCGATCAAAGATCTTTACAAAGATGAGGTGCGACGGGTTGGCCTTACACTCGGACTGCCACACCACCTTTTGTTCCGGCATCCTTTCCCCGGCCCGGGGCTGGGCGTTCGCATTGTGGGGGAAGTAACCGAAGAGCGTCTCTCGATTTTACGCGAAGCCGACGCAATTTTTATTGAGGAACTCAAAAAATCCAGTGAATACGAAAAAATATGGCAGGCCTTCGCGGCACTTCTGCCGCTTAAGGTTGTCGGCGTCATGGGTGACGCTCGAACATATGAATACATGGTGGTGTTGCGCGCTGTCGACTCGATCGACGGCATGAGCGCCGACTGGCACAAAATCCCAAACAACCTTTTGGAAAAGATCTCTTCAACGATTATTGGAAAAGTGCGAGGTATAAATCGTGTACTGTACGACATCACGCAAAAACCACCGGCGACGATCGAGTACGAGTGATCTTTTTTAATAAATGACCTCCTCCCCGGCCTCCGCTACGCTACGACCGGGGTTTCCTTTCATGGCGCTGTGCGGAAACTGCAAACTACACGCGGAGTTCAAGGTGTTGCACTCTAACCCCCGCCCTCCAACGTCAGAGGGGAACATTGTTCGGGAATGCTCCGGGCGGGGTTCTGGGAAATGAAAAGGGCCGGCGTTTTCTAAACGCCGGCCCTACATGACTCACTTTTCCAAGAGTCGATCAAGAACTTCTGTCCACGATTCAACTCGATGGACCTTTGGGAGAAAATGTTTGAATTTCTGAACCTCCCGATCCTGAGGCTGAAAGAGAAAGCAGTTTGGGACCGAATCAAGGAAACCCAAGACTTCGAGACGATCATCGATGAAGTGCGTTATGCCGAGCTCTTTACAGAGCGGTGCTTTATCACGTCGCTCACGGCAGAAACAAACGTTCTCCCGTCGAATACCTGTTCGAAGGTAGAACTGATGATGGTCCAGCCACTCTCGAGTTTTTGCCTCAGTTTGAACACCGCACTTCGACACCAGAAACACATTGCCGAAAAAGCGGCGGTTCACCAACTGCGCAAGAGACGGGAGCGCGAGATTTACGGCCGTTGTCTTCAAATAGTTCGATCCAAAAAACGACGTATCTGTGTGGTCATTAACCCGGTCGATAACGACACCGCCAATATCGACCCCTAAGATCTCCGGTTGTGGAGCACTCATTCATGTTCCTTTCTGTTATTTTCTAACCTGAAGCTAATACACGACAACTATTGTGTCAATGCAAACCTATAGACGTAGACTAGAAACACCCAGAGCCAAACCTATGTCAGGACGTACTCTAATCTGCGATGTTTTCTACATCTATTGTACAATAGAGCCCATGACCACCCCTACCATTTTCAAACTTGTCATTCTTTTTGCTAGTGCGGTAGGTCTCTACGCCGCGCACTACATCCGCTCACACAAAAAAAGAGGCACGCCTCTCGTATGCCCCCTGGAATCTAACTGTGAAGCCGTTGTTCACAGTGAATATTCGCGGTTTTTCGGCATCCCGCTCGAGATCATTGGCTACGCATACTATATCCTTGTCATCATTGCATACCTTATTGAAATCATCTTCCCTAATGCCCTTCCGGTTTCCCTAGTGCGGATCATTGTTGCTGTTTCAGTCGCTGCATTTTTCTTTTCACTCTATTTAACAGGACTCCAGCTTTTTAAAATAAAAGAGTGGTGTACGTGGTGCTTGGTTTCCGCAACGATGTGCCTCATTATATTCATTGCAACTATTTTTCTCTACGGCGTAAGCATTCTTTCTCTCTCATTCTAACTATGAAGGAAACTACCAAAGAACGTATCACCTGGACGGCACTTGAATACATTCTTAAAAAGAAAAGTGCGGACTGGTTTTGGACATTTGGCATTATCGCGGGATCCGTCATTATTATCGGTATTCTTTTTGATAACTATTTCTTCTCGGTCGCCGTCCTCCTGGCCGCGTTTATTATCATACTTTTTTCCTTTCGCCCGCCACACGAAATATCTTTCGAAATAAACCAAACCGGTGTCATTATTGAAAAAACCCTCTATCCCTATGTTTCTCTTGAGTCATTCTGGGTTGAGGAAAAAGGTGTTCGACCAAAAATACTCTTTATTTCAAAGAAAAAAATTATGCCAATGATAGCGGTGCCCTTAGGAGAGGTTCCTGCGCAAACCATGCGAGATTTTCTTAAACCTCTTCTGCCTGAAGTTGAATGTCACGAATCAACCTCACAGCAAATCCTGGAGCATTTGGGCATTTGATTTAGAAGCTGTTAGCTGGTAGCTTTGAGCTGTCAGCTTTAGAATTTCCTCTTGTCGTTCAACTCCGACGTTTCAGTCGGAGCCCCGACCAGGAGCGTCGGGGTGGATAGAAGATCATGGCTTGGGTATACATTTTAAAAAACGTGCGTGGTGAGTTTTATATCGGTAGTACGATTGATATAGAACGGCGGCTGAAACAACATAATTCGGGACACACTCAGACCACACGAAACAGGAAATTTGAGGCATTGGTGCTAAAACAAGAGTTTGAAAAACTTGCACAGGCCAGGAGAATAGAGAAAAAATTAAAGAAATTAAAGAGAAAGGATTATATTGAGAAAATAGTTAAAGACGGTTATATTAAGACAGTTTAGCATCCTCTTGTCGTTCAATGGATAGGACACTCCCCTGCGAAGGGAGAAATGCAGGTTCGATTCCTGCCAAGAGGACAAGATACGAAGTAGCTTGGCCTCTTGAGCTTCGCCTGTGGCGAAGCGTACAGGAATCGAAAGGCGGAGCGCATTTTCGCACCAGCGAAAATGCGCGAGCCGGGGTCGAGAAATTTTGCGAGCGACGGCGAGCAAAATATTCGTGACCTATTCCTGCCCAATCGGGGTACTGAACCTGTAAGGTTCGAATCCTGCTAAAATAAAACGACCGCTTTCATCGTTCAATGGAT
>CAYGLL010000027.1:0-209 GCA_964350935.1 uncultured Candidatus Saccharibacteria bacterium | reverse complement strand
TCGAACGGTCGGAGCGAATAGGCAATAGGAGGAACGCGAGCACTTTCCTCCGGAAAGTGACTCGTGACCGATTCCCATGGACACATCAAACAAAAGAAACTTTAAGCTTTGCGCCGAGAGCCTCCGCCACCCGTTTACGAAATTTAATTGAAGGATTATAGTTCCCCGCCTCGAGGCGAGAAATTGTCGCCTGCCCGCTTCCATTCTTC
>CAYGLL010000026.1:0-10770 GCA_964350935.1 uncultured Candidatus Saccharibacteria bacterium | reverse complement strand
TCCCAGGGATTCGCCTGATCCTTGCCCTCCTACTTCTCGACATCGGGCTTCTCATTTGGATTGATCTCCCCGTAGCTGCTGACGAACACCCTCTGCAGTATCTACCTGGTGTTCTTGCAATACTTACAATGTTTGGGTGGCTTCTCTTCCGCGTCGTTCGCTGTTTCGAAAGGAAAAAGCTCTGACAGCGACTCACACTGCCCCGTTTCCGGGGCAGTTTTATTTTTTATGCAGCAGGTATATAGTTGATACAGAAAAGAAAGGTTCTCTCTATGAAAAATAAAAGTATCTTGAGCAAACGTCTTGACCTCGCCAAAATTCCGGCACCACTCGTCACGATTGCTGTTACATTCGCCTTACTAATAGCATTTGTTTCCGAGCCACGGACGTTTCTTTCGGAGTCCCCTTGGCGAACCGCGACATATGCCATTCTCTTGTACAGTCTAGCCGCACTTAGTTGGCGGACCATACTCAAAGTAAGAAAATTCCCTAAGTGTCCGTTCTGCCAAAATCACATCAATCCCAAACTTCATGCAGCACACGTAAGTGAATGTCAGCGTGAAGTAGAAACTGAAAACGTATGAACAACTGCTGTCGGGATAACGCTGATGTTTGTGACTGCGACTGTCACACTGAAGGTTCGGTTCATGTCATCGCATGTTGCAGTACGTGTCCTCACTGCAAGAAACGTATCAGACGCGAAGTGTTTGAGTCTCACGTTCCTCACTGCGAAACTGAGCATGCTCGTCCGAAAAACTTCAACGATCCTGACCAACTTGCTCGATACGAAACAATTCTCAAAAAACATCTCGGTGAATGATCGCGTAAAGCCCGCCCCGGAATATCTGGGGCGGTTTTTTAATTGCTGGACTTTTCGCTCGCGAGGCGTACTATCTCGACAGAATGTTGAGTAACCGACTGGTGACTCACACACAACAGAACCTCGAAAACAGGAAACGTAAACTATGAGTGAACGAGACTTCCGTGAACTGCTTGAGGCCCGCTGGGCTGAAGGCAAATTCGTCTGCGTGGGACTTGATCCTGACATTGAAAAAATACCGCGACACATTCTTGAGGACGACTTATTTGATCCGCAATGGTCGTTTAATCAGCAAATTGTGGACGCTACGTGCGATCTTGTGTGCGCCTACAAACCGAACGCCGCTTTCTACGAAGAATTTGGGGCTGATGGCTGGAAGGCATTGCATGACACCATTATCTACATCAATCAAAAAGCGCCCGGTGTACCTGTCATTCTTGACGCGAAACGCGCCGACATCGGAAACACTAACAATGGATACGTTAAAGGCGCTTTCCACGAATTAAACGCCGACGCAATCACTGTCCATCCCTACCTGGGACAAGAAGCGCTTCAGCCGTTTCTTGAACGAACGGACAAAGGCATCTTCGTACTCTGCCGGACCTCAAATCCCGGTGCTGGTGAGTTTCAGAACCTCGTTGTCCGCATCAGAGGCGAAGAAGAAACAATTCTTCGCGATACAGGCACACGAATTACTGATGGGAGAGGTGCTTGCTTTACGGAACTGTACAATCACGTTGCGTATCGTGTCGCAACTGAATGGGACAAAAGAAACAACTGTGGACTTGTTGCTGGAGCTACGTACCCGGACGAGATTCAACAGGTGCGAAAGATCGCCCCCAATCTCCCACTTCTCATCCCCGGCATCGGAGCACAAGGCGGCGATCTTGAAAAGACCGTCAAAGCGGCGCTCGACAGCAGGCGGCAGGGTTTCATCATCAATTCCTCGCGGGGAATCATCTTCGCGTCGAATGGAGAAGACTTCGCCGAAGCTGCTCGTCATGAGACCGAGAAACTTCACAACGCAATCAACCAATTCCGCAGTGCGGAATGACAGAAAGGAAACATGAAAGACATCATTCAAATGACACGGGAGGAAATACTTGAACTCAAACCGGAAGAGGTTGACCGACAGTTAACTCCGGAGGAAATCCTCTACATCGCCACAACGCTGGGTGCGTTCTGGAGCTACAAGTATCGCATCATGCGCCAAAAGATTGGCATGCATGCGATTCTCAAATCAGGCCGACACAGCGACGGATTCTTCATCTCGAGAATTCTTCTCGACATTCCAAACATCCGCCGCATTCTTGCAGCGCAACTCGCCAAGCGAATGCTTGAAGTAGCGGAAACTGAAATCGGTGGAAAAGTCCCTGTCGAAGAGATCACCTCCCAACTTACGATTATCGGAATCCCTACCGGTGCCACATCTCTCGGGAAAGAAATTGCCGATATATTGGGATGCCGAACTTCGACAATGGAAAAGCAGGACGGCAGGTTGGTGTTGACCGGAGAGATTGATCCTGACAAACCAACCATTTTTATTGAGGATGTTTTCACCCATGGAACAGCCTTAACAGAAGCCCTCAAAGAGATATATGGCAAATACCGAGGTGCATTTATTGTTCCTTTTGTGCCAGTCATTCTCAACAGAGGCGAAAAGACGGAGATTGTGCTTGAAGGGATTGGCCCATTTACCCTTGTCCCGCTCGTCCACAAAACTATCACTGACTGGCCAGATCATGACTGTCCTCTCTGTCCCGCCGGTTCAAAGCCGATCAAACCCAAAGAAACTGACGAGAATTGGCGCCTCATTACAACGTCACAGCTCTGACTCACACACCTTCCGCACCCCTGCGGAAGGTTTTTTATTTTTGTCTAGCCCGTCTAATGATGTTATAAAGGAATCTATGAAAAAAAGCTTCCTTCTACTGGCCCTTACCGCCATACTGTTGCCTGTTTTTTCCTCTGCCCATGAAACCCCGGACAAGGTGACAATACATATGACTAAAAGCGGCTTTGAACCTAGAAACGTTTCGTTAACACAAGGTCAAACAATCCTATTTGAGAACAGCGATAATGTTTTACGCTGGCCCGCCTCAAATATTCACCCGACACATGAAATCTATTCTGAGTTTGATCCAAAAAAAGGAATTCCCGCGGGAGAGAGCTGGAGTTTTACGTTCACTAAAAGCGGTGTGTGGAAAATGCACGACCATATCTTTCCGCAGCTTGCCGGAACGATAACGGTACAAAAGTCTGATGCCGTTGCGCCCGCCGAAGCTCCCGACGCCATCGCGCCTAAAAAAGGTTTCTGGAAAAAAATCTGGGGATTTATTACCTCACTTTTTTCTTCCAAGAAAAACGCTGAGCAAACACTTCAATCACCCGCCCCGCAAAATAATGGTCTTCAGGCAACAGTAACAACTGAACTCAAACAGCAAGCAAAAGGCTATGAAACTATTTCCAAAGATTCGAAAGAAATATGGAACAATGATGCGGCGCTTCTTGCGTACATGAAAAAGTACGGCGCGACGCAAACCTTTGCCCAACTTGATGCAATGGAAAAACAGGACGTTGGCGACTGCCACCAAACTGCCCACCGCGCGGGCCATTTCGGCCTCGCACTTTTTGGGAACGAAGTCTTAAAAGAATGTAATCTCTCCTGTCATTCAGGCTGCTATCATGGTGCAACTGAAGAATATTTCAAAATAAATGGGAGTGACAATCTTTCGGAAGGATTAAATTCTCTCTGTGCCGCAAGTGCAGGAAATCCGTTCTATAACCACCAGTGTCTCCACGGTTTGGGACACGGCCTCATGGCATGGAACAGCTACGACCTCCCTGAAGCTCTTACCACGTGCGACCTTCTTACGACCGGACAAGGTTCTTGTTGGACTGGTGTCTTTATGGAAAACATTGTTGCCGGACTTGCAACCGACAAAGGCGATACACACATAACCGCGTACAAAAACGATGACCCTCAGTATCCCTGCACTATTGTCGACGAAAAATATAAAGGTTCATGCTACTTTCTCCAAACATCGCGCATGATGCAGATGTTCGGCGTCGATTTCAAAAAAATTGCGGACGCATGTGCACTCGCCCCTGAACTCTACCGCTCAAGCTGTTTCCAAAGTATGGGGCGGGATGTCTCGAGCGCGTACCGACCCACGCCCGCACGCTCAATTCAGGAATGTGGACATGCGCCTGAACGCTACCGTATTGACTGCCTCAACGGAGCGGTTCAGGATGCGCTCTGGGATATGAGCGGACAAAACACTGCGATTACCTTCTGCACACTTTTGACGAAGTCACCTGAAAAAGTATCCTGCTACAACACCATCATTGGCCGCATGCGCGAAATCGCGAAAAATGATGCCGAAAAACAAGCCTTCTGTTCTGCAGTAGAAAAAGATTATAAATACCTATGTTTTTAACAATAACCTTACCTAGCGTATGAAAAAGTTTGCATGTTCAGTCACACTTATTCTCGCAAGTATGAGTCTCGCATTCATAGCACACGCCGCGACAACCCCTGCGCCTACTCCAGCCCCAATCGAACTTTCTCCTACACGTGGTGACGTTGCCACAACCCTGACGATTGATAGAGACGGAAACACGATTCTTAAGGGAGCAAAAATCGTTCAGATCGCTGGGAACAACATGTTCGTCAAAACATCCTGGGGAAGCGCAAAGATCAACTGGGTTATTGTGGTATCCAAAGACACCACGCTCTCGCGGCGTTTTGGCGGAGTATCTACGATTAATGAATTTTCAAATGATGAATATATTAATGTTGAGGGAACTATGTATGGCTCAGGCGGCGACAGCCTAGTAATTAAGGCAAAGAGCGTTAAGAACTGGTCCAAGGAAAACGAACCGGGGGAATTTTCAGGAACAATCGCCAACTTTAACCCCGACAAAAAAAGTTTTGTGCTGATTGTAAGTGGGGCGCCAAATGTTACCGTCACCGCTCCGGCTGCACTCACGATTAAAAAAGGCTCGCGCGCGATATCTTTTTTGGAACTCCGTAACGGAGACCGGGTTATCTCAACAGGCGGCGTCTTTAATGTCATCGATCGAACGCTCGCCGTCGATCGCATGGAAATTTTCCAGGAACAAAGCATTTTCGTCCCTAAGAATTTTCAGGGAACACTCAAGAGCATCGCTGGAACGTCGCTCCCCACAACCGCAGTGGTCACGATCGAGGGAAAAGATTACACGATCTACCTTACTCAGCAGACTGTCATCATGAACAAACTCAAGGAAAAGGCTCTTCTCCAACGCTTTCTCATCGGCGACACCGTCCGCCTCTACGGTTCGATCCGAAAGATCAACCTCGACGAGATCGAGAACATTGAAGTATTCAGGAATATCGATCTCTAGCGTAAGAATCTGCAGAAAATGACAGGTTCTTGACTTGATCTCCCCATCTTGTAACGTTAATGGAAGATGAACAGCTTCCATATTACTCGTGGCCCACGCGATTTTGATCCGAAAGCCCGCACCTTTTTCTTCTGGCTTGGAGCCGTTCGTGTTCTGTTTGTAAGCACCAGAACGGTTTTTGCTGACAACGGCGTCCACTCTATGAGCGGCTTTACCAAGTCACGCTACCGGGAAAAAGTTCCCGCGGTCGTGACGTACAATCCCACCAAAGAATCCGGCGTAATCACCTACGCCTGATGTACTGAGTACCCGTCCTTTCAAAAGGGCTGGTACTTTTTTAATTTAGAATTCACTAGGTTGCGCTACAACATAAAACGTACTACTATAGCCCCATTACTCGCCTCATATTACGAACCTGAATAACAATCCACGCGTCAATCACTATATCCGAGTCCCCGAGGTCCGCTTAATCGGTCCGGAGGGTGAAAACTTAGGTGTTGTCACGACCGCAGAAGCCATGCGCAAGGCAGCGGAGTTCGGACTCGACCTTATTGAAATCTCCCCTACCTCGAATCCGCCGATTGCAAAAATTGCCGACTTTGGAAAATTTCAGTACGACCTCAACAAAAAACAAAAGGCTGCTAAGGCCCATACGCATGAGGTAGAAATCAAAAACGTCCAGGTAAAGATTGGAACGGGAGACCACGATCTTGAACTTAAGGCTAAGAAAGTCTCTGAGTGGATCAAAGAGGGACACCGCGTTAAACTCGACCTTTTTCTTCCTGGCCGAACCAAGTATATGGATATGAATTTTCTGAAAGAACGCATGGATCGCCTCTTAAAACTCGTCTCAGAAGAGTACAAAATGGCCGAATCGATCTCTAAGAGCCCGAAGGGTCTCTCGACTATTATTGAAAAAGTTAAGCGTTAGAGCCTTAACGGGGCTGGACTTTTACCCTGCCGTCGTGTAGTATTTCAACTCACGTAAATTCGAAGTAAACATTATGAAATCGAACAAATCATTTCTCAAGCGCCTTAAAGTGACGAAGAACGGAAAGCTTATTGGACGCGGAACGGGACAAAACCACTTTAATGCAAAAGAGTCCCGCCGATCCCAGCTCGCCAAAAAACGCGGAGCCCCTCTTCAGCTGACCAACCGCGAACGACGCCGCTTTATCATTACTTAATCTCACTACCTTTCCATGGCACGTGTTAAAAAAGGAGTAAATGCTTTAAAAACTAGGCGCAATGTATTGCGCCAGGCGAAAGGTTTCCGATTCGGACGCTCAACCAAAGAGCGCATGGCGTACGACGCGTTGGTTCACGCTGGCGCCTACGCCTTTGCCCATCGTCGCGACAAAAAAGGAGACTTCCGCCGCCTGTGGAATATCGCTATCAACGGTGCGGTCCGAAAGCATAATCTCTCCTACAGCAAATTCATCGGCGCGCTCAAAAAGAAAAACATCGTCGTTGACCGAAAAATACTCGCCCATCTCGTTGAGAATCATCCTGAAAGTTTCGACCGATTCGTAAAACAAGTAGCATAACTCAATCAAAAAATCCTGCGAGCGCAGGATTTTTTGATTGTTTGTTTGATTCACTTATTACCATAAGAGATACTCTTTGCCGTAGACAGGACACACCGCCTCAACTCCGATGGTGTCCCGAATTCGCTGAGCGAGAAATGAGGATGATTTCGGCTCACCCATTACCAAAAACACTTTCTTAAGTTTTCCTCCCTCTGCCGCTTTTTCTACAAACTCAACCAGATGATCTGAGTCTTTGTGTGAAGAATAACCGCTGATCCTTCTAATCTCGGAGCGCACAGGGACTTCTTCTCCCATAATCCACACCGACTGATCGCCGTCCTGCAAATGGCGGCCGAGCGTTCCGATTGACTGATATCCAACAAGGAGGACCAGATTGTTGGGATCAGGAAGATACTGTTTCTCGTGGTGAACCACGCGACCACCCTCCGACATTCCTGAGCCGGCAATCACAATTTTTGGCGCCGGAACATTGAGAATTCCGCGTGAATCCCCCGATGAGAGTGTGTACTTCAGCTTGGGAAAATTGAACACGTCGTCCCCCGCTTTAATTTCTTCCTGTACGCTCTGCTTAAAATCCTTCTGCCGGCTTTTATAAATCCCGGTAACTCTGATCGCCAGGGGTGAGTCCACAAACACAGGAATGGCCGGAACACCGTCCTCTTCGAAAAGGTTATTGATCTCATATAAAAGAACCTGCGTGCGCTCGATTGAAAACGCAGGAATCACGAGAACTCCCTTGCGCTTGGTCACATCGATAATCGCCTGTTTGAGCTTTCCACGCCGCTCCTCCTGAGGCTCATGGTTACGATCCCCGTAGACACTTTCCATTACCATCCAATCAGCATCAGTAATCCATTCGGTGTTGTTAAGTAACGGCGTTGGCGAATTCCCAAGATCGCCGGTAAAAACAACTTTTTTACCCTGATTCGTAATCTCAATCATCGAGGAACCAAGAATGTGTCCGGCATCTTTAAGATAGACGGAGAAACCTCCCTCGAGGTTAAAATCAGTATGGTAGGAAATAGTATTCCAGAGTGAAAGAGCTCGGGTTGTTTCAGCTTCTCCGTAGAGTGGAAGTGTTCCCTCGGCCCGGGCAGACTGTTCAAGTATGCGCACCATATCCTGAAACATCACGACAGAAATTTCGCGCGTCTCTGGTGTCGAGTAGATCTCACCCCGGAAACCATCTTTGATTAATTTAGGAATGCGCCCGATGTGATCAATGTGCGCATGCGTTACCAAAAGATAATCAATATCTGCAACATCGTACGGAAAGACGCTCTGGTTGAACGCGTGCGCATCAGGAAGCCCTTGCATCATGCCGCAATCAACAAGAATCTTGACACCGTTTCCTTGCAATAGAAAATTCGATCCCGTAGCCGCACCCACAGCTCCACAAAACGTAACCGAAACATGATCCGTGCTCATAGCAATTGTTTCTTAAATGAACCGACTAATGTCGCCCCTGCAAGTATGCCGCCCGCGCTGTCCATGATGAGATCGAGAACAGTATCAACAACGTAACTTGATTTGCTGGTAAACGTAAAACCGAAGGTATATTCGTAAATCTCCCACAAAATTCCGAATACAAAAGCGCCCAGAAGCCCTGCCGAGATAACCCGCCCGATCCCTGGTTTAAGGCCGCGCTTAAGCCATGTTTTGCGAAAACGATCGAGAGCAAAAAGTCCGCACCAAAACCCTCCGAGAAAATGCATTACGAGATCAAACCACCAGACGTGAAAGTAGAGATTAAACTCCATGGCAAAAAGGTGCGCGAGCGCGATGACAATAACGAGAACGGACAGTATTAAAACCAAAGTGTTTCTTTTCATTCTTCATAAGTATACACTGCAAAACTGAAGACGGGGACATGTGCACACCTGCCAACAAAAAATCCCGCCTCGCGAGATTGTTTGGCTCGAAATTTTATAGAGGGTGGGAAAGGGGTCGGGGAAACGGGAGTTTCCCCGTGGCGGAGAGCAGTGAGCAAGGCGAGCGTTGAGAACCGAGGAGTTCTCAAAATAAATTACCCCGCCAAAGCGGGGAAATTTATTAAGGGTTACGAGAACCATACCCTAGTATCCTAGGTGGGTGGCCGCACGCATCACCAAGGCAATGCTGAATATAAGCCTCCCTAAATAATGGTTTGAGGATATTTCTCAATAACCCTACATACATTATATAACCCTCAATTTCACATGCAAGCACAAGTGTCGAATTCTTTGTCTTAGGTAAAAAAGAATCAACCCGCAGACACACGAAGCGTCTGCGGGTTGATTCATTAAGCGAAGGATTGAGAATTACCGTCGGCCCATTTTTTGTAGTGTGGGTAGAATCTTATCCCCCTATCATCTGAAAACTTGTAGCGAGTTTTCATCAGATACAAGAATGCGATTCCCCATAAATATAATTGGCGTGAGGTAATCCTTCTAATCCTAGTTTTAGTTTAGACCTCTACCATACACATTCAATCTGAAAAGGTTATAACCTGTCGAGAAGATGTGGAGAAGTTGTGGGTAGAAATAGAGCCTATAAAACAAGGCTCAAATGTATGGACAATCGCTCTGAATAGTTTCGTTATAGGACCATGCTAAAGCTTATCAAAACCAGGCCACTTAAACGTTACTCCCATAATAACTGCCAGAATGAGAAGTAAAATAACGCCGACAAAAATAAGTGCCGAAATAAAAAACTTCGGTGCCGCTATATACGTTCCCAGTGGAAGTATGGTAAACAACGTTGCCCACAGAGAAAAAATCCCTAGAGGTGAGAGTGTTTTCGTTTCTATTCCACCGTAACTGTGATCATTTTTCATTAAAAAATTTTGAATGACTTAGTGTCCGCGTAGCGGACTCCACTAACCTTAGAGCGAGGGTTGTCTTTTTCAAAACATTGCGATGGTTGACGAACCAAGCATAGAAAAAATTAAGAAGAATTTTTTCGCGTTTTGAAAAAGATTCAATCCGAGCGCCCCTATTCTTTCGTACCGTCGAGATTTACATCATAGAGTATCGCCTCCTGAACAAGACGGTAGTTGTGGAGCTCTTTTGAATCAAACCAGTGGGCAATTTCAGCTTCAGCCTCGCTCTCAGAACCTGATGCGTGAATCAAATTTCGAATCGCACGCCCATCTGTGTCACACATCATATACGAATCGAGAACGTAATCGCCGCGAAGCGTTCCTACATCCGAAGAGAGCGGTTCGGTGCCACCGACAATTTTTCTCACCACCGGCACAACATGCGCACCCTGCCAGACCATTGCTACGACAGGACCTGAACTAATGTACGTGATAAGAGCATTCAGAACCTTGCTCCCTGCAACCAAGGGATCGAGCGAGGAAGGTTTCTGTTCTTTTTTAACGTACGCTTCAATCGCCTTTTCTCCAACCTTGCGTTTCCATTCAGCATCCAGTGTGTAGTGTTTCTCGATGTGATCCTTTGTCGGCACCAGCATTTTCATTCCAACCAATTTCAAACCAACTCGCTCAAGGCGGCCAATAATCTCGCCCATGAGCGAACGCTGAATGCCATCGGGCTTGATAATGACGAGCGTACGCTCAAATTTAGGATGTTTTTTCATAGTGAGAATAGTAATACAAAGTGAGCGAAAAAGGAATAAAAAATGGCTTTCGACCAAGAGGTCGAAAGCCATTGAAAGCCGGTATTATTTCTCCGGCTCCATCATCACGGGAGCAATCGGCGGACGCTGAACCGCTCGCATGTCGCTGAACAAATTGTCGAAATCGTTCAGACGGAAACGATTAGCCATCGCCTTCATGAGATCCCGGGCGGCAATTTCACAATGCCCGTTATCACTCCGAGACGTTGTTTTTGCCGACTCAAGAAGGATACGTCTCAACTGAGCGGCAATTTCCAAAGCTTCTTCTTTCTTAGCCGGATCGAGTGTTTCAAGTCTCTGACGTAAAGCAGCATATTCCTTGCCGAGAGGTGCCGGTTGAAAAACCGTTGTTGCAGTAGTGGTGTCTTTACTCATAATTCAGTAGGTGAT
>CAYGLL010000025.1:0-14777 GCA_964350935.1 uncultured Candidatus Saccharibacteria bacterium | reverse complement strand
ATTAACTACTCAATCCTACTAAATCTGTTCCATTAGCTTTGTATCACCTAAATAATAAAAACCCGCTCTCATAACAAGAGCGGGCTGTGGTGGTAAGGGAGTTATGCAAGGGGAAAACATAGGAAAACCCCCGGATAGCCTCCCAAACCTTTACATTTCACCTATGACCTGTAGGTGGATCATAGCGCGTTTTCAGTCAGGTACGACCCGTAGCCACAGACTACAGACGTTTTGTTATGCTATCCCCGTCAAACACGCTGAACTTCAGACAAAATACTACAACAAAAAGAAAAAACAACCCCTACCCTCTTCCACCAAAAACACTTGCCGTTTTTTCCGGACCAAAAGCAGGAAAAGCCGCGAGAGCTTCGTTGATATCTTTTGAAATTTTTTTAAACACAGAAAGTTCACTATCTTTAAACTTCCCTAGAATCGCCTTCTCAACCGCCGCCTCTCCATGAGGTTTTTTGAGTTTACCACCTGAGGTCGTTGGTGAAATACCGATTCTAAAACGCGTAAATTCTTCCGTTTTAATCGCGCGCATAATTGACTCAATGCCCCGATGCCCGCCCGAACTTTTGTTGTACGAGATTTTGAAACGGCCGATCGGAAGGTCGAGATCGTCGTGGACAACAACAAGATCCTGAGCCTTCTTTATTGAGGTAATGAGAGGTTTCAGTGAGTTCCCGGATTTATTCATAAAGGTCTCGGGGCACACGAGCGTGAACTTCCCCTTCCCCACCTTTCCCTCTGAAACAAGAGCGTTTAATTTTTTATCAAACTCCCATTCCGGCAAATCATTTTTTTTGCGAAACCATTCAAGAAAAATCCGCCCCGTATTATGGCGAGTGTTTTCATATTCCTCCCCCGGATTTCCCAACCCTACGATAATGGACATGGCAACTATTGTATCAGAGTCTGTTGTTTCCGTGAAAACAGGAATGACATAAAGTCGGGTGCGGAGCCTGCTTCACATTGAACTTTGAATGAAAGAACTCCTAGGTAGGTCAGCGTGCGAAGCGCACCTCAATTCCTTTAAGCGAAAGTGTCGGAGAAAAAGGCCTTGCGAGCACAGCGAACTAAATCTTAATTAAATTAGTAAGTTTTTGTACTCAAAAACTTTCCACTAACCTCCCGAGCGAGAGTGCTGAGCTTTTTCAAACATTTGCGCCGTCGACGGACAAGCAATAGCAAAAATTCACCAGAATTTTTGCGTGTTTGAAAACACAGCACTCTCGCGCCCCTTGTGTAAAGGGGGTAGGCTGTATTAAAATTCTCCTATCTCACACTTCTATCTATGGAACCCTCACCGTCAGAACCAATCTCAGCTTCACCCGTCCTAGAGCCTGAAGAAAAAAAAGAATCATTCTGGAAAGAACTTCTCAAGTTCACCTTCCTTGCCGTAATAATTGTAATTCCCATTCGAACGTTCATTGCTCAACCCTTCATTGTTTCCGGCGCCTCAATGGATCCCACCTTTTGGGACGGCGAGTACCTGATTGTTGATGAATTGAGTTATCGCTTTGAAGCCCCTAAGCGCGGTGAGGTTATTATTTTTCGCTATCCTGAAGACACCAGTAAGTTTTTTATTAAGCGCCTCATTGGCCTTCCCGGCGAAACGCTTACCATAACCGCTGGTAACGTCCATGTAAAAACTCCCGATGGCAAAGAATTCGATTGGGAAGAACCTTACGTTGAAACAGGACGGGAACAAACGCAGGACAACATGACAACAACTCTTGGCGATGACGAGTACTTTGTTATGGGCGACAATCGTATCGGAAGTTCGGACTCACGTCGGTGGGGACCTGTTTCGCGCAAACTCATTATAGGAAGACCCTTCGTTCGACTGGTACCTCCAACAAAATTTGCCCTCTTCCCCGGAGATTACAGCACTAAGACACCGTAATAATTTAATAACGCACTCATGCCAACCAAAAAAACAAAGAAGAAAAAGAAGGGGTCAAGAAGAGTCGTCGAGAAAGCGCAGCGATTCGACAAAGAAAGTGCAACTGCCGTCTACTACGGATTTACCCCGCGTGATGTAAAACTCCTCGATCGCGAACGATTGGCAAAAATAAAAAAAGCTCTCGAACTTGATCCGAAAAAAGATTCGCCTATTTTTCAGGAATTTGACGCAGGAATAAATCTCGACGAGAAACTCACTCTTTTAAACGAGATTATCGAGAACGACATCAATCTCTCACAGCCAATGATGGTCTACTTCCGCAAAAAAACCAGCGACAAAAGCATCAATTGTGGGTTTGAAGCGATTGGCACCGGCAAGAGTATTTCTGAAGCAACACTCATTAAAGTGGCGCTTGAAATACTCAAACAGGAAGGTTACGACAAGACTCACCTTGAGATCAACAGTTTGGGAGACCGTGAATCACTTGCGCGCCTCACCCGCGAACTCACTGCGTATTACCGTAAGCATATCAACGACCTTCCTGCACCATGTCGCCAGCTGTTGAAACGCGATGTGTTTGAGGTACTTCTCTATCCGCACGAAAAATGTATTCTCCTGCGCGACGACGCTCCCAAACCAATGAATTATCTCTCGGAACTTTCACGCGAACACTTCCGCGAGGTTCTCGAGTTCCTGGAGCGCATGGATATTCCCTACCAAATTATCTCAAGTCTGGTCGGCAACCGAAAATATACGAGCCATGTGGTTTTTGAAATCAAAAAAGGTGAACCAGGAAGTGAAAACGCCGAAGTCTTGGCGCGCGGCATCCGCTACAACGGTATGGCAAAAAAATTGGGGTCACGAAAAGACATTCCGGCTGTTGGTGTTGCGCTCTCATTCAAACCGCTTTCTACTGTGCGCGAAAGTGCCACCTTTATGAAAAAACCGAAACTCTACTATATTCAACTTGGTTTTGAAGCCAAGCTTAAAAGTTTAAAAGTGATTGAACTCCTCCGCCAGCAGAAAATTCCTGTTCAACAGTCACTTTCAAAAGACAAACTGACGAGCCAGCTCGCTACTGCCGACCACCTCAAAATTCCCTTTGTTCTCATCATGGGGCAAAAAGAGGCCATGGAAGACTCGATTATCGTTCGCACCATTTCGAACCGCTCCCAGGAAACCATTAAAATAGAGGCTCTCCCTGACTACATCCGGAAATTGACATCATAGAGAAACAGTTGCATTTTCCTTATACCTGGGTAAAGTAGACGCAGACACGAAAGGAACGTTCTATGAATACGATCACACTCGGCTCTTTACCCGTAACCTTTAACGATGCGTCTCTCCTTGAAAAAGCCCTGACACACCCCTCGATGACCTTTGTGAAAGAAGCTCCGCGCGGTGGTTCTGGTCAAAACCTGGAACAGGTAGGGTGTCTCGCCTGGACCTTAATTGCTAGCGCAGAACTGACCCGCCGAGGATTCGGAGAAGGATTCATCCACACGTCCATATCGAATATACTTCGGCCCAAACTTGAGGAAATTTCTCTCGCGTGGGCCGTGTGGAAACAGATACACGTTTCCTACGGACTTCAGGTGGAACTCCTCGACTCTAAAATGAGAAAGAAAGTATCGATGCAAGGGCTCCTCGCCATCATGGGCGCGATCTATCTCGATCAGGGACTTGAACCGGTTAAACTCATTGTCGATGCTGCTTTCGGTTCAACCCTCAGGGAACTCAACGGAGAAATGGTACTCGACCCGAAAAGTGAGCTTCAAGAAATCTGTCAACGCGACAGAAAATGTACGCCTACCTACACCATCGAATCGGCAGACGGCCCGGAACATGGAAAAACATTCAGGGTTTCCGCAAGTATTCAGGTCGATGGTCAAAAAACAGTTCTTGGGTACGGAAATGGCACCAGTAAACGGACAGCCGAACGCGACGCGGCGATAAACGCACTCCAAAAGCTCAAAACGTAGCGATTACTTTCAAAACCCTCCCTCTTACGCGGGAGGGTTTTTTAATTCTTGCATTTATATATCGCGCCGATTGCGGCATTTCTCTTGCTGTGGTAGGATTCTCGCCATGACAATTAATATCGAAGTGGCTAAAACAGCAACTGAAAACAGCGCAAGTCTTTTGCGTCGTTTCACTAAGCGTGTTCAAGAATCAGGTATTATTCGCCGTGTTAAATCACAGCGCTACAAAGATCGCATTCAATCACACTTTAAAGTAAAACGTGCAACGCTTGAACGCATTGACCGCCGAAAAAAGAACGATCGCCTCATCAAACTCGGAAAAATCACCCCGCGCACTCGTCGTTAACTCATGAGAAAGGGGTTTGAATTAACCTACACAACAAAAGGCAGGCTTCCCCGCCTGCCTTTTGAGCGCATGAAGAACGCCGTGCTCGGCACAACATACGAATTGAGTGTCGCCGTTGTTGGAAACGCGCGCATGAAAGCTCTCAACAACACCTATCGGAAGAAAAAGTATGTCACCGACATTTTAAGTTTCGAGCTTAGTCCCCGAAGTGGCGAAATTCTTCTCAACATCCCTGCAGCTGAAAAGAAGGCGCGGGAAAACGGACTTAACCGTCGTGATTACTTCGGTTTCCTATTTATCCACGGTTTACTCCATTTGAAGGGGCGTCATCATGGCAGTATAATGGAACGTGAGGAGAAGAAATTCTGTAAAAAATTCGATATTGAATTTCCCTTCTGACCTTGTGTGAATAACGCACGGTTACTTTACAAGAATCATGCGTGCGACACTGTACTCATGATTCTTAATTCGTAATTCTTAATTCATTTTTTATGTCCCGCCTTATTTCAGTGGGGATAGATATCGGAACCTCTCATGTAAAAGTGGTAGCTGCTGAAGCACCGCAAAAAAACGATGAGCGCCTTTTACCGCGGATCGTCGGCTATGGTATTGCTGATTCAAAAGGCCTTCGCCATGGTTATATCGTCAATGACGCTGACACCATCGGGAGCGTTAAACACGCGCTCCGACAGGCTGAAAAATCTGCTGGTGTAAAAATCAAACGCGTGTTTATGTCGGTTGGTGGCGTGGGCCTGGGAAGTGTTGTCTCTCACGGCTCAACCATAATTTCCCGTGCCGATTCGGAAATCACGACAATTGATATTCAAAAAGCAATTGATGCGAGCGAAGAAGCAATTCCACAGACGTTTTCACTAAACCGCCGCATCATTCATACGATTCCTCTCCACTATAAGATCGACGGTCGCACCGTACTGGGAAAACCCGAAGGTATGCGCGGCAGCAAACTTGAAGTACGAACCCTTTTCGTTACTTCACTTGAACAACATTTAAATGATCTTATTTCGGCCGTTGAAGACTCCGGTGTTCAGGTTGAAGATGTGACCGCGTCTCCCATTGCCGCCTCGCTCGTAACGCTCACCAAAACCCAAAAGATGGCGGGTTGTGTACTTGCAAATATCGGAGCTGAAACTGTTTCCATTGTGGTTTTTGAAAATGGCGTTCCTCAATCACTCGAGGTGTTCCCTATCGGTTCAACTGACATCACCAATGACATCGCGCTCGGTCTTAAAATTCCGATCGAAGAAGCAGAACAAATAAAAATAGGCTCCATTACCACCACATCGTACCCGCGAAAAAAACTTGAGGAAATTATTGAAGCCCGGCTTTCAGATATTTTTGAACTCATCGATGCGCATCTTAAAAAAATCGGCCGCAGTGGCCTCCTCCCTGCCGGAGTGATCATCACCGGCGGCGGTGCAGGACTTGCCACCATCGAGCAGTTTGCAAAAAGCAGCCTAAAACTTCCCTCGCGCGTAGGAACACTGCACACCGCTCAGTATCAAAATCAAAAAATTTCTTTAAAAGATGCTTCGTGGTCAGTCGCTTACGGACTCTGTATTTTAGGACTCACTAACGAATCAGAACCCTTGGGTATGCGCCTTGCTAAAGAAACGGGCAACAAGATTGCAGGTTGGTTTAAGCAGTTCGTTCCATAGGCGGCCGCTCAGGCCCCGTTTTAGAAATACGCAAATGTTCTGGTAAACATTTGCTATGTTCGCGCCGTCGCGCTCACAATGTTTCCAAAACAAGGGCCTTCGCTTTCAAATTTATGGTGCGCTACGCGCTCTAAATCCGGATAAAGGGCAAACGCCTACAAAACGAAACTCTCATGGGGTCAATTCTTTTCTTTTATGGAGGCTTTAGGTATTATGAGCCCAATTTCGGAAAGGTTCCTTCTTTAATAAACCACTGTTTAGCCGTTATTGAGTAATGACGCGCAATTAGGTGTGACTCTTTAATTTTTAATTGTATGCCACAAATTAAGCCGGAAATTGAATCGTTTGCTCGCATCAAGGTTGTCGGATGTGGAGGTTCGGGAAAAAACGCCCTTAACCATATGGTGAGTTCGAAAGTCCGCGGGGTTGAGTTTATCGGCATCAACACTGATGCTCAGGATCTTCACAACACACTCTCCAAGAAAAAAATTCATATCGGCAAGAACCTTACGCGTGGTCTTGGTACTGGGATGAATCCTGATCTCGGCAAACGCGCTGCGGAAGAGACAAAAGAAGAAATTCAGGAAGCCCTCAAGGGTGCTGACATGATTTTCCTTGCCGGGGGTTGCGGAGGCGGAACATTCACCGGCGCCGCTCCGGTTGTCGCAAAAATCGCCAAAGAACTTGGCGCACTCACCGTTGCTGTCACGACCAAACCTTTTGCATTCGAAGGCTCACAGCGCATGAAGTTCGCCGAGCAAGGCATCGATGATCTCCGTAAGTGCGTTGACGCAATCATTGTGATCCCCAACGACCGCCTTCTTGCAACTGTCACCAAAGAAACAACAGCGAAAAGCGCCTTTGCGATGTGTGACGATATTTTGAAACAAGCCGTTGAAGGAATTTCCGACCTTATCACCATGCCCGGTATCATCAACATCGACTTCGCTGATATTCGCGCCATTCTTGAAAACTCGGGATCAGCGTTAATGGGTATTGGTTCAGCTTCCGGAGAGAAACGCGAAGAAGAAGCAGCTCGCAAAGCAATTAACTCTCCTCTCCTCGATATTTCAATCACGGGCGCCAAGGGCGTGCTCTTCTCGATTGCCGGTGGTGACGACCTCACAATGTTTGAAATTCAGGGTGCTGCAAAGATTATCACTGAATCAATTGATCCTAACGCTAAGGTTATCTTCGGAACGGTTCGTGATGAGAAATTGAAGAAAAACGAACTTAAAGTTACCGTCATTGCCGCTGGTTTCCCTGAAGGAATGCAACCAAAGAAAACGCTCTTCCAGTCAATCGATGCTGATTTCAAGGACGAAAAGAAGGGTAAAATTTTCAACACGTTGGGTAGTACCATTAATGCTGCTCTCAACACTCAGAAAGAGGCTAAACCCGTTACTGCATCGACACCGGCCCCTACTCCTGCCCCAGCAGCACCCATGGAAGAAAAGAAAGATGCCAAGCCGGTCATTGATGACGATGATGACTGGAGCGCAGTTCCGGCATTCCTTCGTCGATCGAAGCTAAAATAGACACTAAAAAAACCGCGTCCAAATATGAACGCGGTTTTTGACTGTCACATCAATTCGTTCAAGGTCTTAACGAGCCTCGACTTTCGTCGACCTGGCACATTGCCCTCCACCGAGGACACACCTCCGCGGAAAGCTGCTGAAAGAAGCTCGGAAAATTGGTCGTGATGTTCTTCAGCCACAGCAAAGAGTACTTTGGCATCCTCAAGGGGAAGCGATACACCCTCGACAGCGACGACTTCACCAACTTCGCCAAAACCTCTCATGCGCTTTTTCCAAACTTCACGAAGACTTCTTTCACTTTGCGCTGCTATCAGATACGAAATCAGTCTCTGGTCACTATCCTTCCGGCAAATCACCACAAACATAATTTTTCCTTTCTTGTGAGCACAGATGCTCATTCTGCCGATATAGTACGTGGTGAACATAAAATAGCAAGCTTTGGCTCCCGACTGCTCTAGTGTATAATTTCCCTATTCATAATTCTTAATTCATTATTCCTCATTCCATGTACGACTTAGCAATCTTAGGCGGCGGCCCGGCAGGCGTTGCTGCCGGCGTTTATGCGTCGCGCAAGCGCCTCAAAACGGTCTTTATAACTGAGTCATTTGGTGGACAGTCTATCGTCTCTTCCGGCATAGAAAACTGGATCGGTACCATTAATATTCCCGGCGAAAAGCTCGCCAAAGATCTTGAGGCTCACCTGCGCGCATATGCAGGAGACATCGTTGATATTAAAACGGGAGAACTTGTCGCGAACATTACACAATCTGAGGGTGGCTTTACCATTAAAACCCAGGGCGGGAAAGAACTTACCGCAAAAACTGTTCTTGTTACGACCGGTAGCCGACGCCGCAAACTTGAAATCCCAGGAGCAGAGACCTACGACAATAAAGGTCTCACCTACTGCGCCACCTGTGACGGCCCCCTCTTTTCAGATCGCGATGTTGTTGTTGTCGGAGGTGGAAACGCTGCCTTTGAAACGGCCGCGCAACTTCTCGCGTACTGTTCTTCAGTGACCCTTTTGAATCGAACTGAAGCTTTCCGCGCTGACCCTGTGACCATCGACAAACTTTCAAAAAACCCCAAGTTTAAGATCATCACCAACGCTATCCCCGCTGAAGTTAAGGGTGACAAGTTTGTAAATGCAATTGTCTACGAAGACGCAACCACTAAACAAAAAACTGAACTTAAAGTCGCGGGTATCTTTGTTGAGATCGGCCTCATTCCGACTGTTGAGTTTGTGAAAGACCTCGTTAAACTCGACCAGTGGAACCATGTCGTGGCTGACCCTCGAAACCAACGCACATCGGTTACCGGTATCTGGGCCGCGGGTGACTGCACCGATGGCCTCTACCACCAGAACAACATTGCCGCAGGTGATGCTGTTAAGGCGCTCGAGGACATCTACTATTTTTTGCATAAATAACAAAACCGCGCAGCACTCGCTCTCGGTGATACTAAAAAACTGGCCCACGAGGACCAGTCGATGAAACCCTAGACGCGCAGGGTTTTCTTTTGCCACAACTTCAGTGCCGCCTTAAATTCTTTTCGTTTTCGAAGCGAGGCGAGATGAGGATCCCGAAACATACGCTTCGTATCATCGAAACCGCGGTTAAATGCCCTGATGAGAGACTTGAGTGATCCAGAAAAATCCCCGACTAAGGACTGGCTACAGGCCAGGTTATACCAGGCATGCGGATCCTTCGGATCAATACGCGTAAGCTGTTCGTCCGCTCGGCGGCACTCGTTCAGCTTTCCCAACTCGCAGTAATCAGCGCGCAATACCAAGAGCGCCTCTCTCCAACCAGGAATGCGACGATTGATTCCTTCCATGAATGAAATTTCAACCTGAAGATCGGTCTTTCTCTTCCGTGTAATTGATTTCTTTTTGGGCATATATTCACCTCGTGACTATGAACAACCCCCCCCCCTCAACTAGGCTAACACAACCACACATCGTGTCGAGATTGCGGACATTAAAAAACCGTTCCGAATGTATCCAGAACGGTTTAAAAATTATGCAGCACCCACCATGGCAAGAAGTTCATCGAGATGTTCGATCACATGTTCTGCCCCAGAACTTCTCAACACATGGTGCACACCACTTCCTCGGGTAATCCCTACCGCAGTAATTCCTGCTCTCTGTGCGTCTTCCATGTCGGTCTTAGAATCACCGATATAGAGAACTCGCTCGCGCGGAAGTGGATACAGATCTCTCAAACGCATGAGTTCGTCCGCCTTCTGTGCCCTTTCACCGACAATCGGATCAAAATGGTGCCTCACTTTTGCAAGCTGCTGGAGCAAGATCGCGTTACGTTGTGCACTTACAACACTGAGTCGGCAATTGAGCTCTCTGCGGGAGAGAATCTTTAGTGCCCGGACTACGTCCGGAAAAAGTTCTGCCTCAGTATAACGAGCTTTCGCATAGTACCACTCGTAGACCTGTTCTTTAGTTGCAGTCACGCCCCGCTCAACGTAGAAATTCATGTATGGAGGATGACAGTGTTCACGATACTCTTCGTACGATGGCATCGGCAAACGCGATTGCCTGAAAACTTCTACAACTCCCTCAAAAGAGAAATTGTGGCTATCGCTCAATGTTCCGTCTGAATCAAAGATCAGGTGAAAAAAAGGTTGCGGTGACATTAATAATCCTTTCGTTATCTTTCCCGATACTAACTCACGAAGAAAACTCTGGCAAACGAAAAAGCCACTCCCCATCTGCGGGAGCGGCTTTTCTCGGAAAGCAGATTATTTCACAAACTTTACGCTGCTGATGATATCTTCATCGAAAATTTTATACTCTTTAGGAGAAACTGTTTTTCCGAAAACGTAGTCCTGACCAACAAGCCAGATTGCCACTTTTTTATGTTCTGAAGAAAAACTTGCTATAAAGTTAACCGGCAGCGGTGTAAGCTCTCCCTTTTCATCCTTTACTGCCTCACTCGTAAATAACGCAGTGTATACATTGGTACCAGGATGCTGTTGTATTTCTACAAATGTTATTTCACCGAGATCAACAGCTGCCGGTACATTTTCTTTGAGCAGTCCTCCGATAAGCGCTCCTACATTCTCCCATTTTTCAAGCGGACGAACAAAGAAACTCGAAATGTAGACCGGTTCGCCGGCGGGAACATTTTCAGGAATAAGTTCTCCGCTTTCTGACAAAACAGAGAGATTCGACTGAGCAACTACGTACACAATTCCTTTGGTAGTATTTTCCCTCACCATAACAGAATCTTCTCGCTCCTTAAACCCTTCGCTTGTCGAAGCGGTGGTCGTAATAGACTTCGGGATATCCATCGTGAAGCCGAAATTTGTGCTCGTATACGATTCAAAATCTTTCGGCTCAGATTTAATCCGAGTTGATTGCGGCGTAGAATCTTCGCCGGTGGTAGTACTAGTTTTTGCCGGTGATCGTAAAAACAGAAAGGCTGCGGCTGCGATACCCACGATAATAATAATGATTGGTATATATTTTTTCATGCCGTTAAGAATACCGCGTTATTATCTTTTGGTCGAGGGTTCTATAATCTGCGGAGAGAGTGGAATTCGCCCGCGACTCAAAGCTCGCCGTCGCTCGCTTTGGTCTGGGCACCGGCTCATGAAATTTTCAGCAGAAAATTTCACTCCGCCGTTCAAATCCCTCCTTCTCTCTCAATGATGTCCGCTCAAAAGCCTCCCAGGCTTTTTCGCGGATCATTGCGGAGAGAGTGGGATTCGAACCCACGGTACCCTTTCGGGCACACCGCATTTCGAGGGCGGCGCTTTCGACCACTCAGCCATCTCTCCAATTTTTCTATTATCCGAGATAGCTGAGTGTTCGACAAGTCATCCACCTATAGCCTGCCTCGCGAAGCTCGGCATCGGCTATTTCCGCTTCGCAGAATCGGATGAAATACGAAGCAGTTCGTATTTCATCCACTCAGCCATCTCTCCGTTAAAAGAACAACCGAATGCTAGCATTTTTTGCCATTTTTTCAAAAAATGCTATTATTTTTTGGCCAAGACGGCCCTATCGTCTAATGGTTAGGACGCGGGCTTTTCAAGCCTGCAATCGGGGTTCGATTCCCCGTAGGGTCATTTTTCAAAAGCGAGCTCGTTTTTGCGGGCCGTTTTTGTTAATGACCCTAAGCAGTACCGGTGGTACTGCGTTGGGGAATCGAAGCTTGTTTGAGCATTTTCTTGAGCTCTCGGAGTAAAAAGAAAATCCAAACAGGGTACTGATCCTGTAAGGATCGAATTTCCCCGTAGGGTCATGGGTATAGAAAAAGGCGCTGCTTGTCAGCGTCTTTTTCTATACCCACTATGATCTCCAGTGGAGAGAATCGAAGACCTGAGCGCGACGGCGCGAGGTCGGGCTGTCCGATTTTTCAGCGCCCGAGTGTGAACGAGAAAGTACTGAGCTTAGCAAAGCGAACGTGCAGAAAAATACGGATAGCCGATCCCCGTAGGGTCATTTTTCAAAAACGAGCGCGAAAGCGCCGTTTTTGTTAATAACCCTAAGCAAAGTGTCTGTACACTTTCTAATCCTGATAACTAAGTTAAAATGTGGTTATGAAAAGTGTCGTATTATTCGGAGACAGCATGTTTGGACGTTTTAGTCGGGATTACATTCTTCGACTTGAAGAATCTGTAAAGGATATCACCGTCTACAATTGCGCCACTGGCGGATTCAATACTCGCGACGGATTAAAACGTATCGACTTTATCTCAAAGTTAAAGGCTGACTATGTATGCCTTTCATTCGGGGCAAACGACTCGAATCCCTTCAAAGGACAGCCTGTACCGCTTGAAGAATTTGAAAAAAATTTCATTTCTATAATCAAATCCTTCTCTGGTTCTAAGATCATCTTGTTTCCTTGTCCTCCTGTTTACGACCCAAATGACCCTGCTGAAACAAAAAACTTCAACGAAATTCTCGCTCAATACAACTCTGTAATTAAAGACATCGCTACAAAGACAAACTCGGAGTTCATAAATGTAATAACTATTTACGGTGAACTTTTAAGGAAAGGAGAGAACTATCATATCGAAGACGGACTGCATTTAAATGATCTCGGATATCAGAAACTCATTGAAGAGCTCATAAAATTTATAAAGTAGGCCATACTAACCAAACACTCTCAAAATGCAACAAAAAAGGAGTACATTACTGTACTCCCGTTAACCCTCAGGCACACGCCTCCTCTCTCTCAATCGTAACGAGTGTAAATAGAAGTGACAGACACTCATCCGCGTCCTCAGAAACAAAGTCCGGATGTTCACCATATGCAGCATCCTTTTTTGCATGCAAACCAAAACCCTTGTTGGATCCCGTGCCAGGACGATGTTCGATTGCAAAGTGTCGATCACCAAAGCGAATGTCGAGCCACGAGTGACCTTGAGGCCGATCTGTCGAATCACACATTACTGTCGCTTCGGGAAAGATTCCCTTCACTTCATCTTCGAGTCTCTGAATTTCAGTCATGATCATTTCCTTATTTTTTTTGTTCAACCTCCCCACTGAAGTTATCACGCAAAGACTCGTATGTAAACATTTTGAACCCCGCGACCGCCTAAAATATTCTAAAGTGATACAATTCAGCGTACTCATGGAAGACACCGAGCATAAAATCATTAGTCCGTTTGACACCTCACGAGCATCGTGGAAAGACGTACTTAAAAATCTTGCTGTACTGGCACTCATCATTGGAATCATTTACCTTTTCGCACGATACATCGGCTTCGATAACATCCGCGACGCAGTGGAAAAATCGGGACCACTGGCTCCGCTCGTCATCATCATCCTCAAGGCAACCACAATTGTAATTGTGCCCTTGGGCGGAACTCCGCTCTACCCCATCGCCGGAGCGCTCTTTGGTTTCTGGGGGGGGTTGGGTATTACACTTATCGGAGACGCGTTAGGCTCAACCGTTGCTTTTTTCCTGAGCAAGTATTTTGGCCAGAAAATTTTCCGATTTTTGATGCCTCAGAAATATCTTCCGCTGATCGACAATCTGGTCATCAAACTTGGTGAAGCAAAAACATTTCTTAAGGCGCGTATCTTTTTTACCGGTTTTCCCGAACTCTTTGCCTATGCTTCGGGACTTACGAAGGTTCCCTTTCTCACCTTTCTTACCATACACATTGGCATCCACGTTCCCTTTAATGCACTGCTTGTTTCTTTCGGTGACCTCATCATTTCTGGAAATATTCTTGTGGTAACTATTTCAGCAATAATCACCACCGGTCTCGCACTTGCAGGCATGTGGTGGTTCCATGCTAATCTTAGTTCAGGATCATAAGGATTACGTAATCCAGCAAACCTATGTCACAAGAAGTTCAAACAAAAGAAACACATTCCGCGGGCGGTGTCGTCGTTAACCACGAAGGCAATATTCTTGTCGTAAATCAAAACGGAAGATCATGGTCACTACCTAAGGGTCACATTGAGAAAGGTGAAAAACCCCTTGCCACAGCAAAGCGCGAAATACTCGAAGAATCCGGCGTAGATCACTTGGTTTTAATAAAGGAACTGCCTTCCTACACCCGCTATCGTCTGGACATAACCGGTAGCGATGACTTGAGCGATCTCAAACATATTCATATGTTTTTATTCACGACAAAAGTTTTGAAGCTTGCGCCAACGGACCCCGAAAATCCCGAAGCGCGCTGGGTTTTGCCGCATGAAGTTGCTGCATTGTTAACTCACCCCAAAGACAAGGAATTTTTTACCTCAATTCTTCCTGAAATACAAAAGATTGACTAAAGAACGCGATGCGCTAAGGTGATAGTAGAACTTCCGAAACGAAAGAACATCTATGGCAAAAATTCATTCCTGCACCTATTGTGGCGGCAGTGTCTGTGACTCACCTTGGCATCCCACCTGCCGCATTGAGCACCTTGAGGACAAACTTTACGAGGTCCACACAGAAATTGTTACCAGCGAGGGCCTCACGGATCCTGCTCGAGCAAAGCTCATTAGTATCACCGGCACTGAAAAATGGCGTTCGAAGGAGGAATCTGAGACCAAACCCACAGCAGAAGTAAACGAGCAACTTAAAGCAGTCCTCCAAGAAGGAGCAGAAACACTTTTTATCAAAGAATAGGCTCGCCATTGGGATGAAGATCATCCTGGTGTTAAGCAACTAGTGAGCATCCTAGGGAAAGACGAAAGTGGCAACACACTCACCCTTAACACCTGAAACAAAGTTTAAGCCGGCCCTTGCACACGCAGGACGGCTTTTTTTGTGCACCAAATATGCTAGGATATCTGCGTAAATATCTTGGGCGGTTAGCTCAGTTGGTAGAGCATGTCTTTGACGTAGACAGGGTCAGAGGTTC
>CAYGLL010000024.1:0-15364 GCA_964350935.1 uncultured Candidatus Saccharibacteria bacterium | reverse complement strand
CGTTGATAGGATCTAGGTGTACGCACAGTAATGTGTTCAGCCGAGGATTACTAATCCGTCCATTCCTATTAGGAAACTTAAAAATCACATCCATAAATTTCTTCGGTGAAATTTTTGGAAACACTTATCTTACTTTTTATTAGCGACGTAGAGCGAGTGAAATGAGAAATTCTTATTTCTCATTTCCGAGCCGAGGAGCTAATATAAGGGTTGAATACCGCTTTTATTTTATAAATTGACCCGATTTCAGATTGAAAACTGAAGTTTGAGAGCGTCAGGCACACGACTGGCGCACTCGCTCTCTGTAGGGGCTTGTTTGTAACGGACTCTGCAGAGAGATGTCTTTGAGGGAGTGGCTGAACCGAGCAATAGCGCTTGTCGCGAGACAAGAGTATGCGTACTTCACTGTGCGCCCCCTCATCGGTTCTTTCGTCGCGTAGTAGCGTAACCTGGCAGCGCGTCTGCTCTTCCGCAGGATGCAGAGGGTTGTGAGTTCAAATCTCACCTACGCGACCACCTCTCGAGAGGTGGTTGGGATTTCGGTAAGAAATATTTTCTTGCCCTCAAACTTCAGTTTTCAATGGTTGAATTTTGTGACTTGGTGGCTCGACGTGGGGGAACACCTCTTCCCATTCCGAACAGAGCCGTTAAGCCCCATAGTGCCGATGGTACCCTATGTAACAGTGGGGGAGAGTAGGTAGCCGCCAGATCACAACATTTAATTTTCTCGCTATTTGGTATACTTTTACGTATGGCTTTTTCAGTCTGGGCAGCTCGAAGACGTTTAGCGTACTTTCTCATGGTCGCAGGTTTTTTGTTGCTGGTTGTTGCCGTTCCACTTTTTAAATTTTTTTACAAACCAGCCACCTGTTTTGACGGTATTCAGAATCAGGCCGAGCTCGGTATTGACTGTAGTGGCCCATGCCGGCGACTCTGCGCAGCCGAAACTCTTCCGGCGATTGTTCACTGGCAGCGTTTTTTTGAAGTGGTACCGACGGTCTACAGCGCAGTTGCGTATGTCGAGAACCCAAATATTAAAGCAGGGGCGACAATGGTCCCTTACAACTTTAAATTTTTCAACGCTAATAACGAGCTCATGTATGAGCGAACCGGAGAAGTGAATATTCCTCCTAAAAAAATTATCGCTGTTTTCGAACATACTATTTCACTTCCAAAAAAACCGGGACGCATTGAGTTTGAATTCACCTCTCTACCGGTGTGGGACAAGGGTTACCCGGAGGAGCCGGTGATTCCGATTGGCGACAAAGAACTGAAAGACGAGACCACCGCTCCACGTCTCAATGCGACTATTTCAAATCCTTTTGTGTTTCCACTTTCGAACATAGAGGTAACCGCTCTCATTAAAGATACGAACGGAAATGTTATCGCCGCGTCTCAAACATACATCGATAAAATCGATAAAGGAAAATCAGCTCAGGCTGTGTTTACGTGGCCGAAACCATTTCCTACCGAGATGAAGGTGTGCGAGCTCCCGGCGGATATCATGCTTATTATTGATCGATCGGGAAGTATGGACGATGACGGAATAAATCCTCCGCAGCCATTGACCGACGTTAAGAATGCCGCTATATCTTTTGTAAATCAGGTTAAGCCTGAAGATCAGATTGGTGTAGTCAGTTTTGCAACCGAGGCGTCGAATCCGCCCGACAGTCTTCTCTCTTCTGAGTTTGATGAGGTGAAAAGCGCGCTTCAGAAAATATCTATTTTAACTCTCGGAAGTCAGAATACCAATATTGGTGACGGACTTAAGCAGGCAATCGACGAGCTCGCTTCACGTCGACACAAAACGCGGGCAAAGAAGGTCGCAGTTCTCCTCACTGACGGCGAGGCAAATGTACCTACTGATGATCGAGATGATGCTTTCCCGACAACGTATGCGCTCGATATTGCATCAAAGGCGAAACAATCCGGAGTAGAAATGTACACTATCGGACTTGGTGCAAATGTGAACGAATCGTTTTTGAAAAATGTCGCGACAGAACCCGGATATTTTTTCAGCGCAATAACCACCAAAGAACTTTCGGCCGTCTATCGAAATATTAATTCCTCAATTTGTAAGATAGGCCCGTCGGTAATCGAGATTATTACCCGGACTAATACGAAGTAAATGGGAACAACGGCGCGTTTCAATTTTGTAAAAAGAATTGGAGGTTTTTTCTCGCACATTGACTGGTGGCTTTTAGGGTGTGTTGTTCCGCTGGTCGGGGGCGGGCTTATTACCATGAACTCGTTCGTTTCCGAGAATTATTTTTTTGAGAAACAACTAGGTTCGGTCATCGTCGCCCTCATTGTCTTTTTTGTGTTGAGTCTGATTGATTTCCGTTTTCTGCGCCGCTCAACTATTATTGTGATTCTTTTTTCTGTCATCTGCAGTATTCTGGCCGCCCTGTTCATTTTCGGTAGAACAGTTAAAGGGGCTCAGAGTTGGTTCGATTTCGGTTTCTTTTCATTTCAACCTTCAGATGCGGCGAAACTCATGCTGGTTTTTTTGTTAGCCAAATATTTTGCGCGGCGTCACGTGGAAATAGCTCACCTCCGGCACATTGTTATTTCGGGCGTGTATACTTTTCTTTTATTCAGTCTCGTTTTTCTCCAGCCGGATTTTGGAAGTGCGGTGATTATTTTTTTGATCTGGTTCGGAATGGTCTTGGTTGCTGGTATTTCGTGGCGTCACCTCGCGTCAGTTTTTTTACTGGGACTGTGTGCTTTCGGTGCGCTCTGGTTTTTTGTATTTCAGGATTATCAAAAGGCGCGCGTGATTACGTTTATCTCACCGCGTGCGGATATTACGGGTTCAGGTTATAACGCGTTTCAATCGATGATTGCAGTTGGATCGGGACAGGTGATGGGAAAGGGGGTAGGTTTTGGCACTCAGTCACGCCTAAAATTTTTACCGGAATATCAAACTGACTTCGTGTTTTCGGCGTTTGCAGAAGAGTGGGGATTCACCGGAATTATTATTATTTTTACCTCGTATGCATTTTTAGTCATACGTATTCTTAAGATTGCCGCGCGTGGCGAGACCAACTTTGAAGTTTTTTACGGACTTGGTTTGGCGATCTATTTTATTTGCCATTTCTTTATTAATGTTGGTATGAATATCGGCCTCCTCCCGATTACCGGAACGCCGTTTCCGTTTATGAGTTACGGCGGTACGCATCTTTTAACTGAATTTGCGGGTCTGGGAATTTTGATGAGCATGCGGCGCACCGGGGAGCGGGTGCACAAGGATGATATGAAGAAAGAGTTTCTCGGAATATAGCCGCTCAAACTGCTTTTTGAAAGCACGGATAAATTTCTGGTGAAATTTTCCTCGAGCTCGCGCCGTCGCGCTCGCTAGTCTTTCAAAAAGCAGTTTTCGCTCTGGTAATTTATGGAAAGTCAGAACTTTTCCGAAAAAAGTTCTGACTTGCTTAGATTCGGATGTAAAAGACAGTAGACCGCGTTGAAGGTGTGGTCTCTTTTGACATTCCTTCAAAAAGAAATAGTATTGCCTACGGGAGATCATTATGAAAGACCTCACGTTGACAATGTTCCTGACTCAGGAGTTGCCTTGTGTTTTGTTGCCAGGGGCAGATTTTATCTCTCTCGCATCAATGGATATGCCTGATGGTAATGGAACGTTTGCGGATCATGTTGATCAGGGTGATTTTGAGCATATCAGGCTAAAATTCGAAGAGTGTTTCTCGTTAGACGTTGTTGTCTCACTTGTTGAGCGTTATTACCAGGAGGTGGAATATGTCATTGAACGCTCTCAAAAATTTGACCCAGAATTTCATTGTGTGGTGGTAAGCTTGTTGGGGAAACGGCTTGGTGTGATTCTGGTTGCAGAAGACCCAAAAATTCTCAACGTCTCTGTTTCTTCTTTTTGTGAGCCATGAATTATCACTTGGCTAAAAATATTTTGTAAGACCGAACGTCTCTCGATTACAGTCGGGGCAAGTAGGTCTTTTTTAATTTTGAACATTGGCAGCGGAAAGCTTTACAAGTTCTTTGGTATAGCTATGCTTAGGGCAGAAAGGTTTTTTCTATGAACCAAAAAATTCCGTCGATGGTGGCGCAGGAGTGGACAGGGCCTGAGCGAGATTTTCTTGAGCGATTTTACCAGGAGGAATTAGTTTTGAACGAGAAGGAGAAACTCTTGGCGCTTCAGAAACGGCTGGGCGTAGAGAATAATGCCGGTGGCGGCTACCGAGCAACTCAAGCGCAAATGATTGCTTGTTTGGAATATGAACTCCTGATCAATAATGGCTACTGCCTTGAATGTCTGCGCTGATTGCAAACCGTTCCGCAACTCGGGACGGTTTTTTTATGAAAAAACAGCAAAGGGTTGCTTTGCTGTTGTCGTGATGTTTTTACGCGGCAAGTTTTTTTTCTACGTTCACAAGCAGGCCAAAGTTGAAATTTTTTATCATGCTTGTGATGGTCTTCTGTTCATGTGCAGTGATTGTCCTGATCGAGCTAAGTGGCACTCTTTTAATTACCCGTCGTTCCCACCAAGATCTGGGGAATTGTTCCCACTGACCATTTTCATAGCAAGGTTCGTCTGCTGCGGGATGCTCATAGTTGCACCAAAGTTCAAGGGCAAAACGTTCTTTTTTGCGAACCAAAATAAGTTTGTAGTTTAATGGACTACCACCACCGTCGCTTGCAACAGGGACAAAATTTCTCCCGTTCATGGTGTAGAATCCGTGGATCGTTGCTTTTCTGACAACAGTCAAAAGGTTGGAGGGAGTGATCGGCTTCATGCTTTTTAAGCGGTTGTTATCTCTGCATAGATTCACTTATGTAAAGAAGATTGTCAACGTTGGTGTTGAGTATACACGTGGAGCGTTTGAGGAAGTGTTACCGTGTCAAAATTGAATTTTTCTTTAATTTTTTTAGCAAAGTTTTTGGTGTATTTTTCACGATCAGTTTTGGAATCGAGGAGTGCTTGAATCGCTTCAGTTAACGCAGGAGGATTTTTGGGCGGGACAAGAAGTCCCTCTTTTTTATTTTCAATTATTTCAGGAATGCCGCCAACATCAGTTGCCACAATCGGTACGCCGGCCTTACCCGCCTCGAGAAGTACGGAGGGTACACCTTCTTTGATTGAGGGAAGGACAAAGACATCAAAAGCTTTGAGAAGTGTGGAGGCGTTGAGTGTAAAGCCTGTCAGGAAGACTCGTTCCTGTAAATGCTCCCGTCGAATGAGCGACTCAAGATGTGTTCGTTCTTCGCCCTCACCGAGGATAATGAGTGATGTTGTTTTGGGGAGTTTGCGCACAGCTTCAATGAGATAGGGAAGTCCTTTGTTTCTGTGCAGTTCCGCAATCGTGCCGAGAAGCGTCTCCTTTACCGAGACACCGAACTTTTTACGAAGCGTATCTCGAGCGTCTTCACGAGTGAGTCCTATATCGTTATGCGCGCCGTTGTATATCTTTATCAATTTTCTCCTGACAAACGGCCAGTAGGTGAAGGCACGGAGGTCTTTCTCATGGAGCGTTATGGTCGTGTGGCTCAAAACTACGGTGAGCCAGGAAAAAAACTTCATTATCTTTTTTGATATGACAGAGCGGTCCTCATTGAAGGGCCAGCCATGAGCTGTGAAGACGATCTTTTTGATTCCGGCGAGTCGTGCTGCACATGCGCCCAAGCCGCCCATTTTCGAGCTATTAAGGTGGACGACATCGGGGCGTTCTTTTTTTAGAAGTTTTATGAGTGTAAAAAGAGAGCGGGCGTCTTTCAAAAAGGAAATGTCGCGATCAAGTTCGGGAATGGTGATTGTGCGAATGTTCTTCTCCTCGAGGCGTTCTTTAAGTTTTGCCGGAACGCCAAATACGACCACAACGTCGAATACTGATGGTGATAAGGATGTAGCCATATCGTAGGTATATTTCTGGGCCCCGCCCCAGTTTCCCTTGGTAACTAGGTAGAGGATTTTGGTTTTAGGGCTGTGTTCCATGGTTAAGTAACGTAGTTGCTACTTTATGTATTATGTATAGTATTGTAACCTATCATTATGCGAATTCGTGGCAAGAAAGAACGCCTCTTCCTTTTTCTGGGCGATATAGTCATTCTGTACCTCTCGCTCTTTTTAACGTTGTGTGTCCGTAACGGAGGTTGGCCTGAGGAGGGTGACTGGGTCCTCCACTTCGCACCCTTTTCAATTCTTTTCGTCGTTTGGATACTCGTTTACTTTATAGCGGGCCTCTATGAAAAACATACGCTCATTTTAAAGAGTCGTCTTTCGACTATCATTCTTAACGCGCAGATTACGAACATTTTTCTTTCAATCGGCTTCTTCTATTTCATCGGCTACTTTTCGATTACGCCAAAAACTAACCTCTTTATCTTTCTGGTGATTTCTTCGGTTCTGGTATTTTTTTGGAGAAACTACGGCCACGGACTTTTTGGTGTAAAGCGACGTCAGAACGCCATTCTTATCGGCAGTGGTAATGAAGTTAAGGAAATAGTTGAAGAGGTCAACCAAAATCAAAGTTATGATCTGAGATTTATTTCGTCACTCGATATTGAGGCGATCAGACAGGTTGATTTGCAGGGAGAATTTATCCAGCGTATTTACAGTGAGGATGTGAGTGTTATCGCGATCGATCTTCAGCACGATAAAGTAGAGCCGCTTCTTCCGCATCTCTACAATCTCATTTTCTCAAAGGTTCGCTTCATGGACATGCATAAAATTTACGAAGATATTTTTGATCGGATTCCGCTTTCGCTTTTGCGCTATACCTGGTTTCTGGAGAACATCTCACTTTCACCCTCGCCGGTTTACGATTTTCTCAAACGCCTGATGGATATTGTTCTCTCCCTCCTTCTCGGTATTCTTTCACTTCTCGTATATCCCTTTGTCTATGTTGCTATGAAACTTGATGACGGGGGACCGCTCTTTAGCGTTCAGGAGCGTGTGGGACAAAATAATAATTCAATTAAGCTTTTCAAATTTAGAACGATGCGCAATCCTAACGATGGTGGCGCATGGGGAGGGGGAGACGAGAACGTTGTTACGCGTGTCGGGGCATTTCTACGGAAAACTAGAATTGATGAGTTGCCGCAGTTGTGGAATGTTGTTCATGGCGACATTTCACTTATTGGGCCACGACCGGAATTTCGGGCGGCAGTTAAACAGTATGAGTCAGAGATTCCGTATTTTAGCGTGCGACATTTGGTTAAACCAGGACTTTCTGGTTGGGCACAGATTTACGGAGAGCATCCACACCATGGCGTTGATTTAGACAAAACAAAAAATAAACTTTCGTATGATCTCTACTACATCAAAAACCGTTCGTTTTTGGTTGACCTGAAGATCGCCCTCCGTACTCTTCAGAAACTGGTTTCGAGAAGCGGAATCTAGATAGTAAGTAGGGCGTAGAAAGTAGTAAGTGGCTAATTGGCAGGAAGAGGCCTCTGAAGTAGTTTTCCTTATTTTAGGGCTCAACAAAGGCTTGGATTTATTTGACATTTAGTCAAAAATATACTATAATTAAAAGAGGTTTCATTATGTCTGGTGAATGCCAGATTTGTTCTTTGTAAACCTACAACACAACCAGGGTACCTTGCCCTTTGCCCCCTTAAAAAAGGGGAAGTGCAGAAATGCGCGCAAAAGACGAGGGTACACTTCGGTGTATGTCTTTTGTGGAGAAAATAAATGCAACTACCAATACATGGTGTCCGCGAAAGAATCGTTGATCTGCTTCGAGAAAACCAGGTGGTGATTCTCGAAGGTGCAACGGGGTCGGGTAAAACAACCCAGCTTCCCGTTTTCCTCTATGAAGCCGGTTTTGCCGAAACGGGTATGATCGGAATCACTGAGCCGCGAAAGATCGCAGCCGTTACAGTGGCGGAATATGTCGCCGGTCTTCTCGGGCCGCGTCACGCGGGAAGAGTCGGTCATCAGGTGCGTTTTGACCAGACGGTTACGGCGTATACGCAGGTCAAGTTTATGACCGACGGCATTCTCCTACGTGAGATTCAAACGGATCCCTTCCTCCGCAAGTACTCAGTCATTGTCGTTGATGAAGCGCACGAACGCAGTGCAAACATCGACTTCATCTTGGGACTTCTCCTCGATCTTCTGTCGAAGCGCTCCGACCTCAAAGTCGTGGTGTCATCGGCGACGATCGATACACAGAAGTTCTCTGCATACTTCGGCGGCGCGCCGATTGTCAGTGTCGAAGGAACAATGTTTCCGGTTGAGGTGGTGGAAACGGAACCTGTCGGCGAGGATCTTGTCGAAATTGCATGCAATCGTGTCTCGATCATTCACGCCGAGGGTGCGCCGGGAGATATTCTGGTGTTCCTCACGGGACAAGATGAGATCGAACGGGCGACTGCGTTTATGGAAGACCTGGGATGTCCGGATCTGGTGGCTCTTGGCTGCTACGGCACGATGGCGCCACAGGATCAGGTCAAAATATTCCAGACGTTTCCCGGGAAGCGTAAAGTCATCTTCGCGACAAACATCGCGGAGACATCGATCACGATCGACGGCGTTGTTCACGTTGTCGATTCGGGGCTCGTCAAACAGGTAAGCTTCCACGCAGAGTCGGGGATCGCGAGTATCGACGTTGTTGAGCACTCGCAGGCCGGATGTAATCAGCGCAAAGGCCGCGCCGGAAGAACTCGGGCGGGGTTTTACTACCCGCTTTACCCGATGACAAGCTTCAGGTTTCGGCCTGTCTTTACGGAGCCGGAAATCAGGCGAATGAGTATCGCCGGAGTGGTGCTCGCGATGGAGCGAATTGGAATCGAGGACGTCATGAACTTCAGGTTCGTCGACGCCCCCGATCGGATCGCCTTTGTCGAAGCTTACGAGACACTCATCGCGCTTGGTGCGATTGATACTATGACGCGAAAAATTACCAAGCTTGGGGAACGGATGGCGGACTTGCCGCTTGAACCGCGCCTCGCCCGCATGGTAATTGCAGCGGATCAGCACAGCTGCACCAGGAGTATTGCAACGATCGTCGCCTTTATGTCGATTGGAAATCCGTTTGTTCGGCCTAAGGGAAGAGAGATGGAGGCCGAACTCAGTCAGGGAAAATTCAAGGATCCTCGTTCTGACTTTCTGTCCTACCTTCGGGTGTGGGTAGAGTATGTTCGATCAGGGTTCTCACGAGAGTGGTGTTTCAAAAACTTTCTGAACGCGAAAGTGTTGCAGGAGGTCAAGAACGTCCGAAATCAGCTTCTCCTCATTCTCGAGAGGAGCGGGATCAAGGTTACTGAGTCTGGAAGTGAGGAAAGCATTTCGAAGTGCGTTGCGTCCGGCCTTCTCTTCAATCTGTTTCAGGGAGGCGGCCGGTATTCTTACCACGGGGTAGTCCGTAAGGATTCCTTTGGGAACCCACTCGAGGTGTTCATTCATCCAGGCTCGGCCCTCTTCGGAGGTTTTGGTTCCGTCTGGATCGTGGCGTTTGAGACAAAGAGGACGACAAAACTCTTTGCTCGGTGCGTCATGGAGGTTAATCCTGAGTGGCTCCCGGAGCTCATGCCTGCGGTCTTCTCGTGTCAGGCACGAATACTGTCGGTTGATCATGGAGACGCGACTGCGACGGTTGCAACTGCTCTTCTCAAGAACGGCTCGGTGCATTCCGAGTACAACCAGCGCTACGTTGATCTTGCCGAAGCAGAGGCAATTCAGAATGTTGCCATAGAACGTGCTCGCGAGCTTGGATGGGTCAAGCTCCTGTGCTGCGGGACCTTCCTCTCGACAAAGCCATTTGTCGGAAGCAATGCTCGGACAATGTCGTCGGTAACACCCGGGGCTACGTACTACTGTGCTCCGACGAAAGCGTTGTTCGGTTTAGGTAATATGGTTCAGGCGATGTTCAAGGTCTTTGACTTCGAGCCTGCGCCTTCAGTACCTGTGAGGTCGACGGTGCCGGTTGTGGCAAAAGTTGTTCAGGCGGATCGACCGGCTTCGGCTGAAGAACTTGCTGGTCTTGCAGCATTGTTCAAGAAGTAGGTTTGCACATTCAAGGGCCCGAGACGCAAGTCTCGGGCCCTTTTTCTATAAATACATTCACGCTGCTGCGTTCAGTATTTCGTACATTCGGCCTGTTGGCCTCAGTATTCCTTCATTCACATTCAGTCATCGCCTTCGCACCACAGGCACTCCCAATCTCTACCGCGCTTCGCTCGAAGAGATTTAGGTCGCTCCTCTTATACATTCGCCCTGGCGGGCTCAGTATTTCCTCGCCGTAGCTCGTCAAAAAAACCGCCGATAGAATCGGCGGTTAGAGGTTACTCTGAATTTTTCGCTACAGCAGCGAGAAACTTATGTACGCCTCGTTTGAAGCGCGAACGTGTCATGGTCTTGATCGGGCTTAATTCACTGGGTAATGATTGGGGCATGGTGCGGGTGAGGAGCTCGAGCTCCTGTTCGGGGGAATCAATGACACCATCCCGATCACGGATTTCTTCTTTTACTTTTTTCCTGGTGCGCTCCTGGTCGGCTTTTCGGAGGGGATAAAGAAGTACGCAAATCCTCGTCTCTTCATCGGTGAGTCCGACAGGAATCCGATTGGGGCTGAAGAACATGTGGAGTGCTTCCGCGCCATGCTTTCCGTGCGTACTCTGGAGAGTATTTTGGTAGTCCTGAAGCACGCCGTCTTGATCATTTTCAAGTGGGTGTTTCTGCCTGCGCTTTTTCATAGATCTTCTCCAAAGGCTAATCATTTTCCGGCGTATGTCAATTAATAGGAGGGTTGTGTGACAGTACAGCGCTCTGGTATGTTATCTACTGTATGAAGAAAAAAACTAAAGTGGTGGTAACGGGCGGAGCGGGATTTATCGGATCGCATATTGTTGATGCATGTGTCGCGAAGGGATGGGAGACGCATGTTATTGATGTACGTCTCCCCGACAAGTCTGACTTGTCAAGACAAGTCAGACTTGTCGGGGAGAAAAAGGCTAGGTTTCATAAGATTGACCTTCGGAATCTCAAAAAAATAAAACCGGTTATTAAAGGCGCAGCGTATGTTTTTCATGTTGCGGCACTCCCGCGCGTCCAATACTCAATTGACCATCCTGTTGAAACAACTGAAGCAAACGTCATAGGCACCATGAATGTTTTAATCGCTGCAACCGAGGGGAAAGTGAAGCGCGTCATTTATAGTGCCTCGAGTTCAGCATACGGCGATCAACCCACGCTTCCCTTACAAGAGAAAATGAAAGAGAATCCAAAAAGTCCGTATGCTCTCCAAAAATTTGTCGGTGAACTTTACTGTAAGGTCTGGAGCAAGGTGTTTGGACTGGAAACAGTTTCGCTGCGTTATTTTAATGTATATGGTCCGCGCATGACTCCGAAAGGTTCCTATCCTCTCGCAATTGCTGTTTTTCTTGATCAGAAAAAACGCGGCAAACCAATGACGATTACCGGAAATGGAAAACAGACGCGTGATTTTACGCACGTCACCGATGTTGTGCACGCGAATATGCTTGCGGCAACAAGTGGTAAGGTGGGGAAAGGTGAGGTTTTCAATATTGGTGCAGGAAATAATGTTTCAATGAACCAGATCGCCAATCTTATCGGTGGTGCAAAGACTTACATTCCGGCACGACTTGAACCGAAAGATACGCTTGCAGACAACACACTCGCTAAAAAAATTCTTGGTTGGACGCCCAAGGTAAAAATCGAGAAGGGGATCGCCGATCTCAAGAAGCTCTGGGAGGTATAAGGGAATCACCGATAGTTTCAACTGTAAATTTATAAAAAACCGTCAGTGTGAACTGACGGTACTGAGACGGTTAACAAAGGCATGAAAACCCGAGCTCGTCGATCGTACTTCTGATTGTTTTTAAATTTGTAGCACTGATTCCTGCACGCACCAATTCTCGCCGAGTTCTGTTACAAAGGTCAAAAAGGGAACTCACCCCGATTCTCTTCAGCGCCACTTGTATCTCTTTGTCTTTTTTCAGGGAACCAAATTGGAATACATCCACCCGCTCTGCAAGCTCCATACTCTGAAATGTTTCTGATCGTGGAAAAGCCATATTTTTTCCTTTCTGCTCGTGATACTAACTCGTATTTAATTTTTAGCAAGTAGACATGAGAGAGTAAGTGGCGGTCTTGTAGAGTGGCATTATTGCTGAGAATATACTATAATCGCTTTCATTGATTTTATGGCTAAGGATCGCATTATTGCCCTCATAGTCCTCATTGCTGCCGTTTGTATCGGCTTGTTTGTCTATCGTTCTGAAATGAAGAGCGTGGGGAGTAATCACCCGTTTAAGCTCGGACTTGATTTGAACGGTGGCACTGAACTTATCTACCAAGCAGATACCTCAACGGTAAAGGGAGATGTCACTGATGCGATGAATGCTCTCAAAGAAGTCATCGAGCGCCGTGTCAACTTGTTTGGAGTTTCTGAGCCGATTATTCAGGTTGAAAAATCGACATTGGGCGGCGCAACAAATAATCGTTTGATTGTTGAACTCCCGGGTATCACCAATATCGCTGACGCGATTGCACTCATTGGTCTTACGCCCAAACTCGAATTTCGGCTCGTAAAAAAAGATTTGGCGGAACTTCCTCAGGTTCTCGATGATAAAACATTTGCAGAATTTTTCGGTTCAGCGGATCTTACCGGTCAGTATCTTGAAAATGCAACGCTTGAGTTCGACCCTTCAACTGGCGAGCCTACGGTCTCCGTTAAATTCAATGAAGAAGGGGAAGATCTTTTTGCCAAAATTACCAAAGAAAATGTGGGCAAACAACTTGCTATTTTTCTCGATAATGAATTAAAGTCAGCACCATCCATTCGTGAAGAGATCACGGGCGGACGAGCTTCAATCTCGGGCCAGTTCAAACTCGACGAGGCGAAAGCGTTGGTCCGTAACTTAAATTACGGCGCGCTTCCGGTAAAGATTGACCTGGTAAACACGCAAACCATCGGTGCTACCTTAGGTGAGAAGGCGGTTAAGGCTGGAGTTAGGTCTGGCATTGTTGCTTTTATTATCATCGCGCTATTCCTGATCATTTGGTATCGTTTGCCCGGACTTCTCGCGACGATTGCTCTTGCAATGTATGTTGCGCTCAACCTCGCCTTGTTTAAGCTCATTCCGGTGACCCTGACTGCGGCCGGTATAGCTGCGTTCATTCTCTCGATGGGTATGGCAGTGGATGCGAACGTGCTTATTTTCGAGCGCATGAAGGAAGAATTGAAACGAGGCAAGAAACTTCACGATGCTATTTACGAAGGATTTGATCGTGCGTGGCTTTCGATTCGAGATTCAAACCTTTCTTCAATTATCACCGGTATTATTTTGTTTTATTTCGCCTCAACATCAGTGGTAAAGGGTTTTGCCCTCGTGTTTGTAATCGGTGTTTTAACCAGCATGTTCACTGCGATCACCGCGTCACGTATGTTCCTCCTTGCACTTGGTGTAATGAGTGACCGTTCATTCGTTAAATTTATTTTTGGGTCAGGTTTTCTTAATTTCAAAAAATAATTATGTTTGTCGTTTTGCACAGAAAAATATTCTACATGGTCTCGGGGGTGCTTATCCTCGGATCTATTCTTGCTCTTGTCGTGTGGGGGCTCAACCTCGGCATCGATTTTAAGGGAGGATCGCTTCTCGAAATTGAGTACGGAGGGGCTCGTCCGGAGGCAACCGACATTCAGGGTAGATTGTCGGCAATGTCCAATCTCGGTGAATCTATCGGCGACGTGTCTGTCCGCCCGACAGGGGAAAAAGGTTTTATCATCCGTATGCGTACTATAAGTGAGGGGGAGAGAGTCAGTATCATTTCTGCACTCGAGACAAACCTCACCGCGGGTGAGAAGATTGAGGTAAAACGTTTTAATTCAATTGGTCCTTTGATTGGGAAAGAGGCCGCGCGAAAAGCATTTATGTCAGTGGTGCTCGTCCTGATCTGTATCGTACTTTTTATCACGTTTGTTTTCAGGCAGGTGTCAGAGCCGGTGTCATCGTGGAAGTACGGCATTATCGCGATTGTTGCATTGCTCCATGACGTGATTGTCCCCGTCGGCGCTTTTGCTGTTCTCGGACATTTTCAGGGCGCTGAAGTCGATACACTCTTCGTAACGGCACTCTTGGTAATTTTAGGTTTCTCAATTCACGATACGATTGTTGTGTTCGACCGTGTTCGCGAAAATTTGAAATTGAGTCGTTTGTATAAAGAGAAGAAATCATTCGAACATATTGTTGGAAACAGCATCAGCCAAACCTTCGTCCGTTCGATCAATACCTCGCTCACCACCATTCTCGCGCTCGTGGTATTGTATTTTGTCGGTAGTGAATCAACCCGGTATTTTTCTCTCGCACTTATCATTGGTATCGCCGTCGGAACCTACTCCTCGATTTTTATCGGTTCACCACTCCTGGTCACCGTAGAAAAGTGGCAGAACCGCAAAAGATAATACTATTGAATTATGTCACTTGAGGATCTTCAAGACGAAAGCGCGGATTACGAGTTCAAGAAGGTCATGTTTGAGAATGTGCGTGATTGCCGCCCGTTCCAGGAAGTTGAAATTGAATTTGAAGAGGGTGGGAAACAACGGACCGAAAAAAAGACCGTAAAAGATTTGTTGGAACTTAAGGCGGTCATTATGAAAAATGATAAGTTAAAGGTTTTGAGGTGGGATATTCTTGCTGAGGCATGATTCGAAACTCAGGGTAGAAAAGAGGCGAAGCAGAAACAAAAAAGGGTCGCGTGGGCGACCCTTTTAACGTGACCGGGATTACGTTAGGTGAACAATGTTTTCGCCTGCTCGTCCTTGGCGTTCCGCCCTACTGATTGTTTTTGATTCTTCCGCCACCGCAGGTTTGATAATCAAAACCAGGTCGAGATCGTCCCACGAGTAATTTTCCTTTGCGGTGTACTCAGCAAACACCTTTCGCGCTTTCGCGTCATCATCTGCGGTGAATGTGTGAATTGTGCGCGTGGGTACATCATGGCGAGAGGAGGTAATGTAGTATTCAGGCATAGTTTTTCTTTCTGTGCCCAGTATACACATATAGTTTTTCAGTACAAGAATTTGGAGTTGCTGGCCTAAAAACGAGGAGTATAATAGGCTGATGAAGAAAGTTTCAAAAATTTCAATAAAGAAGGTAAACGGTGGTGTTGCTCAAGAATTAAGAAATCTTGGAGCGCTTGTTGAAGATAATGGCCATAAAATAAGTGCAGTTGCAGAGCAGTTTGGAGATATAAAACAGACACTTGATTCACACGGACAAATGATCGGAAAACTCGCTGAAGACATGGAGATTGTCAAAACGAATGTTGAGTTTATGAAAGATAGTCTCAAGAAAAAAGTTGATTACGATGATTTTATTGCTCTTGAGAGAAGAGTTCATACACTGGAGTCAAAGTCTAGATAAT
>CAYGLL010000023.1:0-16517 GCA_964350935.1 uncultured Candidatus Saccharibacteria bacterium | reverse complement strand
GAACTCCCGCATAGAGATTTTGCAGATCTCCGAATTACCACTTTTCTACGTGGCCCTACTTTTCGCCGCCTTCCATCTTAGCCCAAACTCACTTCAAAAATAACCATAGTTGAAATTATCACAAATTTCGCTCCTGCGCCACGCACTATCCTGCTACGAATGCTTCAAAACGCTCGTCGTCGTAGCATAGCTACGAGTCCTCGCGTTTTTCGATTCTCACAACGGATATTGCGTGGCTCGGTACGCGATTATTTTTGAAGTGAGTTTGAAATTTCCTCAATGCGCTGACGGTTCTTTTCTCCTTTATCGATTTTATAATCGAAAAAAGGAATGTTTAAAAGTTTCTCATGCGTTTTAACATATTCGCGCAAGTTGCGAAGTTCACGGATGAGACGCTGTAATGTCTCAGTTTCTTTTGATTCAGGGTAAATCGTAACAAAAATAGTTGCTGATTTTTCCCGGTCACGAGTTTTAATGTCGGTCACCGTAATAAGTGTTCCAGGTTCCTGGAGTGTGCTTAAAAAGGCACCGACACTATGCTGCACGATTGAGTTTGCACGTTCGTCTTTAAGGCTCATAGATTATCGTTCTACAAAGGTAAATGCCTCGAGGCGGTCTCCGACCGCAATTTCAAGCTTTGCTTCAACGAGAACTCCGCACTCTTTTCCTTCTTCAACGTCTCGCACTTTATCTTTTTGTGTTTGAAGGCCCTTGACCACACCCTCACAGATAATTGATTCACGTCGGCGAACGCGAATAGTGTCACCGGTAGAGAGTTTCCCTTTTTCAACTCTGCCGCCGACCACCTGATCATTTTTTGTTTTGCTGAAGAGTTTTAATACTTTAAGTTCTGCCTTGAATTCCTCAACGGTGATTTTTGGCGCACGGCTTTTTAGTTTTTCGGTAATCCACTCAGTGAGGCGGTAGATAATATCGAACGTTTGAATCTCAGCACCGATGCGCTCAGGGAGTTGTCCGAGACGAGGATCAAGGGACACATGGAAACCAACCACCAAGGGCTTTTCATTTCCCGCGGCAGCTTTAAGGTCACGCTCGGAAATATCACCGACACCCTTTAAGATAATTTTTACCTCAACGCGTTCAATGTTGATTTTCTTCAGCTCATGTTCAATGGCCTCAGTTCCACCTACCGTGTCAGCTTTGATTACAATGGGAACGACAGCGTTTGTTTCCGATGATACTGAGTCATTTTTCTTTCCGGACGGGCGCGCGGCCGAAGCCTTTTTTTCTTCAATGTACTTTTCGGCTTCGCGTTTATTCGAAACGGCGTGCCAGCTTTCTCCGGTCGGGGGAACATCGCTCCAGCCGATAAGCCGCACCGGACTTCCGACGTTTGCTTCGGTAATTTTTTTACCGTTGAAATCTTCCATGATGCGGACGGGAACATACGTGTCTCCGGCGACAATGGCCATGCCGGTTTTAAGACAGCCATTTTTAATGATCAAGGTCGCAGTGATTCCTTTCTTGGTGTCGAGTTCAGCCTCGAGCACGAATCCTTCCCCGGGCGCTTCCGGATCCGCCTTTAATTCCTCAAGTTCAGCCATAAGAAGAACCATGTCTAAAAGTTCAGGCACACCTTCGCCGCTTTTAGCTGAAACGGGAACACAGGGGATAGAACCACCATAATTTTCGACATAGATTTCATTTTCGGCGAGACTCTGTTTTGCTCGTTCGAGATTGGCGGACTCTTTATCAATTTTGGTGAGCGCAACAACAAACGGAGTTTCAGTCTCTTTAATAAATTTTAACGCCTCGAGGGTTTGGGGTTTGACACCATCTTCAGCTGAGACAACTAAAATCGCAATGTCGGCAATTGATGCTCCGCGGCTTCTGATCGCTGCAAAAGCTTCATGTCCGGGTGTGTCGATGAAGGTTATTCGTTTAGGTGTGCCTGCATGATCATGAGTAATCTCATAGGCAGCAATATGTTGAGTAATTCCACCCGCTTCTTTCTCGGTTGTGTTTGTTTTTCGAATATAGTCGAGAAGTGTTGATTTGCCATGATCAATATGACCCATCACGGCAATGATGGGCGGGCGTTCAGTCATTTTTGTTTGGTCGGTTTTCTTAGGCATAGCAGTTGCCCATCATACGCTGAAAAATAAGGATTGTCGAGATTAAACAAAAAAACCTCCGAAATCAGTTTCGGAGGTTTAAATCAGCGCCAGAGCCGGAGACTTTCTCTTCAGTGCATGTGTATGCCGAGCATGTCACGGTGGTGACATTTGTTCGAACAGTACTGTCTTTTTTTGCCTTTGGTGCGCCACTGTTCGCGACTAAACGTTTTTTTGCAGTCTTCGTTCGCGCAGGTGAGTGTGACGCGCCCCTTTCCTTGGTGGGGTGAATTCATCACCGCTGAGCACGATTTGCTGCAGGTGCAGCGTTTAGGATCACAAACATCTTTTTTCGGACGAATAATGGCAATTCCGCAGCGGCAGCATGTAAGCAGAAGGATCCGGCCGGCTTTAAAATGCCGATGCAGAAGAGGGATGCCTGCCTGGTTGATGTTGTGTATCTCACAGAGTCGTCGCGCCACGTTGTCCGGTATTTTGAATTCTTTCGATCCGGCAGTAACATTGCCGGCAATGATGAGCACTGCTTCAAATGCGCGTTTATTGATGAGACGCGGGTCGCCGTATTTGAGCGCGTATTTGAGTGCTCGCTTGTCAGTTGACGGCAGTGCAGACGTGATAGGCGAGTGAGGTTGTTGTACCGCACGTGCCAAGAGTGCCCCTTTGTCGGGAAGTGTTTCCGCGTGAGCAAGGGGTTTTTGCAGGGCAGCTTCAATGAGTGCTTTGGTGCAGATCTCGACGACGATAGCATTCACGGTGACGGATTGCTCCAGTGATCGCTTGGCGATTCCCGAAAGAATATGTTCAGGGAGTTCGAGGGGAGGAATGTTAATGATCATAGATAGTTCTACTCTCGGTAGAGAAGGTTTCTGTGGCAAGTATTATCACAGCCTCAGGGATTTTTCAATAGGAGTTGGGTTTCGGGTGTTTTTTTAATCAGGAATACTTCTCCGGAATGTTGGTTGCAGTTTTTTAAAAAACAGCTATCGTACAAATTGATGACATCACGATTAGCCCGAACTATTTACCTCGATAACGCCTCTACGACCCCGCTTGATCCGCGGGTATTGAAGGCGATGGTGCCCTTTTTAAAGAGCGAGTTTGGAAATCCCGGATCGATTCATGCGCTCGGCGTCGAAGCTAAAAAAACGCTCGAAAACGCGCGCAAAACAGTCGCAAGAGTTTTATCTCTGCATCCCGACGATATTGTTTTTACCTCTTCGGGAACCGAATCCAACAATCTTGCTATTCTCGGTTTTTTCCGTGCTTTTCAGAAAAAAGGAAAAAAACTTTCGAAACTTCACGCTGTTACATCGGTGATCGAGCATTCCTCTGTTCTGGAAGTGTTTCGCGTGCTTGAACGAGAAGGGCTTCAGGTTACCTATCTTCCTGTTTCCGGCGACGGTGTTGTCGACCTCGCACTTCTGAAGAAGTTATTGAAGCAAGAAACAGTTTTTGTTTCGATTATGTATGCGAACAACGAGATCGGGACCGTTCAACCTATTCGTGAGATTGCAAAAGTGCTGCGTCAGCATGCAAACGTTTCAGGTAAAACTCGTGCGAAACCCGTCTTCCATGTCGATGCGTCACAGGCACCCCTCTATCTTGATATGCAGGTAGATCGTCTCGGTGCAGACCTCATCACGCTCGACGGACAAAAGATGTACGGACCAAAAGGAGTCGGTGTACTTATTGTTCGGCACGGTGTTGAACTTCAGCCACTTATCTACGGCGGTGGTCAGGAGCGGGGATTGCGCAGCGGCACCGAACATATTCCCGGCATTGTTGGATTTGCGCGGGCCCTTGAAATCGCTGTGTCAGAACGCGAAAAGGAAATATCACGCCTGACAATCCTGAGAGATTATTTTATAAAAAAAATTCTCACTCTTTTTCCGCATGCAGTACTGAACGGTAGTCCGACACTTCGTCTGCCGGGGAACATAAATATTTCTATTCCCGAAACAGATACTGAATTTTTGACGTTACAATTAGATGCAGAGGGCGTTTTAGTTTCAACGAAGAGTAGTTGCATGAGAGACAGCGAGGATTCATATGTTGTGCGTGCACTTGGGGGAAAAAAGTTTAGGGCGGCCCATAGTTTGCGTATTTCACTTGGTCGTTTTACTACAAAAAAAGATATTGACACGACGCTCGCCATTCTCAGGAAAAAGAAAAATATTACCTCAAAAAATTCTTGATTTAAGGCCCTTCGTTCTGTATGATTGAGGCACCACCATTCTCTCTATGGAACATCTCACCAAACAACAAATCGTCCTCCTCACGCTTCTCGTGAGTTTCGTAACATCGATTGCAACCGGTATTTTTACGGTGACGCTGATGCAGCAAGCTCCGCAGGGTGTTACTCAGACGATCAATAAAATTGTTGAGCGCACGGTTGAAAAAGTGGTGCCGGTAGAAACTCAAAAAGCTCAGGTGGTTCGTCAGGAAGTAACGACGGTGGTAAAACAGGAAGATCTAATTGCTGATTCTGTTGCGCACAACGAAAAAAGTTTGGTCCGGATCTACGGATCGCTCGGTGCTGACCCTGCTGAACTTTTCCTCGGGTACGGTGTCGTGGTCCACACGAATGGAGTCGTGGTTACTGATCGCAAGGTGTACGCCGAGAATGTTTCCTACGAAGGAGTGTATGTCGGTGGAAAAAGATTCCCCCTCGAACTGTTGCGTTCAGCCGAAGGCGAATCTGTACTTTTTTTCAAGCCGACCCTCTCTGCAAACTCAACAGAAACATTTGTGCCGGCTACCTTTGCAAATTCTGACGCAGTTCGTTTGGGTCAGGCCGCTGTTTCTCTCACCGGCGAAACCAGAACAAGCGTTTCAATCGGCGTTGTCACAGGGTTAGAGCAGAGCGGGGGAGACGAAAGAGCCTCAACCTCAACACCACGTACCGCGAGACCAGTTACGACTGTCGAAACAAATCTTCCGACGCGACTCGATTCTTTGGGAAGCCCGCTCTTAAATGTTGCATCTGAAGTTGTCGGTATCTATTTGGGTAGTGATAGTTTGGCAGGACGAACATACCTCCCTGTCAATTTGATAAAAACGGGAATTGCTTCAACCTCTCCTGGTGCGCCCGCGCCACACCAGTCGCAACGACCGTAGAGTTCATAAATTTTTGACTAGCAAAAGTTTGATTGTATAATAGACCTAGTCGTTGAGGAAAAACTCAGCCATAAATTTAAATATATGCCACCATTTCATCACTTCACAACTAAAGCAAAAGACGCCATCAGGAGAGCGCATGAATTGGCCATTGAACGTGGCCAGAATCACGTTAATCCGCTCCATCTTTTGGCCGCGCTCATTATCCAGGAAGAAAGTCTGGTGACGACGATTCTCGAAAAGTTGAGTGTCGACACCATGCTCATGACCGAGTCTATTTTAGAGGCGATCGAACCTCCGGAAGGAGGAGGTACGATGATGCCGTCGTATCAGATTTTTCTTACTCCGGAACTTGGTCAGGTATTGGAAGGTTCAAGTAAGCTCGCGACCGCTCTTAAGGATGATTTCGTTTCAACCGAGCACCTGTTGATCGCGATGTTTGATATTCCGTCACCCGCGCGCGATATCTTGGCGCGATTCCGTCTCGAAAAACAGGCGGTGCTCAAAGTGTTCGAAGAACTGAAAAATACGAAAATTACCGATATCTCTCAGCCAAAGCGTTTGAAAATGATCGCAAAGTTCACGCGCTCGCTCACACAACTCGCGCGCGAGAACAAACTCGACCCCGTCATCGGCCGCGATACTGAGATTAGTCGTGTCATTCAAATTCTGTCACGCCGAACGAAGAATAATCCAATCTTGATCGGTGAGGCGGGGGTTGGAAAAACGGCAATTGCCGAAGGTATTGCCTCGCGTATTGCAACAGGCGACGTCCCGGAGTCACTCAAGGAAAAAGAACTGGTTTCTCTCGATCTCGGTCTATTAATCGCCGGTACCAAGTATCGCGGTGAGTTTGAAGAGCGTCTGAAAAATATTATGAAAGAGATTGAGCGTGCCGAAGGGAAAATTATTCTCTTTATCGACGAGATTCACACCTTGGTTGGTGCAGGTGCCGCCGAGGGCTCTATGGACGCATCAAACATGCTCAAGCCAGCACTCGCTAAGGGACAGTTTAGGGTTATAGGCGCAACGACACTTCGCGAGTTCCAGAAACATATTGAAAAAGATCCCGCATTCACGCGACGTTTTCAGCCGGTGCACGTGTTGGAGCCATCGCTTGAAGATGCGGTCGCTATTATGCGTGGCGTTAAAGAGAAGTATGAGCTCTATCACGGTGTTCGTATTTCAGATGACGCAATTCTTGCTTCGGTAAATCTTTCAAGCCGCTACATCACCGATCGTTTTTTGCCTGATAAGGCTGTTGATCTTATCGACGAGGCTGCTTCGCAGATGAAAATTTCTCTTGAAACAATGCCGCCGATACTTGAAGAAACGCACCGTAAAATTATGCGCCTCGAGATTGAGCGCGAAGCTCTTAAAAAAGAACCTGAAACCTCTCGTACCGCTAAGTCGCGCATTAAAAAGATTGAAAAGGAGATCGCTGATCTTAAAGAAAAAACCTCGGAAATTGAGATTAAGTGGAAAAGCGAGAAAGAAATTCTTGTCGATATTAAGGGTCTTAAAAAACAGCTTGAAGAGATGCGCATTGAGGGTGAGTCAGCTGAAATTCGTGCTGATCTTGCCCGCGCCGCTGAAATTCGTTACGGAAGAATTCCTGCACTTGAGAAAGAACTTGATCAGAAATCAAAGAAGCTTAAGCGCCTGCAGGTATCACGTCGGATGTTGCGCGAAGAGATAACTGAGAATGATATTGCTGATGTTGTGTCACGCTGGACCAGTATTCCCGTGTCACGCATGCTTGAGGAAGAAGCCTCAAAGCTTATCCGTATGGAAGAGGATCTTAAGAAGGCGATCATTGGTCAGGATATGGCAGTCCAGGTAATTTCAGATACGATCAAGCGTTCCCGCGCGGGCATTTCAGACCCTAACCGTCCGATCGGTTCGTTCATCTTCCTCGGCCCCACAGGTGTTGGAAAGACTGAACTTACTAAAGCGCTCGCGAAGTTTATGTTTGATGACGAGAAGGCTCTGATTCGTGTTGATATGTCCGAATTTATGGAGAAGCACTCGGTCTCAAAACTCATCGGTGCACCGCCCGGTTATGTGGGATATGAGGAGGGAGGGACGTTTACGGAGAGTATCCGTCATCGTCCGTATTCGGTCATATTGTTCGATGAGATTGAGAAGGCACATCCGGAAGTGTTCAATGTTTTGTTGCAGATTCTCGATAACGGCCGACTTACCGATGCTAAGGGGCGTGTGGTGAATTTCAAAAACACGATCATTATTTTAACGTCGAACATTGGCGCGCAGTTTATCGATAAGATGGAACAGATCGGGTTTACCAATAAGAGCGGCGCACAGGCAGAGTATGCAGATGCAAAAGACCGCGTGATGAATGCGCTCAAAGATCACTTCCGTCCGGAATTTTTGAACCGTCTCGACGATACCATTGTCTTCGATATTCTTTCTCCGGAAGCGATTCGTCAAATTGTCGATATTCAGGTTGGGCTCGTTAAAGAGCGTCTTGCCGCAAAGGAAATTGTGCTTGAGTTATCAACGGAAGCTCTCGATCTTCTGGGTAGGGAAGGATACAACCCTCAGTATGGTGCGCGACCGTTGAAGCGACTGATTCAAAATAAAATTATGACGCCGATTGCGAGCCTCATGGTTTCAAAAGGTCTTATGAAAGGTGGTTCAATTAGCGTCGATGCACGCGAAGGTCAGTTTGTCTTTGATGTCAAAAAGGGAAGGAGAGGGAGTCTCATTGATGAGGTGATGCCGGAAGAGACACTTTCTGTCTAGACAATAAGTATCATTGTTTAAAAAGTCCCGCTGGTCAGCGGGACTTTTTCTGTGGTATAGTGCTTTCTTGTTAGAGACCAAATGCGTCGGTGGCAGAGTGGTCAAATGCAAGAGACTGTAAATCTCTCGCCCATTGGGCTACGAAGGTTCGAATCCTTCCCGACGCACAAAAATATCCCCGTAAGGGGATTTTTTGATGCGTCGGAGTTTCGCCAGTGGCGAAACGTGAAGGATTCGAAGCCCGATTGAGTATTTTTTCGAGTCCAGAGGACGAGGAAAAAATCCAACAAGGGGACTGACCCTGTAAGGGTCGAAATCTTTTTTTCGTCCGAGCTTTGCGACGGCAAAACTTTGGTCGGGGCAGAATCCTTTTTCGGCGTGGGCTTATCGTAGGGATCAAATTTTTTTTAAGCTGATCGAAATAAAAAAATCGGCAACCTTCTGGTTGCCGATGTCTGCGCATGCTCTTAAAGAGCAATGAATCCTCTGAAGTGCTCAGGATTGGTGGCGGAGTATTTAGCAGGAATGCTGTCCATGACAACCATTCCGATGTCGGACGGGTCTTTGAGTCTGGCCATTGCTTCCCGAACTCGTGCAATAAACGCATCTGTTGAGCCAGGCTGGTCCTCGAATGGGCCGTAGTAGGACGTGCTTTGGCTATTGGTGCCAAGGCCGGTTTGAAGAAGAACGTATTTCACGTTTGCTTTTTAGCATTAAGTGTCGAGGGGGTCAAGAGGAGAATTGACAAAACATAATTAATATGTAAGGTGAGGCCCAGTTTCTTATTAACGACGTAGGGCGAGAGAAATGGAAAAATTCTTATTTTTCCATTTCCGAGCCGAGGAGTTAACAAAGGTTGAATACCTTCGGGCTCTGTCTCAAGGAACCTTTATTCGTACCCCATTCCTATTTTGCGCCTAAAACGAAAGGGAAAAGTACCGCCGTTCGTCGAACGGTCGCGGTTTAATAATCAATTTTAATGTATCCTATGAGTAATCTCATACAGTTGGTTTCTCTGTTAAAACGAGCATTGGCAAAAGTCGTATCGTTTGGCGTTATTACTGTTCTCGTCATTCCGCTGAATATTCCTTTTGTTGTAGAGGCGGCTTCTACGATTTTTTCAGATGGATTTGAATCAGGTTCCTTTAGTAAATGGACCAATGATACTGGAGAGTGGGAAGTTGAACACGGCGGTGCACACGGTGGATCGAAATTTGCTGAGATAAGCCACGATACCGGTTCACATGACGATTTGTTGTCGAAAACCATTTCAACCGTAGGTTATAAAAATCTTACTCTTAACTATTGGTATAAAATTGCTGCAGGACTCGAGTCTAACGATCGCGTTGTTCTTGAATGGACGACCAACGGTACGACATGGAATACTCTTACTACCTACTCAAATATTAACTCTACCAGCGGATATGCTGAAGCAAATTTCACACTCCCTCAAAGTGCAGAAAGTGCCGGCAATTTCCAGTTTCGTTTTCGCGCTGAACTGAATATCAGTAACCCACACAGCCAGTCCGACTCGTTCAAGCTGGACGATGTAAACCTTTTGGGCGATGCAGTGCCGCCCGAAAACACACTTCAAAATTGTAGTGATTCATCAGACAACGATCTGGATGGAAGCAGCGATCTTTCGGATACTGATTGCGCAGAATTCGTTCCCAAACTCAAAGTTACCAAGGTGGTAATAAATAATGATGGAGGAAACAAGCACGTTTCAGATTTTCCGCTTTTTGTTGGAACGACGGAGGTTACCTCAGGTCTCACAGCGACATTTGCACCCGGTTCATACATTGTTTCTGAAACAAATGCACCCGGATACGAGGCTGTTTTTAGCGGCGCGTGTGATTCGTCCGGAAACGTTACTTTGGCGATCGGAGATTCCAAAACATGTACGATAACAAATTCAGACAACAAGATTGAAGTTCCGGTATGTCCTTTTGTTGCACAAGAGGGAAGAACGATCGTGACATTTGAAACGAAGAAAATTTACTCAGATACACCTCACGCATATCCTGAATCAGATCCGGCTGCGGTAAGTCTTGTCGCAGGTACCTACGCCGTAACTCTTTATTCTTTCGACGGTTATTTCGGCCGCGAGTTACTTTCGCAGGCACATGAAGAGTGGTTTGTTAATTTCAAGAGTGGATTAACAACTTTAGTTTCAAGCGTGGCAATCGGCGATCTTGCAGATAATGTGTTAACCGCAGACAAAACTGAGGTTGTTAATACTGCGTTGGTTTTGCCTGCTCCGATAAATTATGTAACGGCATATCACGCTGCGTATCCGCAGGAAACTGAACGTAACAGCGTGTACCCTGTTTGTGCCGCTTTTGATCTTGTTGCTCCCGCACTCCAGTGTGTAGATGGCATTGATAATGACGATGACGGAACAATCGATTCATCCGATCCCGGATGTGTCGGAAGTGAAGATAATGATGAGACAGATCCTATCGTTTTGCTTCAGTGTACTGATGGTATCGATAATGACGGTGATGAGCTTGTTGATCTCGTTGACCCAGGTTGTGCGAACGGGGAAGATAACGACGAGGTTAATTCCGGTGACTCCGAGAATGGTGATGATGATACTCCACCAGTCGATATGTGCCCCAACATCGATGGTGCACAGGAAACAGTTCCCACAGGCCATCATCTTGCAGAAGGTCAATGCGTTGTAGATGTCCCAGTTGATCTTTGTCCGAATATCTCAGACACTCAAATAACTATTCCTGAGGGTTATCACTTGAGCGAGGGTCAGTGTATTTTGGATGACACGAATGGTGACAGCGGAAACGGCGACGACGAGATTCCAACTGACGTTTGTCCTAACATCGAAGGGGCACAGGGTGTTGTTCCAACGGGTTACCACCTTGGAGAAGGTCAGTGTATTTTGGATGACACGAATGGTGACACTGGAAATGGCGATGACGATACAACTCCAACGGATGTTTGTCCCAATATAGAAGGAATTCAGGAATCCGTTCCAACAGGTTTCCATCTCTCTGAAAACCAGTGTGTAGCGGATGAAACAACCGGCGGTTCAGGTAATGGCGACGACACGACGACTACATCGCCTCTTCCACCATCATCCGAGCCAAGCCCGTCACCCTCACCGGCTCCACTTGGAAATGGTCCTGTAGGATTGATTTCCTTTGGTGGAAATAGTCCGTTTGTCGCAGCCCCCTCAGTTGGTCAGGTGTTGGGAGCGCAGACGTGCAGTACAGAATATCTGAAGTCGTACATAAAACCAGGTGCGAAAAATGATCCTGAGGATGTTAAGAAACTCCAGTCATTTTTGAACGAGACGCTCGGTCTAAACATTCCACTCACTGGGTTTTACGGTCCGCAAACAATTGCTGCGGTTAAGAAATTCCAGGTATTGAATTCAGCTGATATCTTGCGACCATGGGTGCTCGCCGGGCTTCATAATGACGAACAAACGCCTACAGGGTATGTTTATAAAACGACCAAGCGAAAGGTTAACCTCTTGAAGTGTCCTGAACTTAACACCCCGCTTCCGGATTTGAGCCAAGGATAAAAATACAAAACGCCCCGACATCTCAAGGTGTCGGGGCGTTTGACTTATATTCAGTGTTACGTAGTATCTGTAAAGAATATTTTCAGAAAGGACTGTATGAATTTTCACAAAGGTACGAGACGATTCGTGATTGTATTTCCCCAGTTGAAAATCGCACTGAAGTTTCCGATTATTAATGTGTGGCGAACACTCGCATGGCTTTGGAAACGAGTCACACGGGGACAATGGGTTGAGTTTAAAGCCGAACTTACCTATCCGCTTGAAATACCTCCGTATTCTTGGTTTTTGGAAGGAATTGCTAATAATCTTTTCGAGTATGGATTTTTCCTGGCCACCAAGCATGAGTTTTTGGTACCAACATACTTTTCTCTGTTTGGGGTTGTAAACGTACAGGGAGTTGGGGAAGTCTATGTTCTCGATAGGAAAACGCATTCGCAGCGTATGCACAAGATCCTTGGAGATGATTGGTTCATCGATACTCATCACCTATCAAATCCGGCAAATTTCTGTATTGTCGGAGGAAAACTGGCCGTCTTGGATTATGGGTCAAAGGGAAGTCATGGTGTTATCGAGAAGCACGGATACTCCATTATGGATCAGCTCGATCTTTCCCCGCCAGTTGAAGGGGAGAAAAAGTAAAAGAGTGTGTTTCGACACCCTCTTTTTTAATTTTAAATTTCATGTGTATCGGTCGTTTTCGTAAAGTTTCTTAAAAATGAAAACCGTTGTCTAAAATCGAGCGCGGCTTTAAGGGTTTTGATTTTCTGCTATACTGGCTATGACTATGAATAAAAAGACAGCGAATGGTCAAAAAAAATCCGAGCTCTACTGTTTTTTAAACGGGAAAATTATTCCGCTTAAAGATGCACAGGTGGGCATCAATGATATCGGAATTCTTCGGGGTTACGGTATTTCCGATGTGATGAAGGCTTACGGAACCAAAGTTTTTCTCATCGACCGGCATTTTGACCGCTTTTTCAATTCTGCCGGAGCTCTGGGAATTAAAGTTCCGTACTCGCGAAAAACAATTGCCGAAATCATTACGAAACTTTTGAAGAAAAACGGATTCCCTTATTCTTCAATTCGCATGATTACTACCGGTGGGGAAATGTTGGGGGGAATTACCTTTGACGCAAAGAAACCCACTTTTTTTATTACCATTGAACCATTTGTAGAATATCCTTCTGAGTACTACACAAACGGCGTTAAACTTATTACCCGTGAGTATGAGCGTTTTATGCCGCACATCAAATCGACACGTTATCTTCCTGCGGTTTTGTGGCACAAAGATAAAGTTCAGGAAGGCGCTGTTGAGGTTCTCTACGTTTCAGGCGATCAGGTTCTTGAATGCTCAACGAGTAACTTTTTTATCGTCAAAGACGGAGTTTTAATTACAGCGAAAGACTCGATTTTGAACGGCATTACACGTCAGGTTACGCTTGAACTCGCACGCGATGAATTTCCGATTGAGGAGCGCCCGCTCTCAAAGGATGAGCTTTTTGCGGCTGACGAAGCCTTTCTGACAGCAACCAATAAGCGCATTGTCCCGGTCGTTACCGTTGACGGCGCAAAGATCGGAGAGGGAAAGGTGGGGGACATAACCAAAAAACTCATAGAATTTTTCGGGAACTACGTCTCGGCACGATATAAGTAGTTACTTGCCTGAAATTTAAAAGTAGGTTAGTATCTTCGAACGTAACAAAACGAATCACATGTCTCAAGACCACCTCATAAAACTCAACTGTACCAAGTGCAAACGCACAAACTACTGGTCGGTGAAGAACCGCAAATCAGTGGAGCGCAAAATTGAACTTAAAAAGTTCTGCAAGTGGTGTAAAAAGAAAACGCCACACAAGGAAGGTAAAAAGTAAATCAAAAAACGCCTCAAACGGGGCGTTTTTCGTTATCTATTGCCTTTTTATAATATATATGGTATTGTATTTCCAGAATGAAAATACTGATTGCTGCCGGCATTGTTGTTGTCGTTTTCGCGTTCTTCGTCTATCTTTACTCACTGGGTAAAGCGTAGTCGTCGTCGTCGGGAGCGTCTGCTCAGGGAATTAGAGAACCACGGCCTGGTGAATCTTCTCATCGTTTTTCGGGACCCCGAAAGTCCTTCTACGATGCTCGGGGAGGCCACCCAAGGCGATAAGAGGATCAAGTTCCGGACGCTTCTCAGCCCGGTCCCGGGGCGTTTCCTCCTTGTTGAGGTTTCTCCTGATGGTGATAACTGGAGTGCCATTTACCCACGAGGATGAGATCTCCATACCGCTCCGAGCGTTGTCTCGGAGCGGTTTTTTTGTTGGAGTGTACCTTAAAAATCTCGACGGGAGCTTGCGGATACGCAACTCCACTTGGATTTTTATATCCGGAATACCGTCTTAAAAATCTCAGCGGGCCCGCCCAGACTCGAACTGGGAACCTTCCTTTTGGAGAGGAATGTTTTGCCATTGAAACTACAGGCCCAACGATAGGGATAGTACCACATTTTTATTTTTTTCTAAACAGGAATATGGTAATATTAGGTTACATAACTGATTAACTTCCATGCTTGCGCACGATGAAATAAAAAAAAGAAAAGCAAATAATTTGCGTAGGAAGGGCCTTACTCTTGAGGCAATTCATACCAAAATAAAAGTTCCGGTTTCGTCCCTTTCTCGTTGGTTAAAAAGTGAAAAATCTCCACGACAAAGTGCCTATGAGCGTGTTACTAATGAAGTTGACAGCACGTTAAGACAGGCAACGATCGGTAAGAATGAATCTAGAATTCTTTGCGCCCTTATTTATTGGTGTGAAGGGGGTAAGTCAACAAATGATTCTGTCGCTTTTACCAATTCTGACCCAGCGCTGGTCAAGGCGTTTTTAAAATTGTTACGTTCAGGATTTCAGTTAGATGAGCGGAAATTTAGAATTTGTATGCATTTACATGATTATCACGACGAAAGACGGCAAAAGAATTACTGGTCTGAAGCGACAGGTATTCCACAGTCGCAGTTTACTAAAACTTACCAAAAAATAAGTAGTCATAGATATAGTAAAAAAGAATACGCAGGTTGTATTCGTATTCGTTATTACGATAACAATGTGGCAAGAGCCCTGCTTACTCTGGCACAAAAATTTATGGCAATGGTGAACAAAAATGTATTCTAACTCGGCATACTATTATCAATATAGTTTCGAAACGAGCGTTGTCGAAATGACCAACGAAATCGTCGAAAAAGCATTTGCGGCCGGTGCGCAGGCACTTCACTTGGTTGGTGGCAGAAACGGAAAATCATTCGTTCACTTTGTCACCGACCACGGGCTGCTTACCAGGGCTCTTACGTATCCGCGCCGGCTTCACATGTCTTTTGTCTCACGGTTCAAGATTATGGCAAATCTTTCGATTGCTGAGAAGAAAGTCCAAGTAGGCAGTATCCGAAGATCTGCCAATCACAAAGCATTTGCAACTGGTGCGCCAGCGCTCCAGGATCTCACGGCCGTGTGTTTCCCGGGGGTTGAGGGTGAAAATCTTCTCATCACGCTTCGTCCGTGACAAGCGACAAGCCCCGACCGTTTCGGTCGGGGCTTTTTAAATTTCTTAGTATGAAACGTGTTTGTCGATGTACTTTTTGAGTACACCCTCTACTTTTCCAAGTTGATGGTCCGAAAGGTGGTTGCCATGATCGCGCCGCTGATCTTCTTTAAGGCTGTCCATGAGGTGGGGAAGTTCATCGGCGGTAAGTCCTGGTGAGTTGCGGTGTTTAAAGGAATCGCTGTCCATGTGTCCCTCGAGAACACCGCGGAGGCGGTCTGCCTGAGCGTCACTCAACTTATGTTCGCCGGCTTTCAGTTGTCCCATGACGTGGTTGTGAAGTTCGGTAGGTGTTACTCGTTTTGGTGGTGTGTTTAGATCAAAAAATCCCATAATTTAAGTAATTAGTGTTTATAACACATTTATTATATACCTGAATAATTAAAAAATCCGACCTTTGGGTCGGATCCGGTGAGGGGAAAAGTTCTAGCCTCAGCCAAAGAACCACACAAAGAATGTGCTAACTGTCGCAAGGTAGATAATTCGATGGATTGTTTCCTTACTGAATTTGAGGTTTTGGCTTGTCGTTATGAAGTAAATCATTGTTGATGCACTACCCCAGATTGCAAGTGTTGCGAGTGCTAACATTTGGTATTTCATATGAGTTCTTTCCTTTTTTGTTCTAAAGCGATACTACTGGTTTACGTTACCTTGGTCAATATAGAAGTTCTGGCATCATAAAAAATTAGACCGCTTTCGCTAAAATAAAAACCAGACGCGACAAGTCGCGTCTGGTTGAAGGGTGAGGCGTACGATCATTGCTCAGGGGGAAACGCTTTCATTATTCGTTCTGCGGCTTGTGCTCCCAGCTGTCGAATGCGTCGTTCCTTTTGACGTGACGTTAGCGTATCAGGAACTCTGATTCGGGGCGGCTCTCCTGTCGTAACGTCTCGAAGGACCTTAAAAGCAACGGTGCGGAGTTTCTTTCTCATAACAATATAGGATCTGATTCTTTGAACGATAGTACGTTTTTTAACGATGGTTGTCCATGAGTTAGACCAATTTGTATCAAGGGCTATAATGGGCGTACATGGAACCCTTAGCTTCAAAAATTAGACCGCTTTCGCTCAAAGACTTTGTTGGCCAGGAGCATTTGGTCGGTAAAGATAAGCCGCTTCGGAAAGCGATCGAAGACAAACATCTTTTTTCGTTTATTCTCTGGGGCCCGCCGGGGGTTGGGAAGACAACGCTCGCTAAGATTTATGCAAAGGCTTTGAACGCGCGTTTGTACGAACTTTCGGCGGTGTCGGCCGGGAAAGATGATATCAGGAATATTATAAATGATGCGGAGCTTTTAGATCCACGACCGAAAGTTTTATTCCTCGACGAAATCCATCGCTTCAACAAAGCTCAGCAGGATTTTTTATTGCCGTATGTCGAGAGCGGAAAGCTGACTCTTATCGGTGCAACAACGGAG
>CAYGLL010000022.1:0-19998 GCA_964350935.1 uncultured Candidatus Saccharibacteria bacterium | reverse complement strand
TTTACTAGAGCTCCGAAAGTCCTTTTCCGTGTTCCATTAGCTTTACATTGCCCTAAAATTTGACATACCCAAATTATCGTGATAATACTAGGCTAGTTTTCTGAACATCAACAACCAACCAAACGAAAGGTTCTTTAACATGGAAACCGGAACTGAACTAGAAGCAACGACGTCGCCAGCACCTGAAGCTGACGAAATCGCTCCCCAACCTCCGCCTACGAGCACTGCTCTCGTGGTGACAACGGGAAAAGGTGCGCTCATCAAAACAGGCTCCACTGCACTAACGCGAACGAGCGTTACCGAACTCATCATTGCCCACCGGGCAACAATTAAGCCCGGAGCGGTACTCAAGCTTGCACAAGAGTTTTCTCTCACTGAACCCGATGTGGACATGCTCATTCATGCCCGCGCCGAGTTCAGTGCATCACCTGCAAAAATGCGCGGACTCCTCGAACAGGGGTTCACCATGACGCAGGTTCATGCACTCTACGAAGCCCGTGAGCACATTAACTCACAACTCGCCGTCGACGGTGGTACGGTTACGATTGCCAAACTTCTTCTCGTACGAAACACCTTTCCCGGTGCGGAGTGTGACGCTGAAGTCATGGCGGAGATCGTACTCCAAATCTTTGAAGCGGCGCGAAAGGTCAGACCCGACGCGTCACTTGAAAGTGCGATCAACTTTGTTTGCGCAAACGCTAACCGATGGGGTGCGGCAATGCTTGAAACAACACTCGACATCATTCGCCAACGCGGAACAGGAGACTATGAGTAACATTGATGAAAATCCCTTTAAAATGCTCGGGCTAGATCCGCGCATTCTCAAAGACCTCTTCGACAACGAGATCTTCGCCCTGGCGAAAGCTCAGTACAAGACGCTCATGGTTATTTTTCATCCTGACACAAGCCGGAGAAAAAATGCAGCAGCACGGAGTCGCGAATTGAGTGACGCCTTCAAGAAAATTGACCTTGAGCGGGATCCGAAAAGCTTCACCTACTGGAAAGAAGAGTTCCTCAAACGTGCGCCCCGAGGAAAATCCGCGGGCAAAGGCCTGAGAGATGACTTCGGAGAAATACGGGAGCGTAGACTTCAGGACGTTGTCCTCGAATGTCTGAAAGATGTATACCTTCAACCGGGGAAACAGCCTGTTGCCTCGCTACCCTACCTTTCAGCTCTCCCTGTTTCCCGAGTAAATGCAGGCTGTGCACTTCTTCTTATTGATACACCTAAGGCACTCTTTCTCGCTAGCGAACACATTAAGACAAGAGGAATGTTTCCCAAAGAGGTGATGAATGATCCTACCGTCTTTGAACTTGAAGTGTCAGGCGAGGGAACACTCACCTACCGTGGGACCACCATTCACCCACTCCTCAAAAAGGATGTGCGGCCTCCTGAAGAAACAAACTGGGTACATGCCAATAGCCTTGGTGTGGGTCAGTTCTGGACAGTCCAACCAACCGCAAATCGTACACTACGTGCGCGGATCGTCGGGTCAATAAGCGCTGATCGATTGAGGCAATTCTGGGACGAGGCCGGCGCGATTGTGCGACGACAAATTGATGGCGGCCTTACCGCCGACGAAACATCGATCGTTGAATCAACGGGTTACGTGGCGGACCAGGTGCGACCTTACCTCTGGTTCTTCAGACCTAATCTGCAAATTGGCAACATCGTGGTATCGATGAATCCGGAAGGAGACAAGTTTATCTTTCTGGGAAAATTGCTCCGGGCAGCCGAGCGCACAAAAGCTCCCTCAACCTGAGCGAAACCGCAGACCATTCTTTGGTCTGCGGTTTTTTAATTGATTTTTAAATTTAAGCAAAGAAAAACCCCGGGGCATCACTCTGTACAACAAATTGCACAGAGCTCTGCCAGGACCGGGGGACGAGTAATGGGTTATTTTTAGGCTTTCGCCCGAGCCCATAGGAACAAGAAACTTGGTAGCTCTCTCAAACGCAGTCGTGTAAGCACGGCCGGCTTTGACGAACTTAATCGTCCCCGTTCTTAGCCTAACACTTGGCGGTATCCTAGGGGTGTTCGACTAGTTTTTTCCTTTCGTTACAGCAGTTGAGTGACCGGCATTAATTCCCGAAATCCACTGCGAATGTTTGCACACCCACGGGATTCGGGACCCACTGACGACTTTAGCAAAATAGATTACAAAAATCAATCTTCTGTGTATAACAAAAACAACTCCGAAGACCGGAGTGGTTTTTGTTATCTACGGAACTAGTTTAGAAAATCTAGGAAAGGTGGTTTGAAACCAACTTGGTCATCTCAAACATGTTGACTACAGACTTTCCGCCAAACACTTTCTTTAGGTTTTCGTCGGCATTGATGTTGCGCTTGTTCTTTGAGTCCTGCAATGTCGGGCCTTTTCGCAAACTACTTCCCTTCTTGCCAGCATCATCCTCATAATCATCACCCTTTATGTACTGCCAGAGCTTTGAAACAACTTGAGAGCGGGGCATAGGACCAACACCAACCACTGCTGCCAATTCTGCACTGACGTTCAAAGGCTTCATAAACGCCGAGGTTTTTTTTGCCATAATTCTTTTTATTAACTAATGCTCCCCATTATATCTTTTTGGCAGAAATTGCCATCCCCCACCTCTCAACACCCCAGAATATTAAAAAAGGGAAGACGCTTGCGCATCTTCCCTATACTTACCGAGTTATCCTCTCCACATACCGATCTCCAACCGAAACCACCACACTGCTCCCCGCATTCCATGGAACTGCTTGTTCAATAACGCCATCCGAGAAGATGTATCCTCCGATCGGCATCTCAGAACTTACTGTTAGTGGTTTGCCGGGCACGACACGATCGGTCACGATTGAGACACCAGTCGTTGGCGAAGGAAACGGTTCCCTCACCACAAACACCAGTTCATTTGTTGCCGGCTTGGGAAGCGATGCGAGCTTACTTGAGGAACCGTGGCGCATAATACCTTCGACCATTGCCGCCACTGAACGAATCCAGCCCGTTGAGCCAACCCCGGTTGCGACAATGATGCCGCTTGAGGACTGACGTTCGGACCGACCGTTAAACGAAACTTCGTAGCGCGCGCTCACCTGATCTTTACGCCCAATAAAGATATCGTTTATTCCCCAAACAACCGTCTCCTCGTCGATAGTTGCCTTTACGAACGGCAGACGTTCACTGGCGTGTTTCCCTTTTTCGACCCGGGTAATGATCTCTCCCACCTCATCTGGTCGAAAGAGCATAAGTGCCCCTCCAACACTCTCGGGGTCGGGATTTACCGTAAGAACGAGTTGTCGGTCGACATACTTCGCAACGTTTGCAAACAATCCATCGGGACCGCAGACCACTATGAGATCTTTTTCCCGAAACAGGAAGTTTGGCAACTCATTGCGACTTACCGACGCAACCGGCAACTCGCCCGGAATCTGATGTCGTATCTCAAGAAGTGCGGCCGTCGTGGCAGCGTCTTCTTTAAGATAAGGCTCGATTGATTGTCCGTGAGACTCGAGAACAAACCGAGCAGTGCCTTCCGTGAGATGCTCACGTACGAGCTCCTGAAGCCGCGTCGGCTTCGTTACTATAACGATGCGATCCATAAAGCATCTCACTTCCTGGTCTGACCATTGAGTACGGTGAAAAGCTCAGGAACGATCGAGAGGTTACCCACACCCCGATCGGCCATTTTCATCAATGCTGCACCGAGAACAATTCCTGGTTCAGCGTCTTTGAAAACTTCCAGCCGCTTCTTGGTCGCTTCGGCATCTGCCGTAGCTTCGAGCTGCTTGTTGGCACTTTGTTTTTCAACAAGCTTGGCACGCTCTTCTTCCAGTCTGAGAGCAGTTTCTGCTTCAAACGTACGAACGTTGCGTTCATTTTCAGAGGCTTTGAGCCGCCGACCATGGAGCGCTTTGTCCGCCTGAGTGAGCATTTCTTGCCGTTCCTTTGCACCAATCGCCTGGTTGACCTCCTCATCGGCAGCAACTTTTACGATGGAGCAGGACTCGACAGTGATACCCTTCCCCGCAAGCGGACTTCCGGTCGAGGTAATCCCGACTTTGAGCGCTTCTTCGAAATCGCGGTGAGACTGAGTTGCGATTTCAACATCAAGCGCCCGAGCCTTGTCGTGAATCGGTGCCAAAACGCGTTCAATCACGATCGCGCGAAGCTCCTGTTCCCATTGAGAGAGATATGAGCCCTTTTCGGGGGTGACCGTGAAGTCAAACTTCGAAACCGCAACTGCAGGATCAAGAACAATCTTGATATTTCCCGCGACAACGATCTTCTGTTTGTCCTTGGTACGAGCCTCGACGGAAAAATCGAGAATTCTCGGCGTTGTCGGAACGACCGCAACGGTGGTCATGGGACCGATGAGTCCGCTATAGGCAATGCCCATGTTTCGGACATTTCCTCCCTTGAGGAGAAAAACGTGGCCGGTTGCGCCAGCGCGATTGAACAGTTTAAGGAATTTCATATGTAGGTTCTTCTTTCTTTGGTTGGTTTTCTATGTGGCTGACAAAGAGCTACTTCGCTCATGTTTAGGTTAACTAAGTGTAGTTTATACACTATTTATACCGTAGTCAACCGTAAAGGGAATAAAACAATAAATTTATAAAATTGTAAAGCGTTCCGCCTAATTTCCAACACTAGAGCAGTTTTGCCTTTTTAATTATTTTAGATACCTCTAACGCATTTTCTGCTTCCATAAGTTCAATACGCAGCTCCTTCGCGCCCTCCCACCCTGACACATAGGCCTTGAAATGTTTTTTCATTATCGCAAAATTTTTTATACCACCGAGAAGTTTTTCGAAAAGTTTGGTGTGCTCAATCAAAACTTTAAGGCGTTCTTCTTTTGTAGGTACATGTTCACTGTAGAGCCACGGGTTACCGAAAATTGCACGTCCGAGCATCACACCATCTGCCCCGCTTTCCTCAACCTTCTTTCGTGCATCTTTAAGATCCACTACGTCACCATTTCCGAGAATCAACGTCTCGACATTCATTTTATTTCGAATCTCAACCGCCTCACGTACATGTTCCCACCGTGCAGGAACCAGTGACATTTCCTTTCGTGTACGCGCGTGGATTGTAAGAGCCGCTAACCCCTCTTCCAAAAGTGCAGGGACCCACGTTTGAATTTCATTCTTACTGTAGCCAATACGCGTTTTAACCGAAACCGGAAGACTGCCTGCACCACGCTTCGCCGCACGAATTACCTCTTTCGCCATTTTTGGATTTTTCATTGAAGCGGCGCCCGCCCCCTGTTTCTCGATCGATCGATCAGGACAACCCATATTGATATCAATGCCATCAAACCCGAGTTTTACTGAAAGTTCTGCGGCTTTTTCCATCATATCTGGCCGAGCGGTAAAAAACTGAGCGATAATCGGCCGCTCACTTTCGGAATACTCGAGATCTTTCATCAAAGATGCTTTCCCAGTTTCGCTTGCAAGTATTAATCCGTCCGCAGAAACAAACTCGGTCCACATTACATCAGGCTTTCCATATTTCGCGATGATACGTCGAAACGCAGCGTCGGTAACGTTTGCCATCGGCGCCAGAGCCATGATTGGCTTTTTTAATTTTTCCCAAAATCCTTTATTCATGCTTATGTTGACACACCTTACTATATACAATAGTCTGACGCTAGAACAATCAACCGAAAGGAATACATGCAGACTATTCGCGAATTCTTCAAAAACCCCGATCTCAAACCTGGAAAAACCGTTCTCTTCATGGGACCTGAAGAAGGAGGTCCCCACCAATTTTACCTTCTACTCAAAGTGCAACGACACACAGCCGTAGTACAGTACGACAAACACGTTGGCAAAACCCGCATCGACTTCAGGGGCAAACACGCACTACGTGTGAAAATCAGCATCGTACGGGAGGATCAGATTCAAAGTCTCATGAGTACACTTGAATTCGCCCTCGATGTGTTCGCTGGAAAAGGGCGGCGCGTCCGAAAGAGATTGCCTGAAGTGAAATCATCCCCGCTTCTCACGGTGGAGATGCTCAACATTCTTCGCGATGCGGTCGGATCAGACCTGACAACGCCACAAATGCTCCTCCCTGAACCCCAACCCTTGCCCAAAGTAGCCTAAACAGGCCGGCCGATCTTTAAGATCGGCTTTTTTATTGTAATTGACAGTTCTAACGAAGACAGATAGTCTGACGCCAGAACAATCAACCGAAAGGAAACATGGACCTCAAAAAGTTCCTCGAGAATAACGGAAAACGGATGCGGCCCGGAAAGACCATCGTCTATATCACAAACCCGCAGCAATCTCACCAGTATGGATTCTGGATCGTGAAAAAAATCACTCCAGAGCACATGATCCTCGTCAGAAAATACTCTACTGTGGAGCGTGAATTTAAAATCAAAATTCCGCTTTCAGCCTGCGCGCCGCTCTCAATTGCAATCGTCAGCAAAACTTTCATCAGGGAGCTCTTCAGATCCGCTGAACAAATTGTCTCGTCCTTCAAAAGTGGCACACTTGAGCAACGAAAACCGATCAAAATCCCCGACAATCTTTTTTTCGTCGTACAACTACTCAACAATCTACGCTATATCGAGCGTGAGCCATTTACCAAACTTCTTCTCTGAACAAACCTTCACCGACCCCACAATGGGTCGGTTTTTTAATAGTTACTACTCAGGAGAAACGGGCTTTTGTGGATATGCTCAAGAATCGTAAGAATATCCTGATCACGAGCCTCGGATTTTAAAATAACCACGACAACTTTACGCTTTTCAAAAGGCACTGGTTCAAGGTCAAAAATAGAGACGGCGGTTCTTCCCGCTTCATTAGTGTAGCCAGTTTTACCACCCACATATTCCGGCAGCGCGAGAAACTTGGTAGCGTTCGTCCAGGTATGATTTTTTCCCTTATACGTTTTTAAATGCGTAATATCGGCAATAAGCGTTTTGTTATTAAAAATGTACTGAGAAATTTTAAGCAAATCTGACGCTGTTGAAACATTCTTATTTGAAAGACCAGTGGGATCGGCGAAACGTGTCGAGCGTGCCCCAAGCGATTTTGCTTTCTGTTTCATGCGTGTGACAAAATCATCGCGACCATAACTTACCGCAAGCGTTTCAGCAGCGTCATTTGCCGACTGCATGAGAAGCGCATGCAACAAGTCTGAAACCGTGATTTTTTCACCAACCCTCAGTTGCCCTGTCGTCCCTCCAACCAACGTCGCGGATTCCGGAACCGTAAGGACTTTGTCCGGCTTATAAATATCGAGAGCAACGAGCGCAGTCGTTAATTTGGTGAGCGACGCGACAGGAAAAACTTTATCCGGATTTTTTTCAAGAACCGATTCGCCTGTCTCAAAATCAGCAACAAGAAACGACTGACTGTTTACATGGAGCGCCGTCTTCTTGGGCAAACTTTCTTCGATTTTTTGTAAGACGCTCTCCGCTGACGTCCACTCCGTTGACACAGCAGCCATAACCGAGTTAACGCGAATAGGATCGGGAGACGGTGTCGGTGTCGTTAAAATGCTTTTTTCGTTTTCACCTTGTGCTATATCTTCCGACACAACCATCACCAGTGTTTCTGCGACAAACACCTTCTCACTCGCAAGAACAGCCAGATGAGCGCCGAGAGCTGGAACACCCACACCTAAAACGAGAGCTATAAAAGCCCAAACTATGAGGCGTATCTTCTCTTCGGTAACTCGATTCACAATACCTCAACTATACTAGATCTTTGGCAGAAAATTCAATCTTTGAACCCGGTTTTATTACACCTTTAATGATATTTCGGGCGATCAATTCCTCAATTTTCTCCTGAATGGCCCGGTTCATAGGTCGCCCGCCAAACTTAGGGTCGACTCCAAACTTCATGAGGTAGGTTATAAGATCCTCAGTGATGACCAAATCCATATTCTTTTCTGCAAGGCGCTTCTGTAACCTCCCGAGCATAAGCCGCGCCACCTCGCGCAGATGCACGTCTTTGAGAGGATGGAAAAGAATAACGCCGTCAAAACGATTCAAAAATTCGGGACGGAACATTCCCTGATTGATAATATCGTCGATGATTTTATCGTGGCTCTGGGCAAGATCTTTACCCTCTTCCACAAGTTTAAAGATTGAATCACTACCTGCGTTTGAGGTGGCGATGATAATGAGATTGCGACAGTTTACGCGTTTTCCGGACATATCCGAAAAGAATCCTTCGTCCAAAACCTGGAGAAAGAGATCTTTAACTTCCTTTGCTGATTTTTCAAACTCATCGAGAAGCAGTACACCGTAGGGTTTTTCACGAAGCTTCGATGAAAGTACGCCAACTTTACCGAAGTTAAATGAACCGATCAGACGCTCGAGAGCATCGGGAGTGTTGTACTCGGACATATCAATTCGAACGATTGCTTTATCATCTCCAAAAAATGTATGGGCAAGTGCCTTGGTTGTTTCAGTTTTTCCCACACCGGTGGGACCGAGAAATAGAAACGACCCCATTGGTTTATTCTCACTTCCAATACCTGAACGCGCGCGGCGCATTGCCTGCGATATTGCCGTCACCGCTTCATCCTGTCCAATAATGCGAGCATGCAAAAGTTCCTCAAGTTTCAAGAGTTTTTCTTTTTCTGCCTCTCCCACTTCCCCCACTGCAATACCCGTCTTCGCCTGAAGCAACTCGAATATATCTTTTTTCGTAATCATGCGTCGGCCAGCCTGTATAACCTTGGGTACCACTTCGGCCAAAAGATCAATCGCCTTATCCGGCATCACGCCCTCTGAAAAATAGCGATCGGCTCCTTCGGCAATTTCCCGGACCGCCTGGTAGGTAAAGAAGACGTGTTCTCTTGCCTCATACTGAAGCACGATGTCTTCAAGAACAGCAATCGTGTTTTCTTCGGTCGTCGACTCAATCGTAACTTTTTCAAAACGCTGCATCAGAGCTGAATTGCGTTCAATGACCTGGTGGAACGAATCGGTATCGACGAGTGCAACAACCTGAAGCGACGGCGATGCTAAGTACGGATCAATAATGCTCGCAATATCAGAACCAATGGCTTCGGCGCTTTTAATGAACGACGTGAAGTTTTGAAAAACTACAATAATGTTGCCTGCAGCAGCAATGTCGCCGAACAACTTGATAAGTTCAGCCTCAAATGAAGCCTTATCCTTTTTCGCGGCAATCAAAAGATCAGTGTCGAGAAGTACGAGATGCTTGTGTTCAAGAGGCGGCAACACCCTTCCCTCGAGAATACGACGGCTCAGTTGAGCGAGAATGTCGAGTTTGCCTGCGGCGTAGTCTCCGATCAAGAGAACATTTGCCTCTTTTCGTTTTGCAAGAACTGCCTCGATTTCATTTAATTCGGCGGTTCCGTAGCCGGAGAGAAAACCAACTGACGAGAATGTTTGTTGCGATGAAACGTCATGACCGTATTTTTCAAGTATATATGCACCACCGTAGGCCCAGTCTTTACCAATGCCGGGAATACGACCGAGTGAATCACGCGACCAGAACCGACGACGTTTCATAAGAGAGCGTTCAAGCTTGATCGTCCACTCAGCAGCCGCTACCAACTCTTTTTCCTGAACCTCATGCGTTGAAATAAAATTAGTAAACTCAGAATCAGCGTGGAGTACAGCGTGAACGTACTCTATGACCCCATACACCCCCGTTTCCGAACGAACATCCACCTTCTCGGCCAAAACTATATTTTTACGGTTGGTAAAGAATTCTTTTATCGCGTTTTCGTCGATGCCACAACGTGCAAGCGACGAAAAACCATAACGCGAAAAAATAAAGTCGCGGGTAATATCATCGTGCTCCGTTGCAAACAAAACAGACGAGAGTTCAAATGAAACTTTTTGGATTCTCGCTTCCGGCATTGCGGGATCGAGCACTGATTCCATACCACGAAAATAGTACGAAAAGAAAAACGCGTCATGGCCCATCAGGAAAAGTTTGAGCGCGAGAAGAAAAAACGCGAGCGATACCGGTACGTCCACAAAAATCTCGGGGAACGCGATAAACTGAGCTCCGAGCGTACTAAGAACAGCAACCGCAGCAACAACCGAAAGTACGTAGGTTAAAATACGCTCCCACTTCCAGCGCGTTTCTCGCGCAATAACCGCATCAAGAACAAGCGCCGGGCGAAACAGATTAATCTCTTGTTGTAGTTCTCGTATGGTCATGCGATTAAAACAACTACAGAAGCGATGAGAAAGGCAACTACCGAGAGCGGGAGTGCGAGCCACACCAGGAAAGCAGCGAATCCTATCAGAAACGTTAGCAGAATGGCGACCAACCCCGAAACAATCATAAAGAGCCTGAGGACAACACCGACAATTCTTATCACGAAATTTGTTACGAGTTTTTCAAAAAACACCTCGGGATGAAAACCCGATTTTCCGTGTTCGTCCATGCGCCGCCAAGGCGAGAAGAGCGTCTTGCTTAAAATCGAAATAGAAAAAAAGTTATAAAAAAACCAGACATAGTTTCCCCAAACATTCAAAAAATCCTGGATGCTGCGTCCGTAGTGCCACGCAATATAGTCTACGAGAAATTCTCCGTATCTCATTGATAGTAGTATAGCTGCTTATTTTCAGCGGAAAAAGGAATAAAAAAAACCGCGCCGGAGTGATCCGACGCGGCGTGTAAAAGAACGGTTATGCCACTGGAGCGGGCTCTGCGTCTTTATCTTGCTTGGGGAAATACCTTCCCCAGTCTTTCTCAGCAAGACCCAGAGCAAACGCAACATCGTGGGCAAATTGAAAATGACAACGGGCATTTTGTACTACGAATTCGTCCTTCTTAAGGGGGACCTTGCCGACCATTTTCTCAAGTTGCACAACCTGCGCTGCCAAACTCGAAAGAGCAATCTTTGTCCTCGTCGTAAGCTCGACCCTCTGGAAATGACGAAGTTCCGAAACTGGAATTTCGATGAGTTTGGAAAGCTTTTCAAGCACGTGGCCAAATGCACTCAGCGCATTAATGTCTCCCCGATCAGGCAGCAATCGGATTGCAACTACGAGCGGGCACATAGTTACTGCCCCACCTAGACTTGCAATGAGCGCAAGCTGCAAACGGGACAACGTATTATCACCAACCGAGAGCTGATGAACAAGAAATAGCTGGAGCAGAAGGACAATCGCAAAGTAAACAAACCACATGCGTGCGCGTTCCAAATCCCGAACTGCCCAACTAAACGCGTGGGCTGGATCGGAACGACCCTCTGATTTTCCCCAACTTGTCATGAGGTGGAACTCGCGGGGCATAGCCCTCATTAACCTAATTACTTTCCTGCAGTTCATGCGTTTCAATGTACTTTAAAGCCGCTTCGAGACAGTATGTGGCTTCGGGCCAACCAAGCGCAGCTTCGGGCTATGCCAGGCACTTCATATCTGCAGACAAACCGCGGCCATTTATCCAAAGCAAAAATACACTATTATATAGTTTTGTCAATAGTTTCTTTAAGTCGGCCGTCTCTCAATTACTTCCGGCGGTAGAAAACTTTGCTGGGCAAGCGCAAATCAATATATTCAAACGGCAGCGGCGTTTGTTCAAAAAGTGCTTTGAGTTCCGGATCGCCGAGAAGCGAACTTAGATTTGAGAGCGCATGGCTAAAATCAACATCTTCCTTAAGTATGAGCCGGGAGCCACGCTCGAGAATCACGTGATACTCCTTATCCTCGGTCCGCTCAAAACTGGTTGCAGCAAAACCAATACCTTTAAGCGTACCGAGAAATGTTTTGATTTCGCTCAGCCTCTCCGGTGACAAGTACACCGCGCCAACCGGGCTTTCAAGACTGTCTAAAAATCCATAATATGTTATTGCACCCAGCTCTTCTTTTTCGCTCTGATCTCGTACACCTCGAAACACGAGTCCCTTACTATCCATCACGTAACACTCGTCTCTGACTTTCTCTGTCCGACACCAAAGAGCATCGGAATCTCGCTCGACAACACGAATTAAAAGAGCCTCAAAACCATAACGCTCAATACTCACCTCTTTCACCGCGCGAAACTCCTTAAGAAGCGTCTGAACAATTTCTTTTTTTGGGTAAATAAAAGAAAGCGAACGTGGCACCAGTCCAGCATAAAAACCGGAGAGGCTCCGCGCGGCAGCGCTTTCAAGCTCGAGTGGTTGATACGAACTCACACCGGTGATCTCAACCGTTTTGATTCCAAACTGCGGACGATTAACGAGCCACACCGAAAGAGTAAAGGCGAGAAATATAAAAATGAAACTCACCGTGAGGCGCCTCAGAAAAACGTGGCGGTGTCGTGCGCGCAGAGATCCAAATTTGCGTCTGTGCCGCGTTGGCTTCATTGCACCATTTAGAGCGTAATACGTTCTTTACCCATGAATGGTTGAAGTGCTTTCGGTATGAGAATGCTACCATCTTCCTGCTGGTTGTTTTCCAAAATGGGGATCAAAATGCGCGGACACGCGAGCGCGGTGTTGTTGAGCGAATGCACAAAACGAAGTTTCTCTTCCTGATCACGATAACGGATGTTCAGGCGTCGTGATTGAAAATCGTGGAAGTACGATGACGAGTGCGTTTCACCGTAGGCTTTCTGGCCCGCACGCCACACCTCAATGTCATATTTCTTAACTTGACCTAACCCCAAATCACCGCCACAGTTGACCACCGTGTGATACGGAAGCTCAAGTCCCTGAAGCATCTCTTCCGCGTTTAAGGTCAGCTCCTCGTGAATTTTCACCGAAGTTTCGTGACTTGCTTCACAGAGAACAATTTGTTCAAACTTGAAAAATTCGTGGACACGATAGAGACCTTTCACATCCTTGCCGTGACTTCCCGCCTCACGCCGGTAGCACGGAGAGAAGGCAATAATTTTTATCGGCAAATCCTCGCGCTTCAATGTCTTTCCCATGTGGTAGGCCATCGCACCCACTTCGCCGGTGCCTGCAAGATATTCTTCATCCTGAGTTACGTAGAGGTCATCTTTCCCTTGCGGAAGATAGCCAGTCCCGTAGAGTGTTTCCTTTCGCACCAGCGAGGGCACGATCATCGGCTTAAAACCTTTTTTCGTAAACATCTGAAGTGTGTACTGCCAGAGGGCAAAATTCAACATCACCGCATCATTTTTTAAAAAGTACCCGCGAAAACCCGCGACCTCACCGCCCTTTTCAAAATCAGCAAGATCCAATTTTTCCATGAGCTCGATATGTGTTTTCGGTTCAAAACTGAAACGCGGCTTATTTCCCCACACGCGCACCTCAACATTTTGATTATCGCTTTCTCCGTCCGGAACGGACATATCCGGAATATTGGGAACCTGGAGCATCATGCTCTGCCAGCTCTTCATTACCTCCTTCAATTGTTCCTCTTCTTCGTGAAGCGCCTTTTTCAGGGTCTTCATTTCGGAAATGAGCTCGGACTGGTGCGCTGCGCCGCCGCCTTTGGCAACTAATCCGCTTACCTCGTTTTGCCGCGCGCGTTTTCGCTCAATTGACTGGGTGAGTTCACGACGAGCATCGTCAACTGTGAGTAGTTTATTCACATCAAACTCAATGTGTTTTTTCTTTGCCCCGGCCTGAACAACTTCTTTATTTTCGCGAATGAATTTAATGTCGAGCATACGTTGTAGTATATAAGGAAGTCGAAAATAAAAAAAGGTGAATGGAAACATCCATTCACCTAAAACTTACGGCTCTTCGTCCGCAGGCCGCCCATCTGCCGCCCAGAGCAAAGCACCAAAAGTATTTGCGTTGTTGAAAAACGCCTTGCCAAGACGACGCTGTACTGCGAGGAATTTCTTGAGAGCTTTGTGTACCGCAGCCACATCACGCCGCGAAAGAACATCCTTTGCATCGCACAGAATTGCATCGATGAGTTCTTTCCGAACCTGACGGGACTTTGTCCTGAGCTCTTCCATTTTCGCTTGCGAGCGTTCATGGCGCATGTTGGCCTTTTTGAATTCTTTCTTTGTGCTGCTATCGTTCATTATTAACCTTTCTCTTTCCAACGAAAAACCTACCAATAAATGTTAAAAATTGCAAAAGTAACCGAACATATTAAAAAAAGCGGCAACCTAGATTGCCGCTTTTAAACCCTACAGATCCGATCCTAAAATGGAGACCACGATACAACTTTCCGGATCCACTCGACTTGATACAAAAGGTAGAGAACTAAACCGAAAACCCCTACCGTAAAGAGAAACCGAACTGGCCGCACTCTAACTGGTGTGAAGAAATCATCCTGCCAGCTGGGGACCCACCACGGAAGCTCGCGCTTCTTTTTTTCTTTGTTCATTGTTCGCCTCAATAGGTTTTTCTGAAATTAAGTATACGCGTCTGGTTGCATAGAGTAAAAGTGTTATACTTGTCGTCAATGACTGATAACATTACTGAACTAGGCCTTACTGACTTTCCGCCACTCCTCAGAGAAACTCCGGCCTGCCCTAAAAAACTTTTTTACCGAGGATCGCTTCCCGACTGGAATGCCTACACATTTCTTGCCGTTGTAGGTTCACGCAAATATTCAAACTACGGAAAAGAAGTGTGCGAACATCTGATCGCCGGGCTTTCTGGGTACCCGATTGTGATTGTCTCCGGGCTAGCACTTGGGATTGATGCGGTCGCGCACAAAGCCGCGCTTTCGCACAAACTGAAAACCATCGCTGTTCCCGGGTCGGGGCTTAACCCGCGGGTTCTCTACCCCGCTTCACATCAGCAACTTGCAGAAAAAATTATAGAAGCCGACGGGGCGCTTATCTCTGAATTCGAACCGGACTTTAAAGCGACACCGTGGAGTTTTCCCCAACGAAACAGAATCATGGCGGGTATGTCCCATGCGATCCTGGTCATCGAAGCTGAAATCAAATCGGGCACACTCATTACATCCAAACTGGCGACCGATTACAACCGAGACGTGCTCACCGTCCCGGGGTCAATTTTTTCATCAAGCTCTGAGGGGCCGCACATGCTCCTTCGGCTTGGAGCAACTCCCATAACCTCTTCTTCCGAACTACTTGATGCGCTTGGGTTTACCACAGAAATAAAATCGAAGACTGATTATTCCGATTGCTCACCAGACGAACTCACAGTTCTTAAATCTCTCGGGAACCCTCTTGCACGGGAAGAGCTCGCCCGAGAGACAAACATACCTATTGTTAAGCTCAATACACTTCTCTCGCTCCTTGAAATAAAAGGATACATAAAAGAAAGTGGGGGTGAAATTCATCGTGTGTAAAAAATAAAAAAAGCGAGCCCTATAAGGACTCGCTCTCTGACTACGCGGCAACCGTAGCACTAGCAACAGCGCTCAAGGGTCCGTACTCGCCGCGATTATTCTCCCACCGAAGGAAATAATGGACCAGGGCACCCTTATTTTTCCGATGATCCAATCGAATGACCGACTTACGAGATACCGTGAGCAGTTCGCACTCTTTCACACTATTAGGAGCACCCTCTCCTACCTTGTGCCAGACTTGAACCCCAATTACACCATACGGCTTTCGACGAGATTTGGGATTGTGTTCGTCATGGACGTACAGAAGATGCTCACCCGACTTGCTAAAATCAATCTTAGTAATCACGGGGCGAGACTTTGGCGCTGGAATTCTCTTTCGTTTTGGCGCTGCGATGGTGATACCGAGCTCGCGACGAAAATCATCAGTAATGCCCGGGATAAGCTGGATCACTTTCACCAACCGGCGAACAATAGCTTCAGCGCTTGCACGCGCACTATTCTTCTCCGCAGTAGCGGGCGGAAGCAGCTTGAGAATTCTTTTCTGCTCCTTAAACGCCGCATCCCATTTTTTCTGAAACTCTTCGAGCTCTCCTCGATTAATCCAGCTCAGTTTGTCGGACTCACTTTTCAGGAGCGCTTTTACGAAACGCCCGAACCACCGCGACCAATCATCATCGGCAGGTGGAATGTAATCAAGTGCCATATACGTACCTTTCTGTTTTCAAATGACTCTACTCACTACTACGGCCAGTTTAAATTTAAATGACAACTTGTCAAACGGTTGACCAAAAATGGTATACGCGATAACCTCGTGAAAGATTTGCTTAAAATCTAGACGGGAAACCAACATGCGGACTGATAAATTCGCCGCCTGCTAAGACGTATCGGGGTGCTACCACGCCCTACGTACGTGCTGAAGTGACCGTCAGCGCGCTCCGAGGGATCTTGATCCAGGGGGGCGTTTTTTATTTTATTTGCAGAAAAGAACCGTCTTGTTACAATTAGTACCGAGAATGCGAGTTCTCCGTCGGGCAACTCTCCTCTACATGAGTTGCTTCACCAGTGGACAGCCGGTCTCTAAACGGATCGGCTGTCTTTTTTATTTTGGCTAGTGAGGAGCGAAATGAGAATTCTGATTCTCATTTCGTCTGAACGAAGACAAAATATAGGTCGACACCCTGTGGTCTTTGCCACAAGGGCATATATTTTTGACAGAAAGCGAGCGGTGAGTAGAATTCATACTTGGCACCAAAACAAATTCGAGATTCATTTTTCGAGTTTGGGCCGCGGTAGGTTAATGAATGCATAAGTATAGGTGGGAGATAAAAGACAAAGACACTTCTCCGGGAGTTGTCCTGCCAGAACATCGCATGAGGGTGTAATGGATATCGAAAAGTGAAATACCACCCGTTCACAGTACCGACCAGAGCTTGTGTGCTAGTGCCGTCGCGATTCGTCGTGTCGGCACTTTTTTCTTGACTTGCATCTTAAAAAAGGTAAAGTCTGGGTAGAGTAAACAAAAGCTACCCTATGAAAGACCGCCTCGATTCTGCTGGTCCGATTGACTTCAATGCTGAACGATTAGCGTTAAAAGACGAGCAATTCTTACTGGTGAAAAGGACTCGCAAAGCATTATGGAAGCCTCTCCTCTTTTCATTTGCCGCCTTTCTCGTTTTTGTTCTTTACCACCAGACGAAAAACAACTACCTGGCTTTTCTTGGCCTTGGATTCGTCTGGCTCTCTCTTTTCTCACTTGCCCTCATGCTCATCTCTCTATACCGATACGAAGAATCGACACTCCCGACAAAAAGTGGGGGAGACTAACGCGTCGGGACAGGCAAAGCAAACTGAATCTCAAACCCGACACCTGCCGCTGCGATAAATCGCAGCGGCATTTTTCTTTCACTGAATTTGCAAAAATTTAGCCTTTCATGTAATAGTAGACATCACTATGAAACTGTTAATCGTCGAGTCACCGGCGAAAGCAAAAACAATTTCGAAGTACCTCGACGGCGCGTACGAAGTTAAAGCGTCCGTCGGCCACGTCCGCGATCTTCCTTCAAGTAACAAGAAAGCCGTCGACATTGAAGGCGGCTTCATTCCCCATTACGAAATCTCCAAAGGTAAGGAAAAAGTGGTTTCAGAACTGCGCGAGCTCGCCTCAAAAGCCAAGGAAATTCTCCTGGCGACCGACCCTGACCGTGAGGGTGAAGCTATTGCCTGGCATCTTTCCGAACTCATTAAAGAAGATACGAAAGTAAAACCTCACCGCGTCGTGTACCACGAGATCACCAAGGATGCGATTAAGGATGCACTGGAACATCCGCGACCAATCGATCAGAACCTGCGCAAAGCACAGGAAGCCCGGCGCGTTCTCGATCGGCTTGTGGGATACGATCTCTCCGGTCTTATCTGGAAAAAAGTACGTTACGGACTTTCAGCAGGACGCGTTCAGTCACCTGCCCTTCGCATTATTATGGAACGCGAGCGCGAGATCCGGGCATTCAAACCAGTCACCTACTGGGTCATTACCGCTGACACAACTATCAATAAGGATAAAACTCCGCTTCCTTTAACCTGCACCAAAGAACAAAGCAGCAAGAAAGACGTTGATGATATTTTGGCCAAAGGAAATAAAGGTGTCTGGAAAATTATCGATATCGAAGAATCGAATACGACCCGGTCACCAAAAGCCCCATTTACCACCTCGACCTTGCAACAGACGGCAAGCTCACGCCTCGGCTTTTCTCCTTCGCGCACGATGATGATCGCGCAACGTCTCTACGAAGCCGGTCTCATTACGTACATGAGAACAGATAGCACGACATTGAGTTCTCTTGCGGTTGGCCAGGCGCAAGGAATCATTCTTAAAAAGTACGGAAAGGAATTTCTCGAAACGCGCGAATACAAAACTAAAAGCAAGAACGCACAGGAGGCGCACGAAGCTGTTCGCCCATCAAATATCGGCGTTGAAAGCGCGGGAGCAAATCCTGAACAGAAAAAATTGTACGAGCTTATCTGGCAACGCACCGTCGCCTCTCAAATGGCCGATGCAAAGATTATGCGTACGAAAATCATCGCAAACATTACTGAGGGAGGTATTCCAGATTTCAGTGCCAATGGCAGCCGTACCCTTTTCCCCGGCTGGCTTAAAGCTGATCCTGATGCAAAAGGTGAAGATGTGGAACTTCCAAAAGTGTCTAAAGACGAACCTCTGACCTTGGTTGAACTCAAAACCGAAGAGAAACAAACGGAACCACCCGGCCGCTACACCGAAGCAGGTCTCGTTAAAGAACTTGAAAAACGAGGCATCGGACGCCCTTCAACATACGCCTCTATCATTAAAACACTTGAGGATCGCGGCTACACGGAGAAGATTGGACGCTCACTTAAACCGACCGATACGGGCGATGTTGTCTCAAGTTTCCTCGAAACACATTTCGGCAACTATATCGGCGACACCTTTACTGCCGAAATGGAAGATGAGCTTGATGATATTGCTGCCGGAAAACGCGAGTACGAAAAAACACTCAGAGATTTCTATACACCATTCACCAAAGACATTAAAAAGAGTTCGAAAGATGCGGAAAAAATTACTAACCTAGGCGATGCACCCGATGATATGAAATGCCCTATTTGTGGTTCGCCGATGGTAATCAAACTCTCAAAAAACGGTAAGTTTTATTCGTGCAAGAAATTCCCTGAATGTACCGGTGCGCGCACCATGGAAGGTGTTGCACTTGAAGGCCCTAAAGAAACCGGTGAAGCCTGCCCGGACTGCAAGGACGGAAAGCTCGTCGAGCGCGACGGCAAATTCGGCCGTTTTATTTCCTGCAACCGCTACCCAAAATGCAAACACATTAAAAAAGACCCTGAACTCGAAAAGAAAAACTCGACCGGCATTCAGTGCAACGTCTGCAAGGAAGGCATGATGACCGAGCGCCGCGGCAAATTTGGACTCTTTTATTCCTGTTCAAACTATCCCAAGTGCAAGACAGCAATCAAAGCAAAACCAACCGGCAACATTTGCCCGATGTGTCAGTCCCTCATGATGGAAGGCACCAAAACAATCCCCGAAAGATGCAGCAACAAAACGTGTCCAAACCATAACCCACACAAACTAAACCAGCCGAAATAAATAAAAAACCACCGCGCCCCGAGGCGCGGTGGTTTTTTTGTAACACAACCTTCTAACTACCAGCCCAAAAGGCGCAACCAACCGCGCGGAGCATAATCTCCATGCATGGCAATTTTCGTTACCGGTCCAAAATATCCGACTGAAGGTGAGACACTGATTGATGCCTGGTATCGAGCAACTGCATTTTGAGTAAGTGCACCGTAGTAGCCTGGTGAGATGCCTACCGGAATGTTGAGGTACCCCATTTCTGAAAGCAATCCCTGGAGCACAACGACACCTCGTCCGGTTGAGCCAACGGTAAGATCGCTCCCGACCAAAATGTTCGGTGACTCAGCTTTAGCTACAGAAACGAAAGATGTCATCATAATGACTGCGGTTATAAATCCAACTGATGCCTTCAAAGAAACTATTTTATTAGTCATAGAAAAATTTGTTATTTGATTGTAATAGGAGAAGCGAAGCGTGAAGCGATTACACTCGTTGAGTCCTAACGACTCGGTGATGTAATGATTTCTAAGCACACACTCTAGAGACTTTCCACTGCAAATCTTTTGGAAGATTTGCGGTCGACCCTTGTAGGAGTCTGATGTGTACCCATTAATTAGATATCCCTGCGACACAATCAGTATGCGCTCAATCCGTATAACGGTCAATAGCTTCTGACCACTTCATGTATTTTCTCTTGCGGCGTT
>CAYGLL010000021.1:0-21918 GCA_964350935.1 uncultured Candidatus Saccharibacteria bacterium | reverse complement strand
CATTGCTGCCGCCGCAGGAGGAACAACACCGCTTCTCTTGATTTCGACCACGACGTCGTTAAACGCCACCTCCACCGCCTTCCTCATCGACACCAATGGCAAGGTCGGTATCGGCACCACCTCTCCATCGGCCCAGTTAGGCATCGCAGGCAATCTCTACGTCCAAGGTGGTGGCTTTGCAACTTCAGGAATCTTTGGCGGCAACCTCGATGTCCAAGGTACTGCTACTTCATCATTTGCTGGTGGTATTCGAGCTGATAGCATAAGAAGCAACAAGAGTCTCACGCTCGTTTCAGTCCTAGGCTGCAATACGGGGAACGCTCTTGCCACGAATGCTGACGGAACCATTATCTGTGATACTGACGACCAAGGTGGTGGTTCAATTTCAGGAGCCGGTACAGCTGGTCAGGTCACTTTCTGGGATGGAGCAGCGTCTATAACGGGTGATCTATCGTACCTTTGGGACAACACAAACAAGCGCTTGGCGGTCGGTACATCTTCACCAGCTGCGAGACTGTCAATTGGAGGACTTTCGGGTGGGACCAGTGCAGTCTTCCTTGTTTCAACTTCTACCGCGTCTGCTACGTCAACCGCGTTTATTGTCGACTCTCAAGGGAGAGTTGGAATAGGCACTACTTCTCCGGGCGCAACACTTTCGCTCGTTGGTAATTTGTTGGTTACAGGAAATAGCCAAGCGTCGTCTTCCTTCTTAGGTGGCTTGAACTTAGCAGGACTTACACTGATTGATAATGCTGAGTTAGGAGGACTTAGTTTCGATACAGATGCGGGCGCAGTAAGCTGGATTAATCTACCCGTGACCTCATCGGCGCCATCGGGAACAGTTGAGGCGTATTCGGCGCAAATTGATGATCAAACAATATTCTCGCTCTTTTCAACATCAAACGGTGCGGGGAGTGTTGCCCAAGTTCGAACACTTATCGGAACGTCAACCGATACGGTTTTGAAGTCTGCAAATATTCCGTACGGTTCATTACTCGTTGCGGACGGTGCCTTGTGTGTTGATGACGGAGGTGCATTAAACTGCGATGACTCCGCTCTAAGCCGAGGTTCGATATATGCGGAGTCCAGCTCGGTTACCGCAATTGACGTTGCCGAAAACCACCCCACCAAAGATGCAACGCTTTCAGCAGGTGAGATTGTAACGCTCGATCCGGAAAATCCTATCTTCGTGTCACGTTACACGCGAATTGCAACAACCACAGGTACGACTACGCCGGCGCTCTTCGGTGTCGTTTCAAGTCAGCCAGGACTCCTTCTCGGAGGTTTCAGCGATACGGTGTATCCTAATGAACACAAAGTACCCATCGCTCTTGCGGGTCGCGTTCCGGTCAAGGTCAATCTCGATGGGGGCACTATTAATCCAGGTGATCGTCTCGCACCATCATTTACTGCCGGTGTTGCAACGCGTGCCACCACAACCGGATATTCGATAGGTCTTGCACTCGAACGATTTGATGAGACCAGCACTTCAACCGAAATCCTCGTCTCAGTTGATCGTCAGTACGCGTTTGCCGAGCATCAATTCTTTGTTGATCCCTTTACCGGAAATGTCGGAATTGGTACTACCTCGCCGCGCTACGACCTTCACGTTGCGGGTGATATTGCCGCGCAGTCGTTTGTAAATATTTCAACACGAGAGGCTAAAAAAGACATCACGTATCTTGAAGAGGAGAAGCTTGACGGTGTCCTGGAGAAAATAAAAAATGTAAAAATTGCGGAATATCACTATGGTACGGACGCATCTTCAAGCCCTCTGCGCCTGGGCCTGATTGCCGAAGAGGCGCCTCTCGAAGTTCTCTCGCTTGATGGCAAGGGCGTTGATCTCTATAAACTCTCAGCTTTCACACTTGCGGGATTGCAGGTACTGGAAAGCAGGGTAGCTTCGCTTGAAGCAATGATCGTTGCCGGCGGATTTGCAGTTGCAAGTTCAACAGCAAGTCCGGAATCTGTTCAAAGTATGATCGAATATCTCTCGACACTCGGTGCCCGCATTGGACCAAACACCGCCTCTTTCGCGAATCTTTCAGCTGATGCCTTTACTGTTGGTAGTTCTGAGCGACCATCAGGTATTACACTTTATGATGAGGCAACTGGGTCGCCATACTGTGTAAAAGTCGCGGGCGGTACTATCGTAACAGCACCGGGTGCCTGTTCTGGCTCGGGTAATGGATCATCCGTAACACCGCCGACATCCGGAGGAGGGGACACAGAGGTTCCGGTCATTTCTATTTTCGGGAATGATCCCGCGGAAATTGAGATCGGGTCATCATATGCTGATCTCGGCGCGTCGGTTACAGACAATGTTGATTTAAATCTTGGAATAAGGGCAATTGTCGATGGCGTCGATGTTGGCGACGTGTCATCTATATCCATAGACACAATATTAGCCGGAACGCACACAATTGAGTATTACGCAGTAGATCAGGCAGGGAATCGTGGTTTTGCGACGCGTACAGTAAATGTTATTGACTCAACAGAAGTAGTTGCTCCACCAGTGGAGCCTGTTGTTGAAGAGATAAGTGAGCCTGTTGCTGTTTCTGGCGATGAGGAGGTTGTTGGTAATGAAGGGGAAACTGAGGCGGAAACAACTCAGACAGTTGAACCTGCCCAATAAAGTTGAATACCATGCTAAAGAAAATTTGTGGAAAAAAGAGTGCATTGGTGGTTGGAATCTGTGGGTTGAGCGTAATTATATTTTTTTTACTTCAGAATAAGGAAGTTCCGGACGGCTTTGAGAGTTCTATTCTAGATGGACTGCCAATCAAAGCAGAGCATATTGAATTAATCGGGAAATATACCTACACGGAAATATTTTCTGATCCTGAATATAATTTCACTTTTCGCTACCCTTCAGGTTTTGAGATAATGAAAATACCCGATGGTTTGAACAACATAGTTATTGTGCAGGACAGAAGAACACAAATAGGTATCCAGATTATTTCCTCAAAATTAGGGGAAAGTATTCCAGAGATTACCGAAGGATTTCTTGGAGAAGAGTTGCCCGATCTGGTTGTACAGAATTTCCACACAGTTCAATCGGGCGGTGTTCAGGGGTTACTCTTTGATAGTACTAATCCGCATTTTCAAAACGGTTCAAGCGAACTTTGGTTTGCCCGTGGAAAGATGATATATCAATTGTCTACGTATCGCGCATTGCGCCCGCTCCTTGAGAGCGTAGCTCAAACGTGGAAATTCAACGAATAGTGAGGGTGCAATAATCTATAGGATTAATGACGAAACAAGAAATAAAACATGATACGGCTAAGGTTGAGTGGCGTCTTAGGACGAAGATTTTTGTTGTACTCGGGATTGCAGGAGGATTTTTCTTGGGAATGTACTTTAATTCTTTTCTTCATGACGTGACTTGCCATGATAAATTTTTCTTTATTGGTAAGGAAGTTGCATGTAATGAGAAAGTGATTGATAAGCGCGGCTATGTTGTATTGCGCACAACTCTGCAGGAATACCTCGAGGCGGAAACCGAACGTGGCCGTCTTTCCCAAGTTTCGGTGTATTTTCGGGATTTAAATGCAGGACCGGCATTCGGTATCAATGAGAGCGCTACGTTTACTTCGGCAAGTTTGCTGAAACTTCCGATCGCCATCGCGGTCTATAAGTTAGCGGAGGATTTGAAGGATGAGGGTGATATTCTCGATGTCGAGATACGGTCCACATCAAATGGAGTGGCGAGGAATCAATTTTTTGCGCCAAAAGATCCCATTACTTCAGGCACTTTGTATACCGTGTCCGACCTCATCGAGCGACTTCTTATTGATTCTGACAACACTGCAACAGAAATGCTGGTTGATTTTTTACATGATCGAACCGGTGATAATTCTATTATTGTCGCGACAATGAAGGATCTTGGTCTTATTTTGCCAAAGAGTTTTACCGACCAGGATATTAGTGTCAGATCGTATGCTTCGATTTATAGGCTTCTCTATAACAGTTCATTTCTTACTCCGGCATATTCAGAAAAATTACTGGAGGTGCTCTCTCGTACCGGATTTGAGGAGGGACTTAGAAACGGTGTGCCGACTAATATAAAAATCTCGCATAAATTTGGTGAGCGGGAGGATCGGGGGGTTAAACAACTGCACGATTGCGGGGTCGTCTATTTTCCCGGAAATCCGTACCTTCTGTGCATTTTAACTTCAGGATCAGACTATACTGAACTCTCAACAATCATCAGAACAATTTCTGAAATGTTTTACGCAGAAATAGATTCAAGAAGGTTATAGCAGTTTGAATTTTTTGGCGTGCTCCTTATGAGAAAATTGAAAAAACACGAAACATTCATATCACTCGGCCGAAAGCTATTCAAAATCCAAAGATTTGTTTTTTCTGCATCAAGAAAAAGTCTTATTGTGCTTCTTATTGCCAGCTGGATTTTTTCAGGATGGTACCCACTTGCGCAGTACATTCTGTTTGAACTTCCTTTTGAGCCTAAAAAAGCAGAGGCGGCATACGCAAACGGATATGAGTACAGGCGATCAATAATAATTAATGAATCAATGGTCACTGGCAGCGGAGACCACACCGATTTTCCTTTACTTGCTTCATTTACCGAGACCACTTTTAGAACGACCGTGAACGGTGGATCAGTCACCAACTCAGATGGTTACGACATTATTTTTACTTCGGACGCGGCAGGTACTACACAGCTTGATCATGAAATTGAACGCTATAATGGCACGACGGGCGAGGTGAATATGTGGGTGCGTGTTCCGACACTTGATTTTGATAACAACACGACGATCTACATGTTTTACGGAAACTCCTCAATAAGCTCCTCGCAGGAAGATATTTCGGGAACATGGGATTCGGGATACGTCGCTGTGCATCACTTGCACCAAACGTCCGGACAGCATCTCGACTCTACGTCGAACAATAATGACTCGACGTCCGTTTCCGTCACAACTCAAGGATCGGCAGCCGGAAAGATAGCGGGAGCGGATTCCTTCAACGGAACGTCAAACTCAGTCACTATTCCTGATAGTGCAACACTTGATATTACGAACACAGGAACGATCGAGGCGTGGGTCGAAGTTACCAGCACCTCAACTGCGCAGTCAAATTTTTCTACATGGACGGCCCAAACTGCACCGACAGGTATTAGTGGAGATGAGTATAGCCAGCTTGATTCGGTTGTTGTCGGAGAAACAATTCATTATGGTGCTGTAACGGTTAGCGGAACTGGAGACACGTTTCTTACCGCTACCTCGTCGCTTGATATGAAGACATTTTCGGCGTGGACCACGCGCTCGTCGCCTGATGGTGCAACAGCCGCAGGTGAGGGATCTTCAATTGCCGTTGACTCAAACGGTGATTACATTTTTTATACTGTTCTAAACAATGATGGAACGACGGGAAATTTCTCATGGGCAACTTCGACACTGGATCATAGTAGTTTCTCGGCATGGCGTGCACAGACTGACCCAACCGGCGTCGGCGGTGATGAGTCATCGGGAATTGACGCTGTCGTAACAGGAGACAGACTGAGATTTGCTGCTGTGATGGTGACTGGCGCAACTGAGGATTACGAAATATCGAACGTTGGAATTAACGGAAGCAGTTTTAGTGGGTGGAATGAAGGATTATCAAATCCAGCTGGTGCAGCTGCTACTGAAGGTTGTGGAACTGCAACCGACACTGACGGCACCCGACAGTTTTATGCCACTGTATGCAATAACGGTACGGCGTACGATTATGAGAGATCAAACCAGGCGCTCGGTGCTTCAACGATATCTACGTGGAGTAATGAAACCGATCCCACAGGCGCAGGTGCAGACGATCATGGATTTAATGATATTGCGCTTGTGGGTGACCATCTTTATCAGGCAATGTATGGCTTCAGTGCTGGAACTGAACTATTTGCCACGGCAGATTCACATACAACATTGTCAACCCCCGCCATGTCCTGGACGAGTAGGCAAAGCGGCGGTTTGCCCGATGGAGGAGGAGACACAAATTCGGCTGACGCGGCAGTTGAAAGCGATGGTAAGACGCTTTTCTATAGCGCATTTGCCCATAACGGAACGACACCAACATGGTATACAGCCTCGTCAACTCTCGCTGCGCAACCATTTGTGGCAAAGCGGAACGCGTATGAAGTGATGCAGGTTGCTGACGGGTTCATGTTTGACTGGGTGGGAAAACCGCAGACATTTGCCACGACGACAAATCCAAGCCGTTTCTATCATGCGGCAATCACGCACACCGGCTCGTTCATCAATTACTACTTTAACGGGTACTTGGTTGCGAGCACATCTGTTACGACAAATTTCGAGACAAATACTAACGACCTTCTGCTTGGCAGTGGATTTCGAACCTCAAGCGGCGAACAGCTGTACTTAGGCGGAATCGTCGACGAGGTGCGCGTTTCGAACACGGCTCGTTCAACAGATTGGATCCGGACTCAATTTCACAACCAGAATGCGACATCAACCTTTTACACCCTAGGCGCGCAGGAACAAAGTATTTCTCCTACGATTTCATCTGCGTCGAACCAAACGTTTGTGATTGGGCAGGCGTCTACGCAAGCATCGATAGTAAGAATCACCGATAACACAGGAGCGGCAGAGGTTACTCTCTCTAATGATATTCGCATTACGATCGCCACCACATCAGGATTTGGCATGGAGTGGGACACGTCTGTTACCACGCCGTCATTTGATGGCTCGGGGTCTGGGAAGGTGTCGGGGACTGTGTCATATCCGAGTCCGAGCGAACTTTTGATTGATGTCACGACCACATTTGACGCAGGTGACACACTCACTGTTTCTGGATTAAAATATCAGAATTTCACGGCACCGCCGAAGTCCGGTACCGGCGCACTTTTTCTTCACCTTGACGGAAGCGCAACGCCAGGCTCGCCCACGGCAACCTCGAGTGAATTAGTGACAATCAGTCAGGGACGGAGGGCAAAGGTGAATGTTCCTCAAAATTACTTGACATTGATTAGTGGGCTATACGCGCACTGGAGTATGGATGGCAAGAACATGTACCAACATGTGAGCGATAGTGTTGGAAATCTTGATTCGTTCGGGTTTCCACATCATTTGTACTTAATGGACGGTGCGACCGGTGAAACCTCGACTACTACAGCGCTCGGAAAAATTGGGCAGGCATTGCGTTTTAATGGCTCAACAGAATATGCACAACCTGCGTCTACTTCAGTATTACGCTTGGGAGGACCTCCAGATAATGCCTTTTCAATCGCGCTTTGGTTTAAACGCAATGGTGCTGGGGTTGCTGCATCCACCGGGTCAGGGGGTGTTACCGATGAACCAATTATCGCCAAGGGTACTGGCCAGGCTGAAACTCCAGCTAACCTCAACATGAATTATCATCTTGGTGTCAGTGTGGCGGCCGGTAATCGCCTGACCGCCGATTTTGAGGACACTAACAACGGTCTAAATCATCCGCTCACCTCAACTACAACCGTAATAAATAATCAGTGGTATCATGCTGTTTTGACGTATATAACAGATTCTACGAGACCCAACTTCAAAATATATGTCAATGGTGAGTATGATTCCGCTTCAACTACAAGTCTAGTTCCGGAGTATACGAGCATTCAACCGTTTTCGCTTGCCACAGGGTTGACCAGCGCCTACGCGCGTACAGGATTCTTTAACGGCGATATTGATGAGGTCCGCATTTATAGTCGAGAGTTGAATGCAGAAGAAATTAACGCACTTTTCAAACTCGGACAAGCTAAATTGTCAACTACACCAGCTGCGGCTCCACAAAGTGGCTTTCTTGCTCACTGGACGTTTGACGGTAAAAATATGTTTCGAAACGTTCAGGATATTTCGGGTGCGAGTTGGCATGGAAACTTGGTGGTTGGCGCTGGGGGAAACACCTCAACCACAACCGCTTTTGGGAGGGTTGGGCAAGCGCTTGAATTTGATGGAACCGATGACTACGTTTCGGTTGGTAATATCGGAAGCGGAATACGGACCATCTCATTTTGGATGAAGGGGGATAGCGTTATAAGTAAAAAAATAATTAACATTGACGGGACTGATCAGATTGAAACGAACGGCAGTGGAGCAATAACAGCTACAAGTTTTCCAGCCGCAACGGTGTATGTTAACGGTGCTGTGGGCTCAACGGTTGCTCCAGGAAATTGGTATCATGTTGTTGTGACGGATACATCAGGCGTTTCTGGAACGACATTTGAAATAGGGAGGGTTGGCGGGTCGTATTTTGACGGAGTGCTCGATGATGTCCGAGTTTACAACTATGTGATGAGCTTAGATGAGGTTAGGACACTGTATCGATCAAGTACAGCAAATGTTAAGAATTAAAAGGTAGCGGTATTTGATGCCGTAGGTTACAATTAAAATAATGGAGACCATAAATAGAGCTACAACTTCAGCAGTTCCCAGAAAGTATCCGGAATATGAGATTCGTCGAAGGAAACCGTGGGGCTTTGTTTTTTTGCTTATTCTTTTTTTTGTTGCAAGCGGTGTGGCGGGTTATTTTTACTGGCAGACCAAGCAGCTTCCACCATATGTGTCGCCTGAGACAATGGATGTTTTAGAAAAACTTAACACCATGATTGTCTTGCCGGCGGACGAACAGCCAACTGTGGCGACGGTCAACGATATTGAAAAATTAAAAGGCCAGCCTTTTTTCGCGAAAGCAAAAGTCGGAGACAGGGTTGTTATTTATTCGAAAAATCAGAAAGTAATTTTATTTGATCCGGTGGCGGGAAAGATTATCGAGGTTGGTTCAATCAACATTGATAATCCAATTGAATAGGGGGGGCACACGGAGAGTCGAATATGCTATGTCGATCAAAAAATTTTTCATAATCTTCTTTGTATTTTCCGTTTTGTTCGTTGTCGGTTTTTTTATCTTTCGTAGTGAAAATGCATCAGAATCGGGTGAGATATTCCAGGAAATAACCCCAACTATTGATGGAAAGGATGAGATTATTTATACAAATTCTGATTATTTTTTTTCTTTCAAATTACCGAAGGGTTATGTAATGAGGGAGGGAATACCTGACTTTGGGGGGATAGTGTATGGGGGGGTTAATAAATTAACCGAAGGTTCATTTCAAATTTATGTTCGGGAAATTGGGGATGAAACATTGGTTATTTCAGAAAATGATATTATTGATTCAAATCCGGATATAAAAATAACAAATGTTGAAAAGATGACAGTTGCGCCTAATGAGGAGGGTTTGGCGTTTGTTTCAAGCGATGGCGGGATAGATTCGTATGAAATTTGGTTTGTTCAGAAAGGATTGCTGTTCCAGCTAAGCTCAATGGTTTCGAATAAAGAATTAATGAACACCATACTTAAAACATGGAAACTGTAATCACTAAAAAAAACTTTCAAGCAGTAGTTCTTATGGCTAGTTTTTTTGTCCTTTCAGTTTACTTATTTGTTCCACATCTGGCGGCGGCGGCGGCGAAAATTAATCTCAGCAAGGCGACAAATATGAGTGGACTTGCTGGCTACTGGTCTTTCGATGGAAATGCAGTTTCAGGAAATCTTGCGCGTGATCTAACAGGCGGCGGTAACGATGCCTCCAGTGCAGGCAATTTATCACTAACTGCGGGTAAAATTGGACAAGCGACAACTTTCAATGGATCAGCTAGTGCTACTCTTGATGCTGGTTCAGCATTGCCTTTGGTGGGGGACATCAGTATTTCAGTGTGGGTCTTCCCTTTTAGAAATAATGGCGTAACATATTTAATTTCTAAAGGCATCAGTGCCGATATTCCTTATCAAATTGTGACGGATTCCTCGGCCTCTCCCAAAATTAATTTCCTTCGTTACGACGATCTCTCGCCAACTATCGATCTCACTTCCAATAGTTCGCTGCAACTCAATGCGTGGAACCATATTGCGGTTACATCAAATCAAAATTCCGACTCGTTAATCTATATCAATGGAATTCAGGATGCCGCCAACACTGGTACACATGCGCCGACAGACATCGGATCGGATCTTTACTTCGGATCTTTTAACGGGGCATCTAATTTTTTCGAGGGAAAAATGGATGATATTCGCATATATAACCGTGTTCTGTCAACACAGGAAGTCAAAAAACTGTATAATGCGGGCCAGGCAAAACAAGGAGTGTCAACAAAAAAAAGGGAACTCGGCCTCGCGGGTTACTGGACTTTTGATAACAAAGACATCAATTGGGCTGGGAATACAATTCAGGATACAAGTGGAAATGGAAATACGGGAACATTGACAGGTATGTCGGCGGCGATTACTCCCAGTCTCGGTAAGCGGGGGCAGGCGTTTAGATTTGATGGTTCAGATGATGAGGTAGACATTGGTACGCTCGGAGATAATGTGATTACCGAAAATACTCCTTTTTCAATTTCATTGTGGACTAAACCGGGAAGATTTACTTTCAGTAATTATTTGGTCAACCGGACGCCTATCAGCGGTTTTACTTTTGATGCCGCACCTAGCGGTCAGATTCGTTTTTTCCAACAAGGAAGTACAAACCTTGTCAGAAACTCAAATACAGGAGCGCTTACGCTTAATCAGTGGTCACACGTGGTGGCAACATGGACAGGTAGTCTTACCGCTACTGATATTCATATATATGTCGACGGTGTTGAGGTGAGTTATGCGCAGACACAAGATGGTGTGACACTCACCAATAATACGGGTTCAGTTGTTATCGGCGAAACCTACTTAGGAGATATTGATGATGTTCGCATATACAGCAGACCCTTGTCTTTAGCAGAAGTTCAACAACTCTACAATTCTGGCTCTGGTAAGGTAAATGTCACGAGCAGGTCATCATCCGACGGTCTTGTTGGATGGTGGACGTTTGATGGGCCTGATGTTTCAGGAACTACAGCTAGTGATAGAGCCGGCGCAGTTGCCAACAACGGAACACTTATTGCGACTACTACTATCGGCAGAATTGGTCAAGGAGTTCGATTTAATGGAAATGATTCTTATGTGACAATTGCCGATGACAGTACCGATCTGCGCCCCGCTCAATTTACCTTAAGTGCGTGGTTCTCTGTTTCTTCGTTTGCCACGTTTCCAACTATTATAGCCAAACCCCGAACTTCGGCTCCGTGGTCTTCTCCCTTTACGTCATGGCTGATCCGTCTTAATGGTGCAACGACTATTGAGTTCGGTCTTTCAAATGCAGGATATTCAGGGACTACAGCAACGACATTTGGAACCCTTATTCCAAACACGTGGTACCACATCGCTATGACATATGACGGAGCAACAAGAATAGGGTACCTTAATGGGGTTTCGATTCTAAACAATTCACTCGCTGGCCCTATTGGATATGCCGCGCAGCCCGTTATGATCGGCGCCGACCACGGGGCGAGCCCGGTGGGCGATGATTTTGACGGAATAATTGACGATGTGAGAATTTATAGTAGAGCTCTCACTCCGGCGGATATTTTACAACTATACCGAATGAGTAAATAATAGAGATATTAGTAAGCCTACAAGGCAAGATCTCGTTCTACAGGTCTTGCCTTGTAGAGGTGTGCAAAAGTGGGACTAAGATGTATTTGGTTGTGGAATGGTTGTAGAATGTATGTTATGAAAGTGCGATTGCGTCATTATCTCTTCGGGTGTTTTGTTTGTGCCGTTTTTACACATGTAGTATATGCGCAGGAGTTTCAATCGGGAAGCTACCGCGCACTTGACCCTGTTATTTTTCCGGCAGGATATTCAACGTCCTCGAACTTTCAACTTCATAGCACTATTTCTCAGGTTGCAATAGCCACCTCAAGCGCAACTACATTTCAAGTGCGCTCCGGTTTTCTCTACTTTCCTTTTGCTTCGCGTCCGGTTGCGACCGCCACAGCGGGAGACGCACAAGTGGGTCTTAGTTGGACGGCCGCAAATGCTTTTGGGTGGACTGTTTCAGGTTATTCGATTGGCCGAGGTACAGTTTCAGGCGGGCCGTACACGTACAGCGCAGTGGGAAATATCCTATCCTCGACTGTTTCAAGTTTAACCAACGGAACGCTCTATTATTTCGTTGTGGTAGCTAAAGATGCGTTCGGAAATTTTATTTCGACCTCTACCCAGATTTCTGCAACCCCAGTTGCGGGAGCAACTCCTCCACCAGCTCCGCCGCCTGCAGGTGGGGGAGGTCCGCCCGGCTCCGTTATTGTTTTGCCCTCCCGACCGCCAATTATTATTCCGCCTCTCTTAGAGCCTCAACCCGAATCCTGTAGAAAAGTTATCGCGGATATCAACTGTGACGGAAAAGTAAATCTTGTTGATTTCTCAATCATGTATTATTGGTTTGAGAAGACACCGGTACCACCACGTGTTGATCTTAACCGCGATGGCAGAGTAAACATTTTTGATTTCAGTATTATGGCGTATTATTGGAATGAGTAATGTAACCTCAATGTTTAGAACTATAAAAATAAATCTGCGGGTGGTCTCCCTTTCATTACTGTGTGTGCTTGGTGTGGGTATGGTTCCAAGAACACTGTATGCGGCAATAATTCAGGTAGTGCCACAAGCGGCCGCCGTTGCTGTCGGCCAGACAATTCGTCTTGATGTGGTTCTTGATACTGAAAGTGATTCTATAAATGCTTTTCAGGGGGAACTAGATCTCGGCCCCAACATAAGTGACTTGCGCATTGAAAACGGACAATCCATCGCTGGGGCCTGGCTTCAGGAACCAAATCACGAACCTGGGTCACCGCGCGTTATTTTTTCAGGCATTATCCAGAATGGGTTTAAGGGAGTTGGAGTGCTCTTTTCGGTTTTTGTTTCAACGGGAATCGAGGGAGAGATAATGGTAACACCGGGGAATCTTTCAATTCTTAAAAATGACGGTAAGGGGACTGAGGCAGTGGCCAAGCCTCTTTCCGGAACATTTGCGGCAGTACGTAAACTCGACATTACACTTCCCGAAGTTGCAAAGGATGAAGGAAAACCTCTCGCCTTTACCCCTGTCATCGGTAAAAGCCAGGATCTCTTTGAAGGCAATTACTTTGTTATGTTCAACGCTCTCGATGCCGGCTCGGGGATCGATCACTACGAACTTCTTGAGTCTAAGAAGGAATTACCGGCGCGAGCGCTTGATCGCAGTGGAAAAGACTGGAAGGTAGTCGCCAACCCGGCAGTTCTTAATGATCAGAACCTTTCAAGTTTTATTTACGTCCGCGCGGTAGATCGATATGGCAATACTCAAGTTGCATTAGTTTCTCCCACGAACGAGAACTCTCAACAGTTTCCATTTAATAATTACCTTACCTTCGGTATACTTATAGTGTTAGTCGTTGCCGGGGTCATGTGGTTCTTTTTCCGGCGCAGCAAAAAAACAACGAATGAGCTCTCGCACTAATGCTAGGCCGTTATTCTTTTACGCATGGTTAGCGTCTTTTTGTGTTGCTCTGTTTCTTGCAATGCCACAGTTGGGTCAGGCGGCCGCACTCCTTCTATCGCCATCAACCGGAACCTTTACGGTCGGGAGCACATTTGATATTTCGATTATCCTTGATACGCAGGGTAAATCGGTTAATGCGCTCGATGTCGATCTTCAATTTCCTGCCGATCGTCTCCAACTCGTTTCTCCTAAAACGAGTGTTTCGGTTATTTCGGTTTGGACTAGTCAGCCGCAGTTTAATAATCAAACGGGACGTGTTCATCTGCAGGGAGGCATCCCCCGTGGCATAAATCTTTCAAATGCGCTCGTTGCGTCACTGACCTTCAGGGTAAAATCCGTTGGTTCAGCAATTCTTCGTTTCGGCGATGAGTCAAAAGTACTTTTAAATGATGGGCTGGGAACAGATGACCTCAGTCAGCGTGGTGATGCTGTATATACGCTCGTGCTGCCGCCTCCGGCGGGCCCTATTGTTGTTTCCGAAACACAGCCGGATCAGTCTCAATGGTACGCGAACTCCACCGCTATCCTTCGTTGGGCAAGCGAAGAGGATGTTCAGTCGTACAGTTATATTTTGAGTGATGATCCGGTAAATTCTCCCGACGATACACCGGAAGGGTTACGTAACTCGGTGAGTTACAACAATTTAGCAGACGGCACACATTATTTTCATATCAAAGCTTTGCGAGAGGGAAGCTGGGGCGGTTCAACTCACTTTTCGGTAAAAGTTGACAGTACTGCACCAGCACTATTTCCGATTGATATTTTACCAGCGTCTCGGACTTCAACACGTGACCCTGTAATTAAGTTTGCATCGGCCGATAGTCTTTCGGGACTTGATCGTTACGAGCTTAAGCTCGTCGCACTCCAACCGTCACTTTCTGATGATACGACAGGAAACCAGCCTCTCTTTATCGAGGTTGAAAGCCCGTATATTGCGCCCAAACTTAACCTCGGCGATTACGATGTAATTGTTCGTGCTTATGACAAGGCAGGAAATTATCGGGAAGTGATTAGTCGACTGGTTGTTACCGACAAATTATTTAGCTTTTTCGACAAAGACGGACTTACGCTTTTCGGATACCTTGTCCCTTGGTTGTGGCTGATCATTGTTCTTCTCTCTATTATCGGGGGTCTCTTTTTGGTTACGCACGGGCTCAAACACTGGCATCGAAAATTGGAGAGAGATCAGAAGGAAAAGGCCCTACCGCTTCTCATTAAACAACAGCTCGAGGACCTTAAAAAGTACAAAACAAAGTACGGGACGGCACTCGTTTTGGTGTTTGCTTTTGCATCACTTTTCGTTTCTTCGAAAAATGTCTTTGCGCAACAGATTGAACTTGCTCCACCTTATGTGACGACGATTTCCCGAAATGTCTCTAACGAAGAAATTTTCTATATCGGGGGGAAAACTGATAATGGGGACACCGAGGTGGTGCTCTATACTCAAAACCTTACTACCGGTGAGACGCAGAGCTACGTTGTTAAGTCAGATAAGCGGGGAGAATGGTTCTACCGTCACAACTCATTTGTATCTGCCGGGCGCTATCTGTTATGGACTCAGGCTAAAGTGGGTGAACAACTAAGTCCTCCGTCGCCGCAGATTGAGATGGTTGTGGGCAAGGCAGCAATTCAGTTTGGAGTTTCGCGTTTAAGCTTCGAATCACTCTACGGTCTTATCATCGCTTTCTTACTCCTTATCATAGTTGCTTTTGTGGTTTATATTGTTATTTTGTACCGTAAGGCGCATCGTAAACACCACGAGTTCACAAAAGAATTTAAAGATGTTGAGGAGTCGGTGCGAAGAGGTTTCGCTGTACTGCGCCGCGACATTCAGAAAGAAATAGAGCACATACAGAAAATGAAGCTTTCAAAATCACTTGAGGAGAGCGAAATTGCCCGCGAGCGTGAACTCCTCAAGGACTTGGAAGACATGGAACGCCGCGTCGGTAAAGAAATTTGGGATGTTGAAAAGCTTGAGGGAGTTCGCTGATATGCATTAACTTTCTATGACGGATTTATTACAAAAAAAATGTGTACCGTGTGAAGGCGGAACTATGCCGCTTGCTATTTCTGAAGTAGAACGATTGCTTAATGATGTAAAAGGCTGGAGTGCTTCTAAAGATTTTAAAAAGATCTCAAAACAGTTCGTTTTCAAAGAATTTATTGACTCGATTCATTTTGTAAACGAGGCTGCGCGGATTGCGGAAGAAGAGGGCCATCATCCAGACCTTACGATCAATTACAACAAGGTTGCAGTTGAGCTTTCGACCCATGCGATCGGTGGTTTGTCATTGAACGATTTCATTCTGGCGGCAAAAATTGACCAGATATCAATTTAGTGTTTCGACATGTCTGACTTGTCTAAACTGCCAACGTAGTACTCTTAGTACCCAGAGACTTAGTCTCTGGGTACGGAAACCAAGTCTTTAAGGTACGATATTCAAATAAAAAAAGAAGAACACCCTCCGGCCGAGGCGGGAGGGTGTTGTGAACCGCGCTTAGCGCGGCAGAAGTGCAAAACCAATAACGAGAGCACAGTACACTGCGGCGCTTCCGGAATACAGACGCTCCTTTGCTGACCAGTCCTTACCCGCGAAGCAAGCAAGGATGTTTGCCAGAAGGAAACCTATCCAGATCGGAATCGCGATTGAGTGCGGTGCGTCCCATGCGGTTTTAAGTTGCGGAACCCCCGCAATGAATGCTGCAGTTGAGCATGCAATGATCGCTGGGCCCGGGCCGCTCGTAAGCCACACGATGATGCACGCAGCAACGAGGACGAGCGTGAACCATTCAACCGTACTCCAGCCATACTGCTTTTTGCAAAGCAGGATGAAGGTTGTAGCGATAGCCCCCAAGAGATACCCGAGGGGGAGGGCGTAGTTTCCTTTGACCAACATGGTGTTAATCGTTACGATGAGGGCGAGGGCTGCCCACAAAAGGAACGTCGCGAAGCTGACGCTGGCATTGGTTTTGAGAAGTGTGATGATGAGGACAACGTAGTTGCCAATTCCCAGCACACCGGAAACGAGCGCAAGTTTTTGTTTCATTCAAAGATCTTTCTGTTGATTGTTTACGTTTTTCTCTGCTTAAATTATACCATATTATATAATAGTGTCAATATTCTCCAAAACGCCTTGAAATATGGCTTTTCTGATATAATTTTCAGATGAGTTTGAACATGGAGAAAGTAATTACACCGACTACGTTTGTTATTTTTGGTGCCACCGGTGATTTGGCGCTTAAGAAATTATTTCCGGCACTTTTCGATCTTTTTCACAAGGACAAATTGCCGCGTGAGTTTCATATTTTTGCTATGGCACGCCGCCCGTTTACCAACGAATCGTTTCGAGATTTAGTACGAGAGGCAGACATCGGTGGTCGTACCACGAGCTCCGACTTTATGGCTTTTCTCGGACGCATTACGTATGTTCAAGGTTACTTTGATGACCCGGCATCGTACACCGGACTTCTGAAGGCTCTCGCTTCACATGATTCACTAGTTGGTGGGTGTTCGAATAAACTGTTTCATCTCGCTGTTCATCCGGAGTTTTACACTACTATTCTGAAAAACTTATCTTCGTCAGGTCTTACCATACCGTGCGGGGGTAAGGACGGATGGACACGAGTATTAGTTGAAAAACCGTTTGGCCGTGATGCTAAAACTGCCCAAGAACTTGATGAATTGCTGGGGTCATTATTCAAAGAGGCGCAGATTTTCCGTATTGATCATTATCTTGCAAAGGAGGCCCTCCAGAATATTCTCGCTTTTCGTTTTTCTAATTCTATTTTTGAACCTATCTGGAACAACAAGTATGTTGAGTCGGTTCGAATTTCGTTTTTTGAGAAGCATCTTGTTGAATCGAGAGGGGATTTTTATGACACTGTAGGCGCACTTCGTGATGTGGGTCAAAATCATATTCTGCAGATGTTGGGGCTGATTGCGATGGAGGAACCGTATGAGCTTACTGTCGAAGCAATTCGCAAGGCGCGCGCAGAGGTTCTTAAACTTCTGCAACCAACGAGAACAAAGGACCTTAAAGATAATTTTATCCGAGCCCAGTATCAAGGTTTCCGTGATGAAGCGGGGATTGGCAAGGATTCGGAAACTGAGACGTATTTTTTTGCCGTCGCGCATCTTAAGGGTAAACGGTGGAGGGGTGTGCCGTTTTACCTTGAAAGTGGTAAGGGTCTCAATAATTCACGTGTTTCGATTTCGGTTCGCTTTAAAAAAGGGAAAATACTACACGGTCACAATGAAGCCAACGTGATTACGTTTTCAATTAGTCCGAAGGAGTCTATTGATCTTAAATTTTTTGCAAAAAAACCGGGGTTTAGTATGAATGTCGAGCCGCGACTTCTTTCATTCGATTATGGAACTGCACCAGAACTTCTTGATGCGTACGAACGTGTTCTCTTTGATGCTGTTCGTGGTGATCAAACGCTCTTTGCTTCAACGAATGAGATCAAGCATTCATGGAAGTTCATAACACCTATTCTAAAAGCCTGGAGTACACTTCCCTTGATTCAGTATGAAAAGGGGGCTGATCCCGCGAGTCTTCACCCGGATGAACTTAATAGAAAAATTCCAACAAAAAAATAATGACTATCGGATACATTGGATTGGGAAAAATGGGCTTCAATATGGTGCTTCGGCTCAAAGAAAAGCGTCACAAGGTGATTGCATATAATCGCAGTCCTGAACCACGCGCTGCGATTAAACGAAAAGGAGTAGTAACAGCTTCAACTATTCCTGAGCTGGTGCTCAAACTTAAGACGCCGCGTACAATTTGGATTATGGTTTCACATAATGCTGTCGGTGTGCTTCTTGAAGAGCTCGCACCATTGCTCCATAAAGGCGACACTGTGATTGATGGCGGTAATTGTTTTTACAAAGAAACTCTCAATCATGCTGTGTTTCTTAAAAAATACGGTGTTCACTTTCTTAACGCGGGTGTTTCAGGAGGCCCCGGGGGCGCACGAGCCGGAGCCTGTGTTATGGTTGGGGGTGAGAAAAAGGATTTTAACCGTTACACAAGGCTCTGGAAGGATATTTCAGCACCCGGAGCTTTTCTCTATTGTGGTGGGCACGGCGCGGGGCACTTTGTAAAAATGGTTCACAACGGTATTGAGTACGGCATGATGCAGGCGCTTGCCGAGGGTTTTGAGATTCTTAAAAAATCAAACTACAAGCTCGATCTAAAAAAAATTACGGCGCTCTATAATCACCGAAGCGTTATCGAGTCTCGTCTTGTTGGCTGGCTTGAGTTAGGATTTAAAAAATATGGGAACGATTTGGCCCTTGCAAGTCCAACAGTTGCTCATACCGGAGAAGGAGCATGGACAGTTGATGCGGCGCGCGAACTCAAAGTTCCCGCACCGGTTATCAAAGCGTCTCTTGAGGTTCGCAAAAAATCTTCCGGCGATCCCCGTTTTGCCGGAAAAGTTCTATCAACACTGCGTAACCAGTTTGGCGGACACAGTCTGACGTAATTTATGCAGATTCATAGTAGTAACAATCCGGCACGCGAAGCCGGTATACGACTGAATGCTTTTCTTCAGGAACATGAGGAACGTGAGATTTTGCTTTTGGTTTCGGGCGGGTCAGCTCTTTCAATTCTGGAGTATGTAGAAGCCGATCTTCTTGGTCCGCATGTTACGTTTGGTATGCAGGACGAACGTTATAGTTTGGATCCAAAAGTAAACAATTTTCTCCAGTTAAAGGAACTTCCCGTATATAAAAAAATCATAGATGCGGATGTTAGCATTATTGACTCGAGCGTTCTCGATGATGAATCTCCTGAAGAACTAGCCGAGCGTTTAAATTTGATAGTGGGTGAGTGGATAACCGAAAATCACGAAGGATTGGTTATGACCATTTGTGGAGTTGGTGCAGACGGACATACGGCCGGCATGTTTTCTTTTCCTGAAGACAAAGCTCGCTTCAGCCAGTTGTTTGAAAACCCCGATCGTTTTTTTGTCTCGTATAATGCAGGTGAAAAAAACCAATTTCCTCTGCGAGTTACTGTAACGGCGACGTTTATTCGCCGCGCGGTGTCCCGTACGATAGTTTTTGCAACCGGAGAGGGAAAACGGGATGCGATTACGTGCCTGCTTAATAAGGATGGGAGTGTGCACAGTACCCCGGCGCGGCTCTTGCTCGAGGTTCCACACGCGGAACTTTTTACCGATCTGAAGTTTTAATGTTAAAATGGGTTCATGGAAGAATCAATCCGAGATTTTCCGACACAGTTCGGATATGGACCGAAAATTGAATACAAAGAAAAACTTGGGACCTACGGACATTTCGTACTCGCCGGTATGGGCGGCTCGCACCTTCCTGCTGAGATAATTAATTACGCCCGGCCCGATATTGACCTTACCATTCACACGAGCTACGGCCTCCCACCCCGTTCTGAATCGTTTCCTTCCGATACGCTCTTTATCGCCAGTTCGTATTCAGGAAATACAGAAGAGGTACTCGATTTTGCAGAAAAAATTTTTAATGCAAAAAAACCGCTTGCAATCATGGGGTCAGGCGGGAAGCTCATTGAGTTTGCTCAAAAAAATACCATTCCCTACATTCAGTTTCCTGATATGGGAATTCAGCCGCGAATGGCTTTGGGTCATTCAACACTTGCGCTTTCGTATCTTTTAAACGATCAGGCGCTTATTACTGAAATCAGCGGACTTCACGAAAAGCTATCTTCAGAGGTGTGGCAGAAATCCGGACAGGAACTTGCCTCAAAACTTCAGGGCAAGGTTCCGGTAATTTACAGTGACAACGCCGCCCGAAACATAGCTGCTATTTGGAAAATTAAATTTAATGAAACCGGAAAAATACCTTCATTTACCAACGTTTTCCCGGAGCTTAACCACAACGAAATGTCGGGTTTTGATGTGGTTCAATCAACGCGCGCTCTTTCAGAACATTTTGCTTTCGTCTTTCTTTCTGACGCGTCTGATCATCCGCAGATACGCCGTCGCATGGACGTAACGAAAAAACTCTATGAAGATAAGGGGTTCGGGGTTTTTCAGATAGAGTTGAGGGGGGAAACATTACTCCAAAAAATGTTTAATGCACTTCTTCTCGCAGACTGGACCGCACTCGAGCTTTCGCGTTTTTATCACACGGAACCGGAAAAGGTCGTTATGATTGAAAATCTTAAGCGAATGCTCACGTAAATGGCTTTTCTTGTTTTTGATATCGGAGGAACTAAAATGAGGTTTGCAATTTCCGAGGACGGAAATCATATTGATCGCCAGATAAAAATTTCGACAGAAGAAAAATACTCCGACGCACTTGAGAAAATACATGCAGCAGTTGTTGAGCTCGTAGGAGATGCAACTATTACATCTGCCGCCGGTGGGATCGCGGGGACTTTTGATTCATCCCGAAGTAGACTTCTCCGCTCGCCCCATCTTCCTGGCTGGGTGAATACGGACGTTGCCGTCGACTTTGGAAAAATTCTTACGGTAGTACCGCTTTTTAATAATGATGCAGCAATGGTTGGTCTCGGCGAGGCTCTTGTTGGTGCGGGAAAAGGTTACCACAGTGTTTCGTATATCACCGTTTCAACCGGTGTTGGCGGCGCACGTATTATTGACGGAAAAATTGACCGAAGTGTGCACGGATTTGAGCCGGGCCATCAGGTTATCGACGCTGACGGCAATCTTTGCCCGGAGTGTGCAAAACCTGGCGATCTTGAAAACTATATTTCAGGAACGGCGATTGAGGCGCGGTTTGGAAAACCTCCGAAAGAAGTTGCCGACCCAGAGGTTTGGAAACAACTTGCGGACTGGCTTGCGTATGGGCTTTTAAATACGGCAGTTCACTGGTCGCCTGACGTAATTGTGCTCGGAGGCTCGATGATTGTCGGAGATCCAGCAATTGATCTTATAGAAACTGATAGGAAGTTCAAAGAAATTATGAGTTCCTTTCCAGAGATTCCGCTCATCAAAAAAGCAGCGTTGGGAGATAACGGAGGCCTCATTGGTAGTCTCGAATATTTAAAACAACAATAATATATTCATATCATGTTAAAGAATTTTATTTTCAAGCAATTACTTAAGTCAAAAATGAAGGATATTCCGCAGGAGCAGCAGGAAAAAATGCTTGCGGCACTTGATAAAAATCCACAACTCTTCGAAGAAATAGCTCTGAAAGCACAGGAGAAAATGAGGTCTGGTAAGGATCAAATGACTGCAATTATGGAGGCGGCCCGTGAGCGGGAGGCAGAATTAAAAAACACCCTCCAACAATAGGAACGGGTGTTAGTGAGAACGACTTCAGGCAAGATCTGCAAGTGCTCTGATAAGACGGTTGTCCGCGGGTACGGTGTTTCGGTGCCACGCCAGAATGGTGCCATGGCAGCCAAGGCAGATTTTGTACTCGATTCCGCTTGGTTTTGTCAATGTGACCAGTGATTTTGACTTCTTAAGCGCCCTTTTAGGCTTGGCTATGCTGCAAATTGCGCAGGTAAACTCGATTAACTCTGGAGATCTGCTAGGGGATAGACCACCAT
>CAYGLL010000020.1:0-23188 GCA_964350935.1 uncultured Candidatus Saccharibacteria bacterium | reverse complement strand
TATCCGTGCATTTTTAGGGCTAATTTGAGCGGTTTTTATCCACATCGAAAAGTGCAAAAAAGCTTTTGTTTTAGGGCATTTTTTGGTAAAATGACCCTATCCGGAAAGCGGAATTTTTTAATGAAATAAAGCTCTAGAATGGCTAAGAAAGCAGATAAAAATAAAGAAAAGGAGGGAGATAGCGCAGGGCATAACTACGATGCCTCGTCTATCACCGTTCTTGAGGGTTTGGAACCGGTTCGCAAGCGTCCAGGTATGTATATCGGTACGACTGGACCGGACGGTTTGCACCACCTCATTACTGAAATTTTCGATAACTGTCGCGATGAGGCGATGGGCGGTCACGCTAGCGATATTGAAGTTGTTTTTCTTCCCGGTAATCAAATTCGCATAACTGATAACGGTCGTGGTATTCCGGTTGATATTCACAAACAATCTAAAGTTTCCGCACTCGATACTATTATGACCACTCTGCATGCGGGTGGAAAATTTGGTGGTGAGGGGTACAAAGTTTCCGGAGGTCTTCACGGAGTCGGCGCATCAGTCGTTAATGCACTCTCACAGTACTGCAAAGTTATTGTTCATCGGGACGGAGGTATTCATCAACAGGAGTATGTTCGAGGAAAAGCAAAAGCGAAGGTGAAAAAAATCGGCTCATCAAAGCTCCACGGCACCATTGTATTGTTTGATCCTGATCCTCAAATTTTCCCAGAAATAAAGTTCGAATTTAATCGAATTGTCCAACACATGCGCCAGCAGGCGTATCTTGTTCGCGGTCTCAAAATTTCTGTCATTGATTTACGTGAGTACAAAGGATCCTTAGACACCGACGATGTATTTTACATGCGTGAGATGAACATCGACGCGCCGTCGTACACTTTTTACTTTGAGGGTGGACTGGTTTCTCTCATTAAATTTTATAATCATTACTTCAAGCCCGTTCACCGGAGTATTTTTTATGTAGAGAAGAAGGTGGAGGGTGTTGAGTCCGTGGAAGTTGCGCTTCAGTATGCGGATGATATATCAGCTCGCATGCTTTTGTTTGCGAACAACATTCATAATCCCGAAGGAGGTACACACTTAACAGGTTTCAAAACCGCACTCACGAGAACCTTGAATACCTACGCGAAGAAGAACGAAATCATTAAGAGTGATGATGATTCTTTTACTGGCGATGACGTGTTTGAAGGTATTACAGCGGTTGTTTCTATTAAATTGCGCGAAGTTCAGTTTGAAGGCCAGACTAAGGCGAAACTCGGAAGCGTAATAGCTCAGGGCGCCGTCAGTACTGTTTTTGGTGATGGCTTCTCAGCTTTCCTTGAAGAAAATCCCGACGAGGCGCGCTCGATTATTTCAAAAGTGATTTTGGCCATGAAGGCTCGCAAAGCCGCGAAAGCCGCTAAAGATTCTGTTTTGCGAAAGGGCGCGCTTGAAGGCATGACACTCCCGGGAAAACTTGCTGATTGTCAGTCGAACGATGCCTCTGAGTCGGAACTCTTTATTGTGGAGGGAGATTCTGCAGGTGGTACTGCAAAAACTGGCCGCGATCGTCGCATTCAGGCGATTTTGCCGCTGCGAGGAAAAATTTTAAACATTGAACGTGCACGTTTAGATCGAATGCTCGGATCTGAGCAGATTAAAAACCTCGTGCTCGCTCTCGGGACCGCTATTGGTGATACGTTTGATATCAGTCGTCTTCGCTATCACAAGATCATTCTTGCAACTGATGCCGATGTAGACGGGGCGCATATCCGTACCCTTATTCTCACGTTGTTGTACCGTTATTTCCGGCCGCTTATTGACGGGGGATTTATCTACATTGCTCAGCCGCCGTTGTATAAAATTAAAAAAGGAAAAGAAATTTCCTTTGTATATTCCGACGAGGAAAAAATAAAAATTGTGGGTAAGGATGTTGACATGTCTGAGCTTATGGAAGAAGAGGGGGTGGAGGAGGCGGAAAATGAAAGTGCTGAGGCGGAGGCAGCGAAAGGCGCTAAAATTGATAAAACTAAAAAAGAACGATTCCACATACAGCGATATAAGGGTTTGGGTGAGATGAATGCGGACGAGTTGTGGGAGACCACTATGGATCCGGCACGGCGCGTCCTCAAGAAGGTTGAGATTAGAGATGCACATGAGGCTGACAGCGTGTTTGAAATTTTGATGGGTACCGATGTGCCGGCACGTAAATCGTTCATTCAATCAAACGCGAAGATGGCAAATTTGGACATCTAACTTTCAAATAGCTTAAAAAAGCAGATAGAAAAAAGCCTCGCGAAACGCGAGGCTTTGACGTTCTGTGAAGTTCAGGGTTTTTCCGGTGAGTGAACCTTGGGCTTGAAGGTACAAATGACCCAGTAGCCGGCATGAGTGGAGTAGTGACCCTCATGCGATCCTGTGTACTTGATATCTGCAGAGTCTCCTGAGAGTGACACGCTGGCGATTTCGGGTTTCTCAATCAGGAATTTCTGAAGAGCTTTTCCGAAGGTTTCGCCGACGTACGGGAAGTAGTAAACGTTGTCGCCAAACTTGATGATTCCGAGGTACACCTCGATAGTGTTTGCACGGGAGACAAAGTTACTCACCTCGGTTTCACCGTAAGGAAGACCCTTGAAGAAGTCGGGGCGAGTGTCAACCGGGGGTGGAGGCGCAACCTTTTTTTCACAGCCCGTAAAGAAGCAAAGTGCTGCAAGGGTGAGTGCAGAATAGAACAGAGTGCGGAGTGTTTTCATAGAGCAATCGACGACCTAAAATTTATTTTGCATATTATTTAACTTTAGTCAAGTGTTATGGAAAATAAAGGTACCGCGAGGCTCTACGTCGTTAATAAAAAAACCGCCCCTTGCTAAAGCTCGGGACGGTTGCGGATCAGGCCTTAGCGGGAGGCCGGGGGACAGTTTCGAGATAGTCCGTGTCGAGTTCACTCTGGAGTGAGCAGAGGATCATGATTCCAACCTGCATTTCCATCGTTGTGCCGGGCGGTCCGCCGCCCACAAGTCCTGCATTTTTCTGTTTCATTTCGGCCACGACCGCCTCAATGACATCAGGGCGCTGTGCCACTTCATCAATCGGGAAGAGATCCTGCAGGTGGAGACTAAGTCCCATCGAAATAATGGAGACGGCATTTGAGTTGAGACGCTGCGGGTCTTCTTCGATGTCCCGACACGAAGGATACTTCGGATTAACGCTTACGCGATCTAATCCAAAAAACTTGTCGAACTCTTCGTGGGTGAGGCCGTTTGCCTCACGGATGCTTTTGATCGCATCGACAATTCTTTTTTTCACAGCGGCAACACCGCCGAAGTAGTCACAGTAGACAATGCTCATATGTTTGAATCCTGTTTGGGCTGTGTTTCGTCGTACTCAAGCCAGCCACTTTTGGTTTCCGTGTTGTATTCGCCTTGAGCAGTTTTTCCGAACGTATTTCGGCAACGGAACTTCCAGTTGAGGCCATAAGGCGGATCGTCTTTCGGATTTTCAATCCGATCGACACCCGTAATGTTAACTTCAATCGGCCGAAGTGAATCTTTGAAGGTGAAAGACACCCTCCACAGATCGCTTCGAGACCGGCTTTCCCGTGCGTTCAAAGACTGCATGAAGCGCCAATGGTCAGGACCATTGGTAATTTCGAATTTTCGTTGCTGCATCACGAACTCCTTTTTTGAGGTTCTCTATTCCAACAGACGTGTTGGTTCCGGCTCCATACTAGCTCTCAGAGGGTTATTGTATAGTTTACTGAAATTGATTTTAATTGCGTCATAAGGGGGTCACTTTTACAAACCTTTATAAAAAAACCGTCCCGCGGTATGCGCGGAACGGTATGAATTTTGCTTAGGCAGCAGCCGGTCCTCTTTTGTGTATGAGGCTCCAGGCGATCTTCCGAGCAGATTTCCAATCGAGCTCAGACTTCAGACGTTTGATTTTGCCGCTTAAGACGAAGTGAAGAACTCGGAGAACTTTTTGTTGGCCCTCCTTGCTCGTGTCTTTCGTGACAAACTCGACAAGTTCCTCCGTGCTCATGCGTAAAATGATGTGCTGTAAGCGCAGGAGCCGGGTGATGTCAAAGTTAACTGTTACGTCGACATTAACATCTAACGCAGCATCAAGTGCGGCGAGGAGCTGTGGTTGCTGCTCCTGTTCAAGAAGCTGAACCATACTGAGGTTCAGCTGGAGAAGAAGCGCCGGTGCTTGTCCGGGGGTGAGCGAACCAAACTCCTCTTCGCCGTTTTCAAAGGCGTTCTCAATCGAAACCGTATCGATGAAACTGATAACCAGATCAGTATCATCGTCGGAAAGATGGTGAAGGGGGACTGTCCAGAGTGTTCGACCGCTTTCTGATGAACCGGAAAGTACCACTAGTTTTTTCCCCGTCCTGGTTGAAAAGGTGCGCTTCTCTCGATTAAATGTAATGTCGAGTTCACCCTCCTCGATAATTCGTTGTATCTTCTCAATATCAACCTGCGCAGTCTCAACAAAGAGTGATTTGCGGTCAACGCCGATTGCTTTAATAGCAATGTGACCGGGCAGTGATGCACTGCGCATAACCCAGCGTTGCCCCAGTGGTTCAAAGAGAACGTTGCTTGCAACCCGATCCTGGGTTACTGGACAGATGAAACGAATTGTCGGAATGAAGTTTTTTTTTCCAGAACGTGACGGTGTTCAACAGCTGTTGACCGAGAAGGCCAAAGTTTTCAAATTTCATGCAGGTGTTTCTTTCAAGGTGCTTGTCGAAAAGTACTTTACCTTAATTATTTAATATGTCAAGTTGTCCTAAAACAACACAAAAACCTCTGAGCAAGCTCAGAGGTTTTTGTGTTGTTTTACTTGATTATCTTTATTGTTGCTTTACCGAGGTTGTTGTCTTTGTTTGATTCGTTTACCGAGCCAGTTGGGTCGGCGTAGATTACGATTGTCCCTTCGGTTTGAGAAATATCAATCTGGTCAAAGCCGAGCGTGTATTCGATTTTGTCACCGGGGTTAAGGGTTTGCTGAGATTCGGAACTAAAAATATTTGACGGAAAGGTTGGAAGAACCGCGTTGAAGGACCAGCCTTCAGCCTTTTTGGTTCCCATGTTCATAATTTCAAAGTGAATTGCAGCACGTTCATTTCCGCGAACTCCTTCTTTTATTGTAAAGATGTTTGTCGAAGGATCAACGGCGCCGACGCCAAGAATTTTAACGATAAGATCCGCCTGAGGATTTACGGTTACTTTTGTCGGGGTCGTTACCGGATAGGTTTTTTGGGTTGTTTGTCCAGGTTTTGGAGTCGGAAGTGGTTGGGGAGGTGTGTTGGTAACTGTTTGAGATCCGCCCGGTACTGGTGATGTTGGTTTTGGTGATGGAGTAGGCTTTGGTGAAGGGCTACCCGTTACTATGGTTGAAGTTTTTGGATTGATCGTGAGTGTGGCGGCGCCCGTGACCCTGGTCCCCTCCACATTTTTAAAAGATACTTGGATAGGAACTGAAACGGCAGTCTGACTGGTGAGTTTCGGGATAATGATGATGGATTTCTGGCCTTTTATATCAAGCTCCTTATCACAGTCGACCGCAACTTTTTCTGCGGTTTCAAAAGAAATATCGTCGACACAGGGGTAATAGAATAGGTACATGCCTTCGTCCGTGCTGGTGTGCTCCCACGTGAGGGTGGTGGGTCCTTCACTTGAAACGCGGTCCGGAGAAAGAGACACAGAAATTTTTTCAGAAGGTACAAAGATAGAAGTAAACGAAACAAGTGCCGCGTTAATTCGGGGCCAGACTGATTCTGATACAAACTCACCAACGGCCGGGATAGATTTTATTCCTGTCACCGTAATCCATGCGCCGATAATAACTATTGCAATAATGCCTACCACTGCAAGAGGGCGGGTAAGCTTTTCTTTTAATTGTGCGACACGAGCCTTTTTTTCGTTATTTTCCATAGTAAGGAATATTAACACTAATTTATTTTTTGTCAACTATCTCCTATTGACAAATTTGTATTTAAATTTATAATGACATCTAACTGCACTTCACAGAGCTGTTGATCAGTTGGGTTTTAAATTACTGATAAACGTCTTATTGTCAATACGGGCGGCCATGAAATCCTTGACCAACACTCTTTTGTGTGTAGTCTAAACAAGAGATATGAATCACTTTATTACTTGGTGGCTAGGAATTTTCATCGTTACCCTTGTTTTTCTCAGTTTTGTTGGTTTTGTGCCTCAAAAAATGCGACAAGCTCAAAATCTAATCTTGAGTGCTTTGATGAATGAAGATGTATACGCTTCAGATCAGACTGGTCAAGACGAGAAGAAAGATCCTCCCCAAGAAGTGGTGATAACTGAGCGGCCAACGCACCTTTCAATTCCAACAGTTGGAATCACTTTCGCTATTGTTGAATCTGAAAGTACTGCTGTGGAGATTTTGGATGCTGCCCTTACCAAAGGAATAGTTCATTATCCCGGGTCAGGACTTTTAGGCGAAGATACGAATGTGTTGCTATTTGGACACAGCTCGCATTTGAAATATGTTCGGAATCCTGCATATCGCGCACTCACAGGAATCGAAAAGCTTCAAAGCGATGATCGCATCATAGTCCGAGGAGAAAAAAATGAGTATATCTATTCAGTCATCTCAGTTCGTCTCACTGACAAAAATGAGGAACTTGTTCAGTTCGATTCTGCGGCGGGAAAGCTCACGATTTCAACGTGTAACACGTTTGGTTCCAAGGATGATCGCTATGTGGTGACCGCGGATCTTCTTGCCGTTTTACCCATCGAACAAAATCAGTGATACAAAAATCATTAACATCAATGAAGACAAACGTCACATCATTTAAAAAAATATATTCAAACCGCTCAGGGTGGGTAGTTTTCCTGATCGCGTATGTCGTTATTGTGTTGGTGTGGTCATTCAATGTTTCTGCCAGCGGCTCACACAATGGTGATGACGACGACGTTGGTTTTAACTGTGGCGCCGGCGGTATCCTTTCTCATGACGACTTTCTCGCGGCCCGCGCCGGAAATCTAATTTCAGTTGCCGGGTTCACTGTTGATGAACAGGCTCATACCGTTACGGCTAAGGTGATGAACAGTACCAACTGTAAGGTGCCGATTTCGTTTTCATCCTACAAACTGACTGAACCTTTTGACGCGGGGAATCTTTCTTCTCAGGAGTTTATCGGAGATGATCACGAAGATATTGCTCCAAACTATTGGGCAGAACTTACCGTTCCGCTTGCATCGTGCGCAACTCAGTACGATGTGTGGTACGGAGATGCTCCTCATGAGCTGCAAAATATTGTGTACGGGCCGTGGCTTCTCGGCTATAGTTTTTATAAACAAGATACGATCTGTAGACATGTTGAACCCCTTGCGGTTACGTGTTCTGCAACCCCAACAACTGCAACCGTTGGAACCTCCATCGCATGGAGCTCGCTCGCCTCAGGTGGGGGAGCACCTCTTACCTATTCATGGAGCGGCACTAACGGTCTTTCCGGTAACTTAAGTTCGGTTAACAAAATATACACCAGTTCAGGAACTAAGCGCGGAACGATTACGGTCACCGATGCGAGTGGAACTGAGGAAGAGGCAGAGTGTGAGGTTCAAATTAGAGACGAGGAGGTAAGTATTCCCGCGTGTCCTATTCCAAGTGCTCCCGGACGAATTATTGTTACTTTTCCTACTACGAGAAAGATTGTTTCAGGGGGTTCAGTGGAGCAAGCGATGAACGGTCCTGTTACTGCAAGTATTCCTGCCGGCACGTACAAAGTGACGCTCGCGTCATTTGACGGATACAGTGGACGAGAAAGTATTACTCAGCCTCGCGAACAGTGGTTCGCCAATCTTTTTCCTGTTGCGAGTTCAGGAAGTTCCGCAAACGGTGATGATTCCGATTTAGGGAGCAGTTCCGCGAACGGTGATGATGCAGAGAGTTCAAGCGTTTCAACAATTCGAACAGGAACAATTTCAGATCTTCAGGATCTGGTTCGAACCACACTTAAGACAGAGGTTGTTAATCAGTCACTCAGCGTACCTTTTCTTATCGGGGGAGTAAAAGCGGTACACGCTGCCTATCCTGACACCGCCTTTCAGAATAGTCTCTATCCGTTGTGTGCAGCTTTTGATCCCGTAGCAACAACCCCTCCGCCTCCTCCACCACCACCTCCGGCGAGTTTTCAAGCAACCTGTGTGGCGAGTCCACAAAGTATTGAGGTAGGGAATTCTGTATCATGGAGCGCAACTGCTTCCGGAGGAACAGGATCGTATACCTATTCATGGACCGGTTCTGACGCGTTAAGCGGAAGCACGGCGAATGTTTCTAAAATATACTCGTCAGCGGGAACAAAAAATGCAACTGTGACGGTGACGTCAGGTTCGCTCCAGGCAACAGCACAGTGTTCACTTAGTGTTACTACTGTTCCTACAACACCCCCGCCGCCACCACCACCTCCTTCAACAACGCCTCCACCACCTCCACCACCACCTTCAAGCGTGTGTATGGTGAACTGTGGTGGTGGCAGTTTAAATCCACCAAATGTTTATCTTACTAAGGGCACGTCGTCGCGCGGAGGTTCAACCGTCTATCTTTCTCAAACACCCTATAGTGGTGGGCGCGTTGCCGGAGTCTTTTTGAGTCAGTTACCATACACAGGTATTTTGGCTGATTACGGCAGTGTGATATTATTTTTAATCGGCGTTCTGTTCTGGAGCGCGATTGTTGCCTTCGCGATTCATAATAATTGGCATCGAAAATTTATTGCGCTCCTGCGCATGATGAACAAGATGGATACTACCGCCTCATCTCAACGAGAAAATGAAAACGAGCACTCTCGTTCGTTTGTCGCACCTACACCAACGTTTGGAAACCCCTATAGTTCAATAACTGAAGAGCGACGCGCACCGGAAATCTCCGAAGAGAATGCCTCCCCGACAATGGAAGATATTTCTGTTGCAGAAGAGGCACCGCTTACTCATCAAGCAAACACGATTTCACCAAAAGAAGATGAACCGCGGATTGTCACAAGTCCGGCACTGACGAGCTCGCTTAAGTCAAAAACGTGGATGAAGTATGAACCGATTCGCCACACCTTGCCGACCATTCTCCTACGTGAAGCTCAAAAGAATAAAGTTATGATCTCCGATGATGGTTTCGAACTCATTACGAATGCGGGAGATCGAAAAGAAGATGAAAGTCTCCAGATATTGCGCCAGCTCGTCAGTGTTGCGGAATCGATGTATCCGCGAGAAGGTGGTTGGCTCAATCTCAACAAAACTCAGATTCAGAAAATGTTGTTCTCAACATACATGTCGATGACGGCCCTCTTTATCGACTGGATTGTGCGTGGTGAGAAGGGAAGTTGTTTTGCCTTTATACGGAGTTTGAAGCAGCAGGGTCATTCCGTAGAAGCTTTCATGACTCAGGTAGCGACTATGCTCGACGGCCTGTATCGCTATCGCATTGAGGGTGATCAGTCAAACTATGATTCAACCGTTGACGGTGTGCTTGAGGGTGTTTCAAACGCATATCTCCAGACACTCATCGGACAGATTATTTCTTCTCTCGATCAGGGTTATGTCTCTTCAGACGTAGGTGCAAAAATGGCACTCGTAAAGATTTTTACCGCCCTTGGTGAAGATCCACGTTTGGAGAAGAGAACTAAGAACGAAACTCAAAATGGTGATCGTCCAGTGCGGATTCCTAATGAAGCATTGCGTTAGAACTTTGTTCTCAGACTATTATTTAATCGCGCCAAAAAATTAAACAAAAATCTCCGCTTTTTTAGGCGGAGATTTTTTGTTTAATTTCGTTCAGTAGGTGTTCGGTGACTTCTGTAATCATTTTAAGGCCAAGGTTGCCTTTATCACGGGATTCAAGCGTTACACTTTTTGCATCAAGTTCTTTGTCGCCGATGATCATAAAGTAGGGGATTTTTTGATTTTTAGCTTCGCGAACCTTTTTGCCAAAGCCAAGATCACTCATATCGATCGCGGCACGGATGTCTTCCGCCCGAAGCGCGTCGTGAATATCTTTGGCAAAGGCATTGTGCGCCTCTCCGATCGGAATAATTTTTACTTGTACGGGTGAGAGCCATAGTGGAAAGACACCCGCTGTGTGCTCGATGTAAATTGAGAGAAAACGCTCGATGGATCCAAGGAGTGCCTTGTGGATCATGACCGGCTGCTTACTTTTGCCATCCGAATCAGTGTACGAGAGACCAAAACGTTCAGGCTGAACGAAATCAAGCTGAACTGTAGCGCACTGCCATTCTCGGCCGAGTGAATCTTTCACAATAAAATCAATCTTCGGACCATAGAACGCAGCTTCGCCGGGGCCGGAGATTGTGCTCAGACCTTCTTCTTCGGCAACTTCGGAAATGACGGACTCAGCGCGCTTCCATGTTTCGGCATTTCCAAGGAATTTATCCGATTCGTCTCTAAACGAGAGCCGTGCGACATAATCAAGTTTGAGTCCACCGTAGAGTTCTTTCACCATGGCAACAATATTTCGGAGCTCTGTTTTCATGTGTTCTTCCTGACAGAAGATGTGACCGTCGTCTTGAGACAATGATCGAACACGCGAAAGCCCGTGCAGTTCACCGTGTTTTTCATCCCGATAGTTCGTGGTATTTTCCATATAACGTACGGGAAGCTCGCGGTAGCTCCAGGGCTTACGGGCAAATAATTGCGCGTGGTGAGGGCAGTTCATTGGTTTTAACATGAACGTATCATCACTCTCGGCGCTCGTTACTTCAAATCGTTCGGGATATTTATCAAAGTGACCCGAATATTTGTAGAGTTCGGTTCGCGCCATATGGGGCGTCCAGACTCGTTCAAATCCATATTTTGATTGAAGTTCCTGTGAGTATGAAGCAAGTGTTTCTCTTAAAACCGAGCCTTTGGGTGTGAAGAGGGGGAGTCCTCCGCCAACCAGATCTGAAATGGTAAACAAATCAAGCTCTTTACCGAGTTTTCGATGATCACGTTTTTTTGCTTCCTCGAGCTGTTTTTCATAGTTCACCAGTTCTTCTTTAGAGCTGAATGCGAGCCCGTAAATGCGCGTAAGCATGGTTTTGTTTTCATCGCCTCGCCAGTATGCACCTGCAATGCGTGAAAGTTTCCAACTGTCGCGAGGAATGGATTTCATATCCTCGACATGTCCGCCGCGGCACAGATCGACAAATGTTCCTGATGTGTAGAGAGTAAGTTTTTCTTTTCGGTCAGCAATTTCGTTGATGAGTTCGCATTTGTAGGGATTATTTTGAAATCGTTTTTTTGCGTCGGCGGGAGTTACTTCAGTCGCTTCAAACTCATTCCAGTGTTTGCCAATTTCGCGCATTTTTTTTTCAATTGTTGAGAGATCACTTTCTGAAATTGGTTTTGAAAATTCAAAATCATAGTAAAAACCGTTGTCGATTGCAGGGCCGATGGTGTTTTTGGTATCAGGCCATAATTCAAGTACCGCTGCTGCTAAAAGATGTGCCAGTGAGTGGCGAGCGTGTTCGAGACCGAGAACCGGTTCTGCTTTTTTCATAGCCAAAATCATAGCATTTTCGGTAAGCTCCGCAAAGAAAACCACTTCAGCCGTGGGGCTGAAGTGGTGTGTTGGTAGGACAAGCCTACCGCATCGTGCCGCGCTTGGGCTTCACGATAATGACCGATCTGCCGGGGCAGAACTTGCGTCGCCGCGTTGGGTTCATTGCCATGAGCGCGCCAACTGTCGCGTCGTAGACAGTGGGTTCGCCCGTTGTTGCGTCGAAGTCTTCAGCTTTCCGTTTGCTGAGGACAGTTCTTCCGAGGACCCTGCTTTGCATAGGTTGTTCTGTAGTTTCCGTCGTACTACCGGAGGTTGTGGTTGCTGCGGATCTGTACATCCTTGTATGCACTTCTCCGAAGGTAAAGTATACTCCTCATCTTATCCACACGTCAACACTCGGCAACAAACGGAACTGTTCGTCCACCTATTGAGTGGGGTGCAAAGAAGGAGCTTGGGCAAGCACTTTCATTTTGTCAGCAACGATACTCACCGCATCGTTGCGGTGAGAGATCTTTCCTTTGATTGAAACTCCTGTATCAGGAACTGCTAGCGCTTTAAATTCAGTGTACGTTTTAGGAAACATCACAACCTCAATCGAGCCGGAGAGGTCGACTACTTTAAGAAATGCCATTTCACTTCCGCTCTTCGTAAATACTGGCCGCATGCTTTCAATCACGCCGGAGACGACTACGATCATTCCCTCTTTGAGCTCTTCTTTAATGCGTTTGATGTTAGTGTCTTTTTTTAAAAGTATTTCTCGGAATTGGTCGAGTGGATGACCAGAGATATAAAGGCCAAGAAGTTCTTTTTCCCAGGAAAGCCTCGTTTTGGGATCGAGAAGTTCAGTTTTCTTTAGGGAAAGTTTTGAAAAGGTTCCGGAGTTTACCATGCCGCCAAAGAGGGAATCCTGGTTTTGGGGTCCTTTGGAATGTTCTTTATGGTACTCAAGGAATAGTTCAACATTGCCAAATAGTTGTCCGCGTTCACCGAATTGATCCAGGGCACCCGACATAATAAGGGCCTCGAGTGACTTTTTATTCAAATTTTTATCTTTAATGCGTTCCAGAAAATTTTCAAGTGAGACGAACCGGCCACCTTTTTCACGTTCCTCGATGATAGTATTTGCAATGCCTTCACCAAAATTTTTAATCGACATTAGCCCAAAACGTATTTCTTCTTTTCCGCCGCCACGTACAACGGTGAATCCGCTAAAACTTTCATTAATGTTTGGAGGGAGCACCGGAATCCCCATGCGCGTACATTCATTGATGAAAATAGCAATTTTTTCGACGTCTCCTGCATCGGCAGTCAGTACTGCTGACATGTAGATTGCCGGATAGTTTGCTTTCATGTATGACGTCTGGTACGCGACGCGCCCGTAACTTGCGGCATGGGCTTTGTTGAATCCGTACGCAGCAAAAGGTTCGATCAGTTTCCACAATCCCTGCGCGTTCTCACGTGAAGTGCCGTGCTTTACAAAACCTTCTATAAGTTTTTCTTTCTGAGCCTCCATCTCTTCGGGGATTTTCTTTCCCATGGCTTTGCGAAGTTTATCGGCCTCGAGCCAGGAATAGCCGGCAAGTTTAATGGCAATCAAGAGCACGTCGTCCTGATAGGTAATAACGCCGTATGATTCAGACAGAATTTCTTTCATCCGCGGATCGAGATATGAAATAAGTTTCGCGTTATGCTTGCGCTCAATGTAGCGGGGGATTGACTCAAGAGGGCCCGGGCGATAGAGAGCGACCATGGCGTTGATGTCGTGAATAGTGGTGGGACGCAGTTCCATAAGGTAGCGCGTCATGCCGTCGCCATTTAACTGAAACGTGCCTTCCGTCTCACCACGTGCAAGCATCTCAAATGTTTTTTTGTCGTCGAGCGGAATGTTATCAAGATCAACTTTAATACCATCGAGTTTTTCAACGAGCTTGATTGCACTTGAGAGTATCGAAAGGTTTTTGATGCCGAGGAAATCAAACTTAAGAAGTCCCGCTTCTTCAATTGCGTACATGTCGTACTGTGTGATCAGTTTTCCCGTGCCTTTGGGATCAAGCTGAAGTGGTGTGAACTCGGTAAGCGGTTGTGGTGAGATGACGACGCCTGCGGCGTGAACACTAATGTGGCGCGCGCAACCCTCGATCTTAAGTGCCATATCAATGACCGTTTTTGCTTCACCATCCGTTTCGTATAGTTCGCGTAATTCCGGCACAATCTCGAGCGCTTTAGTAATGGTCATGGGAAAACCCTGCGCTCCGAATGGAATAAGCTTCGCGATTTTGTCGCCGAGTGCATATTCAAAACCAAGCGCACGTGTCACATCGCGAACTGATCCACGGGCCATCATGGTACCGAAGGTTCCGATCTGCGCTACATTTTCTGCACCGTATTTCTTTCGCGCGTATTCAATCATTTCGTCACGGCGATCGTCGGCATAGTCCATATCGATATCAGGAGCAGAAGGGCGTTCCGGGTTTAAGAATCGTTCAAAGGGAAGCTTATACTCGAGCGGATTTACGTTGGTGATTCCTGAAAGATAGGTCACCATTGATCCTGCAACCGAACCTCGAATATTGGTGAGAATTCCGTTTCTGTGCGCGTAGTGTAAAAGGTCTGAAACAACAAGAAAGTACGGCGCGTAGCCCTTGTCTTTGATGATTTTGAGCTCGTATTCAAGACGATCCTCGATTTCCTTTGTTTTGGTGAGATTTCGACGAGGCAACCCTTCGTAGGTGATACGGCGAAGTTCCTCGTCTGGGGTGCGGCCGCCCTCAATATCAAATTTGGGAAACACCCATTTACCCAGTTCAAGTTCAACATTACACATCTCAGCAATTTTTGCTGCGTTTTCAATTGCTTCCGGTTCGTCTGCAAATATTTTTTCAGCCTCGTCACCGCTGATGAAAGAAAAGTTGTCTTCGGTCTCATCGCCACGATCCGAGGGGTCGCCACCATTTTGAACCGAGAGAAGTGTTCGTCGTGCCTGACGGTCACTTGGTGAAAGATAGTACACGTCATGTGCAGCAACAAGGGGAGTGTCGGTTTTTTGTGCGAGGGCTTTTATTTTTTTCATTAACTCCTCGTGCCCCTCAAATTCAGGGTGGTGGGTAAGTTCAAGGTAGAAGTTTTCTCTGCCGCATATTTTTTTATACCATTCGATAATTTCGATTGCTTTCTTCTCGTCGTTTCCCTTAAGCGCATGCGAAGTTTCGCCGCCAAATGACGGCATAATTACTACGAGTCCGGATGCGTATTTTTCTATCGTCTCTTTATCAATACGTGGTTTGTAATAGAAACCATCGACAAAACTTTCAGTCACGAGTTTCATAAGGTTTTGATAACCCTCTTTGTTTTTTGCCAACAATACTAATCGCGAGGTGCGGTTGTCGATCCGTGATTCTTTATCGTGACGAGTGCGGGGCGCGACAAAGGCATCGACCCCGATAATAGGTTTAATCTCTTTCTTTTTACATTCCTTATAAAACTCGATCGCCCCGTAGAGATTTCCATTGTCGGTGAGGGCCAAAGCGCCCATCCCCATCTTCTTAGCGGTTTTAACCAATTCATCAACGCGTGGCAGCGCCTGCAGAAGTGAGTAGTGGCTATGGGTGTGGAGGTGGATAAATGCCGATTTCATACTTAGTGTAGAGTATTATAACAGAGCGGGACGGTCTTTTAGGTTTTTTATGACGCGAAAGAACAAAACTACGAGGGCTTTTAGCCTTATTGAGCTCTTGGTTGTGATAGCGATTATCGGAATTTTATCGTCAGTAGTTTTGGTGTCTCTTGGTAATGCGCGCGGTTTGGCGCGTGACGCGAAGAGAAAAATTGACATTGGAAATATCTCTCTTGCGTTCGAACGCTATTTTAGTGATCACGGTTACTATCCGGACGATCAGGCCTCAGGATATTGGGAACAAACGTGCACCAGTATTGGCTATGTTCTTCGACCGGAGACCGTGTTAGTGGTTACCGAAGGTTATCTGCAAGCCTTTCCATGCGATCCGTTGAATGAAGAGAGGAACATCGGACCGCAGACTCCTTACACCGCCTACACATGGCACGGCTATTTTATTGACGACGATCCCACTTCTGCCGGTGTTCCGAGCACGTGCGTAGGCACCTGCCAGGCCTATTGTATTTTTACTAATCTGGAGAAAGGCGGAGTATTTCATAAGGGTAATTCTGCCGCGTGTGCCAGTATGCCGTAGTAATAAAGTGAATAAAACCAAAAAAATAAAGGGTAGTGTGCTACATGGCAAGATCAAGGGGTATTCACCCTTTGTTCCGACAGTGCTCGGACGAAGTGAGAATAAACTCTCACTTCGCTCCTCGCTTGTCGGAATAAAATATATTGTTGGAATTGATGAGGCGGGAAGAGGGCCGTTGGCCGGCCCGGTCTCTTTGGCGGCTCTTGCGATTAAGCTTGAAGATGAGCCGCTCCTTAAAGGTGATAAAGTGCGCGATTCAAAACAACTATCCGAAAAGGCTCGCGAGAAAAAACTGGCAGAATTAAAAGTTTTACGCAAAAACGGAAAAATCCGTTACGCAGTCTCCTTGGTTGGCGCAAATATTGTTGATCGAAAGGGGATTACTCACGCCATTAAAAAAGGAATTTGGAATGTGTTGTCACGTCTTAAACTCGAAGCTGAAACAACTCTGGTGCTTTTAGACGGCGGGATCAAGGCTCCGCGACGGTTTAAGAATCAACAAACCATTATTCGCGGTGACGCTACAGTCCCTGTTATTGCGCACGCTTCAATTGTGGCAAAGGTCATCCGTGATCGGAAGATGAAAAAGTTCGCACTCACGTTTCCCGAATACGGCTTCGAAATACACAAAGGATATGGAACGGCTCAGCATGTCGGAAAAATAAAAAAGCACGGTTTGTCCAGAATTCACCGCAAAAGTTTTCTTAAGAAATATGCGTAATTAAAAAGTCGCACTCACGTGAGTGCGATCTTAGCGATGCTCTGAAACAATTTCTGTACTCGTTGGCGCTCAGCCACATCGACGTAGGATGAGATGGCGTTTCTTACACTTTCGAACATTTCTGCTTCTACGATTTCGTCGATCGTGCCCCCGGTGTCTTTGCTGTCGGCATAAAATGTTGCTACGTCCAACACTGTCATGCTGACTTTGTATTCAAGGTCTTTAACTTCGGGGTTGTTTGGGTCTGTTGATGTAATTGAACGACGCTCTGTGAGAATTTCATTGAGCTTTGCCGTAAATGCCCTGATCTGTTCGCTGAGAATGTTCATAGATACCTCTCAACTAAACCTAGTAGAAAGGGAATACTGTGTCAATCTCTCAACTCAATGGGCATTAAAAAACTCCACCGATTAAGATCGGCGGAGTTTGGGACAAAGAACTTATTAGGGCTCTCGAATGAGTCGCAGCCCTTCGGGCGTAGTAACTACATTCGCACCCACCAGAATGCAGTGGTCGGTTGCAGCCTGGAGAACTTCTGGCGTTGTTCCGTAGGTAGCTGCTGGATCGTAGTCGATCTGGTGAAATAGGAGAATGAGCCACTGCCTTTGAAGCATCGCTTCATCAATCCAGAGTCTCACCTGGTTCGCACTCGTGCTTCGAAGTACCATGCGGCATTTGAGCGCGAAACGGTCGGTCGACCCCTTCACATTCAATCCCGATTCTACCGAACGCGCCGAGTCGAACCCCGCTTCCTCGACAATTCTTTTGGTACGAGTATCAAGCTCTCCGTAGGGATACGCAAACCATCGCTGGTCGCGTGCACCACGTTCGTAGAGTTCGAATGCCCCGACAGCAACTTCATGTTCAGCAGAGATGAGCGGAAGTTGTGTCAGGTGTGCGTGATTTGCGGTGTGTGAACCGATAATGTTTCCTCGGCGTTGTGCTGCCAGAATATCCTGCATTGAGAGAACATCAGATCCGACATAACGACTCACAATATGGTACGTTGCGCGGAATCCGGCGTTCTCAATTATTCGCATGGCGTTTGTTGCTGAGATCCACCCATCGTCAAACTCGAAGGAGACCGTTCCCAGAGGCAGCAGTGTTGTCGGTGCTGTTCCCTCAAGACTGAGGGAGAGGTTGTCCACGGTGAGAATTCCTGTTGAGACCAGGCTGTGGAAGAGCATGACGGTACTCGCGTTTGTCGGAGTGAGAAAAGTCAGACCGCCACTTGTCCAGTTCATTGAGGGTAAAGGCCAGACTAGACCACGATATACGAAATCATTCACTCCGGGTCCGGTTCGAAATCCTGCGGTGATGTCGGTCGGAACTGAATTTGAAGTCACTGATTTGTACATGTAGCTGAAACGGTAGTTTCTGCCTGGTTGAATAGGAATTTCTTCCGTATACCAGGCAATGGCGCCGTTTGCATATCGACTGACCGAAACGCGAGCAGCGCTGTCATTGGTGCCGCTTGGTCCTGCTACAGGATAGTCGTATCTTCCCGTGAGATTGCCGAAGCCGCCCTGAATGTATCCTGTTGGCAGGGAATTGCTGCTGTGCGTGAATTCCGGATTGGAAATGAGGTTGCTCGCGCCGACATGGACTCCGTAGCGTGTAATAACTTCAGATGCATTGGTGTTGCTCTGAACTTTTACACTTACTGTTTTCATTCCGGGATAGAGGTAGGTACGACTGACCGATTGTTTCGCCGGAACAACAACTGTTGCTCCCGAGTCTTCGAAGTGCCATGTAGCGGTGCTGTTGGTGAAGATTTGCTCGGAAATGTTCGGGATCGCCAAGCTCCAGGTGACCAGCGTACCGACTGTCACAGGGGCAAGCTTGAAAACGCGATAGAAACTTCGTTCATTTCCGGCGTACACGGTACGTGTGAGCGTATTCGTGTTTGCCGAAGATGTCACAGTATAAACTGTCTCCCACGGTCGATTGGTGTCGAGAACCGGAACTTTGGCAAGAACATAACTTGCGTCGGGTTCGGTTTTCCAGGTGATCTTCAAGACGTTTGAGCCGATGTGACGGATCGTAACGTTACTCAACGCAAGCGGTGTCCCTTGGGGGGAAACACCAATGACTGTTTGGGGGCTGTAACTGTTAGTGAGAACTGCTCGCGCAGTTGTGCTGAGGGAGCATGCGGTGGCGGTGAGGAGATACAGGAGTATTTTCATTCTTTTCCTTCTTTTCAATACGGCAGAGGCTTCTCTGTCGAGGTTTTGTTCTAACAAGGAACTGAGCCATTAGATTACATACATTTTTTACTTTGTAAACCCCGGCGGAAATGAAAAAGGACCCTCCGGAAGTGAGGGTCCTTATCCGAGAACACGGAAATGATTCTCGGATCAACCGACGCAACCAGGATGGTTCGTCGAGGGGAAACCTGCTACACAGTGGCAAAGCCGAAGGGTGAGGACGGCAGGATCATCACCCGTTAGTTCATGACCATGATTGTTTGATGATGGGCATGGTGTGTCAGCAGTTTCCGCTTTCGGAGGAAGCAGGTTGCTTTCCGGTAGTAAAGATAGGTTTGATTCCATAGGAGAAATGGTGAAAGGTGCTGGAGCCGGGGAGGATACTACATAAAAATAATGAAGCTAGAATGAAGAACTATTTTTGAATAAAAAACCACAGCGCATGCCTTGTTGAAGCGGGGCTAGAAAAAAGCCTGGTGGTGGGCTATGATTAACGTCGTGTTTAGTCCCCAGATAACTGAGCTGTTGGAAAACCTCAAAAAAGGCAGAGAAGCCCGACGTATTGTCGCAGCCGATGAGTCGTTGGTTCAGGTTAATCGTCTTACGACGAAAGCAGGTGCCTTTTATGAAAAGGTCCGTTATTTGGTTGATTATAAAGAGGAGCATACGATCCGGCGTAGTGCGATTGAACGCATCGTCAAACGTAAGCTTATTTACGAAAAGGATACCAATGTCGGACAGGTGTTGTTGCAGGAGTTGGTTTCAGGAGGTTATCTTCCTAATAACAGCGTTTCTGAAGGAAATGCTTCGGAAATTCAGCGTATTGTTAACAAATATCTTACACTTTTACAGGAGTTTGTGCGGATTAAAAAGGATACACAGAATCTTCGAAAAAAATTAGTGAGCCTTTCGGCAAGCGAGATTGAACTTTTTCTCTACCCAACAGTTGCTGATGAGTTTGTTATTGACGCGTTCTACAAAACTGTTGTTGACCGTATTAAATCCAATTATCTTTCTCCCGAAGAGCTTACGGTTCAGGTATATGTTGCCTGTCGTCGCGGCCTTTTGGACAATGACGACGATAAACTGTTCTACCACCTCTTTCTCACCTATGTTCCGCAGTGGAAGAATGAAAATCTTTCTGAACTTGAGATCGAGGGTGTGGCATCGATCCTTTTTGCGGTTTTTGAGAAGATCAAACGTGAACTGAATCATAGCGTGCGCTGGCAGCTCGTTGCACGTCTAAAAAACTACTCAATTTATTTCAGTGTCGTGCGTGAACTGATTGAACGCTTCGGCATTGAGAGCGAGCGTATTTTTTCTGATCAGGCCTATCTCGACATGCAGATTAAAGAGTTTCTTGAAAAGAAGAATGAGCGTGAAAATGCCCGTACTAAACAAAGCGGAGTCCGTGCAGTCTTTTACATTCTTATCACAAAGATAATTCTTGCGTTTGTTTTCGAGCTTCCGTATGAGCTTAAAGTATTAGAGCGTATTGATTATATTCCGCTTTTGAGCAACGTTTTGTTCCATCCGTTTCTACTTTTCATTATGGCAAGTACCGCGGTACGACTTGATGAGAAGAATACGGACGCAGTAGTAAACGGTGTTCATACCGTGCTCTACGGCGGGGAGGTGAAAATGATCATGTTGAAGTCAGAACGTTCTGGCGGTTTCGGCGCGTTGTTTCTCATTCTCTATGTAATTCTCTTTGCCGTAACCTTCAGCATCCTTCTTTCAATTTTACGATCGCTGTCATTTAATCCTGTGAGTATTTTACTCTTCCTCTTCTTCCTTACGCTCGTGAGTTACTTTGGTTTGCGCATTCGTTATAACGCACGCAGACACATGGTGGAACGTTCGAGCGAGGGCACCCTCGCCCTTCTCTGGAGTGTCTTTACCCTGCCCATTATCCGTGTTGGCCGGTGGCTTTCAACGAAGTTTGCTGCCGTAAACATTTTCGTGTTTATACTCGATTTCATCATTGAAACACCTTTTAAGCTTATTCTAAGATTTGCTGACGCATTTTTGTTCTATCTCAGGGAAAAAAGGGAAGATACCGTTTAACCACGGCTGAGGCTTGCTAAACATGATGATATAGGCTATATTCAAACAACTATGGTAGTACGAATGCGAGCAAATCGGTCTCATACCGCACACCGGCGTTCACATCACGCTTTGGTTTCGATGCGCCTGACCCCGTGCGCCTCCTGCGGAGCAAAGAAACTTCCTCATACTATGTGTCATGCGTGTGGAAAATATGCCAAACGCGAAGTTGTGAATGTCCTCGCACGTGTTGAGAAAAAAGAAAAAAAACGTAAAGAAAGAGAAAAAGCTGAGAAAACGGGCGGAGCATAACGTTTAGAAAGCGGTGTCAGTAGAGTTTGTTCTTTAATCAACGAGTTCATCTAACAATAGAATATGGCAAACAGGCATTTAGCACGATCAACAGTACTCCAAGCTCTCTTTGAGTGTGATTTTCGTGGTTTGCCTGACACCGGAGCTCACAGCGTACTTGAACGTGATGCGCTTGAGTTCGCGCCTGGCATTGAGAACCTTCAGTTTATGGAGGCGCTTCTTGATAATGTGCTAAAGAAGAAAAATGAGCTTAATCAGATTATTGAGAAAGCTGCGCCGGATTGGCCACTCGACAAAATCTCAATTGTTGACCGAAATATTTTACGCATAGGTCTCTATGAGCTTCTTTTTGCTGACCGTGCTGAAGTGCCGGCAAAGGTGGCGATTAACGAAGCTATTGAACTTGCAAAAACGTATGGTGGTGAAAACAGCGGTAAGTTCGTAAACGGTGTCTTGGGTTCTGTTTATAAAGAAATTGGTGAGCCAGGAAAAGATGCCGCGCCGCGAAAGATTGGTCAGCCAAAAGAAATTCCCATTGAACGTCTTGCCGGAGCGATCATCTATGCCCGTGATAAGGATGATATTTATCTCGCACTCGTTCATGATGTTTTCGGACACTGGACGCTCTCGAAGGGTCATTTGAACGAAGGGGAAGCCGAAGAGGTTGGCGTAGCTCGCGCGATCAAAGAAGAGATTGGACTCGATATCACGCCGTCGGAGAAACTCGGCGAGAATGAGTATGTTGCAAGTCATCCAGAAAAAGGTAAAGTACGTAAGCAAGTGATGTACTTTCTGGCAGAATCGCCCTATGTCGAGGTGAAACTCACCAAAAGCGGAGGCTTGGACGATGCGCGCTGGTTCAAATTGGCTGATATCTTAGAGCTCAACTTCTATAATGATATTTTGCCTATTGTTACCAAAGCGATCAATATATTAATAGGTAAGAAGTAGGTGATTGAATTAGGAATGAGGAATTAAGAATTGCGGAGACGATTCTTGATTCAGAATTCATAGTTCATGATTAACTATCATGAAATTTGAAGCATTTGAACAAAAGATCGGTGTTTCGTTCAAGAACAAGAAACTGCTGAAACAGGCGTTTACACACCGTTCATATATCAACGAAAACAGGGCAGGAGAGATTGGGCACAATGAGCGCCTGGAGTTTTTAGGTGATGCTGTCTTGGAGCTCGTCACGACGCATTTTCTCTATGAAAAGTATCCCGAATCAACGGAAGGAGACATGACATCCTATCGGGCAGCGATGGTAAATGCAATCACACTCTCAGGACTTGCCGCAAAACTCGGTGTGAACGATCTCCTGCTGCTTTCAAAGGGTGAAGCGAAAGATACGGGGCGAGCGCGCCAGTATATTCTGGCAAATACCTACGAGGCTCTTGTTGGTGCCATTTACCTTGACCAGGGATATCTAGCGGCGCAGAAATTTATTGCCGAGAATTTGTTTCCATTGATTCACGAAATTGTCGCCAAAAAACTGTGGCTTGATGCGAAATCATTTTTTCAGGAACAGGCGCAGGAGCGTGTTGGTGTCACGCCATCATATAATCTCGTGAGTGAAAGCGGACCGGATCACGACAAACAATTTACAGTTGGTGTTTTTCTCGGAAAAGAGAAAGTTGCCGAAGGGGTAGGGAAGTCAAAACAAGAAGCTGAGCAGGAAGCAGCACGGAACGGTCTTGAGGTTAAAGGTTGGCGGTAATTAAAATCTAACAAAAAACCAACTCAAGGCTGAATTGGTTTGAGATGCTCACTCCTTTTCAAGAAGGCTGTAGCAGTGTTTTTCGATTAGGAAACCGACGAAGATCTGCATGGGTATTCTGCTCAACATGACCAGCTGACCGGAGCAAAGTTTTGCCATGTGCTTGTAAAAGGCTCCCCCGGTAACGTGAATGCCGTTGGTCTTGAGGAATGTCCAGAGATCGCTCCCGGGAGTAACCCCATGCTTTTTGAGGTAATCAAGGATGAGCGGAGTGGCTCTCTTGAGTTGCCAGTGCTCAAAAATTGAGTACAGAAGGGTGAGAGTTATAAAAACGACGAGGATAACGAGGTACGTGTTCATATCTGAATACTATCTTTCAACTCTTCATCAATTTTGTCAATATTTCGTAATGGTTCAATAGCTTGTGACCACCCCACGGTCTAAGCTATGTACATGGCAT
>CAYGLL010000019.1:0-25083 GCA_964350935.1 uncultured Candidatus Saccharibacteria bacterium | reverse complement strand
AATAAAAAGTATTTAATGTGCAAAGTGTAGCAGGTGTCCTTTGACAGTTCAAAATCACAGTAAAAATTAAACAACACAACAGAAAGGTAAAAAAAGTAAATGAACGAAACGATCCTATCATCTTCACAATTCCTGATCTTCGGTGCGATAGCCCTTGTTGGGTTCATCGTTGTCGGGGCATCGTTCCTCTTCGGCGGCCACGACCACGAAGTTGACCATGATCACGATCATGACGGAGATGGCCACGACCATGGTGCAGACGGTCATGAGACTCCAACGGTGAGCTTTTTCTCACCCAAGGTACTTGCGACCTTCGCACTCGGATTCGGCGGTGCCGGTGCAATCGCAACCGCGTACGGCAAGTCCGGCGGTGTCTCGGTCCTCTATGGATTGGGGGTCGGATTCGCCATCGGTCTAATCGCACTTCTCATGATGCGAGCCTTTTACTCGCAACAGGCATCCTCAAGCCTTCAGCCCGGGGACGCCGTTGGAAAGACCGGCGAAGTTACGATCGAGATTCCACAAGGTGGCACAGGCGAAGTTTTCCTGGCCCTGCGCGGGACGTCGTCGACATTCTTGGCGAAGTCAAAATCTGGCGCACGTGTGCCTAAGGGCACTATGGTGAAAGTCGCTCAAGATCTCGGCGGCCAGCTCCTCGTGGAGCCAGCTGTCTAATTCAGTGAACCAAACAACAAGAACAAAAACAGGAACAGAGACACGAAAGAACACAGAACTATGAACGAAACGATTCACCTCCTCCTCGCACAGGCCCAGCCTACTGGCGGCGGCTTCGCCCTCGGCAAGCTGCTGATTCCGGTCCTCATCCTTGCGATCGTCTTGGCTTTCATCTTCATCATGATGGCCGTGGCCTCCCGATACAAAAGAATTCCGCCGAATGCCATCGGCATATTCTATGGTCGCAAGTACAAGACCAAGGGTCCTGATGGCAACTGGATCGAGCGGGGATTCTTGGTTATGACCGGCGGTGGCCGTGTCCTCATGCCTGTCGTTGAGAAGTTCCAGGAAATGTCCACGGCCGCCTTTCAGGTGGAAGTGTCCGAAAATGACATTCCGAGCAAAAAGAACGTCGGTGTCCATGTTCGTGGCGTCGCCACGTGCAGGGTCTCGACGGTCCCGGAGGATCAAGGAAACGCCGTCACAGCCTTTCTGGGGAAGACCCAGGCTGAGATTGACAACTTTGTGGCCCAGATCTTGAAGGGCCACATCCGCTCCATTGTCGGTAAGATGGAAGTGGAGGAGTTGCTTCGCGACCGCGCGACCTTCAACCAGAAGGTCGTCGAGGAATCCTCTGGCGAGTTCCGTCAGCTCGGACTCCAGATCATCACCTTGGTCATCCAGGAGATCAGCGATGCTCACGGCTACATTGCCGCTCTGGGCAAACAGGAGATTGCGGCCAAACTGCGCGACGCCAACATTCAGGTCGCCGAAGCCGACAAGGAAACGGCGATCAAGGTTTCGAACGCCAAGCGTGAAGCCTCGAACGTCGAAGCGGAGAATGCCACGAAGGTTGCCGAAGCACAAAAGAAGCGCGATGTTGAGATCGCCAAGTTCAAGCAGGAAACCGAAACAACCCGCGCCGTCGCCGAAACTGCCTTTGCGATCGCTCAGGCGGAACAGCAGAAGACGCTGGTTGTGAAGACTGCCGAACGCGACTCGGCCGAGAAGGAAGCCCAGACCTTGGTGCAGGAGAAGGAAGCCGCCCGCTACAAGAAACAGTTGGAGGCGACTACCATCACCGAGGCACAAGCTAACCGCGAGGCGACCGTCATCACCGCCGAAGGTCAAAAACGGGTTGCTGAACTCACGGCCGAACAGGCTGCGATTGAAGCCACAGGCAAACGTAACGCCCTCATTCAGACAGGTGAAGGCGAAGCCAAAAAGCGCGAAGTCACGGCCAATGCGGAAGCAGCGGCAACGAAGACCATTGCATTGGCGAAGGCTGATGGCGACAAGGCCAATCTGTTGGCCCAAGCCGAAGGCGAACAGGCCAAACTGCTCGCTCAGGCCGAAGGTAACAAGGCGGCGAAGCTCGCCGACGCTGAAGGTCAACGCGCGGTGCTTCTCGCTACGGCCGAAGGCAAACAGCGCTACCTCTTGGCGGAAGCTGAAGGTACCTTGAAGCTCGCTGAAGCCTTGAAACAGCTCGACGAGCGCGGTCAGCTCATTCTGTTTCTCGACCGTCTCCCGCTCTTGCTCGACAAGGGTGGTGACGCAGGTGCGAAGATCGCCAAGGAAATGTTCGGTCCTCTCGGTGAAGCGATTGGCGCGATCGGTCCGGTTCAGATCACCGACCTCGGTGGCGGAAACACTGCCAAGGAAGGCGTTGCTGGCATCGTCGGGCTCCTGCCCTCGATGATCACTGGTTTCTTCGCCCAGCTCAAAGCCTCGGGCGTTGACACCACAAAGCTCCTCGGGATGCTCAAGATGGATCCCGCGAAGCTCGCCGGTATGATCAATGCCGTGGTTCCTGCTGAAGCCTCTGCGCCTACCACCGGTGCTCCCGCGAGCGCCACGCCGGCGGCTGCGAGCTAAGCAGTCTGGAGAGTACGTTAAGAGTACGTAGTTTGTACATTCAAGCGCCCTGGGCAACCGGGGCGCTTTTTTCTTTTCCTACCTCCTATCCCAAGTGGAGAGTTGGTGATTTTGAAACATTGCGAAGTGCGGCCGGCACGAGCATAGTGGTTTTCCAGCAGGAAAATCACGTGTTTTAGAGTCGGTATTTCGGAGCGTAACGTTATCCACACCCACCCGTTTGACGTATTACAGAGGTATGCAATACTGATCCTGTCACTCCTTCGGGACTGACATTTGCTCTTCGGACTTTATGTCCACCCAATTTTTGGAGCCCTGCATATGCGGGGCTCTTTTCTTTTTTATACTTCTACGCTAGTCTCTTTTTAGAGTTTAAGGTTCTCAACAACACATTCAACCATCGAAAGGAACGTCGGTTATGCAGATCAAGAAAACAAGTTTGATTTTTCAGGTCGCCTTCGGCTTTGTGCCCAAGTGTTACTGGCCAACAGAAGTAACGCTTTGTCGTTTGTTGAAGCGTTTCGCACTTCTGTTTTTGCCGATGTGCTTTGTGCTTCTCTGTTACGCGTGTGCCTGCGTTTTTGCTTTTCTCTGCGGCTACTACAGCCCGTTCTGGAACAAAGAGTTTCGAAAGACCGATAAGATGATTTTAGAGATTCCGTGCTTCCGGTTCGGAGTGTTTCAGTTCAGGCCGGTGTACCTTTTCCTCGCGTGGGCGGCATACGCGGTCGGGAAGTTTCTCATCGGCCGCCATCCTGAAGCAGTGCTCTACGTTTCAGTCGTTACTGGCGTTCTTTCTGGTCTCTGGATTATTTCGAAGTCTTTGCGTGAGCGACTCATGCGCGCTTGTGAGCGGTTCTGTCCGGTGATCGAGTGTAAAGACTGAAAAACAAACCCCTGGTTCGCGTTGCGAACCAGGGGTTATTTGAACCCAGAACTTTTTGCGCTCAAGGTTAGATACAGCTCATTGGTCCGTCGACCACAATATCCATCGTACAGGTAACTCGGGTTGTTCCCTTAATAACGCTGAACTTTGCCGGTGCTCCGCCACCTCCATCAGCCCAGTTTCCAGCAGAGTTGTCATAGGCCCAGCCACTTCCTGCACCACTTATTCCCGAAAGTGAAGGCCACAAGTTCGCTGTGCCGCTTGGTGGTGTAACAGGAGCACAAATTTCTCTTCCCGAGATTACTTCTCCTGATACGTTTGTAGTGCCTTCGAGTGGTTGACTGATGCGGGCATCAGTCAAATGATTGACATAGCAATCATCCATCGCTAAAAAAATGGTTGAAGAAAACGACCCAAAGGGAACAAAGTTTTCAGTATAGTATCCATTTTGTAAAAAGTTTCTCATTGCGGTGGTTTCCGTTCCTGTTGGGTTGCCTGAGTTGCCACTGGTCGTAAGACAACCAGTTCCTAAACATGAGCATGCTGATTGGTCGCAGGTCAGTGCGGCATTATCAGTTGAGTTTGTAATAACAAAACTAAACGTTCCTGCGGTCGCGTTTGATGTCACTGAGGTGTAAGTCCAGTTGGTTGGAAGCCTCGGCCAGTTGCCTGAGCCAATGTTTGGGCAAATGGGAGTTGGTGTGCTTCCGGTCCCTGAAACCGTATTTAAGGATTGGCCAGCATCTAAGCAGATAACCGCTTGCGGGAAAACACCAGTTGCGGTTGAAACGCCGGCCGCAACACGAGCACGGCCGCGAGCGCTACCAAGAGATACCAAAACAACTGACGAGAGAATACCTATGATCGCGATTACTACCAGAAGCTCAATGAGTGTAAAACCTTGTTGTGGTTTCATTTGAATTTTTGTTCATGTTTAGCATAACAGAAAAACCCTGTTCTGATCAAACTTTGATCTGAGCAGGGTTTTCTTTTGTGAATTACTTAACGATGATCGTTCCGGCATGAGTCGACTTGTTGTGATTGTGGTATGACCACGTACCGGCATCAGTAAAGGTGAATGTGAATACGCCGCCTTTACCGACTGATTTTCCTTCGTCAAAGCCGGGGTAGAGCGTGTGTATGGGATGCGGATCAGAAGCAACCCACATGGTCTGGTTGGTGTCGTTAATGAATTTGATGGCTTCTCCACGGTTAATGGTGATTGATTTAGGGCTGAATCCGGAAGTTGTGTAGCGAACTGTGAATCGGTCACCTGAAGCCTCCGGGCTTGGAGGAAGTACGGCCGGTGCAGGAGACGGTTTTAAAATACTACCGCAGGCAATTGAAGTCTGAAGCTGGGCCGCTGATTTGTGAACGTTAACGTAGATCGGAAGGTTTTTAACAATATCTTTGAGTGAAGCTGCAACTGTTGTTTGGGACGATCCTCTGACTACATCGTTGAGAGGGTAGGTAATAGCACCCGATTTTTCACAGGTGCCTGAATGAATGTGCGAGGGCATTGCAACCTCACTCGCTGCTCCGGTGAGCGTGATGACGACTTTGGTTGTTGCACCCATGTCGGTGAGTACGACGCTGCCGCTCTGGCGGGAGCCACTTTGCTCGAGAAGTTTAATGGTGACGGGTTTTGATGCTGTCGTGCCCGAACTCGGAGGAGCGACAGGCGTTACCGAGTCTGTTCCTTCCATTGTGGGAGTAGGAGAGGTGACTGCGGACTCTTCAGCTGTTGTCTTGTCTGGGGATTTGTCCTTGGTGATTACAAAAGCAATTCCGACAATAACCACAATACCGATAATGATCGAAACTACCGACATGCCCGCCTTGCTGCGATTTCGTTTCATAAAGCGTTATAAAAATAGTAATACCGACTTGAGCTTAATGCTCGGCCCATTCTACGCCTCTTTTGAAACGAATGGTAGAGCTTGAGAGCAATGTTGTTTTAGGGTGCGATTGAAATGATCCCCTTTTTAAGGCTTACTATCCCTTCTCGGGTCATTGTGTTCAGATGTTTTTTGAACGTCACTAACGGGAGGGCTGTCCGCTTCCGGATAGTTTTAAGGTTGTGACTGCTTTCGAGAACGGCTTTCAGGATTTTTGAGCGTTCCTCACGCGTTGATCCTTTAAAGATTGACTGCCGCGTGTAGTGTTTGCTCTGCCGACTTTTATTACCGGACGTTTTTTTAAGATGCGAGCCGTAATCCATGAGTGCGGCGTACCATTCCCGCGGATTTTTCCGATCGAGGGTCTGTTCAATGAGCGGAAGAAGCTTGCTGTCATGGATTTTTTTAGATCGTGGAAAGAAGTGGTGAATGTAGACGCTGCGGATGTTTGTTTCAATAAGAACGCTCGGAATGTTAAAAGCAAATGCGAGGACAGCGCTCGCGGTGTAGGGACCGATACCGGGGAGCGACAAAAGCTCCTCAGTGGTTGCGGGAATTTTGCCGTTGAATTTTTTTTCGATTATTTCAGCTGCGCGTTTGAGATTAACACCGCGGCGGTTGTAGCCAAGTCCTTGCCAGGCGACTAAAACTTGTTTAAGCGGGGCTCGAGCGAGGGCTTTCGTTGTCGGGAAGAGTTTGAGCCACCGATGATAAAAACCAATTACGCGATCAACCTGTGTTTGCTGCAGCATGATTTCAGAAACCATTATGTGGTAAGGGTTTCTCGTGGTTCGCCAGGGAAGATCGCGTTTGCCTGTGCGATAAAAATCGCGAACTGTTTTTTTAAATATTTTAAGCTGAGGTTTCATCGTACTTCTTTAATTTGGCTCAAAAGCTCATCTTTAACACGCCTGCTCAGGTGTGTTTTTCCGAATGCGACGCAGGCAGTATTGATTGCGCTCCATCGGTTTTGTGGAAAAAGTTTGGTAAGATCGTTCTCAATTTTTTCCGGTGTTGATTGTTTTGTCCAGCCTAAAAAACGCGAAATGTAAGCAACATGGGTATCAACGCCGATTGCGTCAGTACCATACTGTGACATAAACACATTTGCCGTTTTGCGCCCCACACCCGGCAAGGTTATTAATTTTTCAAGTGTTGAAGGAACGATTCCCTTAAAATCCCGTACTAATGTTTGAGCGCAACCCAAAACACTTTTTGATTTGTTGCGAAAAAAATTGACTGAACCGACGCAGATACGAATATCAGCTATTGAACTAGCTGCCATTTTTTGAAGGGTAGGAAAGCGTTTAAAAAGTTTTTTTGCTGCAACGACCGCGACCTCATCGCGCGTTCGCGCAGAAAGCATGATCGCGATAAGTGTCTGCCATTGTTTGGTCCATCCTTCAGCCGCGAGGCGCATACCTTTCCGGCGTTCAATAGTCTGAAGTTGTTTGAGTTGTTTAAGCGCACGTTTTTGATTCATGGTTAAAGTATATATGAGGCGGGGTGGGCGAGTTTATTGATTATTTACAATAGCGTGGTAATGTCGTTTTGTTGAACTTTACATAACGGACGCACTAAATAATCCCTTCCACCAAGGACCGTCCTTAGCTTTGGAAGGATGGTCCTTGGTGTGAGTATGCTGTGAAGGGATAGGCGCTCCGAGGCAAATCGGGGCGCCTTTTTCTTTTCTCCCAAGTGTAGAAATACCGTCTCCAAAACATTGCGAAGTGCGGCCGGCACGAGCATAGTGGTTTTCCAGCAGGAAAATCACGTGTTTTAGAGTCGGTATTTCGGAGCGTAACGTTATCCCCAACCACCCATTTGACGTAACAGACAGGTGTGCAATACTAATCCTGTCACTCCTTCGGGACTGACATTTGCTCTTCGGACTTTATGTCCACCTAATTTCGGAGCCCTGCATATGCCGGGCTCTTTTCATTTGTGACGTAGGGCGAGAGGGTTAAAAATTCTGATTTTTAAGACCGAGCCGAGGAACAAATATAAGAGTTCGGACTGCTTTTATTTTTTTACTAAAACAAAAAACTCCGGCCCGGAGTTTTTTGTTTTCTTGTTGCGTTAATCTTTCTTGTCGAGCTTATCAAGGCCGCTCATTTTGAGACCGAAGTAGACAACGAGGGCAATAACAATGAAGTCAACAACGATGCTGATGAGATGCCCCCACAGAATTTCTGCACTTCCAATTTTAATTGTGGCGAGTGATAAATCCCCGACTGAACCGATGAGTAATCCGAGAAGGGGATTAATAACGTCTGAGACAGTTGCTGCAACAACCTTTGACACTGCACCACCTAGAATGAAACCAACCGCAAGTCCGACAACCCCCTGCTTCCGAATGAATTCCAAAAATCCTTTCATATCTAAATGAGTTAGCTAATGAACCTCATTGTTATACATTTTTAGGGGATATTCAACGTACTTAGTGGCGCGGATTTTTTAGCCTTAGGGAAGGGTGACTTCACTAAGGTTCCCTTGTATACTCCGAGCGGAACAAAGATTTTTGAATACCAACCAACACAAACGAAGGTACATTATGTGCGCAATATTCGGAGTTTTTCATGCACCAAAAGCGGCTGAGTTAGTTGCCATCGGTCTTCACAGCAACCAGCACCGGGCGATTGACTACGCCGGCATCGTTTCAAGTGACGGCCAGAACCTCTATCGCGAGTGCGGCCCCGGTCTTTCTCGTCAGGTCTTCACGTCGGAGAAGCTCAACCGACTGCACGGTCAGAGTGCTATCGGTCACATACGTTACCCGACTGTTTCTGACAATCCAACGCGGGATAACACTCAGCCGGTGATGGGGATCTACAACAACGTGCCCATTGCGATGGCTCACAACGGTAATATTACCAACACGCTCGAGCTTAGCAGGAATTTCCCTGATCTTAAGCCTGCAACCTCTCTCGACACCGAGTTCATTCTGCGACTTCTTAGAGCTCACTCGACTGGCAATATCGAAGAGGACATCCGTTCTGTCTCAAAACTTCTTCAGGGAAGCTTTACGTTGGGGATCCTCTTACCTGATCGCCTGATCGCTGTTCGTGACAAAAGCGGTAACCGACCGCTCTCGATTGGTGAAATGAATGGCGGTTACTGCATCAGCTCAGAAACCTGTGCCTTTCCGGCGGTAGGCGCCCGTCATGTTGCAGATGTTGCAGCCGGCACCATTGTCACCATCAGTTCAAGTGGTCTTGCTACCACGCAAATGACAGAAGCCTGTGAGAAAAAATGCAGGTTTGAAATCATTTATAATTCCCACCCGGGGAGCGTTGTCTACGGCGAGGGAGTGGCACGATTTCGTATGCGTATTGGCGAGACGTTGGAAAAACTTTTTCCGGTTCCGGGCGCCGACATTGTTACGCCTGTACCGGACAGTTCCAACTTCATGGCTGCAGGGTTTGCCAAGAGCGGTCGTTCGGGTGAGTACTTCCAGGTCATTATCCGAAGTCATTACGCAGGCCGAAGTTTCATTGCAGCGAACCAAGCCAAGCGCGACGATGAAGTTGCCCACAAGTTCACCTTTGTTCCCGAGGAGATCAAGGGAAAGGTGATTGTTGTAATCGATGATTCAATTATGAGAGGGACAACCTTGCCAAAGGTTGTGAGGGAATTGAAGTTGCTCGGCGCCAGAGCGGTGCATGTTCGCATCGGCAGTCCACCGAATAAGTATTCTTGCCGCTACGGTATCCATACGCCGACAAACGAAGAACTGGTTTCCTCTTCTCTGTGTTCTGAAGAGATCAGAAAGCTCGTCGGTGCGGATTCACTTGAGTTTTTGCCGCTCGAGGCCCTGAAAAGCCTTTCTCCAAATCCAGAAACCTTTTGCTTCGCCTGTATGAACGGCGAGTATTGGTGATCCACAACACCCCCGAGTGCACTCGGGGGTGTTTTTACATTTGTTGACTTGCAATTTCTGAAGAGTAAACTTCTTGCATAAACACATGCTTCCCCTCGACTCAAAAACTCTCGCGACTTTTGCCCAACAGGTAAGTAGCAGAAGTGCGGTCAACCCTACCTTGTGGGCTTGCGCGGTTGTTTCGCTTCCGCTTTTTATTCTCGCAACGCTTATATCCGGCTGGATGTCTACTGCTTTCTTTGTGGTCGCGTTGATTCCTGTTGTGTTGTTCTTGGGGAGTTATATTTACATGCTGTGCAAAAATCCAAAACTGCTCCGATCAGAGGACTTCCACCTACGAGCCGATGCAATAGGACTTTTTGGTGATAAAGATAACCCTATGAATGCTGACGCGACCCATGTTGTTGCAATCACAAATCCAGCACTGCCAGCGCCAAACGAGCAAAAATTACTATCATGACTAAACTTTTCCTCATTACGTATAAGACGGATACAACTTTTAATCCCATCTTATTTCATAACTACATCGGTTCACTCTACGCCAAGAATTGGATAAGTGATTGGTGGCATTATACCGACAATGTTTACATCGTTGCGAGTTCGCAGGATGTAACCAGCCTTTATAATGCAACATTTCCAGGAATACCTCGTCGATATATTTTAATCATGGAATTGAATCCGAATAATGCACAGGGGTGGTTGCCCATGGCTGCGTGGGATTGGATCAAGAAATATCAAACTAAATAATCTGCATTCAGTCAGATTCAAAGTTGCTAGTCCGGCGGAAGAGGTGGGACTCGAACCCACAAGACGCGTTTAGGCGTCTACGGTTTAGCAAACCGCTCCCTTACCATTCGGGGCACTCCTCCGTGTCGGTTAAAATACCACAATTATTTCCTTTTATCCATTTAAAAACCCCTCGACGATTTGCCGAGGGGGTTGTGGTTTTACATGTTCAACTTTTCAATTGAACGTGCGAGGTTAATGCGTGCCGTATTTTCATTTCTCGTTTCGAAGAACTCAGTTGAGTAGATTGAGGGACGCTCAAGAAACGATTGAAGGATTTTTGTGCGGCCGGTTTTGAAGTCGGTCTCAGAAACCCATTCATATTCCTTTCGGATCCCGTGTTCATACTCATCAAACTCTTCTTCTGATTTTCCCAGGATCGAGAGGTCGAGATCGACGAGAAATCGTGAGTCGTGCTCGATTGGAACTGAAGTGTGTTTGGTGGCAAGAATAAGACGCACAACGGTCGCGTCAAGTTTACTATCGAGGCCGAGTTTACCGATTGCCAATCGTGCCAATTTAGCGCTTTGTTCCTCGTTATCTTTGGCCTTGGGATCATACACTGCGTCATGAAACCAGAGGGCAATCTCAACTGCGACGGGGTTTTTGACTTTATCTCGCACCAGATCGAATTCTTCAAGCATGCGGAGGATGTGAGTGAGTGTGTGGTATGCACGATGCGGTTCACCATAGCGCAGGAGCAAATCCTCAAGAATTTTTTCATTTCCTTTCGGATTTCCGAGTTTGTGCATCAGCTTCGTCCAGTGTTTTCGTGCGAGAAACTTTTCGAAAACAGACGGGGGCACGTAGCGTTCAACCACTTTCTCCCAGCCTGATGGTCCGATAAGTCCTTTTACAACACTCGAGCTTATCTCAGCAATTTCACGCGGTGGCATGAGAAACACGCTCGTAATTTCGGGTCCGAGGTCACTGTTGATGTTGCGCATCGCTCGCTCATACTCGAAATCAGCAGTGTTGCGGATACCGCGAATGATGAAGTTCGCGCCGACGGAGACCGCGTAGTGGATCAGGTATTCATTCCCGAACGAAGAAATTTTCACGTTCGGGAATTGGTGCGTTACTTCCCGAAGCATCAACAGTCGTTCGTTGACGCTAAACATAGTTTTCTTGTCGGGGTTTACGCCGATTGCGACGATCACTTCGTCAAAGAGGCGAGCGGCTTCTTCGATCATGTAGGTGTGGCCCAGGGTCGGTGGATCAAATGTTCCGGCGTAGACTGCAATACGTTTCATACGTCATTTCCTTTCTTGGTGAGGGTTTCGTAGAGTTTCAGGATTTGGACCTCAAGCTCATCGAGTGTGCAGTTTGTGTCGATCACAAACTGTGCACGGCGAGCTTTTTCATGTGGTGGAAGCTGAGAGCGGAGACGCGAATCGATCTCACTATTACTCATCCATCGTTTTTTGCGGAGACGCTTACGAGCAACATTTTCATCGCAGATGGCGGCAATGACACACTCGAATCGGTTTTCCCAGCCAATCTCGAATATGATTGCTGACTCGACGATGGAAATGGTGTGTTCGGGTAGATTTTTAATTTTCTCTGCAATAACCTCCCATACCAACGGATGAATGAGACTTTCGAGCCGGCGTTTCTTTTCCGGATCTTCAAACATCCGCATTGCCATCATCTTGATATCAATCTGATCAGAGATCGCGTATTCCGAAATATGTGTTGTCAGTATTCCGTATCCGAAAATTTCAGCGATTTCTTTATTGTATTTTCTTGAAAAAATAATTTCTTTGGCAATGGTGTCGCAGTCAAAGACAACGACACGGGGAAGTTTCGCGAGTAGGGAAGCGACAGTACTTTTACCGCAGCCGATGTTTCCGGTGAGTGCAATAGGTTTCATGATCAATTTCCTTTCGGTTTTCAATGTTCCGTTCTTCTCACAGACTATCGCGTTGACACAAAGTGTCAATTATGTATAATAATGATTATACAAATTGTAAATATATTCAATGAATGAGCCACGAAAACAACTTCTTAGTCTCGGTCTAAGCGACTCTGAAGTGACTATTTATCTTGCCATGGTTTCGGGTGCACGGGTTGCGCGTGACCTGGTAAAGGTTACGGGCCTCAAACGTCCGACGGTTTATTACGCACTTGGTTGCCTTGAAAAACGCGGTTTGATCAGTAAAACCGGCATGGAAGGCGATAAGCGTTTTTCACTTGAATCTTCGAAGCGACTGTTAACGATTGCTGAAGAGAAGGTACGTGAGGCTGAAAAGTTAAAAAAAGAAATGAGTGAATTGGTGCCAACGTTTGATTTGGTTGGATCGTCGGAGGATCGCAAACCAACCGTTGCATTTTTTGAAGGAGTTGAGGCGGTCAAAAATGTGATCCGCGACATGCTCTACTGCAAAGGAAAGAAAATAAATTCAGTGGTTCCGGATAATAATTTTTTCTGGCAGGTTGGGCGCGAGTTCGTTCAATCGTATGTTGAGGAGAGGATTAAGCGCGGTATTACGACGCGCAATCTTTGGAACGCATCGATTGATAAAAAGACCTTCGAAGAGTATTACGAGGGCCACTCCGACGTGCGGATTGTGCCCGACATTATGCAGGGAGCCTTTAAAACAACGGTTTTTCTCTACGACGACAAAACCCTTTTTGTTTCCTCAATTAAAAATAGCTACTGCGTGTTGATTACCTCGAAGGAATATCACGACACGATGCAGGCATGGTTTGAAGGTCTTTGGAGCGCCTCTACGCCGCACGGACAGGAGCTCACTTAGGCTATTCCTGCTTCATTTGCGTTGTCATTAATGGTTGAGGTTGCAAGTTCGGTTAACTTTTTGTCCATGCTCTTTTCTTCCTCGAGTGTTTCTTTGAGAAGCTCCATTACCTCGTTGTGTCCCATTGTTTTGGCCCAGGCAACCGCCGTACCGTACCCGGCCATTTCGTAGTGTTCGACATACTGCGCTCCTGCAATGAGATTTGCATCGAGTGCGTCACCTCGCTCTACATTTTTCATTATCCATTCGGCATCTTTAACCAGGCCGCGGATTGCTTCGCTCTTCACTTTTTTAGGTTTTTCACCGAGTATTTCCAGGGCCTGTTTGAGGCGTTCAGCGTGCGTTTTGGTTTCGTTGAGATGCTCCTCGAAACCGTCGGTGAGCTCTTTAGTTGTGGCCTGTTTTGCCATTTTGGGAAGAGCTTTAATAATTTCTTCCTCAACATCTAAGAGAACGTGTAACTTGGTCAGAAACAGATCGTGCAAGGTTTGATTTTTCATGGGCGGGTTGTTTAATCCTTACTAGTGTCGACATGGTTGAGGATACAGACCGATGATGAATATGACTTGAAAACGTTGGTTTCAAAAGCCCCGCGTCGCTGTGCGACGCGGGGCTTTTCTTTACACACGTGCCTCTCTAGGCTAAGGTGGCAGAAACAGTACTTTTCAATTCAAACGAAAGGACAGTTATGATTAGGCTTCGCAAGGGTAATACCCGCATCGCGATTATTTTCTTCAAGTTTTTGGTCATCAAAATCCCGAACCCGCGTTTTGATCGGCATACACATGCTTTTCGAACTCGAGAAACTTTTTTCAGGTTTCTTGCAGGAAGAGGTGAAGATATTTACGAGGCACTCTTGAGTGGTGTGCTCGCAAATCTTTCAGAGGCGGTGGTTTATCGCAATGGCTGGGGCATGACCGAATATCTGGTTCCGGTCTTTAGTCTTGGTATCTGCAACTTCCAACGCTATCAAGGCGAAGAGCGGCCGACGAAAACTGAACTCGAGACGATGGTGAGAGGTCTTTCTGAAGATTTGCAAAGCCTCTTTTTTAAGGCAGATCCGCACGAGCGTTCCACGTCTAATTGGCGTAAAACAAGGAGTGGCTTGCGTTTGATCGACTACGCCGCCGATCCTCTTAAGACTCCGTGGGCCGATTTTCTTCTCAATTCAAGGAAAGAACTCAGTCAAGCGACCGCTAAAGTTTAGCGGTCTTTTTAATGTGCGACGGTGAATGCAATTACATTTTTTGCTCCGGCGGCTTTAAGTGCCCGCGTCGCTTCAAAGAGTGTTGAGCCGGTGGTGGTGATGTCGTCAAGAAGAATCACGTTTCGACCGCGAATCTCCGCTGCATTTTTAACGCCAAAAGAATTTTTAATATTTTCCGCGCGCTCGCGTTTGTGTTTCATGCTCGTCTGCGTTTGTGTTTCGCGAGTTTTTTCGAGAGCATCGACTAGTTTCAGATTTTTTCGCTGGTCGATTTCCTCGACGAGCGTCGCGAGAAGTAAGCATTGATTGTAGCCGTGCTCCGAGAGTCGGTGTTTGGAGGCGGGAACGGGGACGAGCAGGGGTTCTATAAAATGTTCCATCGTTTCCACCTCAGCCAATTTTTCAAGGAGTTCCTCGTGAAGAAGCTTAGCAAGGAGCAGAGCCACGCGGCGATTTTTCTTGTATTTTACCTCCCACAGCGCTCGTTCAACGAATCGGTTGCGATAGCGGAAAAGCGAGGTGATGGAAGGATCAAATACTTCTGCCGGCGGGGCGTTCTTTCTCAATTCACCGGGATTCATTCGCTCGAGCGTCTCCACCAAGACCTCTCGCGGAAAGAAAAAATCAAGCACTGTTTCAACAGCGTTTCTAACCTTTCCTACGAGGATTCTGGCCGTTTTTCCCATGAAGATGCTATACTGTGATTACATTTTTAAATCCTATGAGCCTTTTCAGTTCATTTCTGAGTAAGTTAAAACCAAAGAGCAACAGTGTTTTAGGTATTGATGTGGGAGCCTCTTCCATAAAAGTCGTTCAACTCGGTAAAAAAGGAGATGGTGCCATACTCGAAACTTACGGTGAAATTTCACTGGGTTCCTACGCCGGGACTGAGATTGGCCGTGCCACGAATCTTCCTTTTGAAAAACTAGCGGAAGCTCTGATTGATGTGTTGCGCGAGTCTAAAACCACCACGATGGAGTGCGGTATTTCTATTCCTATCGTATCAAGTTTAGTTTCAGTTATCCAAATGCCAGGTTTGGGCGATCGCGATCTTGCTCAGATGGTTCCGATTGAAGCGCGAAAGTACGTTCCTGTTCCTATCTCGGAAGTAACCTTAGATTGGTGGGAAATTCCGAAAGAAGAGGTCTCGCAAACGTCTGAGTCGCGCCCGAAAGCGGAAGTGTCATTGGTTAAAAAGGTGGAAAACACCGAGATTATGCTTGCGGTTATACATAATGAGGCGATCACGAAGTATGAGAATTTGACGCGTGCAGCGGGCGTCAACTCAAGCTTCCTCGAGATCGAGATTTTTTCAACGATCCGCGCAACCTTAGATCATGCCGCAAACACCGTCGCCATTTTTGATCTCGGTGCCGCATCGACCAAGCTCTATATCATCGATAAGGGAATTTTACGTAAATCGCACACTATTAATCGCGGTTCACAGGACATTACACTTGCTCTGTCGCAGTCCCTCGGTATCCCGGTTGTTGATGCTGAAATGTTGAAGCGCAACGTCGGCTACTCAAACGATCCTCAGCAGAAAAATGTTGCAGAAATTGTTGCACTCACGATGGAGTACATTTTTTCGGAGACTGCTCAGGCGGTATCGTCCTATCAAAAACAAACCCGCCGCAGTATTGAGAAGATCATTTTAACGGGCGGGGGAGTCAACCTTAAGGGCTTTAATGAACTTGCTAAAAAGACCCTCGAAACACCGTTAATTGTCGCCGACCCCTACTCAAAAGTTGAGGCACCCGCTTTTTTGGGAAACGTTTTGCGTTCAGCCGGTCCTGAGTTTGCAGTTGCACTCGGTGTTGCCCTGCGAAAGATTCAAGAGGGCTAAAAAATGGGGAAAGGTGGATAACCGCATCGTGCGCTAGTGTTATACTTTTGAGTACGGCCCTACAAAGAAAGGCTATTTCCCCTAGGCCAGGTATTGGTTAATGTAATACCCACGTGGATAGTCGTTTTCAAAGTTCATTTATCCCAAAAAAACCCGTTGATACGGGATCACTTCGTCCCTCCGGTGACGTTAATATTTTTCTTATTGTCACGATACTGATTTTTATCATAACTGGTGCCGCAGCAGGTGGAGTTTTCTTCTATAAAACAACTCTCCAGAAGCAAAGTGAAGAAAAAGACGCGGAGCTTATTAGTGTTAAAAAATCCTTCGGTCTTGAGGATATCCAGACTCTTAAAAACCGTGTTCGCCAACTTGAAGCAGTCAAAATTATTTTGAATAAGCACCTGACAGCAACCCCACTCTTCCATCTCATTGAGAGTAATACTCTTAAGAATGTCCGTTTTACTTCTTTTAGCTATACCAACAAAGATAATAAGGCTTCAATTACGCTTTCAGGAGAAGCCCGGACGTTTAATTCGGTCGCGTACCAGTCCCAAGTATTTACTGACCTTGGCGAGTTCACGTCCCCGTCGTTTTCTGGATTCAATCTGGTCGACACCGGTAATGTTAGTTTTAATTTCACTTCAAGTTTGCGCCCGGATCTTTTAAACTACAATAAACATATTGATGTTGTCCCGGAATCTGAGTCTGACCTTCCCGATACGAGTGGTGGAATTCAAGAGGGTAGTGGGGGCATTCGTTAGCGCTATGAATCACTAATTACCATGAGATTAATCTTTCCTATACTACTTCTTGCAGCTTCCGTCGCGGGATTTTTCATGTTCATTGATCCGCAGTACAAAGAGGTTCAAGCTCTGAAGGAGCAAATTGTTCAGTACGATAGTGCTCTCCAGGCATCAAATGACGTTAAGAAACAGAAGACAATTCTTGCCGAAGAAGACAAGAAAATCATCAATCGCAATGGGGGTGTTGACGAAGACCGGCTTAAGAAGATATTGCCGCGCCGCGTTGATACCATTAAATTTATTCTCGATGTTAATAATTTGGCACGTACTCAGAATGTATTTCTCAAAAATCTGATGATTGGAAGTGACACCAAGTCCTCTTCAGAGACGTCCGCGAAAGCGAATCTCGCTGCGCGCCAGGGCGGTTTTAAATCAACAACCTTCAGTTTCAGTGTTTCAACTTCATACGAGGCGTTTCTCTCACTCCTGCGCGCACTCGAACGCAATCTTGAGGTGATGGATATCAACTCGATAAGTTTCCACACGTCCGACACCAATATCTATGATTTTTCAATGAGCGGAACCGTTTATAGTTTCGAATAATAATTATGGAAAAAGTTCGCATCATCAAAATACTCATTGTTGTCCTGGCACTCTTCGGGGTCATCGCTTTTTTCGGTCTCTACTTTTTTAAGGGGAATCCGGGGAGTGATCTTCTTTCGACCGATCTCTCTGGTACGAGTGCTCAGGGGGGTGAAATATTTCAGGCTCTCAATGACTTACGATCCCTAAAAATCGATGACAGTGTGTTCAAGATTCCGGCGTATGATACGCTCGAGGATTTCTCAACCAGTGTTCAGGCTGAGGACAAGCAGCGTCCCAATCCGTATGCGCCGATCGGACTTGAAGACCGTGGGCTCGGTAATCTGGGAGGAATTCAGACCCCCAAGAAGAAAGCTCCTAATGAATAGTTATGGGAATACTTGATGTCTTTATACAAAAAAAGTTTGTTCGAAGTGAAGATATCTCTGCTATAAAAAAAGAAGCGGGCCCGAACGGGGAGGGTTTCGAGAAAGCACTCCTCCGACGCGGCGTTTCAGCAGAGGATATTTTAAGAGTCAAAGGGGAGTACTACAAAGTTCCCACGCGTTTTTTGGGTGATCACAAGGTTCCCTTTGAGATACTCAAATATGTTCCCGAGGAGTCCGCACGTTACTACAAATTTGTTCCTATTGAACTTAAAGACCAGGTGTTAGATATCGGTATGATTGAGCCCGACAGTATGGAAGCGCGTGATGCGATGGCGTTTATTTCGTCAAAGGCCGGTATTCCATTTCGTGTTTTTCTTATCACTAATCAGGATTTTGAAGCGGTACTCGATTCGTATAAAGGCCTCTCGGGCGCTGTAACCGAAGCGCTCTCCGAGCTCGCGACGGGCGAGCAGGATGTTGAGCTCAAGAGTGCTCTTGAGGATGAGGCTGATGAAAAGCCTCAGGATGAGGCACGCATTATTGAGGACGCACCAGTAACGAAAATAGTTGCTACGATTCTTCACTATGCTGTTGAAGGAGTTGCGTCCGATATTCACATCGAGCACATGGGGGACAAGATCAGAGTCAGGTTTCGTGTCGATGGAGTCCTTAACACCAGTTTGGTGTTGCCGGTTAAGGTTCACTCAGCGGTGGTCGCGCGTATTAAGATTCTTTGCAATATGCGTCTCGATGAAAAGCGAAAACCTCAGGACGGACGTTTTTCAGCGACCATCGAAGGACGCAAGATCGACTTCCGTGTCTCGACCTTTCCGTCGTACTTCGGCGAAAAAGTCGTTATGCGTATTTTGGATTCTCAAAAGGGAGTTATCGGTCTCGACAATATGGGTCTCACACCCCGCAACCTTGCGTTGATTCGCGAAGCGATTGATCGCCCGTATGGGTTAATCCTCATTTCGGGCCCCACGGGTTCAGGAAAATCAACGACCTTGTACTCGATGATGTCAGAAGTCGATAAAGATCATGAAAATGTTCTTTCGCTTGAAGATCCGGTCGAGTATAACGTTTCGGGTATCAATCAGTCGCAGGTTCGTCCCGAGATCGGTTATACCTTTGCAAACGGTCTTCGTTCCACCTTGCGTCAGGATCCCGACATCATCATGGTGGGTGAGATTCGTGATAAGGAAACCGCACAGCTTGCGATCCAGGCGGCCTTAACCGGTCACTTGGTGCTTTCAACGATTCACACCAACAGCGCCATCGGGGTTATTCCGCGCCTGGTAAACATGGGCGTCGATCCGTACCTCATTGCTCCAACGTTGGTGCTTGCGATGGCACAACGTCTGGTAAAGGCACTTTGTCCCGGTGCCGGGAAACCACTGCCGGTTCAGGACAGTATCCGTGTTATGTTTGATCGTGAATTTAATACGCTTCCCGCAGAGTTTAAAAAAGATTTACCCGAATTTAAAGAAGTGTACGAAGCGTCACCTTCGGCAGAATGCCCCAATGGCACGCGCGGCAGAAGCGCTGTTGTTGAGGCCTTTAAGATGAGCAAGGAACTTGAGAAAGTTATTCTCACCAACCCGACGGAACCTGAGGTGTGGAAAGTGGTACGAGCGCAGGGAATGATGACCATGAAGGAAGATGCGATGATAAAAGCGTTGCGCCGCGAGGTTCCTTTTGAGGAAGTTAATCGTTTGTAGAGACTGCATGATATAATTTTATTAACTACGTATGGCAAGTACACCAACCAAAATCTTTATTGTTGATGATGATCAATTTCTGATCAACATGTACTCGTTGAAGTTCACTAAGAATGGATTCGAGGTTCTGACGGCGACCGGATCGACCGAAGCTCTTTCAAAACTCCGTGAGGGTTATGCCCCCGATCTTATGATGCTTGATATTGTCATGCCGGTGATGGACGGGATCGAGCTCCTGCGCCAGATCAGAAAGGAGAATCTTGCACCGGAAGCAATGGTAATCGTGCTTTCAAATCAGGGCCAGTCAACCGATATCAGTAAGGCTAAGGAGCTTGGTGTTGCCGGTTATATCGTTAAAGCATCAACCATTCCTTCCGAGGTTGTTAAGCAGGTGGGTGAAATTTACGACAGGCACAAAAAATAATGGCAACCGATTACCAAAAACAAGTCAATGATTTTTTAGACGCTGTTATTAAAGAAGGCGGATCCGATCTTCACCTGGCAGAAGGGAAGCAGCCGGTAATCCGCGTTTCTGGTTTTCTTATTCCGCTCCTGCGCCACAAACCTTTAACCAAAGAGGATCTCGAGGGTATCACCGGAGCTCTCCTCACTCCTCAAAATAAAAAGATTTTTTTGGAAACTAAAGAGATCGACTTTTCATTCAATTACAACAATGACGCCCGTTTCCGCGGGAATTGTTTCTATCAGCGCGGATCGATTAGCGCTGCGCTGCGCCTCATTCCTCGTAAAATAAAGACGTTGAAGGATTTGAATTTGCCACCTATTCTTGAAACGTTCACTGAGAAAAAACAAGGGTTTTTTATGGTGGTAGGGGCGGTGGGACAGGGAAAATCGACCACCCTGGCCGCCATGATCGAACTTATCAATGAGACACGAACTGAACATATTATTACGATTGAAGATCCGATCGAGTATATTTTTGAAGATAAGAAGTCCATTATCGATCAGCGCGAAGTAAAGATTGATACCAAGGATTTTCATTCGGGTTTGACCAACATTTTTCGCCAGGATGTTGATGTGATCATGATCGGTGAGATGCGCGATGCCGAGACAATCGGGGCAGCTGTTACTGCTGCCGAGACGGGTCATTTGGTCTTTTCAACGCTGCACACCAACACCGCATCACAAACAATTGACCGTGTTATCGATTCGTTTCCATCAAGCCAGCAGGATCAGATCCGTGTCCAGCTCGCCTCAAGTTTGACCGGTATTCTTTCGCAGCGCTTGATTCCGCGCATTGCCGGGGGGCTCGTTCCAGCCTACGAACTATTGATTAACCGTTCATCGGTCGCGAATCTCATTCGTGAAAAGCGCTTACACGAGATCGATTCGATCATCGAGACCAGTTCCGAATCAGGAATGATCAGTATGAATCGTTGCCTCGTTGATCTGATTCGACAGGGGGAAATAACTGTTGAAAATGCGATGCTCTACTCGAACAACCCCGATACACTAGGGAGGATGTTGTAGAGAAATAAGGAGCGTGTATTCAGGCGACTATAGTTCTCACAACCCAGCACTTATTATGTTCTATGTGTATTGTTTAAAAAATATTGAACACGATGAGATATACTATGGATATACTGAGGATTTGAAAAGAAGATCTAAGGAGCACGGTAATTCATGGATCTTGGTATACTATGAGGCATATCGATCTGAGCGAGACGCTCGGCATCGTGAGCAAAAGTTGAAAGATTATGGGCAATCCCGAACGCATCTCAAAAAACGCATCAAGAATTCGCTAACATAATAAGTGCTGGGTGATGATTTTTATCATCGCTTCGCGGAGTAAAAATCAATCATGTTATTTAATTACAAAGTTGTAGATCAGCGTGGAATCCCAACCGTCGGAACCATTGACGCGATCTCTCTTGATGTTGCGATCGGCTCGCTTCAGAAGCGCGGTCTTACGATTTCCTCGATCAAGCCCGCTCAGAGGAATCTTTTTTCCCGCGATCTTGCTATTTTCGATCATGTTTCAAACAAAGATCTCGTCATTCTCTCGCGCCAGCTTTCTACACTCTTCACCTCTCAGGTTTCAGCACTGAAGATTTTCAGAATGTTGGGCAATGAGTCAGAGAGTGCCTCACTTCGTAAGCACCTTCTAGAAGTTGCAGATGATCTGCAGGCGGGAAGTACCATTTCAAAAGCTCTCTCGAAGCATCCGCGCGTGTTTACGGATTTTTATGTAAACATCGTCAAATCAGGTGAAGAGTCAGGAAAGATTGAAGAGTCATTTAACTTTTTAGCCGACTACCTCGATCGTACGTACGAAGTAAACTCAAAGGCACGTAATGCCCTTATCTATCCAGCCTTTATCTCTATTGTGTTTATCGCCGTTATCATACTTCTCATGACACAGGTCATTCCGCAGTTAGGCCAAATCATCAAAGAATCAAATCAGGAGGTGCCGTTTTATACGAAGATTGTCATCGGGGCGAGTGACTTCTTTGTTAACTACGGCGTTATTCTCTTCGGTATAGCTGTTGTTGGCCTGGGGTTTCTTATCTGGTTTTCGCGGACGCCGCCAGGTCGTCTTGTAATGGCCCAGGCAAAGATCCAGACTCCCTACGTTGGAACATTGTTCACCAAGCTCTATCTTTCACGCATTTCAGAAAATATGAACACCATGTTAACAAGCGCGATTCCTATGGTTCGCGCGCTTGAAATTACTGCGAATGTTGTCGACAATGCTGTGTACGAAAACATTTTGAAAGACGCACTCAATTCAGTTAAGGGCGGAAAACTCATGTCGGAGGCGTTTGCTGAGCACAAGGAAATCCCCGGAATTATGGTTCAAATGATTCGGGTTGGTGAAGAAACAGGTGAGCTCGGTAACATTTTAAAAACGCTCGCGAAGTTCTACTCGCGCGAAGTTGTGAACGCGGTTGATATGCTGGTCGGTTTGATTGAGCCTGCGATGATCATCTTTCTCGCAGTCGGCGTCGGTATTCTTCTCACCGCCGTTATCGTTCCCATTTACAATATCGCCTCAAGTATTCAGTAGGAGCACAAAGAAAACCCCCTTCCGCAGCATTGCGGAAGGGGGTTTTCTTTAATTTTTACACTCGTACGGTCCGAAACTTGTTTTTTGAGTCTTGAAGGTGAATGACGGGTCGAGGCTTATCAGGCGTTCCGCAAGAATCACCTGTGCGGTTGCCGCTTGTTGGTCATTATTTTTGTTCCACTCATTGCAAAGGTAGAGCGCAAACGGTTTCCAGTACAGTTCAACTTTCAGGCCGGCAATGATATCAAAATACTTTATCCATCGGTTTGAAAATTTTCGGCCAATATCTTGTGGGTCAAAGCGTTCCGCGTCGTAGGATGTATCTGTCATTGCATCAACGGTATTTCCTCCATCAAGAAGAAGGGGGGCGGCAACGGAGTATTGTCTTGTCGCCGGATTAGGAGAGAAAAAACCCAGGTTTTGATTGATTGCGGCTGTTTTGGATGTAAAGAAAAAAACAATATCGGGCAGGAGAACTTTTCCTTTGAGTGGTGTTAAGGTCTGGACATTGATGAGGAGTACAAAGGCGAGAATGAGAAGAAAAATAAGGAGGGTGGGTGGTGAGACTGAAACAGTCACATTTTGATGCGCAGGTTTCTTACGCCGGAGAATGAGATCAACCAGTTCAGTTGGTAGCGCACCAATAAGCATTACGGTCGCAATAGTTCCAAATACTCCGAGAACCATTGATACGTTTATACCGATCTGCATTCCGATAACTGAAAGAATCGCAAGGGTTCTGAAAACCCAATTTTTTAAGGGAAAGAAAAGTAGAATCGGAAAGGCGTGTTGAATTACTAAGGTCGAGTAGGTAAGCATGGTGGTGAGGGCGGGATAGTTAAGGAGAAGGGGAGCAACTGCAGGATCACCAAACCAACTCATGAGTGTGTACGCGACCGCGGTACCATCTGTCCAGACATAGCCGCTTTTCAAGAGTGATGCGACAAAATAGATGAGTGCTAATTGGAATAAGTAGGCGATACCCGCGCTCGTGATCACTTTTGTCGGGATAGTCTTGTCAGTACGTTTAACTGAAAACCATCGGTCCCAGGGGAGGAAAATACCCCAGAATAGAGTTGTCTGAATAAAGGTATCTACGCCAAAGAATACGTAGTTGTTTTGGTTGACTAGTAGGATTTCTATGAGGAGGAGGAGAATTGTTGAAAGTTTGCTTTTAAAACCCAGAATAAGACTTATGGCAAGGAGAAATGCAATAAAGAATACAAGAATTTCGAGGGCTTGGTTTTTCCACAGGAGATTAAAAACATGAAAGAAAATTCCTCCTGTTGGGGCGCTATACGGTGTGACACCAGATGCGTTGTAGAAAACGTTGATGTCCTTTAAGCGATCAATAAGATCAATAACAACAACAACGCCTGTTCCGATGCGCATTAGGGCCAAAGAACGGAGGTCGAGTGTGAAAAGCTCCTTAAGTTTGTCCTTGAGACTGGTTACAAAAACATTCATGGTGTCCTTTAGAAAAAGTGTTAGTTACTCGGTGTTATTTAGATTTTTCTATTGTATCACTTCCTCAGCATGGGCACGGCTTTTTGAGTGGAGAAAGAGGCGGTGTATTCTCTTGTATGTCCTCCCGAGCGGAGGAATAAACATCCTGAATTGTTGCGACGACGGCCGGTCGGAGCATAGGAATTTCCTAGCAAGGAAATTCCGCTTTTCAGGAGGTTTATTCCGGAGCGCCAACTTATCCACACGGCCTGTACTCTTCGTTTTCTAAGGGTGTATAATTTCTAGGTAGTCAAATAATGCTTTCCTGTTAACACGGGAGAGTGTGGTTTGGTCGAAAAGTTTAAAAAGACAGGCTCTGCGGTTTACGTGGTCGTTCGGGCCGAAAAGTTTGTCTTCCATAATTAAAGGTATTAATTAATATAATTTTAGAAATATGAAATCTAATCGAGGTTTTACACTTATCGAGCTCCTCGTGGTCATCGCGATCATAGGTATTCTCTCGTCAGTCGTCTTGGTATCGTTAGGTAGCGCCCGTGGCCGCGCTCGCGTTGCTGCAGGTACCAGCACCTTAACCGGTACGTTGCCCGCAGTTACTATTTGTGAAGATTCAGTCACAGTCCTTAACAACCCAAGTTCAGCTACGACTGGCGGTGGAAATATCTGTACTGGTAACTCAAGCACATGGCCTTCACTTCCTACAGGTTGGACGTACGTGAACCCTGCAAACAACGCAGCTGCAGGAACTGGTGTTGTTACGTGGGGTGCATTAAATACTAACGATGCGGCAACAATAAGCTGTTCAGTAACAGGTTGTGGTTGTACAGGAGCCGGCTGTCTTTCGGGTGGTGGTAGCTCAGGCTCAACCAGTGGTGGTAACTTGACGAACGCTCAAGTTCAGACCGCTATCGAGGCTGTAGCAACGGTTATCAGTGGTTGCTATGATAACGGAACGCTCCGTACTCAGAACCCGGCTACTCCTGGAACGACACTTATCTGTCAGTCAGGTGCGTCTCCTTTGAACCCAGCCAACACAGCTTGGCCAGCTCTTACGGGTTGGACCTATGCTAATCCTAGTTTTGCTGGTACTGCTTGGACTCTCACTCTTAGTCCAACTTCAGGTGCAAACGTTGTCTGCGGAGCTAATTTCATAGGAGGACTTGTAAACGGTGACGGAACTGATGGTTGGGAAGCTCCAACTGGTAGTGGTACGAACATAACTGCAGCGTCAGGAGCAGCTGTTTGTAACTAATAGTTGAGTAATTGTCTCTCATAAAAAAAGAGCCGCAAGGCTCTTTTTTTATGAGAGGTTTTGTCTAAATTATAACGCTCTTCTTT
>CAYGLL010000018.1:0-28168 GCA_964350935.1 uncultured Candidatus Saccharibacteria bacterium | reverse complement strand
CTCCTGTCCTTCTTCGTCTGGCGCCCCAGCACGCGCACTCACCCCACCCCTACCACTCGCCACGACACACTCTCGCAAGAACTGCCGGTGTCAATCGTGATGGGCGCTTCCGTGATCGTGCCGATCAACGAGGTTGAAACGGTGGCGCCCGAAACGGTCCCCGTACTTCCGCCTCCGCAGACCCCGAGCCAGCACCGCTTCAGTACGAAGCTCCATCGTCTGATCCGCGATCGCGCTGGCCACCCGGTGAAAGCACATTTTGTGACGCGCAGTGGTGTCGTTATGACGGCCCGCGTCACCCACGTTTCGGGAAACAACGTTCGGCTCTCCCGCAATGGCGGTAGCGCGTTCGTTCGTCAGCTCCCCTAGTTGGGAAACCAACACGCCCCGTCTGCCAAGTGGTAGACGGGGTTTTTCTTTTTTGCTCATTAGCTAAGTCTCCTACAAGTCACGACCCCTTCATTTTTTCTCTATAATGGTTAGTATATTGTTCACACAGATGGGCTTGGACTGATCCAGGCCCTACCTGAAGCTCTTTTAAAAACTAAACTGAACAACTACACCAAACGAAAGGAAACGTATGTGCGGCATTTATGGATACACGGGCAAGAACCAACAATCTGCCCTGATGACACTCAATGGGCTGCGACGACTTGAGTATCGCGGCTACGACAGCTTCGGCATTGCCGGAGTAAACGGCGGACCGATCAAGTTAATCAAGCGCGTCGGAAAAATTTCCGAAGCGGCCGACGACGAGTTCGTGGGCATGAACGTTGATCTCTCGATCGGGCACACGCGCTGGGCGACACATGGAGGGGTTACGGAAACGAACGCTCACCCTCACCTGAACAAAGGACGAACCGTTGCTCTCGTCCACAACGGAATCATCGAAAACCATGACGAATTGCGCACGGAGCTTGCTCGTCATCTTCCTCCCGAAACATTTATTTCGGAAACCGATACTGAAGTGATCGTTCATCTCATCGACGCGTACCTTCGTGAAGGTCTTCCCTTCAATGTTGCAGTCTTCTCGGCGGCACAGAAACTCAAAGGCAGTTTTGCCTTTGCAGTAATCCGCGAACAAGATTCACACATTGTTGGAGTCCGGTTTGGCTCACCACTTCTTTTTGGAGAAGGACTGAGTGGGCGGCATCTCTCATCGGACACAGGCGCATTTCCGTCTGATGTAACCGAGGAAGTATTCCTTGAAGATGGTGAGGCTGTCTGCTTTGGGGTAGAGGGTGAACCTTTGTTCGTGCGCTTTACCGAAGGAACTCCTTTGAGAAAGAAGGTGAGTAAACGTGAAAATCTGCAAACCCATGAGACAAAAGGGTTGTGGCCACACTTCATGCTCAAGGAAATCACGGAACAAAAAACACGTCTCGGCGAGGCACTCACGCAAGAGGGTGACAGCATTCAACAAGTTGTCTCTCTCATTCGCGAATCGAAAAACGTCGTTCTCACCGGCTGCGGAACAGCGGCACGTGTCTCAATGGTTGGCGAATACTTCTTCGCACAATCGGGAAAAAATGCCGAATGCACGATTGCATCGGAGTTTGGGCGACGAGCACCGTTTGTGGGAGAGTCATCACTTGTCCTTTGCATCTCACAAAGCGGAGAAACGGCTGATACCCTTGAGGCGCTTCGCAGGGCGCGCGAAAAAGGGGCACGCATTGTTTCAATCCTCAACGCACGAAACTCAACGATGCATCGGCTATCGGACGCAGCTCTGTTTCTCAACGTAGGACGAGAGTGCGCTGTTGCTTCCACCAAGGCAGCCACAGCTCAAATACTCATCCTGAAATTCCTCGCTGAACTTGGCGCCGGGAAAGACATCACTCATGTACGAGCAGAGCTTGAGGCCGAACTTCAACAACTGGAGATGTTGTTTACCCTAAGGTATCGGCGTGAGATTGAAACCGTGGCGCAAAAAATTCAGCGCCAAAACGACATGTTCCTCATCGGCCGCGGCGAACTCTCACCCATAGCTCTTGAAGGAGCACTCAAAGTTCAAGAGGTAGCCTACGTTCCCGCGTTGGGACTTCCCGGAGGAGAGTTAAAACACGGCCCGATTGCTCTCATTACTCCAGGCGTTCCCTGTGTCGCGTTCATGAGAAATGACGAGCACAGGAAAGACACGGTGAACAACTGCCACGAGCTCAAAGCGCGCGGCGGTCGCATCATTGGCGTTTCGCCAACACCGGAGAGTGTCTTTGATGACTGGATCCCCATCCCCGACGTCCTCAACCTCTCTCCGATCGCATCCTTAGTTCCCCTTCAGCTCCTGGCGTACTACCTCGCGGTTCATCGGGGAAACGACCCTGACATGCCACGAAACCTGGCCAAATCAGTTACAGTGAAGTAGCACTTCCTCGACCGCCTTACCTAACAATGGTAAGGCGGTTTTTTATGCCCACATATTGAAATTTAGCGCATTCGTGCTAATTTATGTTTGTACCATGAAGAAGAAAATATCTCAGGGAAAACCCACCCCAAACGTCATTAAAATCGGGCTCGATCTCCACGGCGTTGTTGATGCCCGACCCCGTTTTTTTGCAACACTTACCCAGCTTCTCGTTAAACAAGGGCACGAGGTGCATATCATTTCGGGTGGTTTAAAGAAAAATGAAAAAGCTCAACTTAAGAAACTCGGCGTCGCCTACACCCACTTCTTCTCAATCAGCGACCACCACAACTCTCTCGGAACCCCGATTCGCTGGGACAAGAATGGTAATCCGCACCTCGATGCCTACGTGTGGGACAAAACCAAAGGTGAGTACTGCGCCAAACATGGCATTGATTTACATTTTGACGACTCTGATCTCTACGCCTATTTTTTTAAAACACCCTACGCACGCTTTCTGAGCAAAGACACCCGCCGGATCAAAAAAATCCATCACTAAAACAAAAACTACTCCACGATCTGCGGAGTAGTTTTTGTTGAGGGAAAAGTCGGAACTCACTTATTGGGAAACGCTTCCGGAAGCCTCAGCTGAGGCATTTGTCTCAATCTTTGCTGACTTGAAAGCCTTCACAATCGTCTCCGCATCCTTTCGTGCTGCTTTCAGGGCATCGGTGCTTGCCTTAATCTTTGCACGCGCATCCATTAATGCTTTTTTGTTTGATTGCATTTTAGCCTGATCACCCATGTCCGGAGTAAGTCCGGCGCTGAGGGTAACCGCAGCGGCGGCATCTGCTTTTGCCTGAACAAGCTTTGCGTTAAAGTCGAGAAGTGCGCTCTCCCATGCCGTCACGTCAATTCCAGCCGTCTCTGCCTCATCTATTTTTGCCTGTAATTTTGTTCCGAGCATTACCATGAAATCAGCGGTTGCGCTAATTCGATCAACGGTCGCCAAAATCTGACCCTGCGGAATCACGAGAGCAAAAATCCGGTATGACTGAGTAATTGATTTAATATCGGTCTTCAATACCTCGATATCCGTATCAGCTTCAATTTTAGTTTTGAGAGCGGTGAGACTTAGAATCTCACTTGAAACAGTTGCAGCGATACTTACTTTTACCGTTTCTGAAACATGTTTTGAGCCGTCAATGTGTACTTTTAAATCAGTTAACGCCTGAATGCGGCGATCAATTTCTTCGCCTGCCCGCTCTTTGCCTTTCTCAAGACGAACGCTTACATCAACGGCGGCGTTCGCTTTGAGCCCTGCGCCCGCAGCATTAACTTTAAGATCAGCATTTACAGCGCCATTCAATGTTCCCTGAGCGAGAGCACTGGTACTCACCAGAAACATAAGAACGCCTGCCACAACTGCTGAAACTTTTACGTTAGTATTTTTTTTCATACGTGTACTGTTATTCTGTTTGCTGAACCGGTTTATCATTCAATCCATCATCAACCTTTGATGAATCGTTATCAATCGATTTCATTGCGCCCTCGAGCTTGACCATATCGTCATCGATCGATGCGCCAGCCGAACCCTCGATCATCATTGATGAGGTTTCGCCTGTACCTGAGGTTTCTACCGCAGGACTTTCATTCGGAACCACGGTCGCGGAATCCTTTTTTGCATACCAGACTCCAACTGCAATTGCCACAATCACAATGATCCCAACAACTACCTTACCAAATGTAGACATACTGTTGTATTAAACTAATAAAAACTAAATGTGCTCGGTACGTTACTTAAGACGACCGGCCTACTCTCACCTTACAGATAACAAGCATTATAGTACCGCCCTTGTAAAAATTGTAAAAGTAGACAACAACTTTTGTATCAGGCATAAATAGGTTATCCTAAAAGCCATGCATAAAACAGCTGTGTACGTCGGACGATTCAATCCAATCCATCGCGGACATACGGCGATTATTTCACATATGATCGAAACGTTCGGGGTGGAAAATTGTCTTTTTATTATCGGGAGCTCTAATGCCCCGCTGTCACTTCGCCACTTCTTTTCCTATGATGAGCGCAGGACATTTATCAAAAAGATTTTTCCGGAAATTAGACTTGCCGGACTTCCCGATTTCCCGGAAGATCGCGACTGGCTTGCAGCACTCGACGATATTATAAAACTCGGCGGCATTGATCCGCAGAACACAACCTATTTTGGCGGATGCGACGAGGATATTCGCTTTTTCAAAGATGACGGCAGGGGCTGTGCCATCATAAATCGCTTTGACGGCAGCACCGCTAAAATATCGGCCACAGAAATTCGTGATGCCCTCATTCACGACCGACCAATTAAAGAATGGGTCCATGAGGGCGTTCACGACGATGTTGTGAAAGGTTTTAAAGAAAAGTGGGAACGATTTAAACAAATCTAACGACTGCAACTTACGAGAGATACCGCCGAACCCAGAATCCCAAACGTGAGAAAAGCGAAATGTAGCGCCCAATCACCGTACGGTGAATTGAAAAAGCGAGACCGGTAGTATCTAGCGCGGAAGCAATAAGGGAAGCGAGGGAGCGAATATAGGTTCCCGAACTAACGACTGCTTTAAATGTTGCGATTGTGTAGTGCAGTTCTCCGAGACGCACTTTTCTCCAACCTACAATAATCTCTTCTTTTCTGAAATCACTTCCCTTTTTATGCAGATCGGGAACTACCTTGAGTGTGTCGATTTTTTCCAAAACAGATTTTAACAGACTGACTCCTGAAATCGTTCTTACACTCACACAGTCTAGGCGATATATACGAATAGTAGTTTCAGGCAATGTAGCGGGCACAGTTCCGTCGTGCGCATGCTGAAAGAGTGCTTTTCCTTCAACTGTCTTAGATGAAAAGAGCGGATACGGAAATTTTTGAATACCGATCATTTTTTGCGCTGCGCGCTGAAGCTCGCGCTTGTTGGGATTTTTTACCTCACCTAACTTTGGCAAACCCAACACATCACCCGTATCCGTAGAAACACCGAACATAACCTCGAACTCATACTCCTTATCCAGTTTTGTGTACTGATCTTTCTTTTTACACTCATCACCAATAAGAATCAGAAGTTTACCTGAGGCCATGGGGTCGAGGCGGCCCGCATACGTCATGGGGATGGTTCTCAACTTCGCATCGGTAACCTGAAAAGCTTCAAGTGCCTGAAGCGGTGTTTCGCCGAGCCTTTTCTCAATAACTATATGACCTATCATTCGATATCTACAGATTGTTACCCATTAATATTTTTTTCACAAGAATAACTCTATAGTGGCATTGTCACCCACAATAAAAAGACATGGACACCGAAGCAACTAGGGTCGATTTTCAAAAAGAGATTAAAATAAGTACCCACACAGGACATGTAGTTCATGCACCTTTCGGCATATCGGCGACTTATTCCCCCTTTCAAGAACCTGCAGAACCTTTCTTTAAAAAAGGAATGCATATATCCTATGCTATGGAATTATTGATGCCACAAGGGGTGATACCCACAGCGTTGTACCAAGATACAGAAAATCCCTATCACTATTTCCGGGTCGACACGACACCTAAGGGTGAGCGTATCATTATCGGCGGCGAGGATCATCGCGCAGATCTACCGGTTTCCCCAGAAAAAAGTTTTGCTGCACTCAAAACCTACGCCGAGAGCATTTTTCCAGGAACTTCGTTAACCTGATTCACGGAATTCATTCCCCTCCTGCAGAACTATTTAGCACATCGCGACGAATTCAGATCCTGCCTCTCCTCTACAAAGGACGTGACTATGCCGAAGAATTTATTCGGGGCGCCGTACGAAATACATTCAAACATAAACACTAAGATTCGTGGTGACTAACTAAAACTCGTGTGCTAAGGTTGAAATAGATTCAACCTTCAACTACCACACATCCTATGAGTGAGTTTTTCATCTTTGCCGGGCCGCAGGCGGCTGGCAAAACGACGATCATTGAAAACATCAATCGCGAGTTTCGCCACCTATCTCCTTTCTTTCGTTCCAAAAACCCTGCTCTCTTTCCCCTTCAGGAAAGTAGGGCGATCGTAAGTCACACTCACATGCTTTTGGGGGGCATTTTCATGAGACCGGAGCATGAGATCGCTGCCGTCGATTGTGATTTCAAACGCATGGACCTTATTCTTGAACGACGTCCGACACGAAAGATAATCCATATGGACGAGTGCAACGTATTCACCCTCGCCCATGCGTCGGCGCACGGGGTTCACCTTGCCCAATCCTACTGGGATGAGTATATACGCCGTTTGAAAAAACTCCACGCAAAAATTATCTTTCTCGACGTCCCCCCGGATATTTCGTGGGAACGGAGGCAGGCACGGTATGCCGAGCGCTTAATTTACTTCCACGAAAGCCGGCATGGGGCACTCATGAAGCGCTACCGCAAATACTTGGAAACAATGCACCCGTTGCTCAAAGAACTTTTGGAACGGCTCCCCTTTCCGAAAAAAACTATCAACGGAACATTGCCCATTGGAACTGTTGTCCAGAATGTGAGCCAGGCGCTACGAGACCTCTCAACCTCACTCCGCTAGAATACGGCCGCCCTACTTTATGGGCGGCTTTTTATATTGACATCACGCGTACGTAGGCATAATCTCGAGACAGAGTCTATTTTTTAGACGAAGCGGGCACAGCTTGTAAAGTGCCAGTTGCTTGAAAGGATACCAACATGCAAGGCGTAGAAATTTCACATTTAAATGTCGCCATTTCGGCGGCGCTCAAGGCTTATTACGACTTTATGCATTCAACTGTGGAAGATGCTCTTCGACCTGTCGCCGCATATGGCAACAAGAAAAGCAAAGACACTCTTGGAATGGATGCCGGACCAGAAATTACCATCTGTGAAGAGCTTGGCCGCTACGATGCCGGCGCAGTCGTCGTAACTGAAGAGATCGGCTCCCGCGGCATGCGCGTGAGTGATACCTTCCGTCCAAATGATCCGCAAACCTTCCGCACAGTCTTCATCTGCGACCCGACCGATCGTTCAAACCAGCTTAAGGAATTCCTGGCGCAGTTTCCGAAAGAAACGAGGATTGGTGACATCATGGGTAACCCGAAGGCCATCACCAAGTGGGAAAAGAAGTTCGGAGCACCAGTCTCGATAAGCGGAGCAACATCGGCAATCAGCTGTATTCGCCGAGGCGTGCCGATCTTTGCAGTCATTGTCAATTACATCACCCAAGAACTCATCGTCTCCTGCGCGGCCGGCAATCGGATCCTGACACTCCCGAGCGAACGCCCGCACTGCGTTGATCTTGAATTCGTCCGTAACAAAGGAGAACTCATTACCTTCCCCGGCATTGACGGAATGAAGAGCATGCGGCGGTTCGTTACTTTCCTCGGCGACACCGGAAAGATCGGCTACAAGGAAAACTTCGCCGACAGCGGACTCATGACCGACAAGGCCATGGATGAATATCTGCATTATGGCAAGCCGGGTGGACCCTCCCGCGCGCTCTACCTCTCGTCGCTTCAACCGCGCACGACACCGGTTGGTTTCATTCTTGCGAACGGAGAAAAGATCGGCGAGTGGATCCACTGGCTCTCATTCGTCCAGTTCGCGCGAAGCCAAAGCGACGACAGCCAGCCGGCCCTCATCCTCTACGAGGTCTTTCAAGACCGCCCCTGGACCAAAGAAGGGGTCTTGATGTCAACGCCGCCAAACTACAGCGTGTTCCGCGAGTATGAGGGTCGACTTTATATCGATACTAGCTGGCTCTTGCGGATGCCAAATCCAAGCCAGCTGCGGTCAACCTTGATTGTTGCACCTTACGACAACCGCTGGGCTGTGCGCTCAAGCAGCCAGTTCGGGTATCGCCCGATCAGATTCTAAGTCGGGCAAATCACAACAAAACCAAATCCTCAAAGAGGATTTGGTTTTTAATTCCCCGGCATTGCTGACATCAATTCAAACACCTTCCGTGTTGTGTTCCAATTCCGTATCGTCATCTCCTGGTAGATCTTTTGAGAGGAAAGTTTGATCATGGTTGTTTTGGTAAGATCACTCGTCTGCGCAGACCAGAACAACACACCTGGTTTATAAACAATTTCTTCAATCTTTGCTTTAGGATTCAATCCTTCAAGAATATCTTTTGAATCAATCGCCTTTTTCAAAAACAAAACATTAAATCGCCTATCCTTCCCGCCATCCCAATCTTTAGGAATATTTTTTACCAGCGTTTCCATTTGCTTGAAATTGCGGATCATTACTTTCGGTCTAAATGAGTACGTCTCCGCAAGTACCTTTTCGAGTTTTATCTCAAGCTCGTGCGAATCCTGCGGCGCCGCCTGAAACACAACGTTTCCACTGTTAATATAGGTCACTACATTCTCAAAACCTATTTTTTCAAGCAAAGTCTTAAGGTCACTCATCTTTATAATACAATTCCCGCCCACATTAATCCCGCGCAGAAGCGCGATGTACGTTTGTAATTTTTTTGTTTTTTTTCTTACCGCCATACTATTTAATGAAACTCGAAAAGTTTATCTGGAAAATTTTTAATTCGATCATTCTCATCAAGCTCGATTCCTTCTTTTTTGTAAAGTTTCAGACGTTCCTTTCTATATTTCGCATTTACCCAAATATGTCCGTCGGCATATACAATTCGATGAAATGGTATGTTGTGTACTCCCTCATCATACGCTTTTCCTAAAATAGCAGTAATACTTTGCGAGGCCATGGGACCTGCCCCTGCAGCGCGCGCAATCCTTCCATAGGTCGTCACCTTTCCTTTCGAAATCGAACACGCCAACTCCACCACGCGCTCACTAAACGTCTTCATAAAAGTTCTACCTATAGTAGTCTCTCTCGTCCAAAAAGTAAAAAGTATTGCAAACGCGCGTGACCTGAGTATGATTGACTCCGGAGTTAAAACATTCAAACACGCACCGACGTATGATAAACAAAGTGGTAACTTCCAAACGTAAACTAACGGGGAGCGAACAACGTGATCTTGATCTAGAGATACGTTTCATGACCGGCCTTACCACCAAAGACCCCGAGTTTGTTGAGGCCTGGAGAGTACTTGCCACTGACCACGCGAGTCTCGGAAAAACAACAGAAGCACGTGTGGCACTCGAAAAGCTTACCGCGCTCGAACCTCACAACCCATGCACGCTCTACGACCTCGCCTGCGCATACTCACTTGAGAGAGAAGTTGATTTCGGAGTTGCTGCGCTTATTAAAGCGATCGCAAGAGGCTTCGACGATTTTAAGTGGCTCCTGAAAGACCCAGATTTGGGGAACCTGCGAAAAGACCCTAAATTCAAAAAGGTATGGGAGAGACTTTCCGTGGCAAAATAGCACATTTACAGAACGATACGTCGTTCTGTTTTTTTTAACAAAAAACCCCGCACGTAAACGAACGAGGTATCCGACATATCCGGAAGTGTCTTAGAATAAAAACTTTGGCAGTGGAAAACCAAGCTGGCGGTATGCATCGTAAAAAGCACACGTATTTCTCATTCCCACACCACCGGGAGCAACATCGTCCGGGTCACCCAATCGATCTGGTGTCCCATGTTGCCAGTCCTCTTTCCAAAGAGACTGGCATACAAGCATAATCTCAGCGAAAGATTTCTTCCGAAACAAAGCTCTCAGAAAAATTCGTGCGAGATAGATGCGAGCTGTACCGCACAAGGGTGTCATAAAGAGCAGAAGCTCTGCAAGCTCTGATTCGGTCAGGCCAACGCGACGCAGTTCCTCCAGGTCATCACTACAGATAACAGAATTCGATTCTGGCATAAAAAACCTTTTCTGCTGCGGATTCTAGCCTAAATACCCCTATTGTAAAGACTTCTACTATTTATAACTCAAAGAAACAAACGAACCAATCGTAAATCTTCATACGAAAAACCTGGACCGAGAATTGCCTGAACCGGCGTAAGTGGCCGTTTTCCGCCATCAGCTGTTCCCACTTTTTGAAATGCCGCGTATATTTTCTTGTACCGCGTCACCGGAATCTCTGCACGAAGATGCGCAATGTTCAAACGCGGCTCACCGACCAAAAGTTTTTCAATATGATCGATGATCGTACCACGTGTCAGTGTGCGTGCCTCAGCAATCTGCCTCGTCGTCTTTCCTTCAAGCAACAACTCGCGCGTAACCTCGGCTGTACTTTGTTTTGTTTTCTTTTGTTTTTTACCGGAAACTTTTTGCAAAAACTCTTTGTGTTCACGCTCACGATCACCACGGCCAAGTAAGCGCATTTGAGCAGAAAGTTTGGCTGATTCTCTTTTAAACAACGCATCCATGTCTAAGGCTTCTTCTGAAACGCGAAGCGCACGATCGTTAAGGCCCTTGATTGAAAGTCCTTCGAGCGTTCGCACGCGCGAAAGCGCAACGTAGCCCATACCCATTTCAAATGACTGGGTCAGGTCAATCTCTGCGGCATCCAGAGACATTCCCTGACTTTTATGCACCGTGATTGCCCAGGCCAAACGCAACGGATACTGACTAATCTCACCCAATACACGCCCGCCGTCCTCCACACGCCAACTTTCCGGTGCAACTTCAATACGCTTACCGTTAAGTGTCCGGACAACGACATTTTCGTATTCACATGTTTCAACAACACCTTGCGTTCCGTTTGCATACCCTTCTTCAAAATTATTTTTCACAAACATGACTTTTGCGCCCGGTTTTAAACGCAGCACGTCCGGCGCGAGACAGCTTTTTTTCAGAGCCGCGACAATCGGCTCGCGTCCATGTGCGTCCATAATGTAGTCTTTGCTATTCCCCGCGAGTTTCTCAAGCTCACGATCATTTTCCGCATCTACATCGACATTATGCGTATACAATTTTGTCGGCTCAATCGGGAGCTCTACTTTTTTATTAAATCTCGAATGAAGCAACTCCACATGCTCCTCCGTTACATCATTTGCACGGATTCCCAACAAAATCGAAAGGTACTTCTCATCACTTTGTCGATACTGATCTTCAAGATAACAAACAACGGGTGCGCACTCTTTCCACACCTCTGCATGGTACGCAAACTGTGCCGGAGGTTCGTTGTGTCGGGCTACTGGCGGTAGCTGAAAAAAATCTCCGCAAAAAATAACCTGCATGCCACCAAATGGCACATCACGGTCACGCGCATGGCGCAAAACCCGATCAACTAAATCAAGACGAAAGTGGTGGAGCATCGAAACCTCATCGATGATGAGAACCTGCGCACGTTGAAATCGCGAGCGCAAATAAGATCGTGCTGAAATCTCTTCAATCTCACCCTCCGTTAGTTTGTCCCGTATACCAATGCCTGACCATGAATGAATGGTTACGCCCCCCATGTGCGTTGCGGCAATTCCTGTGGCAGCGGTAATGCCCATCGAAACCTCGTGTTCAGTAAGATAGGAAATATAATCGCGCAGCAGATGAGTTTTTCCGCTTCCTGCCGCACCCGTAATAAATGCATTTTTTCCGGCCTTTAAAAGGTCGAGTGCTTCTTGTTGGGTCACGATGATTCTGTCGTTACTAATTCCCGAACACCCTCTTCACATTCTTTTGAACAGCCGGCGCTCATGTCCCTAGGCGAGCATTGTTCACACGCCAAAAAATGCAGATGGCATTCGTTATTGATGCAATTTACATATCGCTCAGTTTGAACACCGCAGCGTCGACACGCGCCGACAATTTCACGTTCCCCTCCACAATGCATAGTGACTCGCTGATCAAACGTATAGAGGGTTCCGAGAAAATCTTTACCCGGATATTTTTCCATATACGAATGAATGCCTCCGTCGAGCTGATACACCTCTTTAAAACCCTTGCTCAAAAGATAGGCCGACATTTTTTCACACCGTACACCGGCCGTGCACACCGTAAGAACCTTCTTGTCTTTGAGTGGTTCGAGTTTTGAAATAGCTTGCGGAAGATCACGTGAATTACGCAATCCCGGATCAATAGCCCCTTTAAAATGACCTGATTCAAATTCATAGCTGTTGCGCATATCAACAATCGTAAACTCTTCGCCGCTTTCATACCACGTACGCAATGTTTCTGGCGCAAGATGCGGGGCGGTTTGAATACGTGGATCAGCTTCAGTGGGCGAAAAATGGGTTCCGACTATTTCATCGCGGACCTTAACTGAAAGTTTGGGAAATGTTTTTCCGTTACCTTCACTTCGCTTGAAATACACGTCACAGAAAAGTGGATCCTGAACAAACTCAGCGATAAAGGCCCGGGTGTCTGCCGTCCTACCTTCAAAGGTTGCGTTAATACCCTCTTCGGCCACAATAGCGCGCCCCGAAAGATTGAGACGCATACAGAGCGCACGCAGCGTGTGAGCAAACGCTTCGGGATCGTTTACCGTTACATACTTATAGAAAATCAGAACCTCGTAGGCCATGTGCTCGATTCTAGCAAATTTTTCGGGTTGTGTGGCGGACTCTCAAGAAAACAAAAAACCACAGGCCGAAGCCTGTGGTTTTTTGTTTAAATGCTACGCGCGCGCAACGTTTGTTGCTGCCGGGCCCTTAGGTCCGTCGACGACTTCGAAAGTGACGCTGTCGCCCTCTTTCAACTCATCAAAGGCAACGCCATTCAATTCTTTTGAGTGGAAGAAAAGATCCTTCGTCTCGCCTTCGCGAGTGATGAATCCAAATCCTCTGTCAGTAAGAGTTTTGATTGTTCCTGTCATGGTGATTGTTATTGTTATTTTTGAGAAAATCGACTTTTTTTCTACTTCGAATGTAAATATGGGTGTGGCTACGCTCGTTTCTTTGCAGCGGGTTTCTTTTTTGCCACCTTCTTGGAAGTTGTTGCTACAGGTTTCATGACGCTCTCAACTACCATTTTAAGGGAAGTATCGTCATTTTTCTTTTCAGATTTTTCTACAGGCTTTGGCTGTGAAGAAGATGCTGCCGGAGTAACACCGATCGCCTGCATAATCTTATCGAGTTTAACATTTATAGCCTCAATCTGTCGCTTAAGATCAGAAACGCCGGGGTTGTCATGTGTTGTTCGTGTCTGAAACGCCGGTTTAAAGTCTCGCTTCTGGAAATGATCCGACGGACCACGTGAATCTCGGCGGGGAAAATCTGAAGACCCCTCTTCTTTATGCGAACGGAAACAATCGTTACAATAAACCGGCTTCTCTCCATTGGGGCGAAAAGGAACCTGGCACTCTTTGCCACAGTTTGCGCAGGTAGCACTAAACATTTCCTTCGGGCCGCTGTCTCTTCCCCCTTGACCAAACGATGGTCTGCCGCCAAAACGAGGACGCCCGCCGCTACCGCCACGATTAAAACCGCCGCGATCGCCGCCTCTGTTTCCCCCTCCAAAACTACCGCGCTGTTTAAAGTCAGCCATAACTATATATCTTAAATTAATTAAACATTAAAACCTACGCCTCCTCATTATACGAGGCCAGCCAATCCATAAGCTTTTTACGATGCTTATCAATAGTCCAGGCTCCTTTTCCTTTGAAAAGTCCCGGGTAGGTGCTTTGAAACTTCTCCAACGCTCGGAGTGAGGCATGAGGAAAGCCCACTGGGATGTTCTTATTATAGTAGTCAACAAAAACCGATGTAGTAGCTCCGATAAAGTTAACATCTTCGCCCGTGTCCTTCTTATACTTCATGGACTTAATGTAACACAAACGTGAAAAAAAATCAAGATTATCCCTTAAAACGGCTACAGGAAAGGGCCCGACGCACATCTGCGCGTCGGGCCCTAGAAATTTGAGCATCCATTTACCAAAGCGATGTACTAAGCACACGCAAGTGTGCCGGACCTTAAACTTCGCCGGTCCGCGCGATGAAGCACCACAAGTAGTATGGCACACAGAACGGTCGATCGTGTCGCGTAGATAAACGCGAGCCAGTCCTTCTCCTTTTGAACCGCCGTGTAGAGAGCAATCACACTTGCGATGAGTATGCACCACCACATGATGAGTGACTCGGTGTTTTTCTCTGCTCTCCAGAACTTTTTTATGAGCATGGAGTACGAGATGACGAGAAGAATCTGAGTGAGAAAGTTTGGGATAGCGCCGATAATACCTTCCCCTCCGAAACAGAGGGTAATCGCAATCCACAAAAACGTAATCACGCCTGAAGCGATGAGACAATTTTTCTGGAACGGAATGAACGTAATCCTCGTACCCTCGCGACGCGAACGGATGATGAGAGCGAGAAGCACGATTGCGGCAGAGAGTACGCTTGAAGCGTTTAACGCCCCGCCAAGAAGGTTTGCCTTTGCACTCGACGCATACGTTACGAGTGAAAGGAAGAGCGCGGTTGTGCTGACAATCCAGCTTGCAACCACCGTTTGGATCCGACCCACAACAATGAGCCGGATGTACCAGAACATGCCGAGTGTGATGATAAGCGCTGAAGCAGCCGCGCTCAATTCATGTGATTTCAATTGTGTCCTTTGGTAAATGGTTTGACGAAGAACTATGGTAGTAGTATACCATATTTTATACTCAAAGTCAATTATTTACGGTTTTATTCCAGCCCACGTTTCCTGCCTTTTTTTAATTTTTTAAAAACCCCTTTATGCTCCCCTCTTCCAACGCGGAGCAAAACGGATCATGAAGGTAAAAATTTTTGCTTTAAACTTATTCATACCTCTTGCAACCATGCTTTCGTAACAAACTTTTTGAAACTCTTTGAGGTCGTTCCCTTCATAGCAGAGTTTGCCATTGTTGAAGCAGAGACTGCAGTACTGCTCGCTCTCACGAATGCCCGTATCCCTATCAAGCGGCATAAGACAACTCTCACACATTTTTGATTTAGACATGGATACAATATAACGCGCAATTGACATGTGATCACGGCGGGTTAATGTTCACTGTAGATCTACCAAGAAAGACAACCACATGAAGGACACTTATGGCTGACGGAATACTCTGCAAACACTGTGGTTATCAGGAAAGCGACCATATGGTTGGTGACGAAAGCTGGCCTAAAAATAAGGGTTACCTAAAATCCCTTCTTACCTGTTCAGGATTCAAACCCGAAGATCCAAATCTTGCCCGCGAACTTCGCGAAAGAAACAACAGGCTTACACCTTTTGAGTTACGCTGTCTTGAACGGCGGGCACAGGGCAACGCCGCATGGGGCGCATACGGGGCTCTGATGCGCCAGCAACAATTCAATCGAAGGCTTTCCGAGTACGACAAAGCTATTCGCAAAAGCTCTGGTGAAACAAAGCGACAACGTGAGCAGGAACGGCAGAAGTACGTTAAAGACTGTAAAAGTGACACCACCATTCACATTGGTTTCTACTGAAACCAAAATCACCCGGAACTTTTCCGGGTGATTTTTTTAAAAATTAATGACCTCTCCGGTAAGTGGCGAATGGGCCATTCCCATAACCATACGCTGCCCCACAGCATTTGGCTCACTAACACTAACGCTTGTATTCTTCATACCTTTTGATGCGAGGTGGTCCTGTATCGCTTTTCTTACTTCTTCAACCGGCATTGAGCGATAGGCCGTGCCTGATAAATGCATTTCAAAAACTAACTTTTTCAAAGCCGCTTTGACCTGATCATCATTCTCAAACTCATTCCACTTAATCTCCTGGCCCTCGTCCCCACTTTTCTCCAACTGGCCATCTTCTGACTCCATAAAAATTTTTAATACAATGCTAATAAATCCGGCTCTGACTAAAACAATTTCTTTCCCGACTCATTCCAACGCGTATGCAAATAATAGAGCGTGATGAGATAGATAGCTCCCCCGATCGTAAAGATCAAACGGCCCGAAAAAATTGACATACCGATATTTGTTCCGATGAGACCAGTAATGCCGAGGTTAAAGCCAGTGACAATCATCACTAAAAACGCGGCGGTATCATACTGTTTACTTACCGCAAACAATTTTTTTCCGTTTTTGTTCCAACGATAGAGAAGATAGACGGATGCAACACCGGAAATAATCCAACAGAGTGTAAGAAGTGAACTGAGGAGGCTATAAAAAGCCGAAACCGGGTTAAACGCCAACACGGGCGGAACACCGCCAATAAAAAGTGCGACTGCGGCAATCAACAATCGTGCCTCTGACCACAAAAAACTATACCGCTCCAGCTTGTTCGGAGTCGTATGTTCCTGAATATTCATTGAAATTATTAATGAGTGATTAAATCTAGCTCTAGTGTAGCACTGAGAGTTTTCCCCTTCCAGTCCCTACTGATTGACTAATATCGTCCGTTCAGAGAGAATCCCTAAAGCAGAACTTTGAATTTGGAGCACAAACTGAAATACTCCTATGTCTAACTATCGCACTGTTTTTCCGCGGAAAAACACCCTGATCGCCGTTGTCCATGTTGAAAATCTTGCTCAGGCAAAGCGCAATGCAGCAATTGCTTTGAACGAAGGAGCTGACGGAATCTTTCTTATCAACCATGATGTTGAAGCTCTCGATCTCATTTTTTCCTACGAAGAAATCCGCGCCCTGTACCCGACACTCTGGATCGGGCTCAACTTTCTTGATCTGGGAAGATCTGAAGCACTGGGAGTGCTTCCGCCCGACGCTTCCGGCCTCTGGGTAGATAACGCTGGCATCTTTGAGACTGTTGTATACATCGAAACAGCAGAAGCGGAGTACTTTTCCGAGAGAAAGAAACTGAGCCAGAAACCATTCCTTTACTTTGGCGGAGTCGCATTTAAGTATCAGGCATTGGTAACTGATTTTGCCGCAATGGCGCGTGCGTCAATCCCCTTCATGGATGTCGTCACCACGAGCGGTGAAGCAACCGGAAAAGCGGCTGACATTCAGAAAATCAAAATCATGAAAAAAGCTCTCGGAGAGCACCCGCTTGCCGTTGCGAGTGGGATTACCTCCGAAAACGTGAGAACGTTTATGCCTCACGTCGACTGCTTCCTGGTTGCAACAGGAATAAGCGACTCGCACACTGAGCTCAACCCCGCACGTGTACGTGAGCTTGCCACAATAGTTCATTCTTGAGAGAAAACTCAACCCCCGTTTTCACAAATTAATGCTCTGCAAGGACCGCCTCGCGGAGCATTTTCATTTGCGATGTACTATGCAGGCTGGTACTTCGTTTTCTCGTTTTGACCAAAGTCGCACGCAGTGATAAGGTGACGCAAGAAAGGAACGATATATGAATTGTGACATATGCGGGAAACAAGATCTGAAGTGGATCGTAATCCTCCCCATCCACCAGTCAGATGGGAAACTCGATACAGTGGCCTGTGATGGGTGTGCCCGAAGATCAAAAGCCTACTGCAACAAACACTGGCGGACCCACCAAGGGTTCATGGACGGCTCAACCGCCTGCATCTACTGTGTTGAAGAATTGGTGAAAGCCCACAAGGACAGTGCTGAAGTCGTGAGAAACCGTCTTGTCGAGGCGCTACCTCCTGATGAAGCCGAGAAACTCTACAACGCGGCCACAATCAGCGCAGGGATAATGGATTCCATTGTGAGTGTCGCCGTTCTGCGTTTCATTGCCTCAAAAGCTTTTCGCTCAAATCAGAGTCTTGAAGAGGTGACCCGCGAGATTGTTGAATCTCGCTCTGTCAGTTGCATCTTGTGGTGACAAACAACAACCACTAACCCCAAGCCGTGAGCTTTCGTCTCGCGGTTTTTTTATACCCCACCAAGGACCGTCCTTGATGGCAGGGTCCCTTATCTAAACATGACAGACCCACTATCAAATTTGAGATCAAGCACCAGCTCCCCGCGTGAGGTAAAGTGAAACGAACCAACATCACCAAGCATTTTGGTGAACTCTACCTCCTGCGACCCTTCGCAGTACATCTTTGTCGAGGCCATTGCGCTTAATGCAATTTTTTCTTTGTCGACAACATACTTGCCGGTTACGCTGTTGCAATCTGTCTTTGCAGAAAATCCTCCGTCCTTGAGAAAAGTCACCGTAAACATTTTCCCTGATCGAGGAGCTATTTCTTTACCGTCGTTTAAAAGTGTTTTTACCCATACCCACTCTTTCATGCTAAGTGTCATCTTTGATACATCCGCTTCCCCTTCAAAATCTTGTTCAACTTCTCCAAACTGCATCGAATCCGGATCAAGCTTCAGCCAGATACTTTTTCCCACCGATGGAGCTGTAGTCATCGGCTCACCGGGTTTTCGATCAGCATAATTAACCACGATAACGCCCTTATGGTTGGAATTCTTACTTACCTCTGTTGTTTGAGGTGCAATTCGATCACCCAAGAGAAGACCCTGTGATCCGACATACACAAAATTCTCATCGCCCTGCCTCATAGCAATATTTTTTTGTAACGCCGCAACCACATAATAAAAAGTTCCTGTCCCGCCGGTTTGCTGCGTAAGCAAAAAAACAACATCTTCTCTGCCATCGGCGTTCAAATCATATTTCAATTCATTTCCAAAATATTGAGTAGTAATCTTTGAGGCAGAACCCGGTGCGGCCTCAACCTCAGATATACCGTCAGTGAGTTTTACAACCATACCGTCAATAACGTATGTTGCATTCTTATAATCTAATGCTGGTCCGTCTCCCTGCTTTTCCTTATAGATATAATTGTTAAGCGCATAAAAACCGACAACTCCGACTATCACCACGCCGACAACCCACAAAAGTATTTTTTTCATATTATTAATTAGTGTTCAATCAAAGACGCACACTGCCGCGAAATCTTACACAAACACTACTTGGTCGCGACCAACTCCATTTTCTTATCTCGCTTCCAACTTTTTATCTCCGCCTCACGTCTTAGTGCCGAGCTTCTATCAACACACTCCTCCTTGTACAACAATTTCTTTACTCCCCGTGATCGTGTATAGCGGCCGCCCTTTCCATTTTCATGCTCCTTAAATCGACGCTCCACGTCCGTGGTAATACCCGTATACACGGATCCGTTATTGCACTCGATGAGATAAACAAAATAGGTCACCAGGTAATTCTACCCCAGACAGCAGCAAGTCTTAATCGAGCTCTTTTAATAACCCCGCTATATCGAGCGGCTTGGTGATCATTTCCACTTCTCCATCATTTGAAACCTTCCACTCCGAGCGCAGGCGATCGGCGTAAAGCTCGATGCCGATGCTATCAGGATCATTTAAATACAGTGCTTCAGACACACCGTGGTCTGACGCGCCGGTTAATGGGTATTTCGCGTCGATGAGTTGTTTCAAAATCTTCGCTAGTTCTTTGCGCGTGGGAAAGAGGATTGCGAAGTGAAAAAGACCCGAATGCTTCGGTGGTGGTGGGGTTACGCCTTTCCCCTTCCAGACATTGAGACCGATGTGGTGGTGATACCCACCAGCGGAAAGAAAAACAGCGGAATCTCCATATCGCGCGGTCACTTCAAAACCCAAGAGATCGCGATAAAACGCGAGCGAGCGATCAAGATCGGCGACCGTGAGATGCACATGACCGATCATTGTTTGAGGGTGAAGTGAAGACATAAGGCCACTTGCACTACAACTTAAACGAATCTGCTTTATAGTTTTTAAAATCATCTTCCGTGGTAACGAATTCAGCCATCACCGCGTCGGTTTCAGCCTCAACCTCGTGATAAATCTTTATAGGAATTTCAACGAGTGATCCTTCTTTCACTTTAAAAATTTCCTCCTCATTTGTTTCAATATCACGAACCGTCAACGTAATCTCACCCGACACAACGTACAAAATTTCAGGCGCCTTGGATTTCATGAGCCCCTTATGGTAGTGGCAGGCACTTTTTGTTCCTCTCTTTCGGTGCGCAAAGATAAAATATCCGCTTTCTCGCGTCGAAAACGCATAGGTCATTCGACGCGCATCATTTCCAAGCACTGGCACTTTTTCTATTTTTACTAACATTAAAATAGGTTAGCTGATACTTAAACCCTCTCGTCGACCTGCTTACACCTTCTGGACACAGCTCAAAATCTGATCGTGCAGAACTCCATTCGATAATACACACCCGAGACCCAGCTCGTCATATCTCCGGCTATTTCCCTTTAAATCTGTTACCTTGCCTCCGGCTTCTTCCGTAATTATTTTTAAAGCGGCAACATCATGAGCAAAACCATTCAAAAAAATGGCACCCGAAAATTTCCCGTTTGCCACCTGAACACCTCCGTACACAAAGGAAAGTAGAGACATCACCTTAGCACCTTTATTTTTAAGCGCTCCGAGAATCTCCAATTTTGAAAAAGTATTACCCCTGCCAGACCCGTCCAAACTCATGTAGGTATTTTTAAGGTCTGAATCATTCGTTACGATTATTTTTTTGCCGTTTCGAAAAGTCCCTCCCCTTGTATGAGCCCAGTACATATTTTTCAGAATGGGATCATTCACTACTCCTACAATAGGTTGGCCATCGGCCTGATCAATGAGTGCCAAAGAAAACGTGAAGGTTGGCAATCCTAACGAGTAAGGCATCGTCCCATCAATAGGATCACACAACCAGATATATTTTGACCCTGCTTTTTTACTACTCTCCTCCTCACCTTGGACACTATGCTCCGGATAATGTTCGCTTATCCTCTTGATAACGAGAGCGTTTATTTCCGTGTCAGCCTGCGTCAAGGGAGTGTTGTCACTTTTCCATGTCGTTTCCGTTTCAAATCCGAAATACTTAAGTGCGATCTCGGCCGATTCTCCTGCGATCTCTTGAGCTAATTTCAGATATTTTTCTATTTCCATTATGCTCTCAGTTTACCATTTCGCCACTCGTACTCTAAAATAATAAAAGCGGTATTTACCCCGGGGCAGAGCCGCGGGGTATTCAACCCTTATATTAGCTCCTCGGCTCGGAAATGAAAAATAGGAATTTTTCATTTCACTCGCTCTACGTCGCTAATAAACAATGCTTCTATTTCTTCTTACGATGTTCCTCCGCACCCACAAGCCCGGGAGACTTTGCAGCGAGTTTCAAAACTTTTTTAAGTTCCGGAAGATTCACATCCTCAATTTTCTTGAACCGGATACAACTCCGGCCAACGCTCACCTTCCCAAGCTCTTTCGCATGGCTTTCCGCGATGTACTTCCCTTTTGAGACCGCGCAGACATAAATCGAGATGTAGTTCTTCTGACTTGCAAGTGCAACAACCGGCCATGAGATCATTTCTTTTTTGTGATTCTTGTACGGAAACGAACCGTAGCCAAGCATATTGTAGGCAAAATGCGGTTTGAGTTTTGGAACAGACTTCTGAATAAAGGTGTGTAAAAATTCCAAAGGTTTCCGCCGCTCGTCAGAAAGAAAATCAAAATATTCCTTAACCGTCTTCGCCTTCGTTGGTTTGAACATGTTGCCCATACCACTATGCTCGTTCAGCTAGTGCTTTAAGAAGCTTGAGCGACTTTGGCCACATATCTTCGAACATCGCTTTATATTCGTCGTTGATATCCATATCCACCAGAACCTCTGTTCCGACGTTCTTTTCGACGAACGTATAGTTTTCAAACGCTGGCGTCCACTTTTTCACCTCTTCGCTTGTCGTATCTTCCTTACCGTCACTTATAATGCCGACGTGCTCAATTGAAAGAAACTCATATGGGCGATTATCTGCAACCCTACTCACCATTCCACCTTCCTTTCCTGTTTCAGGATCAGGGCCTATGAAAAGAATTTTCGAACCCTTGCTCCAGTCTCCTTTATAGTACGAACCGCCGGGATTGAATGGTTTGGTCCACTCTTTGTAGGTTGGAAGGTCGAGCATCGTGTGCCAAACTTTTTCCTTTGGCGCACTAATCTGAATTGAAAAATGTATTTTTTGCATTGTACTAGTCGTAAATTGTTAACAATCCCAGTATACCAAAGGATGAGTCTCGACGAACAATGTGTAAGCCTACCTCGGTTTAAATTCTTTTGTTAGCACTTTTTCCTCTCCTTGCATTTCGGCACGCTTCAATTCTTGAAATTCATTGAGATCAAACACGCTGTCAAATCCGTCCTCAACAATGGGCGTTGAATCTTTTAATTGCCTGTGCATGCGCTCGATAGCATACTCAGGCACACTTCGGTCTCTCATATCATTTCGCCGAAGTGCAACGCTGAGAGGCGTTGCCATAAATACCCCTTGAACTTTTTTAGCTCCCTCACGTCGGGCAAATTCGATAAAGTCTTTTCTCTCAAAATCCTTGGCGAACGTAGCGTCGAACACAACATTTTCGCCCTTACTAAATGCTTCAGTTACCCGGCGATGTGCTTCTGCCCACGCTTCCTTGTTAACAGTTTGACTAAGAGTGTTACCAGAAATCTCCGCCCGAATATCATCCGGACAAATGTAGGTGTAGGCATTTTTTTCGGCAAACGGCTTTAAAAAGGAAGTCTTGCCCGCACCTGGTATGCCAACTCCCATAATCAATTTAGCCATACTTTATATCCCCGCTAAATAAATAATTTTTAAGAATGTTTCTTCTTTTTCCAAAGTTATATTAAGTCAAAGCCTGATATTTGCAGACATATTTTTAGACGATAGCTCCTTCTCATCTCTAACGAATTTGATTCCATGTGTCCCCCGTACTAATGCTCTTATACAACTTATTCTTATGAGTCAGAGCGTACACAATGTCAGGACTATTTCTATCGAACGCAATGTGGAGCACAGTTTCACCGCTGAAGGATTCGTTAATCCTTTGCCATGTTTTACCCTGATCCACGCTTTTCCCAAGACCGCCCAATTTCTGCGAGAACACTAACATTATACCTGTGTCTTTCGGATGAACGGCGACAACTGATACCGCCCCACCTTCCAATTCCTGCGACAGTGAATTCCAGCTTACCCCTTTATCTCGACTAACCATTACACCTTGGCCATTGGGGGTAGCCGCGTATACGATATTTTCGTTTTGGGAATCAGCTGTGAGATACACGGCCAGCACCTCTCGGTTCACAATTTCCCAATTTTTTCCCTGATCGATGCTCCTCTGAACATTACCCTGAAACCAGCCGTAGATGAGATTCGGATCTACAGGACTGACCGTCATCGCATGAAAATCCACCGGGCCGTTCAGACCGTCTGACACTTTTTTCCACGTAAAGCCAGCGTCCTCTGACTTTTGAAATCCGATGTTCCCTCCATGACTTGGATGACCACTCGAAAAGAATACACCTCGGTCAGTGGGATGCGGCGAAAAACCCATGTAGTCATCCATGCTTTTCCCAACTCGGAAAAGATCTTTTTCGTTCATGAGTACCATAAGTCCGTGGTGAGTAGCAATATAGAGTTTATTGGAATCTTTCACATCTACTGCCAAACCATGGCCATGAGAGATGGCTTGTTCGGGATACAAGTCGTCCGAAGCAGAATTGTCAGCCATATTTATATTTTTCTGCGAGAGCAGGAAAATTCCTCCCCCGACGACCACTATAGCCACAACGACCCGCATATAGTTTCTCATTGTTTTATTCATAGGTTCATTGTAACACCGGCACACATCGACGAGTACAGATATCGAGCTCCGACCTCGCGAAACGCAGTCGTAAATTTCCGAAAGGACTAAAAGAACGATCCTCACCATAGGTCAAAGGCACCCTGTTCGACTCGCCACGCTATAACCGCCCTGTTTGACAACCGACTCACGAGTGGCAATATGGGAAATGGATAACCCCCGTGCGAATGCTCGGAAACGTTCCTCAACATCAACCCCCGACCGTACAGTCATGAAACTACTCCTCATCGCCCTCACCGCAGTACTCACCCTCACCCACAGCGTCATCGCCGACGTCACCACGAAACCCGTGACGCCGCGCCTGACGAACAGGCCTGTCCACGTTCCGCCACTCCAGACGAACACCAACCTCACGAACGCCGAGCGTCTCGGCTCCGCGATCGAGAGGATCAAGAAGGACGCCGACAGGCTCAGTGAGCTTTTCGACTCCCTCGACGACATGGCCCGCTTTCTCCAAAGCACGGAAAAGGAAATGGCCATGCTTGAAGGCGCGACCAACCTGATCAAACTCACGTACTACTCGAAAGAAGGCAACCTTACCGTGATGATCGTGAACCCGGTCGAATCAGGCAAAGACACAAGGGTCATCCAAGGACGCTTCCACTTCCACTACCCCAAAGCGTGGAGGGTCTCGGATTCGTACTACGAACGTGAGAAGGCTTCGCTTTCAAAACAGCACTGCGGGATCAACTTCCGCTTCGGTACCAATAGCTTGAACTGGAACCTAGACCTGAAGAGTCCCTTCCTCAACATGGCACCTGCAGATCGAGAGAAGGCCAAGGAGGAGTTCCAAAAACTCACAACGGTACCGCTCGACAAACTACGCTTCGACCCCGCCGACGTCACACCGGTCTGGATCGCCGACTACGGCAAAGAAGAAACGGCTGAAAAGAAGAAATGACGGACCTGTGGTCCGTCAGCACAAACCGTCCCAAGGCAACGAGGGACGGTTTTTTACTTCTCAACCAAAAAAAAGAGCCTATTTAGGCCAGGAAACGCCTTATTCAAGAGTATTGACTTATATTTATAAATAGTGTAGAATAAATCCCAGACAGACGTGTGTCTGGACGTAATTTCGTGTAGTTCTAAAACAACAAAAAAGAGAAAGGTAAAAAACATGGTACTCCTCATCGCACTCATCATGAGCGGCATTATCGCCGCACCGTGGTTCATCGCTGGCCGACCGAAAGGTGGGACAGTCTCATTCATCATCTCGTTTGTCCTCACGGCATTCGTGGTGTACTTCGCGATACCCTCCACGGCTGGCCCACTTATGGGCGGCGTTGGGCTTACTGTCGCGATCGGTCTCTTCATCTCCGGCATCATCTCATTCTTTGAAGCCGATTCAAGAAGAGAGCGAATTCCTGGCTACCTTGCCCTTGTCGTGCTCCTCGTGTACGCCATTACGGCCATCGGGAACAGTCCGATGATGCGCGCGACTACGTACGCGGCCCTCGTGCCATCCATCCAACAGCGCGACTGGTCGAAGGACTTTCAGCCGAAAGACCCTCGCCATTTTCGGGTGAGTTCACCCGAAAATGCCCAGTTCCTGGCAGGAAGAGCCATCGGGCAAGCAACTACACTCGACAGTAGCGGCCAACCCAATGCCATTGGCAGCCAGTTCACGATACACGAGGACCGCTCATCGGTTCAGATCATTGGCAAAGAACTCTGGACCGTTGTACCTCTCGACTGGTCACGTTGGGGACCGCAATACAGCGGAACGCCTGGCGTCCCCGGCTACATCAAGGTGTCAGCAGAAAACCCGATCCTCCCAGCCGAGTACGTCTCACTGCCAGCGGGCAAAGAGTTCAGGTACACGCCCGAGTCTGTGTTCACGAAAAATCTGGATCGGCTTGTCTGGCGTCACCACATGGACAAGTACATCGCGGACATTCATCTCGAACTCGACGATCAGAACGTACCACACTACATCGTCTCACTTGCAGAGCCAACGATCGGTTGGTGGGGCGAGAAGGTGGTCGGCGCCTTGATCGTTGATCCAGTGACGGGGAGCGGAGTGAAGGATTTCATTCCGCTTGGAAAAATGCCAGCGTGGGTCGATCGGGTCGAGGCCGAGTACATCGTGCACCGAAACATCGACTACCACGGCAAGTATGCCAAAGGGTTCTGGAACCGATCGGTCTATGGAAGCAGCGTGCTTGCAGCGACCGAGACGCACTTTGGATACGGAAGCGACGGTCAGCCGGTCTTTGCAACGGGCATTACCGCTCACAACAACAACACCAAGTCCGATTCGCTCATTGCCGTGTACTACACAAACACACGCACGGGTGAGACGATCGAATACGTGTTGCAGGGCGGTGCCACCGAAGCGAAGGCGATCGAACAGTGCAACTTGATCGGCGATGTGAGAAATCGGAGCTATCACGGCACGACGCCACAGCTCTACAATGTCTATGGCCATATTTCTTACGTCGTTCCACTCCAAAACCAGACGCACGCCTTTGCTGGCGTTGCGATCGTGAGTGTCATGAACCCTCAAGTCATTGCGTGGGGGCACACTGCTCATGAGGCGGAGCTTGCTTACAAGCAGGTGATCGTGGCCAACAGTTCGCAAATGGCCATTGACGGGACACGTAAGTTGGCCACCGTAACGGGGACGGTACAGCGGATCAATTCGACAATCGTGTCGGGTTCGACGACGTACTTCATCCTGCTCAATGGCATGGACCATCTGTTGACGGTGCCTATGACTACGTCGGCGGCGGTGCCTATCACACAGCCAGGCGATACCGTGGTTGTCGAGTACTACGATTCGGGCGAAACGATCATGCCCGTCAACAAGTTCGAAAACAAATCGGTGAAGCTCGCACGTTCGGCGATCCAAGCCGATGTACAGACCCGTGCCGCGAATGCGATTGATCAAGCGCGGGCCAAAGACAATGAGCGAGCTGACGTCCAAAGCATCTTGGAAAAGCTAACGCCTGAACAACAGCGCCTGATCAAAGACAAGCTCACAAAGTAACCTGACGGATTCCGTCAACACAAACCGTCCCAAGGCAACGAGGGACGGTTTTTTAATTTTTAGATTACGCCACAGCCTCGAATCTCGCTTTGTTTTCAATCATCCATTTCTGCTGGTCCTCTTTCGTCTTGCTCGGATTATTCATAACATCAGCATGAGCCTGCATATAATGAGGCATGAGCGCCTTCATCCACGCCTCAAACGTTTCGCCCTCTGCCGTCGCTTCGCACAAATCGCATTTAAGTTTTTTCATGTATTGATTGTATCAAACTCTTCTGTTAAATATATAAATTTCCGAAAGAACCATCCTTGATTGAAAATGTAATTTTTACATACTTTAATATTCCTTAGAGTTAATTTTTAGAACGACCCGGTTTTGACGTCGCCGGCACGTTTGTATGAGGCGACGATGACACCCAGAGGTGAGGTTTTTGATTCAGTGAGTTCCCAGGCGTGCGGAATCGCGCCTTCAGCAAACAATCGCTTTCCCGGGCCGAGCGTTATGGGAAAAATCTTGAGCCAGAGTTCATCAACGAGATCATGCTTTAAAAGCGTCTGAATGAAATTGGCGCTACCATGGACCTGAAGATCCGGACCATTCCCCTCTTTCAGCTTTTTTAATTCACTCACCACGTCACCGCTTAAGAAAACTGTTTTCTCCCAATCACTCTTAGTCAACGTGTTCGAGGCGACGAACTTAGTCGCTTTATTGATCCCCTCACCAATAGTACCCTCATCGTTCTTGGGCCAGTAGCTCTCGAAAATCTGGAATGTTTTCCTGCCAAGCAAAAGATCAAACGGCCTACGCATCTGTTCGTCCATAACCTTGCCGGAGAAATCATCGAAATACGGGACCGTCCAGCCGCCGTATTTAAAACCACCACTTGTGTCCTCGGAGGGCCCTCCCGGCGCCTGCATAACTCCATCGAGCGTAATAAACGAAAGCACGATTATTTTTCTCATCTTTTTATTCTACTACCTTTTTGATGGGAATCGAATGTAGACTCGTCAACCTGCCACGTTGACGAGTTTTTGCAGAGACGCTAGGGTTTTTATTGAACTTCTGCGCGTATGCTTTCCCCGGTTTTGTCAGTACGATAGATGTATGTTTTTCCTTTCGCGAGCATTTCTACTTTAAATCCGGGCACTAAAGCTTGAAGACAACTTTCAGTCGGGCCGCCGAGCCCGAGACAGCTATCACTCCACGTCACCTCATCAACTTGGAGGATAACGATACTTTTCTCATCGAGTGAAAGTTTTGCAGCAAGATCTTTACGCGCGAAGGCGGCGGCTGGCTCAACAGGCAAATCGTGAATACCACCCGGTTGAGGATTTTCCCCCGAGGTAACGGGCACTTGATTTTGATTGATCGTATTGGTGTTTGGAACTTCTATCTTCGACATCCAATAAACTCCACCCGCAACGAGAACGACAAGAATAATAA
>CAYGLL010000017.1:0-29890 GCA_964350935.1 uncultured Candidatus Saccharibacteria bacterium | reverse complement strand
TCATGTTTCTGTTTTGAAACCGCGAGAAGTTTGATAAAGAGTGCGGTATCTTTAACCGGAGTCTCGAAATAGCCCCACGCCGTTACGCGTGGATTTTGTTTTATATAAGCGCCGCGTGAATCAATATCAATTCTATTCTCGAGCGCGTTGAATATTCTCTTCTGATCGGACACGCTAAAGTCCGCATTTACCGAAAGAAGCGCGAGGTAGCCGAGTGTGTTACTACTCGATCCTTCGGAGAGAAACGACGATGTCACGAGATTTTCCGCAAACGAAAGGACGGTTGAGTACGATGTTGGTCGCAGAGGGAGACGCGAAAGCGTGTACGCGGCCATGACAAGCCCGTCTTCCGTAACGCGTCGCGGCCGTGCCTGATAATCAGCCACTGTCTGATTCGATACATATGCTGCTGCACTTTTAATGACCGACTCTTTTACGGGAAAACCTGCTTCTTTCACATCGATAAGAGCATTCAGGACATGAATCGAAAGTGCAAGATTTGGTTTGAGGCCCTGATAATACGTGAAGCCCCCGCCTACATCTTGATTGCTGTAAATGCGCGTAAGACCCAAATTAATACCGTCAGCGAGAGTGTGCGACTGGCCTTCAAACTCAAACGCAAAGTCATTTTCCGTTGTTCCAAGATTTTTAACCTTTAATGCTTTTTCAACGACGGCAAGCGCTGCGATCTTTGACGCCAACTGTTCACTGCACCCATACGGGTACGTTGCCATATACCGAAGTGCGTCGGGGAGAAAGACCGCAAGCGTGGCATTTGCCTTTATCGTCAAACCACCACGATCCTTAAGAACCTCGGGTGGCACATACACCTGTTCCCGCGCACTATCGAGGTTGGTAAATGCCGCGGTTGCAACCGTTTCGTACGTCACATTTTCGCGAATCGGAATTGTCTGATCGACAACGTCTTCGTAGTCTCCGTTCTTAGCCGAAAGCGTAAAGGTGTGTGTTCCCTTTACCAACGCTGTCGGGGCTGCGACGTTAAAGTAAACTGTTTGCGACGTACCGGGCTCAACGACAACACCTTCCTGCCAGTTTTCTCCTGAGGGTTTCGCCAACGTGGCGCTCGCCAAATACACCGTGAGACGCTGACGGGACTCGGTTTGATTAAACACCTGCGCACCAATTGAAAGTTCATCACCGGGAATAACAAAACGCGGCTTGAGAGGAACGGTCATCACATTTTTTCGTGCCGTAAATTCCTCATACCCTGCGCCGACTTTGCTGTCTTTCGTAATACCAACGGCCTCGGCCTGCCAGAGCGTGAGATTGTCCGGAAGCGTGAACTCAACCTCAGCAGTTCCATCTGCACCCGTCACCAATTCACCCTGCCAAAATGCGGTGTCTTTAAACTCTCCGCGTTTTTTCTTGGCAAGATCTTCCGCACTTTCCCCCGCGCCATCACCTCCTTTTCCACCCGTTGGAATAGGAACCTCTTCCAAAATATTTTTAATGTTACTTGCAGTCGTCACCGTAAGCGGAAAACCATTATAGAAAAAGACTAGCGGATTTTTCTTTTGGTTTCCTTTGAGCGCGAGAACACTCACATCCGCAACGGCAAGCGACACCTCCGCAGGAAGCGGCTGTTTACTAGTTGCTCCTGTTGTCTTCACCGTCAGACGAACTTTTTCACCGGGAAGATAAAATTTCTTATCGGCTGAAATAGCGATCGAGAGTTCGTGGTATTCACGATTCACTTGGTACTCAACCTGACCAAACTTAACTCCGGGGTCAGGCGTGAGAAGAAGCGCGGAAACGAAAATATTAGGAACATGCTGCGGCATCACCGTGAACTCATACGGGAAGAAATTCTGATGCACATCAACAATTCGGTACTCGAAAATTCCGCCACGCTCAAGCGATATCAGAGCCTTTCCTTTCGTCGTTGGTGACTTCAAGATAAGTTTGGGACGATCACCGACTTTTACGTCACGCGTACCAGCTTCAATTTCAAGTGTTGCATTATTCGACGGTTTAATCGAAACTGCATTCGCTCCGTACACATAGAGGTTCGAGGTTGCTGAAAGCTCATTGCCACGATCATCCGTTCCCGTAAGTGAAAGTTCGTACTCTCCCGCAGTATCGAGTGTGATCGTGTCGTCCCAGTTACCGTTACCGTCGGTTCGGATGTTTTTATCAGAGACCTTCGTCACCACGCGCTCAAAACGATTGTAGAAATTCCCATCAACCTCCTGTCGTTTAAACGATTTCCATTCCACCTTATTTACGACCAACTTCAAATTCCTTTCTGAAACACCGGCCCCCAGGATATCAACTGTCTTGGCACGAATCGTGACCGGCTGTTTCTCCTCGGTAAAATAGGAATCGGATTTGAGCCCAAGGTAGAAAGCACCTTTGTGAACAATGAACGACTTTGTCGCCGTTACCGATTTGCCGGCTTTGTCCTTTACCGTCGCATGTATGGTGATGATCTTACTCTGCACTTTTTCTTCACTGGTAAAAATCTCTTTAAGATTAAACGTCTCACTCACCTTCGCTGTGCCGTCACTTTGAAGAACCGCTTCCCCGCCCCCGATAAAGCGATCGCCGTAACCGCAGTCATAGCAGTAGTACCAGCCGCCGTCAAAGTTAAAGTAATCGTCGGTAAAACGATCGAAATAAAAATTCTGTGAGGTGAAACGATATGTTACGCCTCCGCCATCAACAGGTGCGCCAAAGTAGTAGCGCGCATTGATCGTTGTCTCAACATCGTCTCCGGAAATGTACTCATCTTTCGCTGCTGCAATTGTTAGTGCAAACGGCGCACCAACGTACTCCTCAACATCAAAATACCCATAGGAATAATCGAGTGCCTGAATGCGGTAGTGGCCGAGCGCAGCATCGAGCGGAAGCTTTATATCAAATGAAAATGTTCCGAAGTCATTGAGTGTTACGTTCTGCTCCTTAACCACCTCGTCTTTGGAGTTGTAAACTGAAACTTTAAACTGTTTATTCTTGAGAGTTTCGAGTGTTCCGTCAAAATCAAAACGATAGATACCTTTAATGTGAACATCCTGCGACGGTCGATAAATAGGACGGTCGGTGTAGAGATAGAGACGTTCATATGAGTTGAGTGACGCAGCATACCCAAGACTATCTGCCCAGTTTGAAACGATGGCGGTTTCGCCTCCCACAGAGACCGTCGCACCGAAGAGATCTTTTTCAAGCGGAAACGCAGCAACACCTTCAACATTTGTAACGCTGGCGTTTCTGCGCACTAACTGCTGACCAGGGTACTCGCCATCAATTCCATAGAGCGTAACTGCTGCGCCAAGAACCGGCGCAAGCGTTTTTGAGTTGCTCACCCAATAGAGACTACCGACGCGCTTAGCTTCATCAGCAGCACGCTTTGTTTCAGCAGACAAATTGTCGTATTTAGACCAGTTTGTTTTCTTTTCTCCGACGGCGAGACTCGTGACACTCAGGAGTGACCGCTCAAACATCAGAAAATTATTCACATAGGTATTTTTGTACTCAGGATGCCCGATTGAAATAATATAATTTCCGCGGGGATCAGTGAAAAACTCCGCTACATTCAACTGAAAATAGTTGTTAACCCAGTACGTGTCGGGGAGGTCAATCGTTGTTTGTTTTTCTTCGGAACAGTTGAGTGAGTCCGGCGACGTACCAGGTTCAATAGGCTTCTGCATGTATCGGAGCATTTGCTCCGGAACAACTTTACACATCGAAACATTCACATATTCAAGGTTTTCGGCTGCAAACGTAAGTTTGGTTTTGTCTGCCGTCGTCACATTGTACTGACGCTGAAGACCAAAAATGCGGCGCGAGAACACGTCGGGTTTTGCTGTTACGAAACCGAACTGACGTGTCGCGGAAGATCCGAACACATCACGCACATTTAATTTCAACTGATACGACGTTTGGGGCAACAAACCGTAACTGATCCGGGTGAGAAACTCACCACTGCCACAAGGTTCCTGATACTGATTATACTCGGGGTTAGGCTGACTATTCTTTGAAACGCGGTACGAACCTTGCATGTAGCGATAGATCAGACGGTTGTTGCTTTCAATGTATTTTTTATACTCGTTGGGCGTGATCGGCTCAAGAGGTGTGTTTGAACAGAGAATGAATTCGGTGAGCTTCGCGTTCTGGCCACCGGCAACAGGAACGGTTGAATAGATCGAGAGCGGTGGATAGACAGCAAGGTGGATCGGAAGGGTTTCGCCATTAATCACCACGCCGTCGTTGTTTTCAATACGCTCAAGAAGTACATCAAATTTTTCACCGGGAGAAAATGCGCCAGGAGTAAAGGAAACAATGAGAGTGAGAGGATCATCAATTTTCTCACAATCTTTCTCATTTTGATTTCGTCGTACTACACCGGTCTGCGGTTTACAGACCTGCGCATAGACAACGCCTGAAATTCCTTTACCGCCGATGCGGCTCCGGTTAAGATTGACCGGTTCATAGAAATGGAGCGCGAGCGTCCCTTCAGGGTCAAAAAAATCGGGGGCAGCATAACTCGTGCGAGGTGACCGTGCCTCAACTGACTGAAGCACATCGCCGACACTAAAAACCGCCTTTATTCCTTCGGTGTACGTCATGTCACCTCCGAGCGGCACCGCGCGAGAAATTGAAAGCTTGTGCGACGTGCGCGTGTCCCACAACTTTGCCCGACCAAATCGATCTCTCGTTGAAAAAATATTTAGTACTGACCGATCAATAATCTTTTCAGTCGGCTTTCCTTCCATGTCGTACGTAAATGTGTAGTCATACTCTGCAATAAAACTTTCAGACGTATTGCTTCCCTCTTTCGTTAAAGAAATATTTGGAAGCGTGCGTTCAAGATCAATTGGCTCATTAAAACGAACCTGGACGGGCGCCTGATACGAAATCGTTCCGCCGGTCACTGAAATAAAACGCAGTGGTCGCGTAGTAAACGTGTGCACGTTGCCCTTAACGCCAACCCCGTCGGTCGACACAAAACCATTGTTAATCATTACTTTATAGTGTGCGCCATAATGCAAATGCTTCTCGGGAATAAACTGTAGATTTCTGGTCGAGATCCACTTGAACCTTCCGGGAGTCACCGGCGTAATTTCTACCGGAATATCCTTCGCTTCAGTAATGGAAAGTGCGGTTAACGGAACCATAGGGCGATTGAACACAATGGTGATTGCTGAGTTTTCATCAGCCTCAGTATCTTTTTTTGGGAAAATATCTACAATCGCGGGATTTTCGTCCACCAAAAAATCTTTTGCGAGTTCACCCTCGGCAAGCGCGAGTTTTACCTCGTAATGTTTACCGAGTTCGAGATCATCAGCGGGATCGAAAACGAGAGTCTCCTTATTGTCTGTCGGGACCCATATTCCTTTAATACTCGGCTCAAACGAAATGCTGTTTTGAGTTATTTCAGACACGCTCCCTTCCTCCGGCAGTCGCACTATAATGTGTGCGCTCTTCGAAATCTTATCGGGAACCAGAGAATAACTTTCAGTATAGGAAACCTGTGGCACACCAACGCCAACACCTCCTCCCGAGAGGACAATAACCATTATCACCCCCAGCGCAAGAAGAACCGCTGCGACCGAGAGAGCCTGTTTCCGATTCCGAAAAAAATTCGCATGTATCATAAAAATAGTTACTAATAAATAAATTCCGCTCGTCCACATCCTCGCAAACTCGGCGAGATATTAGGCGAGCTCTGAATTTATTCTGAAAACCCCTCGGTTTTCAGCGCTCGCTTCGCTCACTGCGTTCCGCCACGGGGAAACTACCGTTTCCCCGACCCCTTTCCCACTCTCTCGCATTCATCGACGGAGCTTAGCTACGGGAATGAATGCGAACAGATTTAAAGCTAGTATAACAAAACCTCTCGCACTTCTGCGAGAGGTTACGTAACGACTACCGAATGTCATGACGCGGAGGAATACCAATCCACGGATCACCGTAAACAGGCGGCATTGACCACTCAGTCTGATTTTTAACTTCAGAACCCTCTTGAGACCAACTACCCGTTGTACAGCCCGCTAAAAGAAACGCGGTGCACACTGCCCAAAGAAGAACAGTTTTGTTTTTCATATCGAATCACCGACTCTGAGCATAGTAGAGAATTTAACCCAAAATCAAAATATTGACAGGGTGAAAGTCTGTGTCTCTTTTAAACTACCTTATCTTTAAAAACGATATTCGCCGTTTTTGTAGAGAAGTTTTTGAGAACCGTTTTTAAGATACGCCGTAATTGTGCGTGGCGCTGTCGAAATAATGTCGGTGTGAACTGATGAGTTGTTATACCCCAATCGCTCCCATTCTCTTTTGGAAACCTTCGACGGATCGTCGGCGTAACAGTCGTGGTAGGCATTTCCCAGTGCAATGTGGGTATTTCCTTCCGGGCCGCCAATATTTTCATCGAACAACGTTTCGGCCATAAATTTGGTGATGCGTGAAAAACGCCGATCGGTCATTGAAAATTCTCCCACCTTATCTGCATTGTGGGTTGCGATCATGTGTTTCAAAACCTGTTCATTCTTTTTTGCAGTCGCTTTATTCACGCGGCCTTTTTTAAACTCAAGGCGAATGCCGGTAATAAGATTTCCGTATCTATAGAGCGGCTGACTGAATTTAATCCACCCCTCCGTACCGCGCCAGTCTGGCGAGGTAAAAAGTTCGAAGCTTGGAATATTACGGCCTGAACCACCCATCCATGCGCGCTTCTCACCGAGCTTGAGCCACAAATCAACATCGGGACCTTCAACATGAACCTTTTCAATGTTCATCTTGTTGAGCCTCTGCCGATACGCCTCGAGCTTTTTGTAGACTGATTTCCATTTTGCGACCGGATTTTTCTCATTCAAAAAACACGCCTTAATAATTTGATTCCAATATTCTTTTTCAGAAAGTCCGGCCTCACGAGCCATTGCTGGCGTTCCATACAATGCGAGTGTCCAGGTAAATTTTCCCCGGTTTTCCTTTTCCGTACGCCACTCCATGTAGGGCTTATGCGAGAGTCCGCGTTTCATCATTTTCTGCGGCGGAATTCCTTTTAACGCCTGCTTGTCTGTCTCACTAATAATAAAGACCGAGTGATCGATATCCTCAACAAGCCCCCTCATATACTTTGCCGGAAAAAATTCAAGTTGATGATTTTCAGCAATCAGATAAAAATCTCGGTCGAGATTGTGCTTGGCATCAACCGAAGGACGATAACCACCGATGACATGACCACCGGCACGCAAAATAGTGTTTCGAAGCGCAACGTAGAAAGGCTTGGCGACCTCATCAGCAACGAGATACACCACATCGCCCTTTTTAATCCCCTTTCCACCCCCCAACGCGAAATTCACCAATACATGCGCATACCGATCAATAATCTTTTGCGGTGGGTGGTACATGCGCTATACCTGAGGCTTATCAAGTTGCTTCAAAAAATGAAGTGCGACACTCACAGCTGCAATAATAAGCGTTACGTGAAAACCGTATTCAATTTTAAGTAATCCGCCAAGATCATGCCCGTTCATGCGGTGCAGTCCATCGTGAACCCACCACGAACCAATGAGCCAGAAAAGTGCGACGTGAACGAGTTTTTTCCCCTGCTCTTTTGCTCTCTTCCAATTCACCAAAAGAAAAGCTAACGCATATCCAATTGAAAGCGATTCAATCACGGCCAATACGATGAAAAATGGAAGCTGAAAAGAGGACGGCTCCGGCAAATCTGGAGCATTAATAAAAATCTTTGGCGAAAGTACAAGGGTAATGACCGCCACAACCGCTGTGATAATGATTGTTTTCTTTTTGTTGCTCATAAAAATTATGCTACAAAATAGTTAATTCTGTTTTTTCCAATACGAGACGCCGTTCGGTTCTTTGCCGACCGGGATTCGGGCAACTTCCGAATCAGTCAGGGTATCAATGACCGACACATCGTTTGAAAGCAAGTTGGTCACATACACATACTTTCCGTCCGGAGAAACGACTACTCCGTGTGGCGCGCGACCGACTTTGATTTCCTTGGTGACCGACTTATTCGCAACATCGATCTTATAAACAAGGTTTCCCTCAGGCTGACCATAGTAGTAGCCTTGATCAGCGACGTAAAAATACTTTGAGTCTGGAGTCGAATACATCTGTATCGGACCCTTAGTTCCAGTCGGAAGGTCGACATACATCAATGAATAACCACCATTAATTGAAGAATCCTTCCGAACGGAAAGGTCGATTATGGCCAAACTCTTTGTGTCGTAAACCGAAGCAACAACATAGCGACCATCTGGTGTAACTCCCGTCTGAACCACAGAACCTTTCAACGGTATGGCTGCAAACGTGTCAGTGGCAATATCAAGAATCCCGAGTGCCTTCCCTTTCAACATCGCAACGTAGGCTGTACGACCATCAGGAGAGACTCGTAAGCCATGCGGTTCGCTTCCCTTTGCAACCGGAATGCGTTTTTCAGAAAGATACGTTTTTGCATTAAGTTTATAAATCGCACCTTCAACTTGGGCCGTCACATAAGCAAGTGCACTATCTGGGGTCAAAGAAATATGAGCGAGGTGCGCCTCGGGTGCAAGTGAAATTCTGCCAGCGATAGAATCGGTTAATGTATCAATGACAATCACCATATCAAACGGGACTTCAGCACCGTGTGCGTGCGCCTTCTGTGGAGCAAGAAACGTATGCGAATGTTCTTGACCTGGAATCACTGCGTTTGCGGTTACCCAGACCGTTTTCATGTCTGGCGCAACTTGGATATTATGCGGCATGTACATAAGCACCTCACCGTCATGGGTTGAGGAGAGATCAATCTCCTTCATTACCTTCTGCGCCAGTGGATCTATAACGGCAACGACTCCTTTTCCTTCGACTGCTACGTAAAGCTTCTCGGCCAATTTCGCCGTCGTGTTCACTTTTGAGTTGCGATTTAAAACTCCACCCACAACCGCGATTACAATAACAACCACCGAAATAATGAAAAATTTTTTCATGGCATCATTATAATAATTTTTCCTTAGACAAGCGACTTCAGTATATCAATATTCTTCTTGTCCGGACCAAGATCATCGTATCCCGGAACCTCGAGGATAAACGGTACGTGTTTTAGTTTCGGATGGTTCAACAACAATTTAAATGTTTCTTTACCGAGCGTTCCTTTGCCGATATTTTCATGCCGATCGCGCAGCGATGCAAAAGGATCACGGCTATCGTTCGTGTGAATGAGCTCAAGCCGATCAAGGCCAATTTTTGTATCAAATTCTTTAAGAAAATCCTCAAGCCCTTTTTTGGTTGAGATACCATAACCAGCTGCAAACAGGTGACACGTATCGAGGCACACACGCAGCCGCTTTGAACCGACATCGTTAACAATGCGCGCCAACTCATCAATACTTTTTCCAATCTTTCTCGTACCAGCATTTTCAGCGATAAAGATAGTTTCTTTCGGTGTCCCGTCAATAACTTCTTCAATATTGCCGATCAGTGTTTTCCAATGTTTTCGATCAATGTCTTCTTGGGTTGCATCTTTAAACGAACCGAGGTGAACAATGCTCCCGCGCACTCCCAACTGTTTCGCCGTTTTGAGTTCCGCAATCAGAACTTTTTTTGACAACGTGCCGATGCGCCCGCCATCCGAAAGGTTAATAAGATACGAAGCATGAAAATAAACAGGATCAACGCCAAACTGCTTCCGCGCTGACAAAAACTTCTCGACATCCTTCTTTGAAATTTTTGCGGTTCCCCACCCGCGTGGCGAGGTTGAAAAAACCTGAAGACAGTTCCCGCCCATCTCGCTGATTCGTTCAACCGCTTTCCACATACCGCCCGCCGTTGAAACATGCGCTCCGATCCTTGTTTTCATGAGAGCAGTATATACCAAATACACTGATACAGGTAAAGCTTTTCATAAGCTCACGACACCATTGACGAATATGCGGATAATGATAGTTTCAGACCAGAACAACGCAAACCTGATCTATGAAAACATACCCCTACTACTCACCCCTATCGACCTGGCAGATGATGCCACCTGTCGAGGAAAACAAAACCGCGGGAGCGATCCTTACGACCCTCTTCTACGTGATGGCGCTGTGTTCGCCTCTCAACTACAGTTGGCCGATCGTGTTCTGGCCTTTTGTCGGCTGTGCACTCTTCGCCTTCAAACTCTGGTGGCTTTCCTTCCGCCAAAGACGCAACTGGCGCGAAGAACTCTGGTTGGCTTGGAAAACCCCAGAAGATGGACTGTGGGCATGCATCCTTCTGTGGCCACTCGAACTCATTCGATTCGCCATCACGAGGGGCTTTGACTCGTTCGTCCACAACTATCGGCTACGAATCGGCAACCAGATCTACGACGACATGGTCCGCAATGGCGCCGACCGGCGGACAGCGCAAGACTCCCGATCGGACAACGAACTTTGGGCGCTGGCGCGCGAGCGCCAACGAGGACGAGAGTTCTCGGAAAGGCTCGACGCGCTCCCCGACACCGTCACAACTGGGGCACGAACTGCCTACGCCTGCGGCCTCATCACCACAGCTTTCGCCGGAGCCACAGCCGGAGCGAAAGCTCAGACACCGAGCACAAACGCCGGTGTCGGCATCTACGGATGGTTCACCATCATCGGCGAAGCGACCGAATCGACCAACTCTGTTTCACTTCGGCACGCACGCATGCGTCCAACGGTCACGATCACACCGTCACTCTGGCTCTTCGGTGAGTACGATCTTGCCGAGCTTCGTCCAAAACAAAACTGGCTGAAACAATCGTGGATCGGCTGGAGACCAACCGAGTCGCTCACGCTTCGCGCCGGTCGACTGACACTGACACCGATCGCTCTCACACCACCGCCCTTCAAGCTTGAGAGTGTGAACTATCCGCGCCTTCCCTACCGCGTCTTTGGCTACGGGCTTCAGGCGGAAGCGAAACACGGCGACTGGAAACTTGCAGCCGATGTCTCTGGTACGAGTGGACTTCTCTTCGATGATGCCGGTCAATTCGACTCGATCGAAACGACCGTGCGCGTCGAACGAAACTTTGGAAGGACGCTTACTCTCGGCGGACAGTTTCAAACTGCCGATCATATCCTCAACCTTGGCCTCGACTGGAACTATCGCCCGACAGATTGGCTCACCGCTAAAGGCGCGGGCTACGTTTCCTACGTGGGTGAAGCCAAAACGACTGGCGGGTATGCATTCCTTGGACTGAAGCCTTGTCCGGCACTTGAATTCTATGGACAGTTCGATGCCCTTCGCCAACGCGAACGTGATGCCTCATTCATCGCATCAGGGGGTGTGACACTCATGTCTCCCGGACGAAAACGAAGTATTACGCTCGGACACGAGTGGCGACCTCGAGGCGGAGAGCGCGAAAGCACCTTCCTCCTCAAGGGACAACTGACCTTCTGAACCCGTTTCAACAGATCCGCTCCCGGCATGGGGGGCGGATTTTTTAATTTAAGACGTAATCTTCCTTACTTCGCCTAGACCAACTTTTCGTTTAGTATTTTTATGAACTCATCCTTCGGATGAGGTGAAATAAACACGTGCTTACCATTTTTAAGCTGAAGATCAATTACATTGTTCGCGCTCATGACATAGGCACGAAAAACCCCGAGTTCTTTATTCCAAAAAATTCCCTGGCTCCCGTAGATACCCGACATTCCAAAAAGACGAAGTGTGAAATTTCGCATCGGCGAAGGATCACGTTCGATCGACTGAATTTCTGAAATTAAAATATACGTGTCTTTAATAAGCCGCGTTATGACAATTGAAGTCGAGGTAACCTTAAAACCGGTGATTCGAAACGAGTGAATAAACGCGATCAAAATAATAAACGCCACAATAACCCCGGTAGCCGCGCTCAGACGACCCTCCTGCCGAAGCGTCACCGAAATTACCACCGGAATTCCTATCAACACAACATACCCCAAGAAAAAGGTGAGAAGTTTATTGGCTCTATCCATCGGTGCTTTAAAAATTCTTTCTTCCATAGGTTACATTGACGGGTTTTAATGCGAGGTTAATTCGTGAAGTGTTTGAAGGGTTTTACGGCGCATAACAACAAATAAAACCACGATGACGGCACTTACGATTACCATCACAGACAAAAAAACTACAACAAGATTGAGTAGTATAAGCGTAGTTTCTTTTTGGGTAAAAAAATTGGCTGAAAGAGCTTCTAGCACAAAATTCCACTTTATATCTTCCCCGTGAAAAACAGCCTGGATGCCACTGCCATACACTGTATGAGGATGATCGTGGTGAAGCTCAATAAGATAGAGCGCGAAGCTAAAAATGATCGCAAGGGAGAGAAGAATGCCCCAGATTCGCCTCGTGAGAAACAAACTCATGATTGTTTCAATATAACAAAATTTAAACATGTCCTAAACAGAAAACAGCCCGGAATTATGTTCCAAGCTGTGACAGGAAATCTCTCACTTGTTTGAACGCCTTCCCACGATGGCTAATCTTGTTCTCTGCTTCAACAGACATTTCGGCCCACACCTGCGTCTCGCCTTCTGGTTGAAACAGTGCGCTGTAGGGCATGTTGGGCTGACAGGGAACACGTGGAGCCTCAAGAAGAACACCCCGAACCTCGCCGGAAAAGACATGTTCTACTCCCTCCGGAGAAACAATCACCGCAACTGTTTCAAACCGTGCGGTACGTTTTGAGAGCGGGACCCCTCGAAGTTTCTCAAGTGTGAACTGCATGATTTCTTCGGTGGTAGCGGATTTTCCGGCCCACCGCGCCGCATGAATTCCCGGAGCACCGTTTAATGCATCAATAAACAAACCTGTGTCGTCAGCCATTGACCACTCACCTGTTTTCTCTCGGGCAAACCGAGCTTTTTTCGCCGCATTTTCTGCAAGGGTCTTGCCATCTTCGACCCCGGATTCGCGGACTCCCACTTCCGAAAGCGTTAGCACTTCAGCAGGAAAACCCTGAAGCAGCGCTTTAATCTGCTCGGCCTTACTCGAATTATGTGTGGAAAGAATAATTTTCATACTCTATTTTGAGAATACCCCACTACTCGCCTTAACGCAAAGCGCCCCCACCAGAGGCGGGGGCGCTTATACAGAAACTTTTTAGTTACACTGCAACGCTGCCTTACACTGCGCTTTCTGACTCGCATCTCCGACAGCATCACAAGCTGCACACTGTTGCGCTTTCATTTCATTCATATTCATCGAACCCCCCATCTCTCCCTTTACCGTTGTATTTGCTTTCATCATGTCGCCCATCATCGCGCTTGAATCCATAAACTGAATGTTGGTTGGAACAGTAAACAATGAATTATCGGGGTTCCATGAATCACAATCATAATCAACCTTGTCATCAATATTGAATGAGTTGTTTTGCGTAGTGGAATCAGAGGTTCCTGCGGCAACTTTTATCTTAATACCTTGTGGCATAAGTGAGCTCCAGTTATACATATCGGTTCCGTCGCTAATGATATGTGACTCAAAGGTTTTTCCTGCAGAAGAGATATTAAAATCTCCGCGCATTTTACCTCCTGAAAAATAAACCGCGCCTGACGTCTGCGCATTATCATCATCTCGTGTAAACGTACACTTCTGATCTTTACCCAGAGCAAGCATTTCCTTGGTCGACATCATCATTGAGTCACCCTCGTGATCCGTCATCATACCCTGATCTGTTGGTGCACCCTTTAAAAGAAAGTATCCGCCGACAACCACCACAATGACCACGATTATCCCCGCAATTGTTTTGTTCATATATCTTGACTTACAGATTAATATCTGAATTTTATAACCAAATGCCTGTTCGAGCAATAAAAAAGAGGGGGGTCTTTCAACCCCTCTCTTGGTTTGTACCGAACCTTATTTGGAAAACTTAAGCTCGGGTGGCATCTTCCTGCGACACGTTTCGGTCGCAATTGACGCCACATTATTAAACACCGCGTCCCAAATATCCCCGCCAGCCGGCTTCGCCACAACGGCTTCCGTTGTTGTAAAGAACGTAATGTTGCGACCAAACGCTGCAGCTGCATTTTCAACCGTAACCTTGCCGCTTTCATCCGTAATGGTTGCCGAAACACCGCCGGTACTCGAAAGCATGTTGAGCACATCAACAACGTGAATCCGTTTGTTGTAGAGACATGCAGCAAGCACGTCATGTTTCAACACCTGCTCTCTTCCTCCGGTGGTAAGCAGAAGATCGAGCGAGCGGACATAATAGTCAGCATAGTCTTCAGAGTCCTTGGCAACAAAGACCGCGCGTTCATCATCCGGAACATGAAGCATGTAGCGCGGGCACGAGAAACCGAGACTAGGAACGTTAAGCTTCAGGGCCACCTCTGCAATCGCCGCATCCACTCCCATGTCAGATGCCCCGTCAATAAGCAGAACCTTTGCCGTATCGAGCTTTTCATTTAAATGCCTGACTGCATTTCGGAGGATCGCCTTGCACGCATGCTCATATGCCCCCGGCTCAACTCCATATCGCCGGCACTGATCACGGGTTATCCGCGAGTAGCCGTTCATCGAAAGCACAAAGTTACTGTTGTGCGCAGAGAGAAGTTCTGCGAGAGCAATGTCGTACTCATGAGGCAGAAAAATCCTCTTTGAACGAAACTCTTTTCGGTATTTCCTTTCAGGTAACGGTGACCCTGGGTTGAGACACTCAACACCAGGAAGACCTTCCTCACCAAGGCCTCCAATGACCTCAACCACAACTATATTTCCTGCACGCTGTATGGTTCCATGACTATTCATAGGTTTATTCTGTTTCCGAAGATGTCGGATGTAAGGTTTTGAAGAACTGGAAAAATAATATACTAAATTTGATAAATGTCAAGTGCCGCTCTGTAGGTCGACCTGAAGTAGGGGGCGTACGCGCTCAAGGTTCTCATTTAACCCTTACTTCTATTTGCTTTTTCAAATACGCGAGAATAGAATTGAGCCACGATGCCCACAGGCAGAAACGAAAATCCTTCCACGCCCGAATCTCGCGAGTCATTCGAGGTCGCGGTGACGCGTACATCAACGGAATCCCTCCTCTACCCTGAAGAAGGTGGTTTTCCCTGGTCGGAAGAAATAACTCAAAACGAGGAACTTAAACACGAGGCAGAAAAACGCCGCGAACTCTACACCGAATTCGAAAAAATATATGCGCTGATTCCTGATGCGACCATGGATATTAAGACGGCTCTTGAAAAGAGGCTTATCGATCCCGCAGACGCTGCTGCAGCCTACAACAATCTTTCAAACTTTCTTGAAACAGAAGAATGCGGCGAACGACTGCTCATCTACTTTCCCTTTGAACTACTTCCTCCGAAAAACTGGAAACCTGAATCGCCCGAAGTTGCCGCAGCATTTGAACATTTTAGAGAGGTGTATCTTTCAAAATGGCGTGAGCTTCTTAGAATACACGAGGTGCGTGCAAACTTTGTCGATGGTGATATTCCTGAACCTGAAATCCGTACCGGTGATTTACCGCGCGTGAGCAAGGCGGCTCACTTTATCCCCCTCCTCGTTCAAAAACAGCTTCTCTCTGTTGAAGAAGCGATTACGCTCGCCGAAGAAAGCGATGACGAAACACTTTCCGAAAGTATCGCTGCAACATTTCCCACACTTAAGGATCTGGGCCTTCTCTCACCTGAGACTCTCTTACGCATGGAAAACTCCACGAGCCGTCACATAAAAAACGCCGCGCTCGTCGTAGAAAGTATCGAAGACGAAGGTGAAACTGAAACTCCGGCTCTCGAACAACTAAATGCAGACTGGCTCAAAGAAAAACTCAAACACGCCGGAGAAGCGTTTGCGGAAATAGAAAATGAACGAATTGAGCGTGCCGGGGAAATTCCCGAAGCCCGTGCAAACTGGGAGGCACTTGTCGAACGAAAAAATCTTACCGAAGAATACGCGGAAGAGGTTGCAAACGCTCTATTAAAGAAAGAGCTTTCTCGGGACGACCTGAAAAGTATCGCTCGTGACGCAGAAACACCGGAAGCTCTCATCTGTATTAATGCCATTCGTATCGCGCTTGAAAAAAATGCCCGCAAAAATCCCACCGAAGCAAAAGAGCTTTATGCATCATGTAAAGAACTTATCGTAGACCTAAAAACAGAAAACGAACCTTTAATTAACGATGCAATTGAACAACTGCTTCTCCATCTTAGTTTTCTAGGAATTGTAGACCGCGATTATCTGCGCGAACTTGGCGTTGAACGACATACTCCCGACCAACCATTTGGAACAGAAAACGCCGAAACAGTTAAAGAATTTAAAGATATCGCCGAAGCTATTGAAGCAAACGCGGAGCTCGTAAAATATATTTTCCCGATCGGCATCGTGTATGGATCAAAAATTAAGGGTTACGGAACAAGTACCGCTGATAACGACATTGCGGTCTTCGTGCGCCCGGGAACAAGCCGCGACAAACGATCCCGTATCAAAGCACTTCTCCGGGAAACACTTACTACTCAGAATGTGAAAGGTGACGCACTCGAATTTTGGCTTGATGAAAACGATGATGGTTTAAAAATTCATGACCCGCATGGTCCGGATCGAACGCAGGGCGACAGTTCCCTTACTCATGTCCTCTTTGGCGGCTCCTGGTGCGGCGACAAAAAAGAAATTAAAAATCTTCACCAAGAACTTCTTGCCGGCTATCTTTTCGTAACCGGAGAACCGGAAGAATCAAAAAAACATCGTCGACACCTCGAAGAAATGGAGCGCGACTCACTTCAGTATCGACTGATGCACAAAGGTTACGGGCACTTCTACCCCAAACAAGGTGGTATAAAAACAAAACACGGTCATGGGATTGATTCCAACAGTATGTTCTGGGATGCGGGCTACCGCCGACTTGCAACCAAACTCTATTTACGAAAAGTATTCCTTCCGAAACTTAAAAAACACGCGAAATAATTCGGAAACTAAAACTCAAGAAAAGAAAAACCGGGCGATCCATTGGATCGCCCGGTGTGTTAGAGAGAACTGTGTTGCTTACTCGTCATCGGTACGAGCCGCCAACGTTCTGGCTGACGAAGGACGACCGATGCCGGAGGGACGACCGTTTCCGGAGGAAGCGCCCGTGGTGAGCTTGTCCCACGGAATGGTGGTACCGAGTTGGATAAGAGCTGCCAGATAGGCCAACTCCGCATCTGGGGCGACATCCTTCAAGGACATGATCGCCAAGGTGTATCGAGTGATGCCTTGCTCGGTCCGGACGATATCCGCACCGACATTGACTCCGAGATCCTTGAGCATCTGATCTCGAGTGCCAGCTCCCAGTTGGGCCGGGAGACCCGGATCATTAAGAATGTTCATGATGCGGGTCGCATCGTACGCGAGTGCACGGGCGACCGGAATACCGGGGCCAGCGAACACGCGATTGATCTCGTTGACCACCTCTTCGCCAGAAGCACGCAAGGGCGCCGTGTCGGGAGGTGCCATGAGACCAGGAGGCATCGGGGTACCTGTACGGCCAGACGTCATCGCCAGGATTAACATCCCAGGATTGGCAGTCCCAGACATCCAGGCCTGTTGCCAACTGGTGAGTTGAGTCTGGAAACTGTTGAGGGCCTTCCAGAGTTTGCTGTCGAGACGATCGAAGAATTCATTCTTGCGCCGAGGACTGACAAACGAGCCGGGCACACCGAGGGCCGAAAGGACCTCGCCGTACCGTTTTTCGGTCAGCATTTTCTGCATCTTGAAGAATGCTTCACCGCAGGGTTCTTCCTGCGCATCCATGAAGGCCTCCATCCTTTCCAGGATAAGTTCCGGGAGTTCGAAGAGGTTGACCCGTCGAGCGAGTGCCGCTTTGACCGCAGAGAGAACCTCGGTCTTGCCGACTTTCAGGATGCCACCAGTTTTGAGCATCTCGACGAACGAGGTGTTGTCCGGCACAGATGGGAGGATGTCGAGAGCCCCAATAGCTGTCCCTGGAATTGTCGCGGTCGAAGACTCGGAGGCTTTCGCCGCACCACGCAACTTCGGAAGATGCATGTTGAGCTTGCCCGAGGGAATCTTGAATTCGACCAGGGCGGCCTTGATGTCCGCATCCGGCGCGACCGTTGGGTCGTTGAGGATAGCAAGCGCATCATCACCAGGTTCGCCGACAATGCCAGCGAGGGCAGCAGTGATGTCATCGATCGACTTTCCAACAGCGGCTGCAAACATGCCAACCCGGGCTTTCCAAGCTTCGGAATATTTGCTCTCCGCAGGCGCCGCAACGACAACCGTGGATTCTTCAGAAGGTCCCGAAGGAGGCGGGGTGCCACCAGCGGGAGGAGTAACAGGATCTACCATAGGTATTTTTCTTTCTCTTTTGTGTTGTTCTAGAACGCCAAAAGCATGAAACAGTTCACACTTTCAGTCTGTTTACACCCTATATTATCTTTAAAAAATGTCAAGTGTATTTTGTACACTAAAACACTAAGCAATATAAGGCTATTTTAGGCAAGAAAAAGCCGCCCTATCGAAGATAGGGCGGCTTTGATTAAAGAACGTACGTTTGCCTGAAACTTTCAAAGACATTGACTGCTCGAGACAGAAGCTCCCCTTTGAGACACAGTTCGTCGCAAAGCATCATTTCCCGATAACCAATGTCGTAGAGCCAGGCCAATTCAGAGAAGTCTACGCAGGAAGGCACCGGACTTGAGATGGTTGAGAGAAGAATTCGCGACCCGACACAAGCGTCAGGATCCGCGTCCACAATCAACTTTGTTGCGCTGAGGATTTCGTGAGGCATATCTACCTCAACGAAGAGATCGCCGCGGGCAGCAACCAGCGAGACATTGGGTTCTTTTTTGAACCGCTGCTCGACATAGTTGAGACCTGCTTTGTTCTCAATTTTCAAACGCACCAGAGCATCATGTCCGACAAGTTTGCGAAACTCATCGACATCCTGCTGGCTCTCCACATACGAGAGATAGAACCGCCGAAAACCAATCTGAAGCGCCCGATCAATTTTCTCTCGTTCAACCTTCGTAAACTGTGCGCCGTGAACCCGAAGACTCTCATCTCGGATGTGAAGCGATTCACCCGCCACGACACCATGTCTCGGCGGAGCATCAAAGATAAGTCGGTGTCCCCCCTCGGTCACCTGACCGAGGAGGGCTGACTCGGCACCGGCCTTAAAAAGAACCGGCGTCGGCGTTTTCACTTCAATCGGATGATTGAGCCGAACCTCAAACGAGGACGCTGTTGCAAAGACTTCAGTCACTCGAAGTTGTCGTCCCTTGATATCAAGATACAAAGGCACGGTCACCTTCATCTTCTTTAGTCTTTCAACCTCCTGTTCGAGCTCGGCAGAACTGATCATTGCGCTGTTCAAACGAATGCCTGAAATACGGTCGTCACTCGCAAACTCTTCGAAATGCGGAAAGGACGGCCAGAGCGTTACAACCAGTTTGAGCGGTCTCATAACAACGGTTTCATCGTGTCTTCGTCATCATCGGCGACGGGTTTGCCGCCACCACGACGAATAATTGATTTGCCACTGCGCTGAGTCCGTCCCTCTGTCAGATTTGCTTCTGCACTCGTGTGAATCGTATGTAGAGACTTAAAGACGGTCGTCTGCTGATCCTTACTTTGCCGTCCTTCCATTTCTTTCCTGAAGTACTCGATGCGTTCGGTTTCCTTGGCGAGGATTCCGAGGATCACATCGACCACGCGTTGAGCCTCTGCGAGAGGAGCAATGTGGTCTACTCCAATGAGATCTGCCCAGTTGTTGAAGATCTGACGATCAGCGGGGCTCATTGAGTCGCCGCTCACCCTTTCATAGGGCTTGCGCACGAGATACACCGAGAATTTTTCCAGAAGCTTTTTAAAGACTTCTGAAGTTTTAATCGGCTTTTCGATTTTGACCCCAACGAGCCGTTCGGCATTATCAGGGTGAATTTCGTGATACGGCTGTTCATCACCGATGAAGATGATGACCGGCTTGTGAATGGCCTTCGGTGTCCGAACCCTGTGGAGACAGTAGAGAGCTCCGATCTCATATGTCTCATAGGTCTGCCCACCGCCCTTACGTTCAAGAACCAACTCCTTGATCCGCTCCTTAAGTTCGAGCCCTTTAGCAAAAGGCCTCACCTGAAGCGGATAATCCTCCTGACCAGATGAACCATCGTGCCGACCGCTGTTAGCGTCGCCGATAGCCATGAAGCTGATCTCACCATCTTCTCCGATGTACTCCCGTCCCTCTTTATCGAGCCAGGGCATCTTTGAAAACATTACCGCCGGCCAATCCTGCATCGAATCGGTTTCATCGGTAATGATGATAAGTGGCAAACCACAGTCTGTTGTGATGAATTTCGGAATGAGATCCTTCAACGTCTTACCGCTCGTTGTGGCGTTCTCATAACTTCGTCCGGCATGCCGATCGTAATCGTCGCGGGCCGTACCGAAGTCGTGACCTGTCCATGGACCCGGATCATAATCGCCTGATTCTGACATAATGGTATTCCTTTCGTTGTTGATTGTTTGTGTTTCGAATTACAGACCCTCAATCACCTTCATGCCCGAACGGGGCCTCCCGAAGGCCTTTTTACGAACGCTCTTGATTGTCTGGCCGAGGTCCTCCTCTTCCCAGTCTGGCCGCCCGGTAATATCCCGGGCAATAAGCCGCTTGATGAACTCGCAGAGTTCAACTGGTGTATCCTTGGGAACCTTCCGTTTTTCGACAAATTCCTCGCTCCCTGAAAGGGCGAAGATCATTGTCATACCGAGACTGAAGTAGTCGCTTGCAGGAACCAAAGGTTCTCCGCTCACCTCTTCAGGTGGCGCATAGAGTGGGGTGTGTCCTTTGCCCTTGGTAACACTTGTCGGCTTGATCTGTGAAAGACCCCAGTCAACAAGAACCGCCATGTGCTTCTCGTGTTCAACGATGACGTTGTGAGGCTTCACATCACCATGAACGACACCGTTGTGGTGCGCGTAGTTCAGAGCATTCAAAGTCCGCTCAGCGATCCAGGCGACATGCTCCGCGGGGAGTCTGCCGACCTTTTCAACAATCTGAGCCAAGGTCAGACCAGGAATGTAACTCATAACGAGTGCTACTCGCCCGTCTTCCAGCCGAATCAAATCTCGTGCGGCCGGCATCGCATAGTGGCGAAGATCCCAGATGGCCCTTGCTTCATCAATGAGCATCCAGGTTTCTTGGGGAGAAACATTGGAGCAGTCTTTGATGCAAACCGGTTCTTTCAGGATCGCATGCTCTGCTTTGTAGGTGCGGCCAAAACCGCCTTCAGCAATCATTTCGATCAGTCTGTACGGACCAACCATTTTACCAACCTTGGTTTTCAAACCACGATCATACTCTTCCCGGCTATCGGGAGCTGAAAGCAGATCATACGCTTCATCAAGGTCTTTCCGTTGTTTGGAATCGACCAACACTGTGGTCAATACCCTATGAGCGGCTGTGATGACAACTTGTCGTGCCCGAGGATCTACCTCAAGTACTTGATACGGATTTCTGACACCATTTTCTTTTGCCATGTGTTTTACCTTTCTCTTGTTTTCGAGGTTCAAAAAGTGAACTCTAACTGTAAACTAAGTCGAAAATTGAATTTTGTCAATATGCCCATGTCGCGCGGCTTTGTATAACAAAAAAGGGCATAGCCGAAGCTATGCCCTTGGTAAAGAACTGGTTAAAGACATCGTTTGTCCTCCTCGGTTGAACCAAGAGAGATCATACGTACCTTAACCCTAAGTTTTTCTTCAAGAACCCGTGAACAGAGATCGACCACCTCGTCCTCCCCCATACCCTTGAGGTCGTACGACGTGATAACTGGTCGACAATGGTTAAGCTGCCTTCCGAGTTCTTCTTGATGCTCGACTTGCTTTTGATCAGTGCCACAGCGCACCAGAATCTCACCTGTGGGCGAGAAATAGTTGTTGTCAGTTGCACCTTCGTACGCATCGCATACATCCCAGCGGCCGTTTTTCGCGATCTGATCAAACCAGCTTACGGCAAGACCTTTAAAAACTTCCGGTCCACCGCAGACTGCAATCGAGTAGCGAAGTGCAACTAAGTCCAAAGGTCCCACCCTCACTTTTCCCTGCCAGCGATTTTCATCCTTGTTACTTCCGGGAAGGAGTCTTTCCAACATCTCCGATGATTCGGTCACCATGGGGCCAGCTCCGTGTCGGATCTGGTATGCCCGCGTGACACCGAGTGGAATCACCTCACCGTCATAGCCGCGTTCTTTCAAAAGATCAAACGTTGCCTGAGGAAGCGTCCGCGTACGTGAGACATGCGGATGAAACCCGTGGTATCGGTCGGTCAAAATTCCGTGCGAGCTTTCGACAACGACCGTTCCTTCCTCCGAAAGAATCTCTTCCTCGAGATAACCAGTATCGACGATCCGCACCTCTTTTGTCATTCGCGTGAATTCCCCAGCACTCCAATCGGCAAAGCGAGGATTGGTGAGGTACTCAATTTCTTTACGAGCCAGATCGTGGTCAGCGCTCCAGAAGTTATCCGGGCTTTCAATGATCGGCCGAAGCTCATTCAGTTTTTGGAGACGCACCGCTTCGAGCTTTTCGTAGAGCCCCGGTTTTCCGAGATCTTTTGCACGAATCGCGAGTTCAGGATGAAGCTCTGCATCAAGTACTGCTTCTCCCACCCCAACACCGATCGTTCCTTTAGGCTTATCCTTCCGCGCAAGTTCGTGAATCCGAGATGCGATAGTGTGGAATGGCGTCACACAGAGACAATCTTCGTCCACCGTGAGGTAGTCGTAGATATCGCTGATCCGCCACTCTTCACGAAGCTGCCGAGCCTCGTTCATAAGCCGCTGAGGTTCAATCACCATAAGGTTGGTGATGTGTGTTTTCACACCGTCAAAAGTTCCACAGCCGAACTGGCTGAAATTGAACCTTTGACCGTTCGCTGTGCGAACGCCGTGACTTCCCTGAGCGCCACCGACTTTGAGAACAGTATGGGCATCGTGCTCGACACAAAGCTTGTGCACGATGCCACCCTTTCCTCCGTCACCGCCACCAAGGTCGGTAACGGTAAACAGTTGTTTTTTTGACATTGTTTTCCTTTCGTCAAAGGTTTGTTGTTCAGAAACTTGAAATTGGTTTTGAAGAAGGGGGCGGTTGTTGCCAACCGCCCCCTAAAGAACTTGGGTCCTCAGACCCACTTAACCTTGCCCGGCTTGCCGGGGCTTGCTGGTTTGCCCGACGACTCCTCGTCGAAACCAATCGGGAACACATCGCCCTTTTTCTTAAACTTCGCACCGGCCTTGAAGACTCGGCTAAAGTTCTTCTGCTTCATCTGCAGGCCGATGGGAATCCCCGCAACCGCCCGCCGAATGATTTCGGCTTCACCAGAACTGAGCTGGGCGACCTTCTTCAGATAATCACCCAACGTTTGGAGGTTCAAAACCCCTTCAGTGAGACCAATGATCGCGGCCTGCGCCTCCGAGAGTAAGCTTGCATCCGGAAGAACCACCACGCGCTCCCTGCCGTAGATACCGTTCCAGAACCGATTCGTTTCACCGGCACTTCCGACTTGTAGCACGAAACCATGAGCCCGTTTGAGAAGCTGCTCAACGGCATCTGCAGTACTCAGTTTGTCACTCTTGGTGACTTGGTGACCATTTTCCCTGATCTTACCGAAGAGTTCGTCTAGGTCTCCAAAGATCTTACGGAGAACAGCCTCCTCAATCGCATGGCGACCAGGAGCGTCGGTCACCGTGAAGTCGTAAGACTTCAGACCGAACTCTTGAGCATGAGAGTACGTGAGGAAGGCTCCGGCAAAGATGCCATAGTGACCGTCCTCAGGAGTATCTCCGCCCCGCCGTACTGGCATATGCAAGGTCATCTGTTCGGCAATTTTCTTACCCATTTCCGCCTGGGAACGTGTAAAGACCGGGTTTTCCTCCCAATCATTGAAAACACCCGTGATGATCTGCGTGTCGTAACGAGCAAGAACCGGCCGTTCTCCCGTAGTCAAAAGGTCGTAGAGCTTGGGGAGTGAACCAAACGCCAAATCGACGTTGTCTCCCATAGATGAGGTAGTATCGAATCGCACCTCATTGAGCATAGCGAGCGGCATCGTCGCCACAAAACCTGAATCGCCCTTTTCGGTGCGGGTCAGGGATCGTCTCACCATGCCGTACTCTTTCGGGTCAACCAGCGGATCAAGCCCCTTGCCTTCACGCTGGCGCTGTTCGCCGGCAAACGATGCCGTACCACGACCCTTCGTTTTTACTTCACGTTCCACTTCCCGGAATGCTTCACGTGTGAATGTTTCTCGTCCCATATCTTTTCTTATGCCTTTCTTTGTTTGTTGTTGTTATTCCGTTTCTTCCGTTCTTTCTTCGTCGCCCCTTTCAAGATCGTACGTGGTGAAGGGATGGAAACCACCCTCCGGCCAGATCGTATCAATTAGTCGGTAGAAATCCGCGTGCGCCTCTTCAGCGTCCGCATAGTCTCCGTCGATCAGACGATTCAGAAGTTCTGCGTAGCTTCCGTCCTCAAGCTGTTCGTCGGCGGGAATCTCCGCGGTTGCGGGATCACCACCCAAAATGAGAACGACTGCTTCCGTAGCCAAAACGATTTCCTCGCGTGCAATCACCTCTGGAAGAGGAGCTTCACCGAGAACCGCGTCTGTCCAATCAAAGATCGCCACGAAGTGCTGATCCCGATTGATGAGAATGTTTTCACCCGACACACTGCCGGTACCGATTTGAATGCCAAGACTATGAGTGAAGACAAAAAACTTTAGGAGCTTCCCTAAAATCCACGCGCTCGTCTTTGGATCGACGCGCACACGGTCGTGAGACACCAGATGAGCAATCGGAACGAGTTCACCAACTTCTTTGCAGATGTTGGGAAACGCGAGAATGTTTACACGCCGCTCTCCTTGTTCAGGAGAAACAAACGTAGCGACAAGCTCGGGAAAGCAGAAGTGGTAGTTGAGAAATTTTCCCTCTCCCATTTTTTCCGCATACTTTTCTTGAAGCTCAGCGGCTTTCTCCGCCATCACCTGCAGCACGTTCGCCTCTCTGTCGAGTGCCCCGTTGTCTGACTCTTCGAGTGCGATCTTCAGGAGACACTGTTTGCCTTCGTCGTCGGTACAGAGGTAAATCCGAGCACTACTTGTCTCGGCAACCTGCTTCCCAACAGTATAGGTAGCGCCTGTTGGACTTTGAATTTGCATTGTTTTTGGCCCTTTCTTTGTTGTTGATTTGTCGAAAAACTCCTTTGAAACCTAACACCTTTTAACAAAACAAACGAGTTTTGTCAATAGACGTAGAAATAAAGCCTAAAATAGCGTTTATTTAGTGTTCTACCAACACTATATCATATTAAAAACACAATGCAAATATCGACTTTAGGTAGTCTTTAGTGTAACGTCGTAGCGGACCGACATACATTGCACCTTACAACCTATGAGCGAAAAACTGATTGCGGTTCTCTCCTCTGAAGAAATACGTCCTATTGCAAAAAGTGTGACGCGCAACCTTAAACGCCTCAAGGGCGGAGGGCTCTACCAGCATATTCCGGTGGATTCTCGCAGGTTTGCAAGCGGTGAGATCAAACCGAAAATTCCGATGACCATTCGTGGAAAGCGTGTGTTCGTTTTCCATTCCCCCTTTCATCCCGATCCCAACACGGGACTCATGTCACTCTTTCTCACGCTCAACGCTGTTCACCTTGCCTCAGCAGATGAAATCATTGTCGTTGTCCCCTTCCTCCCCTATCTTCGGCAAGATCGCAAAGACGAGCCACGTGTGCCCATCTCTGCGAAGGTTGTTGCAAACCTAATCCAGAGTAGTCCCCGTGTCCGACGCATCGTCACCATGGATATGCACGTCGAACAGGAAGAGGGTTTCTTCAACATTCCAGTCGACAATCTCTGGGGACGCAAGCTCCATGAAGCATACTTCAGAACACTCTGGCACGGTGACTTCAGAAAAGTTTTGGTTGTTGCTCCCGACTTCGGAGCTTCTGTCCGGGCGAAACGCTTTGCGAGCCTTCTCACTGTAAAAGGTGAACCAGCTCCAGTGGGCATTCTTGAGAAGGTCCGCAGCAGAGGCAGTACCGATATCGAGTCGCATCGCTACATCGGCCCGGACCCTGCCGGACTTGATGTCATCGTCTACGATGACATGACTGATACCGGAGGCACCCATATCTCTGCCGCGAAAGAAATGCTCTCACGCAAAGCGCGCAGTGTTCGCGTCTGTGTCACCCACGGCATCTTCAGTCACGACGGAAAACAGTCTGCTGAAGAAAAATTCGGCGCGGCTGGAATCAAAGTGGTAACAACTACTTCAATTCCCCGGTCGGGAGAGTACTACCACACCAATAGATCGTGGCTTACCGCCCTCCCTATTGACGAACTTCTCACCAAGGTTCTCTTTGAATCGAACCGACGCGACGGAAGCGTCAGTGCTCTCAGATAAAAATACAAACACCCCGTTCTCGGACGGGGTGTTTTTTCATACCATTGACATATGGCTCATTTTTATTACTATGTGACACATGCATTACCTGCATACACAGCTTAATACCGAGATGAATTGCCCGAGTAAAGAGACATTCGGAGCCATTTGCCGTGTCTCAACTTACGTCACCTTTGTATTTAGCCGTGATCATTCTACGTTACGCATCTCGTAACGAATTTCTCAAAATTACTTTTAGAAAAATCTCGGCTGAACAAAAAGCCGAGATTTTTTGTTCAGCAGAAAAACACAAACTAGTTCTTTATATGAAAAAAGAAAAACTACCCCCGATTGTTTTCCGAAACGGAAAACGCCTCTACCTGCGTCCTGTTGCAAAGGAAGATCTACCGCGTATCACGCGCTGGATCAATGATCCCGAAGTAACCCACTACCTCAAAGTGTCCTTTCCTCTTCCACTCGAAGCTGAAGAACAGTGGTTTGAGAAATTAATCGAAAACAAAGACAAAGATGTGGTTGTTGCGATCGTCCTCAAGAAAACCGACGCTCTGATCGGACTCACCGGATTGCACAGGATTGACTATCGAAACGGACTCGCGACAACCGGATCGGTCATTGGCGAAAAAAGTTGCTGGAGCAAGGGCTACGGCACCGAGGCAAAAATGATCCTCCTGGAGTATGCGTTCAATACGCTCAACTTGCGGAAAATCTGTTCGATTGTTTACGACTTCAACGGACGAAGCAAGCGTTGTCTCCAAAAATGCGGCTATCGCGAAGAGGGCCGCCGGAAAGAGCATCAGTATCGTAACGGTGCATATCGCGACGAGTTTCTCATGGCAGTCTTCAAAAAAGATTTCTTGCCACTCTGGGAAAAGTTCCACACCACGTTCTTTGGTAAAACCTAAACACAAACACCCCGTTCTCGGACGGGGTGTTTTTTATTCTACTCTGCCCTAAAAGTTATTACTCCGTAACGTGAAGCGTTCCTACCTGACCAAGCTCGCGATGATTGTACTTTGAACAGTAGTAGGTGAAGTCGCCTGCTTTGTCCGCCACAAATTCAATCACGGTCTTTTGCCCTTCAGGTGTATCTTTCTTCACGTCGAACTCGTCAATAACAAAGTCATGAACACCAGCAGTATTGTTCACCGTGATCCTCACCCTGTCCCCCTTCTTTACCGTAATATCCTTTACCGAAAATCCCGCCGAGAACGTTGCTCCGTCCATTTTCATAAAAGAATCGAGTGCAAACTCCTTTACCGTCTCACTAATGGTCCCGTCTTCCATCACAGGAACGAGTGATGCAGCATTATTTTCCTCAAGTGCCGTGGGGGTTCCCGTAGGAGTCGGGGACGGAGTGACGGTATCTCCTGCTCCACGCGATTTAACGATGATAAAACCGACAACTGCAATAACAACGATAGCAATAATAACTTTTTTCATGCGAACGATTATACAACGATGCTGACGTTGTTTCCAAGCAGAGCGTGTGGTCTAGCTCAACCAATCTCCATCGTCACCGAGCCTGTTGACAGTCCTGGCCAAAGTGCTGTGTTGCGTAATACCCCATCAGTAGAGTCGTCTTAGGTTATAGAGAGGTAGCGTGTTTAGTCCGCACACCGCCTCAGTTATCAGTAATCACCTATTACTATGAATAACATCATCATGAAACGGGCACGCTGGTCTTTCTACACTCTCCTCATTGCCACAGCGGCAGTAACTCTCAGTGCAGGAACCTCATCTGCCCAAACATTTACACCGATTAGCTCAGAACTTGAACTTGGATCACGCGGAAATGCAGTCATAGCACTCCAGACCTTCCTCGCCTCTAACCCTAAAATATATCCTGAGGCTCTCTCAACAGGGTACTACGGAGCACTGACACGAGAAGCGGTTATACAATTTCAGATCGGTTACGGCCTTCCCGCCGTCGGCCGTGTCGGTCCACTCACCCTTCGGGTCATGAACGATCTTATTGCTCAGGGAAAACCAATCGACGTTAACGCACCTTTTATCATTAATCCGTCTGTCTCTGCGACAGGACGAAATGCAACGATAGCCTGGACGACTAATGAATGGGCGCGCGGTAAGGTTTTCTACAGCACATCACCCTTGAGTGCACAGGAAGTAGCGTCTGCTAAAACAGAGGTCTTGATCAGCGGCGCTGTTATGAATGACGACTCATATACCGGAACTAAGACCGTAACCCTGCAAAACCTTTCTCCCGACACTACCTACTTCTATATGATTGAGGCGATTGACCAAAGCGGAAACGTCTCGGTAATACCTCAGGCAAGCTTCATGTCGAGACACTAAAACTGAGGTAGCATATATAAAACTTCCCCGCCTATGCGGGGAAGTTTTATATTTCTATATGTGCAAAAAAGAGTTTACTAATGAATGAAACAAAAGGATCAACTCAAAAAGAGAATAGTGTGAGAAACGCGATCGGAAAACTATTCCGCACAGGCAGCTTTGGGAATAATCGCGCCGAGTGTCTCAACTTGCAGACTTTTTTTATAATCCTGACCGACTCCGCTCGTCGGAGATCCGAACGGAACAGCGGTAAGGACCCCATAGAGAGGTGCTCCCGTTTTTTCAGTATCAAGAGCAGAATATGTTTTTTGAATATCCTCCCATGCAGATGAATCGCCCAAAATCCAACGTGCCGTTTCACCACAAGGCGCAAAATCCCTCATTTCACCTTTGAGATGAATCATGCCGGTAAAGATTTGCGCTCGCGGATCTCGTGCTGTCATGTCGATAAGTTTTACATCACGAAAAACCAGATGCTTCATTGAATCAATCGTTGGTGCTGCAGACATCGGCTCACCTGCTTTTCGATCTTCGTACAGCACAACAATCACACCATTAGTTACGACAATCTCTTTGGGTTCAATCCGGTCGCCGATAAAAAGAGCATCTGATCCACTTTCCGGCTCTTCTCCCGTTATCGCGCCCACGTAATAAAAGACACCGCTACCACCCGACTCTTGTTTGAGAAAAACAACAGAATCATCGGCTCCATCAAAATTAATATCAGCCTGTGTCGGTTCACCGACAATAGAAACGACCCCTTTTGATGCTGACCCCGGTGCGAGTTCATACTCGGCCATTCCGTCAGAGAGAAGAACCTCTTGCCCATCAATCAAAAAGGCAGCGCTGTACGGATCTTGGTTTACAAGAGCACCTTTCGAGACACCACCACTCTTTATCTGCGGATAAATATAAAGATAACCGGCAATAATTAAAACTAACGCGATAACGATGCTGAAGGTTGTTTTGTTATTCATATGTTGCTTAGCATAATGCGCGTATCAGAAACATTTAACAACTTGAAAAACTATGCCTCTGTGCTCTTGTTTTATGGCCTTAAATAAGGACTTAAAGGCCATTTTATAGGCTATCTATTGACTTTTAAATAAATAAGTGATAGTATTCAAGTCTGGAATTCGTTCCTTTCAGTCAACAATAAAAACACACCGAAAGACTACCTATGACTCTGATTTCCTTTTTGTCCCCCCTCCTGTCCTTCT
>CAYGLL010000016.1:0-31173 GCA_964350935.1 uncultured Candidatus Saccharibacteria bacterium | reverse complement strand
CGATTAGCTTTTCACTCCTTGCCACAGGTCATCCGATAGTATTGCACGGCTAACCAGTTCGGGCCTCCCCTTCGATTTCTCGAAGGTTCACCCTGCCCAAGGCAAGCTCACCTGGCTTCGGGTCTGATGTATAAAACTTATTTCGCGCTATTCACACTCGGTTTCCCTACGCCTCCACGCTTACCAGCGCTTAGGCTTGCTATATACATCAACTCGTTGGCTCATTCTTCAATAGGCACGCCATGACGGACCGCACACTGCATACAAAATATACCAAAAGGTGAACAGAAGCTTGGAGGTTAGACGGACGGAATCACCTCTACTTTTCCCCTGCGGAAAAATTGAGTACCCGTACTCCAAGCTTCTGAGTGCGACGTTTGCACCTTTTAATATATTTTGCACACACTGTGCGGCCCGCTCTGACTCTTTGTAAGCATATGGTTTCAGGTCTATTTCACCGCCCTCACCGGGCTGCTTTTCACCTTTCCCTCACGGTACTAGTTCACTATCGGTCTTCGAGAGTATTTAGCCTTGCCGGTTAGTACCGGCGGATTCCCTCAAGCTATTCGTGTCCTGAGGTACTCAAGAACAGTGACAAAGAAGATGTAAGATTTTCGTTTACGGGGCTATTACCCTCTTGGGCGTAGCTTTCCAGCTACTTCTCCTAACCTTACATTTTTTAACTTCCCTAACATAAATGCTACGTCACTGCCTTACAACCCCGAACACTTATAACGCCATTCAACCGTCCACTGCGCCATGATGAGTGACACAGATTCACGAGTTAAACAGCAGTATAAGTGTTCGGTTTGGGCTATTCCGATTTCGCTCGCCGCTACTTACGGAATTCTAATTGGTCTCTCTTCCTCCTGGTACTGAAATGTTTTACTTCCCAGGGTGCGCATCCAGCTGTAATTTTTGGGGTCAAGCAAAGTGCTTGACAGAATTGATTTTTGCTGTAACCTACTAACTAGCTATGAGTACAAAATCTAAACGGAAAATTTCTCCTCACAAACTTAAACGGAAGAATAAACTCAGGAAATCTCCCAAACTCGTCTCATACACCACCGAAGGTGAAGTTTGGACGAGGTCATGGGGAACCGGTTTTGGTCTTCAATAAGCTCTAGTGCTCTCCTTAGCAGGGGAGCTTTTTTTATTTCCCAAAAATTACAGCTGGATCATCGAGTATAACCTCGACGGGGTTTCCCCATTCGGACATCTCCGGATCAAAGGTTGCTCAGCACCTCCCCGAAGCTTATCGCAGCTACGCTACGTCCTTCATCGCCTTCTCGAAGCCAAGGCATCCACCATACGCTCTTAAATTTCCCATTAGGAAACTTAAAAACCACACTTACTTACTTTTTAGATTCACACGCGCGATACGCGCATGAATTATTTTTATTTTACCTGTTTGCATTCCCCATGTTCTTGAAGCATGGAGTAATGCGTAATTTCATATGTACTACATATGAAATGCTTGTTCCCACCTCCGGAAATTGACCCTCGAGTAATTCATCCTGTGAATTACAAGACCGTGGTGGGCTGATTCTTTCAACGTGCTCCGCAGTGAACCGGAGCCCCACACACCAGACATGGTTATGGGGGCTCCGGACGATGAACAGGCGGGGGCGCAACTAGGTTGCGCCGAGAGGTAACCGTTTGTGATGGGGGTTAGCCCACGCACTGAAAGGAGGTCGCCTCGCCCGGGTATTCACCGCGGAACACACTGATTGAATTTTTTTCAAAGAAACCTGTTATGAATCGTTCCTTCTGAATGAACGTCCGCCTTCGCCAAAGCTTCGGCGGAGAAACAAAAACCGCTTTTTCTAAGCGGCTTCGACAACACCAACCTAAGTTGGTCTTATCGTGGCCGTTTAGTTAAGTGATTGTTATTCATACAGTCGTAGGCACTAGTATATACGGCGGTGTTTTTTTGTCAAACAATTGGCCATATTTTGGGGAAAGGCTGTTGAAAAGATGTGGAAAGTCAAAAACCCCGCTTTGAAGAGGGGTTTTTGACTTTCAGCTTTCAAGAATCAGATGCCTAGTTATGGCCGTGGCTGTGATCAGAAATCTCCTGGCGAAGCTTCTGAATGAAATCAGATGCAGCAGATTGACCTCCAAGACCAAACGAAAGCCCAAATGCGAGGGCGAGGGCAACCACTACCCCGGTAAAAAGCGTCTGAATAAAAACAGTGGCAACGCCCAATTGAACGAGCGCCACCATGAACGCAAAGATCAAAATTGACCAGCGGGTGAGACTGCCGAGAAAGTTTGCAGATACGAACCCCCCTGCCTTTGCACTTCCCGTTACAATGCGCGACATGGTATTTGCAATAACAGCGGCAGTGAGAATAACAACAGCAGCAACCAAAACCTTAGGAAGATAGACCAACACAACGCCGTTAAGATAGTCGTTGACCTGAGTCAAACCAACTACGTTAAAGAACGCGACCAGTACAATCACCACGATATACCACTTCACTATTCCGCCGATAAAGCGACCGGTGTGAAGGTTGATATTTCCCCGCTTCAAAACTTCCTCAACTTTTGCACTGCGGAGCACGTCGTCGATCTTCAATGCATTAACGAGCTGTGCAACCAACTTACCAATCCAGTTGGCAAGAAAACAGCCGACCAATAAAATGACGAGAGCGACAATCAAATTCGGTGCGAATTTCAAAAGACCATTTGAAATCGCATTAAACGATTCTTTGAGACCCGATGTCCAGACATCAAGCAATGTCATAACGAAAAAAATTACTTATAAGTTAACACCCCGTGACCTTTACGAGACTTGTTTCCTGCTCTTATTTTACCACGGCAGAGAGAGGACAGCATTAACGCTGGGGGACAATATTAGGCAGGTCCATACGATCTAAAAGCACCTGATGGGGATAATCAATGATATCGCGCACGAGTTTATCGAACATATTGAGACGGTAGGTGAAATCTTTGGTCTCGAAGTAAGCATAGCGCAGTTCCCGTCCGATCTCCGCTTCGATCCCCTTCATCACATTCTCAAGTGGCGCACGTTTTATATTTTCTCCCACAATCATGAGATCAGCGCGACTTTCGTTTGAGTGAATGAACACTCCGGCAGCGACAACAAGCTTCAATTTACCAAGTGCCCGGAAACGCTTTAAAAACTCTTCAATATTTGCAGTCACTGTTTCAATCAAAAGTTTTTGCAAACCGGAAAGATACGGAAATTCCGGATTGAGTGCAAAACCATTAACACGTTTTTTTGTAGTTCGTTTATAGAACGAGCGGCGTTTAATCAGATTCACTTTTTCGAGAATAGAGATTTCGCGCCAGCAATCGTCCCGCTCAACGCGCGCCCGTGCCATAATGTCATCAACATCGAAATTCCCCTCGGGATTAAAAAGAAACAACCGCATAATTTTAACCTTTGCGGCTGAACCGAATAGTTTTGAAAGTATTTCCATATAAACCTAATTAGTCGTGCTGTTTCCCTTGGCCACCATCATAGCATCGGAGGGTTTCGAACGTACATTGACACCTCATAAATAAAATGTATTGTTGAAAAAGAATTGTTTCCTTCAACAAGAAACTACGTACGTCAACAACTACAAACCACCACCCACCCTATGGAGATCACCAGCGTTATCCTGCTCGTCCTTCTCAGTATCGTACTCACAGCCATCGCCACCTTCTGGGGAACATCGAAGAAACTGAACGCTCTGGCAGGTGAAGATCTTGCCGAAGCAGAGGCGGAGTCGTTTAAACGTGGACGAAGCGCGGCAACCTCTGAAATTGAAGCCCGATTCGCCACAGCATTTCTGAAATTCCAACAGGCATGTTTTTCGGACATTCGGACTCACCGCGCCCTTCCCAAAGGAAAGCACGAGGCGCTCCTCTTTCACAGTCACAAAGGAAAGAATTACGCTTTTGTACGCATTGTCACAACTGAGTTCGTTCCCGGAACCACCGACCAACCCTACCCTGAATTTGCCGTTATCCTGATTGATTCTCCGCGGCCAATTCCTCTCGGAACAAAATGGATTGTGTTGAACGACGATCCCCTGCATTTTGAGCCCTAGCTCTTCAGCCGCATTGCACCCGTGCAATGCGGCTTTTTAATATCTGAATACAAAAAAGCCCGCTCGTGGGGCTTTTTTGTATAAGCTTTCCTCCTTGTACCTAGAAAGTAAACTGAACAGGCTTTGCCTATTTCAGTTCTACCTGTCACGCATAAATTCCTGCACATTCGCTCTGCTGAGCTCAGTACTTCCTCGCTCACGCTCAGTCGCTGGAATTTTGCGCGACCCCTTCTTACAGAAGCTGTACACCTTTCGCATTCAGAGAATGCTCGAGGTCTTGCGTTTGGGTCCCAACCCAAACTCACCTCGGCGCCGTCACCACAAGAGTACTTCCAATCTCTAATCACTTCGTTAAAGGGATTCGGGTCGCGCGCCTGCGGCCGAAGGTTGAACTTAAATAATGGACACTATTTAAGTTCAACCTTCCCTCCCGGCCACATTTTTCTTTGTGGGAAAAATGCGGCACTTCCGGAAAGGTAAATTGAGTAAACTTCGTTTACTTCAATTCTACCTTTCCTCCCGCCTCCTCAAGTTTCTTCTTGAGTTCGTCAGCGTCAGCCTTCTTCAAACCTTCCTTAACAACTTTCGGTGCCCCGTCAACCAAATCTTTTGCTTCCTTCAAACCAAGACCAAGAACCTCTTTAATCACTTTAATAACTGAAATTTTGTTTGCACCGCCATCTTTGAGCTCAACGGTAAAGGAATCTTTTTCCTCCGCACCTCCCACTGCTGCTCCCGGCGCAGCGACCGCTACTGCTGCCGCTGAAACACCGAACTTCTTTTCAAAGAATTTTACCAACTCATTGAGGTCAAGAACTGACATCTTCTCAATTGCTTCGACAACTGCTTTGAATTTTGCAGGTGTTTCAACAACCTCTCCTGCTTTTACTTCGTCTGTCATAATATTTAGCTTATAGCTTCCAGCTGTTAGCTGTCAGCCTGATTATAATAATTATACTGTTTTCTTCCTAAACCGTTTGCGGAGCAAACGGCCGGACGAACATCTGCTTAGGCAGATGTTTTAGTCCCTGCAATCGCATTGAGAGCTATAACCAAACCCTGAATGGGCGAATTGATAACATTAACGAACATACCGCGTAATGTTTCTGTCGGAGGAATCAAAGCAATCTCCATCATTTCTGTCTTGTTCATAAACCGGCCACTAAACACACCACCAACGATCGAGAGCGAGTCTTTAAATTCCTTCTGGAATTTATAAACCTCACGTGCAGGAGCAGTGAGATCGTCTGCATATGCAAATGCCATCTCTCCCGGCAACTCAGGAACTTCACCGGTGATACCACCGTCGGTCAATGCTTTTCGGGCCAGTGTTTTTTTAGCTACCGTGTACCCAACATTTGCGGTACGTAATGCCTGACGCATTTTGGTTGCTTTTGAAACTGTTAAGCCGTGGAAGTTAACAAATACCATCGACTGAGAACTTTTGACGGCATCGGAAATCTTCTTTAACACTTCTGCTTTCTTTTCTTTTGTAAGAGCCATATAACCTAGCTTTTAGCTGACAGGTTTTAGCTGTTAGCTTGTAATGCTAATAAAAAAACGACCATTCAGGCCGTGAGTTTTCAACTGAAAGCTTGCAGCTAGAAGCTGAAAGCTTGCATGTTGACCTCGATAGGCTAAATCGATTTTCTTCGAAAATCGATCGCCCGATTTTTATTCGCTTTGGCGAATAAAAATTTAGGGACTTATTAAAACCTTATGGTTGCCTATTGTCTGTGGCCTAACAAGAGTGAGTATACGGTTTCTTTAAAAACTGTCAACTAAATTGCTACAAACCCACAATGACATCTTTATATTCAGTCGCCACCCAGATCACAATGAAACCAAGAAGGATCATTCCCAAAAAACCAATCATAAAACGAAACGAGGTCTTATTAAACATAGCTCTAGTATAGCAGAGAGTAGAACACTACTATTTGGACAGAGCATCACGATCACGCTCAAGGCTGGTTGCAAGGTCATAAAAACCCTTTGACCGCGCAGCTGTAATAGCCTCGCTGTAAGCCTCGTAGGATTTTTTAGTATCCCCGGCCTCCCTGTAATCATTGGCAAGAAGTGACAAAAGTTCTAATTCCCCCGGATTATTCTCTAATCCCGTCTTTAAAACATTGATCGCCTTGCGTATGTCTTTTTTATAGAGAAATTTGTAGAGATCATGGAACGAATGGTAAAGATCGACTCGGGAAGAATCGAGAGCGAGCGTTTTCTCGTAGAGTGACTCCGCCTTCGTATAATCCTTCAGTGAAAAATGATACAACGATGCCAGTCGTGCATAATAGGCAGGCTCTATGGAATCAACTTTAATAAGATACTCCCAGATCTCCTCAGCATCTTTAAAGTAATCATAATTCTCATACAGAATGGCGATGTTTCCCCACTGAGTCACATCGTAGGGCGATTCTGCAAGAATTTTTTTTGCATCAAGGAGTTTCTCCTCCATGGCCGCCTGATAAAATGCCGGATACCGGGTGGGCGCAGTAATTTTTTTATCTAAACTCGGCTGAGGAATTTTTTTTATACGCGGGCTAATCTCATACGGATTTTCTCCTTCAATAGTAATCGCAGTATTGGTACCATCGGCTGAATCAGACTGACGCATTTCATTTAACATGGGACGAAAAAGGAAGTACCCGATCTCAACGAGAGCAATGACGATAACCAAGAGCCACAGAATATGTTTTGCTACAAACTTAGAAATAGGTGTCATAACAGATAGAGTTCCTATTTGAGGGCTGCCTCGTACTTGAGAAGATCAGGGTTACCAGGAAAGCGCTCAAGACCTTTTTTGAGCATCTCCTTTGCTTTTGTCTTATTCTCTACAACGTCACTGTAAAAATCGATAAGGCGAAAATATACGTCGATCTCAGCGGGCGCATTTTTGAGGGCGGTAAGAAATCGCGCCTCAGCAAGTTTATTGTCTTTTAAATAGTACGCGTAAAGATCCCCGAGGTTAATGAAAGCCGTTGCGCTATCCGGTGCGAGCTTCGCAGCATACTCCCAATAGTTACGAGCGTTCTCGTAATTGCCACCGATCTTCCATTGCATACCGAGATTCATCCAGTTGTTATACGAACTAGGATCTTTCTTCAATTCTCCGACGAGCTTAGTTATATTTGAGGTTAATGTTGCTTTTACAGATTCGGAGAGGCTCGGATTGTTAAAAGAAATTTTTACGTCAAGATTCGGTACAGGCTGAGGAATACGAGTAATGGTGATCACCGGCTCCCCCGTTCCTTCGAACTCCACATTTCCAACGCCTTCAATATTTACCACTGTTGATGTGGCATTGGGTGAAGACGTAGGGTTCGGTGCAACGGCATCGTTCCCTGTCTTGAAATACCAAACGAAAATGACAATAATGAGCATCCCAATAAGTACGTACGGTATTTTTTTATTTTTTGGTTCCATAGTGGAGGTATTATACCTGAAAATTAAAATAATGCTCGAGACGAGTATTATTTTAATTTTGAGAACCCGAGGGTTTAAACCTCGAAGATGCCACAAGGGCACTTCTTACGTTCTAACTCGCTCGCTCCTAAGAAAGTAAAGTCGCTCACTAGTCGCTAATAATGCTCGTCAAAAAATACAGACGTGGAAACAACCCCTACATTACAAACCGGCAAACACAAGAAATACAAAAACCCCCGCTTTCGCGGGGGTTTTTTGCTAGCTTTCGGAAATTTCTTTCCGAAACACAAGTGCTAGATGATTACTTAGCAATTGTACGAGGTGTACAATCGTTGCCCAAACCAGCTGAGGCGAAGCAACCTGGGAGACCATAACCGTTCGTGAAGTCGTTGTAGACCGTCGTAACTGTTGAACCGGTTGAGGTTGAAACAGGTGACCATACTATGTTCTGGCCCTGTGAAAGTGTCGTGCCGTTACCATTGACGTTCACTGGAGCGCTTGTTGACGAGACAAAGTAGGTCGTTCCGTTCACGATAGGTGTGTAGTTCGTGTCAGCTTTCAAACCAACTGAGATTGAACCAGTCGTGTTTGTTCCCGTCAAAGACACTGTACCGCGGAGGGTATATGTCTTTGTAGAACCAACCGGAATGATCTTATCTTGTGTGTTAGAAGTGCTGTCGAAGTAAGCAACTATCGTTCCTGGGTTTGCTGACGAATTCAAGATTGAATTTGTCGTGCTTGAAACGTTTCCGTTAGGACCATTGAAGGTTACTGACGTAACGTTCGCTGTTGTGGTTGCGATCGAGAAGGTCAACTTGTTGAGTACAACCTCTCCACCGTTTGGACCACCCGCAGCTTGGATGTTCAAAACCAAAAGGTCGTTAACACCGTTGTTTGCTGTCGCACCCGCTGTTGAGTAGGTTATGACTGGGTACGCCTTCATAACGCGCAACCCTGCTACCGCCGTTGAACCTGTTCCGCTTATTTCTGTTCCCGAATCAACACCAGTACCTGCAGTTGCATTGCCACCCGTGAGGATGTCGAGTGCAATAAGGTGACCTGACGTGCCGACTGCCTGTCCGAATCCGATCGGAGCGAGGTCAATTTTTGCTTTCAAGACTTTGTCACCGTCCTTCGGAATAACCACTGCCGTTGTGAAGGTTGAGGTTGCAACTGTCTGTGAACCCTGAAATACCGTGCTTCCAACCTGCGTCGTACCGTCCCAGATCGTGACCTGAACAAGATCTGCTGGAGAGCTTGAGGAGGTGTTGGTAAGCTGGAGCGCGAGACGATTTAGGCTAATGGCTTCGTTGGTTGAGTGGAGGTTAATTGAGAGAGCTGTATTACCCGTTGTGCCACCGGCAACAATTGAGTATGAAGGTGTCTCTGAATGCTGACTCGCGACCAACGTTCCACCTGAAGCAACCGTGATTGTCTGACCAGATGAACTGTTCAAAGTGACAGTTGAACTCTGACCAGATGTCTGACCTGTTGCTGATGGTGACGAAGTAACTCCCCATGCGTAGGTTCCTGATGCGCCAGCTGCGATATTACACTTCAAAGCGAGTGTAACAACGGTGCCTTTAGGAACAACGAGAGGTGTATCGAAGGTAAAGGTGTTTGAACCTGATGACGCTGTCGAAACTCTGTTAGAGCTTGACGTGGTCAATTCGGCTGCACCGTTCCAGAGTGAACACTGTGTGAGGTTTGAAGCAGTCCCTGAACCGCTCTCTGCAACTGCAAGAGTTGAGAGGCGTACGTCCTCACCTGAGTTCAATGCGCTCAACTGAATGTTGGCGAAGGTGAAATTCTGAGCTCCGGCCACGATATTTTGTGCGGCTGGAGTAAGTGAGGTTGAAACAGTAAGTGACGAAGCTTTAACCGTCATCGTGTTCATCGTAACTGCAGTTGACGATGGGGTAATGGTCTTTGAGGTAACCTGTCCAACTATTGTTGTCCAGTTTGATGACGGGGTGGTGCTGACAATAACCGTACCGTCGGGTCCGAAGCCTGGGCCAACTTTACCCTTCAGAGTAAACGTATGCTTACCAACTGGGTAGAGCACCGTGTCACTGAAGGTAACAGTTGATCCTGTGCCTGTAGCGTCAACTGGGCCTGCTACAACCTTTCCGTTTGCATCAACCAGAGTAATGCTGGTGACTGAAGCATCGCTTCCGGCAACTTTAGTACCAGTTGTTGCAATCGAGAAGACATGTGAGGCAACTGTGATTGGTTCACCCAAGACTTCAACATTGAATCCACCCAACACCTGGTTGGTCTGGTTCAAAGCGATGTTTTGAGCTGCAACTGAAGTTGCTTTTTCAACCGTCATGGAACCGGCATTGATCGTTACCGTCGAACCTGCGTACCAGATTGATCCTGATGAGAATCCGGTGCCCGTGGTTGGAGGTGTGATGCCGTATCCGTAGGTCTCACCTGTGATGTAGATATCTGTGGTCTTCTCGATATTGAAGGCAGCTGTGCGGCCTGATCCGCCGATAATGTCAGCCTTGATCGAGATTTCCTTGTTCAAACCTTTGTCGATGACAATACCCTCACCGAAGTTTGCGGTGTAGTACTTGCCGTCAGATGAAAGGGTTGTGTCGTAAGCAACACCGTCGACGTAGACTTTGACGTTAGCCAAGTCTGAAGCGCCGGCTGATGAAGCCTGGTTCCATCGTACTGACCATACGCGAACTTTTTCAACTGATCCTGCTGTTACGCGGATAGCTGAGAAGGTATATCCCGTGGTTCCGACGTTCTTTGACTGAGCGCCGTTAGGGTCTGTTGGACCTCGCTCTGTGGTAACTGAACCGAGAGAGAGAGTTGCGTTGATGGTGTGGGCTGCACCGGTGATTGGAAGACCTCCTGAAACTGCTGCTGACGTATTGACAGCAACGAGTGACAAAGCGGCGACTTCACCTGCGTATGAGGCAAGTGACGATGCCATGTTACCAGCGACCGTGAAGGTCTTGGTGGTTCCGCGTGGGATGGTGACTGATTCACCAACCGTTGCGCGGTGGTCCGAACCGAAGGTTCGGGCAATACCCAATTGCTTGCCGGTCTCATCCAAGAGGACAATTCCTGCAAATACTTGATCGTGTGCCAAACCTGTTCGCTCAACAGTAACTGAGCTCACAACGACGTCTCCGTCATTGCCCGCTGTCAATGTGAATCGAGTGAATGGAACGCGAGCTGCATTTGTTGGAGCAAGCGATGCTGTTGGTTGAGTTGCACCTGCAACCATTAAACCTGTTCCTGCTGGAACTGGTGCTGGGCCAACTGGTGAAGGCGATGGGCTTGGGCTCATTGCAACACCTTTGTTCAACTCAGCGCGGGTCAAAGGACCAACGTATCCAGTTGAAGGAAGACTGTGCATCGTTTGATACTTCTTTACCGCTGCTTGTGTTGCGGGGCCAAAATATTGTGTTTCATTTCCCGGTGAACCAGGACCTGTGGCTGCAACTTGAGTGGCGGCATCTGAGTTCAAGACTCTCTGGAGATTCCAGACGTCTGTTCCTCTGCTTCCCAACTTGAGGTCTGTGGCGAAAACATAACCGCTTGTCATCGCTGGTGAAGGCGAGACAGGTGCAGTTCCATTTAAGGAAGCCTGCACGTTGGCAATGGTTCCCGCATCAGCACCGAATGACTGCAAGAGTGAGATGATTGCGCTCACCTGACTTGGAGTCAAAGCTGCTGCTTGTGCGGTCGTTGCACTGAGCGCGATGCCAAGTGCAAGCGTGAGTGCCACAAAACCAGAAAACAACTTCTTAGTTTTTGAATGACTCATGACTACTTACTTCTAATTATTATTAATACTGACTGACCTGATAAACTATTTCGAATCTTTCTCTTTCACTAATTTTGAAAGTGGATTCTCGACTGAACCGTCTTTCCAAAACAATTGACGATCAGTGTACCGATCGTCTACTTACACTAACTAAGTGCCTTAACATAATATCGGTATGTTTCAAACACTTTTTCACTATCTCGACATGACTTAGAGTTCGACCAAGCCACTCGAGTTAGGTGACCATAATGAATATCGAACAACTTTTAACTAACCTTGGAAGATCAAGGAATTTCAGTTTACTCTCTAATTCTATTTTCAATGGACTGTTTCTGCTCTGAATGAAGACGATCTGAAACAATATTTGTTTCAGTGATCGAGGTAGACACCTAAAACGTAGGCATACTACCTAGGCCCAATTATATAGCAGCGAAAAACCGCAGCAAAATAAGGTAATGTGGATAACTAACAAACAAAGCCTTGTTTTTAAACGGAAAACAAGGACTTCCACAAAACACACGGCCTGTGGCAAATCCTATAGTTTTATACCTCCGCCGTCAAACGTTTTTAAAAATGACAACAAATGGGGTTTATTTTCAATACTTCGCAAAATAAGGCTTTAAACTAAGGAATAGCGTGCCCACCGCCGCTCCCCTTCTCTTTTCACCTTCCCTAGGGCAACCAGAGCTGCCAAATCACGTTGTATAGTCTTTTCACTACAACCCTTTACATACTTTGTAAAGTCTTTTACCGTCAAGTTAGTCTCTCCTTTTAATACATCTATAACAAGGGTCTTACGATCATCTAACAGAGGGCGGGGTAATTTCATTTCAGTCGTGGTATTCAACGTTTTATCTCCTGAAAAAGACTTTAAGGAGGTCTTCCCTACTATAGGGGTTTCAGACGGCGATTTGTTTAGGAAAGATCGTGAGGGTTGTCCTTTAAAGCTCAACGGGGCGAAATTGGTACTCCTTGAGCGTTCAGGTATAAAAGTATTCTGAAAAATATGATCTAGAGACAATTTGGAATTCTTGTTTTCAAATATTACTAACGCCTCGGAAGAAAAAAGTATCTTAAGAAGATTTTCTAATTCCGAGCGCAAAAGAACTGCAGACCGCAGATTTAAAAGTTTTGCGGTTTCAAGTACGCGAACAAAGGACATTATCTCTCGCACGGTAAGAGACAGATTGCCCGTCTCGCCTGCCGATCCAACCTTGAAAGTCTTTTTAACGAGATCAGCACCTAACGATCGAATTGAATGTCCCAGAGGATTTTCGGGCTCAATGAAATCTGCGATAATAAACAAAGCAGAAGATATCTTTTCAGAAGAATTTACTACTTCTAAAAAAATTTTAGAAAAGGACACTTCTTTTTTTTCTTCCTCAATCATGTCTTTTATATGTCTTTAATCTATATAGGACACTGACCTTTAACCATGTCCTATACGTTATTACTGAAATTATATATCGGACAATAAAGGACGGGAACTTGCGCCATTAATCTTTTGTGTTTGAGTGTGCGTGTTGGCATTTCTTTATAATTTTTAGTTAAACTTCTCCTACTTCTTAATATATCGCGTGGTTAAAACCCTTCATGCTATGATTCTCTTGTATGGCAAAGAAAGATAAGGCTGAAATTGAAGACGAGAAAGAGGTTTCAGATGATCAAGTACCGGCTCGTTCGCGAAAGAAGACAAAAGCTCTCAAAGGAATCAAAGACGAGGCACTTCAGGCAATATATGCGATCGTGGCACTCACCTTCGCCATACTTTTGATTCTTTCTGCGATTGAGAAGGCTGGGCCGCTGGGCAACTTTATCTACGTTTGGCTTACTAAATTCCTCGGAACAGGGTATTTTCTGCTTCCGCTCGTTTCGGTTGCACTAGCCATATCACTCTTCAGATCAATAACGAGGGAGTTAAATGCCGTTCGCCTTGCCTCAGCAATTATCTTAGTAGTTTCCCTTCTCGGAATGATTGATCTTACTGTCGCAGGCAAGGGTGGACTCATGGGTTTTGCGGTGACGTACCCGTTGCTCTCATTACTTGGCGTTTACGCATCATGGGTAATCTTATTGTCAGTTTCCCTGGCTGCCGCACTCATTTTGGCAAACACCAATCTTCCCGTTATGAGCGTTTTCAAAAAACTTCGCTCACTCTCTTCTAAAAAAATCGAACCTTCCCTCAGGATAACTGGGCAAGAAAAAATTACCGCCGAGGAGGAAAAGGAGGAAATCATAGACCTCAAAGAATCTCCTTTGAAAAAACTCCCTTCTGAAGAGGACCCCGACGAAGAAGTGACTGTCGCGGCGCAACAAGATGACAGTGAACCACTGAATAAAAACCGGCCGCCTCCTATGCGCCGCTTTAGTACTCCCTTCTCCCCTCCTCCCCTTACACTTCTTGAACGCGATCGCGGAAAACCCGAAGTTGGTGACGTTAAGGCAAACGCCAACATCATTAAACGAACACTTCAAAACTTCGGTATCAACGTTGAGATGGACGAAGTTTCAATTGGCCCCTCGGTTACACGCTACGCTCTCAAGCCTGCCGAGGGTGTGAAGCTCTCTAAAATAGTTGCGCTCAACAATGACCTTGCGCTCGCTCTTGCGGCACACCCTATCCGTATCGAGGCACCGATCCCCGGTAAATCACTGGTGGGTATCGAAATCCCTAACACCACTAAAACAACTGTCGGACTCGCTACCTTGTTCTCAGCCTCTGAATTCGGATCTTCTGATAAGGCACTTCTCGTCACTCTCGGTAAAGGCATCACCGGAAAGTCTCACTTCGCCGATCTTGCAAAAATGCCTCACCTTCTGGTCGCCGGGGCAACCGGATCGGGAAAATCGGTTTCGATCCACGTTATGATCAACTCGCTCTTGTTCAGAAATTCACCTGAAAACCTCAAGTTCATCATGATCGATCCGAAACGTGTTGAGCTCACTCTGTACAACAAAATTCCGCATCTGTTAGCGCCCGTTATCACTGACCCGAAAAAAGCGATTTTGGCTCTCAAGTGGGCAACGAAAGAAATGGAACGACGCTACAATATCCTCGAACAAGAATCTGTTCGTGACATCTCTTCGTACCATAAAAACGTTCTTGAGCCGGCGCTCGAGAAAGCCGCTGGAAAATCGGGTGAGGAAAATGATCCCCTTCCTGAAACAATGCCCTATCTTGTCATCGTCATCGACGAGTTGGCCGATATCATGCAGACATACCCACGAGAACTTGAGTCGGCGATCGTTCGTCTTGCACAAATGAGCCGAGCGGTCGGCATTCATCTGATCCTTTCAACTCAGCGCCCCTCAGTAAACGTCATCACCGGCCTCATCAAAGCCAACGTACCTGCGCGAGTAGCCCTCCAGGTCGCTTCTCAGATCGATTCGCGTACTATTCTGGACTCATCGGGTGCCGAAAAACTCTTGGGTGCCGGCGATATGCTCTACCTTGGAGCAGAAATGTCAAAACCGGTACGTTTACAATCACCGTTCATCTCAGAAACGGAAGTTAAAAAAGTGGTAAAACATCTGGCCGATCAGTATAGAGACGAACTGATCTCAGAAATCGACTTTGCAGATTCAGGAAACAAAAATTCCCTTTTTGAAGCCGTTATAAATGGTGGTGGAGACGATGAGGATGCCGATGAACTTTATGAAGAAGCCCGGGAAATAGTTGTTGGCGCGGGAAAGGCGTCGACATCATACCTTCAGCGAAAACTTAAGGTCGGATATGCCCGTGCTGCCCGACTTATGGATATTCTGGAAGAACGCGGCGTCATCGGACCTGCTGACGGCGCTAAGCCACGCTCAGTACTAGGTATGGAAGGCATGGGTAAAACGGACGGGGAAAATCCGGCCCAATAACAGCTATGCGCCATACCGCTCTCACCTATATTAAAATAGCCATTGCGGTTATTATTATCCTCGGACTTGGAACATACGCTTATATTCAATCACGCGAGTATTTGAGGGGGCCGGTCATTGAGATTATTTCGCCCGCCAATGGCTCGACGGTCTATGAAAGCGCGGTCCATATCAAAGGACACGCCCACAATATCTCATACCTTTCGCTTGACGACCGAGAAATTTCAACGGATACCGCTGGAAACTTTGATGAAGTATTGTTGTTAGCTCCTAACTATTCTATACTGGTACTGAAGGCCCGGGACCGTTTTGGAAGAGAGGTACGTCAAAATATTGAACTGGTATACGTACCCCAGGCGAACACCCAAGCGCCGACCGCTTCCTCTACCCTGCCCTAGGGCAATCAGTGATTTGTTACATTATTTAATAATTTTTTATTATGGTAAAAGCAAAAGAAGTTAAAGCGCCTAAGGCAACCTCAATGGAGATCGAGGACACGCTTAAACAAATTAAAACGAAATTCGGCGATGACTCGATTATGATGCTCGGCGACAAACCGCACGTTGATATCGACGCTATCCCTACTGGATCAATCGGTCTTGATGCCGCGCTTGGCGTCGGCGGAATGCCTCGAGGCAGAATTGCTGAAATATTTGGCCCTGAGTCATCGGGAAAAACAACACTCACTCTTCACATCATTGCTGAGGCCCAGAAGAAAGGCGGCATCTGCGCATTCATCGATGCTGAACACGCCCTCGACCCAGAGTATGCAAAACGACTTGGCGTTAAAATTGAGGAACTTCTCATTTCACAACCAGACACCGGCGAACAGGCGCTCGAGATTGTTGAATCACTCGTCCGAAGCGGAAAAATGGACGTCATCGTTATCGACTCGGTCGCAGCACTGACCCCGAAAGACGAGATCGAGGGCGATATGGGAGCACACCATGTCGGAAAACAGGCGCGACTCATGTCACAGGCTCTGCGCAAGCTGACCGCCATCGTTGCAAAATCAAAAACAATTGTTATTTTCATCAACCAGATCCGCATGCAGATCGGCGTCATGTTCGGCAATCCGGAAACCACTCCAGGAGGAAAAGCGCTTAAATTCTACACTTCGGTTCGCCTCGATATTCGCCGCATTGCTCAAATTAAGAAAGGAGAAGAGGTTATGGGCGGGCGCGTACGCGTTAAAGTAGTGAAAAATAAAGTTGCCGCACCTTTCAAGCAAACTGAGTTTGACCTCATGTACAACGAAGGCATCTCGCGCGAGGGTGAGATCATCGCGCTCGGAGAAAAAATGGAAATCATCGGTAAATCAGGTAATTCATACAAATTTGGCGAAGAAACCATCGGTCGTGGCTACGACGCAACCCGCCAATTCTTGAAAGAGAACCCAAAGATTGCAGACACTATTCTCAAAGAAATCCGCGCAAAACTAAAAGAAGCGTAACACTTCCCTCATCCTACACTCGTAGACTTTTAAATCTTGATAGGATAAACTGCCTCAGTTATCCAAATCTAAACGAGTTTTCTTATGTCGATGCTTGAATACAACGAAATACGCGAGCGACGCTATATCATTCTTGATGGCGAACCATACGAGGTTCTCTCCTCTCACATTTTCCGTATGCAACAGCGCAAGCCTCAAAACGTTGTTAAACTTAAAAATTTAATTACCGGAAAGGTCCGTGAAGCGACCTTCCACGGATCAGACAAAGCCGAAGAGGCAGAAATTGATTCACGGCAGATCAAGTATCTCTATGCCAACAAAGGCGAATACTGGTTCTGCGAAGCCAAAGACGCCTCAAAACGCTTTTCAATGAAAGAAGAAGTTGTTGGAAACGCCGGCAAATTTATGAAAGCAAATACGGAGATCGAGGTTCTTACCTTTAAAGAACGCTTTGTCGGGCTCAAACTTCCGATCAAAGTTGATCTTAAAGTTGTCGAAGCCCCGCCTGCAGTTAAGGGCGACACAGCGAAAGGCGGCAATAAACAGATCAAACTTGAAACCGGCGCCTATATCAATGCCCCCCTTTTCATCAGTGAGGGCGAAGTAATCAGAATCAATACCGAGACTGGTGAGTATGTCGAGCGTGCCGGCGGAAACAATTTCTAAATTAAAAACTCCCGCCTTTCTACAGGTGGGAGTTTTGGGGTCAAACCTCTGTCTTGTGAGCAAATCGAACCAACCAGATCTGTTCGAGAACATTGGCCAAACGATCGCCACAGAACATGATGAGAGCGGAAAAAAACCAGAGAACCCACAGGGCAAGGATTGGGTACAAAACCCATTCTTTAAATCCTAACCCTCGTTCAATAAACGCCGGAAAGATAACAAACCCAAACACCGTTAGAATGATTGGCATGTAAAGACCGCTTGTCATGTGATTGCGGAATGACTTGGAACTCAATGTTCCAGACATAAGCATCATGCCGGAAAACATACTTAGAGCAGCCAATCCGGCCAACACGCGAGAGTACTGAAGGATGAACATGAAGCCGAAGAGGCCGAGTAGTACCAAGACAAAACTTACATAGCGCATCAAATTTGAAAAGCGCGGATTACGTTCTTTATTCATTTCAGGTTCCTTTCTAAACCAAAGGTTACACTTTTTCGATTTAACTGTCAAAAAGTCTGCCTGATTTTTGTTAGGTTATAATTGACTCTGTGATTGAAATCGTTTCCATATTCATAACACTTGCACTTCTTGCTGGAGTCTTTTTCCTGAGTACGTTTTTTATTGCGACTACATTTTCACACGGAGCTCCTTTTATCGTCACGCGCGCGGGGACCGTTAAAAAAATACTCTCACTCGCACAAATTATGCCTGAAACGAACATTGTAGACCTTGGATCAGGTGACGGGCGCCTGCTCTTTCATTTTGCAAAAGCGGGCGCAAAAAGCGTACATGGATACGAAATCAATCCCTTGTTGGTCTGGAAAGCTAAGAAAAAAATTGCCCGATTAAATCTGGAAAAGACCATCGAGGTTTTTGAGCGAAATTTTTGGGATATAGACATGTCTCGCTACGAAATCGTATATGTATTTGGCATCTCGCATATCATGCGCCAACTCGAGAATAAATTAAAAAGAGAGCTCAAACCCGGAACCAAAGTTATTTCACAGGGTTTTCAGTTTCCTTCTTGGAAAATGCGAAAGAAAGAAGGTGGCGTCTTTCTCTATATAATCTGATCCTGGTCCTTTTTCTTTTTGAAGATAAGGCTTAGAACAGTCCCGATAGCAAATGCATTTATTCCATGCGCAACGGCATTAAGAACAATTGCGGACATTGATTGCTGGGTGAGAAATAGATCTTTAAAAACACCGGCAGGATAAAATAAGATATCCAGGATTATGACGAACAGGTTGGCAGGAAAAGGTACTGCCTCCGATTTATAACCATTAAAAGGAGTTGGGCTAGAACTCCAGGTGAGATGAATGCCGAGCACAACGACACCAAGGAGGATCGAAACGAGAACGCCTGCGAGACCGAAGTTAAACCATCGTGGTAAGTTCTTATGCATACATTATTATCGGTTAGAGTTTAACGAGCGATAAATGGCAGAAGACCCATGAAGCGTGCGCGCTTGATGGCAAGCGAGAGCTTACGTTGGTTTTTTGCGGTAACACCCGTACGCTTGCGAGCTACCATGCGCCCATTTGGGTTTATAAACTTCTTCAAGAGATCGACGTCTTTGTAGTCGATGTGCTTAATGTTATTTTGCGAAAAGAAACACTGATTAGATGCGCTCATGATTGATTTTTAAGGAGTGATAACGACTGTATAAATCATCACCCCGTGAAATAACTAATTTATAATTGTATCAACTAAACCCACCCTATCTCGTGAACATATAAGCATACTTTTTGGAACGTTTATTTCACGGGGTTAAGGTTTGGCATTTGTCTGCTTCGCAGCCGAGCCAATTCCTTAAAATGGAATATCGTCGGGATTGATCTCCTCTTCCGGATACTGGATACCTGAAGGTGGCGGAGCATCATCTTTAGGCGACTGAGCCCCTTTTGAAGCACCTGCTGAGCTTGGTGCGCCCGCTGCCCCTCCCATACCAGGGCCCCCGCCGCGCGGACCGAACTGAACGCGCTCGGCGATAACCTCGGTGCGAAACTTTTTCTCGCCGCTGGTTTTATCATCCCAGCTGCGTGTCTGCATTCTTCCTTCGACAAAGACACCGGCACCTTTTTTGAGATACTGCGCTGCAGTTTCAGCCTGGCGACCGAAGACTACAATATTGTGGAAGTCGGCCTGTTCCTGCTTAACACCGTTTTTGTCTTTGTAGACACGATTGGTTGCAAGACCGAACGAGGCAACCTGGATTCCTGACGGGAGCGACTTTAACTCAGGATCGCGAGTTAAATTTCCATAGAGCAATGCTTTGTTGATATACATGATGATTTTCTTTAAGGGGAGCGATTTAGAAATCATCACCCCGTGAAATAATTATGTGTTTATAATATCATTTTTAATGTCAATTACAAACACCAAAGTCTTACTACGGTACGACGTCCTTATTTCACGGGGTCGTAGTAAATTACAGTCGCTACACTCCTTAATTTACTCGATGACCAGTCCTTCAATTTCCTTGTCGATCTGTGCCATTGAGGTTTCAGTTAATTCTTCCTTCTGAACCTTCTTGGGAGCCTGGATCGGAGCAGCGTCAGTTCGTGAACCAAACTGGCGACCCGTAAAGAGGGTGCTCTCTTTAACCGTCTTGATATGGAGATATCTTAAAACATTTCCGTTGCGATCGAGATCATTCTTCAACAACTCCGAATTTTCGGCGGGCATGCTAAATTTGAGCCACCCGAAATAAGCCCGATCACACTTTATGTTTCGACCGCCAACGTGCTTTGTAATCGTATACGCGAGGGTCCGGAGTTTGGGAAAGTCCTCTGAAACGAAGGTGCCCTTCTTGGCCGTGATCACCTCCTTCAATTTCTGAACCTCTGCTCCCAAATGTTCCTCCGGCACCGTGGGTACGATTAGATAACCTAACTCGTACACCTTGAGTTCCTCATCGGACTCGAGGTGAGCGCCTGACATTACGTCTTCTGACATTCGCGATTATTAATTAATACTAAAAACTCTCTAATTGAGAGCGTGGGGGTTACACTACCACAAAGAATCGGCTCGTGCAAAGCTTTTCTAAAGGGGTAATTTAAAAACGCGCGCGGCATTCTGAAGTAGTGCTGCGGCCGTCTCTTCAAGATCCGAACCTTTAATTTCGGCTATTTTTTTAACTATTTCCGGTACATAACTCGGCTCGTTCCGTTTACCACGATAAGGGACCGGCGCAACATACGGACAGTCTGTTTCACTCATAATATTTTCAATAGGCAGAAACTTAAGCACTTCAACATAATTTTTGGCAAAGGTAATCGCTCCGGTAAATGAAAAAGTGTACCCAAGATCAAGAAAGGGTCGCGCTTCGTCAATTGTGCCGGCAAAAAAGTGAAGATTACCCGGAACCTGTGCATGCGCCTTCAAAACCTGAAGCGCGTCGGCATAAGCATTTCGTATATGGAGCATCAGAGGCTTTTTCACCTCGTTCGCCAATTCAATCTGTTCGATAAAATTCTTTTTCTGAACTTCCTTAGTTCCCTCTTCGAGGCGATAATAGTCGAGCCCGCACTCGCCCAAACCCACCACCTTCGGATGTTCCAAAAGTTTTTTATACGCGACGCGGTCAAATACTTCTCCTCGCGAAACGAAGCCCCCCTTGCCCACCGAAGCATTCGCGAAGGCGGGACCCAACTCCTGTTCATCGTGAAAGGACTTCGAACAATGTACCGGGTGCAATCCTACAATTGCCCACATGTTGTCGTACTTTTCTGTAAGTTCAATAGCGGCACGGGATGTGTCGATTTGTGTTCCGACATTAATAACCGCAACGCCGGCCTCAGACGCACGTTTAACAACCTCGTCGCGATCGGCGTCATAAGCGACAAAATTAAGGTGCGCGTGAATATCGATGTATCTTGATTGCATAGAATGTGTACCTAGTATATCCTCGACAGAAGATATGAACAAAAGCTTCTCCCTTTTTACTCCACGCATTTTGGGAACCAGCCCAATTGAAGCTGGCGAACTCACCTATTCCCAGAATCCGCCCGCCTTCTTCATCCGAGCGCGACAGACAACACAGTTTGAAGCAAATACCATTAAGGCTTACACCAATGAAATCCAGTGGCGTTATGCGTTAGTTGGATTGTTCCCTCCGCAATCGCTTCGCGCACAAGCAAAGTGTGTAGGAAGAATCCTTTCGCTCCTCGTTCGACTTTCAGAATTTGGATTTTGGTTTCCACGAAACTTGGAGTTGGACGAACGCCCGTGGTTTATTCTGTTTCCTTTAATCGGAAAACACCTTACTCCTGAAAAAATTGAAGTCTACATTACCCTTACCGCCCGCCGGTGAGGGTCTTTTTTTTGGAAGATATTTTCTCAAAAATTGGGCGATACATATCGTCTTCAATGCTAATCGAGAGCTCGCGTCGGTTGATTCGTTCACAAAACTGAACGGGCACTTCTTTAATTATTGCTAACGGACATTGTTCGTTCCCTTCGCCCATAACAAATACCGCTGCGGTAGCAAGACTGTCGGCCACATTCGTTCGTGAGAATTTGAATTTCCTACCGAAAATATCTTTCGTGCCGCGATAGTCCCTAACCCCCCGAAAACCTGCATAGCCAAGCGCCACGCCAGTTACGCCTGCACGCAACGGAATCGTTCGACTGTCAGTGATCAAGATGCCAAGGTTTTTGACGCGATATTTTTTTCTCAACTGGTGTCGCAATATGCGTGCGGATTTAAAACTATTCTTCGGTAAAAGAATGTACTTACCGTTAGCGTTCGATTCATCGATACCAGCAGAGGCCATGACCATGCCATCTTTGACCGTGAGCCAGACATGTTTTGTCGGAATAGCTATCTCGCTCTCTTTTCGGATTAACTCTTCCTTAGTCCCGACATGTTCCGGTTCAACCACTCTACCCTCAGCAAGCGCCACAATCTTTGAGGTCACTACAAGGACACTCTTGTCGTTCAGACGGCTCACGTACCCACAGATGAACTTGAATAGATCTCCCCCCTCCTGAAATACATCTGTTTTAATTACTTTTATGATCATGGTCTTATTGGTCAGTTTGATAACAAAAAAGCCCGCCAAAAAGCGGGCTTTTTAAAAATTTAAAAGAGTGCCCGCTTTAAAACTCGGGTGTTGTTCGGGCAAATCCGGACCAGATCTGTTTATAGGCAGTTATAAGCACAGAGACAGTATACACATAAATCAATGCGCGGAAAGAGGAACTCTCACCTGTATTTAGGTGGCGGCAGAATCAGTCCGGGCGGAGACAATAAAGCCTGCCCCGACCAAGGAGATTGCCGCAACTAGTGTAATAAGTAACAAAGAGATTTTTGTATCATACAATCTCGCAAAAGCCTCTTTCTGATCTATCTTAACGACAAGACCCCAATCCTCCCGCTCAAGATACTTCGAAACAGCGATTACCGGCACTTTACGATAGTCTCGCGTACTTTCAAAAACACCTTCTCTTTTATTCACTAATGCCTGGACAATCGGCAATTCTGTCTCAGTTCTTTTTATAGATCGCTCGCTTTCGGGGAAACGCACCTCTGTTAAAAACTCAATGTCGGCGGCATCATTTTGATATCCGATGATGGTCTCTCCGGAATCTCCAAGACCGGTGCGCTCATCTGTCACTGATTGAAACAGCTGCGAGCCAAAGTTAAAAATCAATCTACCAATGATTTTATCGTCTACAATAAGCGGCTCCACAAAATATAAAGAATACTCGTTCTGGATATGCAGTGGGAAAAGACGCTCCTGCTTAAGTCTATTCTTTTCAAGAAGTGATCGATATTCGTCATACTTCGACTTTTGAGGAGAAATAAGCACCAATGTATCTCGCTCATCGAAAAGGGCAATTTCCTTCACCTCGTTTAAGGGCTTGATCGCGTCGCTAAGAATCGTGTGAATCTGCGAATAGTGCAACGACTGATCTCCTATTGCGTTATTAAGTAACAGAAGTTCCTTTCGTAATTGTGTTCTGCTTGATATACCCCTTACAATAAGATCGTACTTATCAATAGTTTCTTCGACGCGCAATGCCTGGAAATACGCTGTTGTCTCCAGGTGTCGAAGTGCCTCGTTAGAGATCTCGACCTTCAAATTTGAGATTACTAGAAGAGAAAGAATTACGATTGGTATCATACTGAAGATTGGCCAAACTCTGAAGGGACTTCCCGGGACGTCAAATTGCAGAGGTTTCTCTAAGTGCGAGTGGGGTGTAGAAACCAGCACAAATCCTGTACCCAACAATGCAAACAGCAGGGCAGTATGGGGCGCCATAGCCGTACTTAAATATTGAGTACCCCAGTAGAGCGCGGGAAATTCAAATATATAGCCGAAAATTGCGATGATGCCAATCGCTGCGATGCCGATGCTGCATACCAAAATGCTCACGCTCTTGTGAGAGCGGACCAAAATCATGACTGTCTCAGCAACAATAAGTAAAAAACCGACTAAGGTCCCGGTTGATGGACGGCCGGGTATGGACGGGTCGAGAACTTCTATTTCACTAACAAAAAAATTTTCCAAACCTGTGCGAATATCAAAAAGCCCGGCCACAAAGACCGTCACAACAAGGGTAAAAATGACAAGCGCTCCCGACAATACAATCACTTTTGAGACTTCAGGGAAACGATCTGTATCATGGAGGGAAAAGAAGAGGAGTATAATCCCCGCAGAAACGAAACACAGAGCGGTGGTAAATTTCATTGTTGCCAACTCCGGGAAAAAACTTTTCAGAAGAGAAATGTCAAACAACCATCCAAGCATTACCAAAAGGCCCCCTCCTATAACAAGCAAAGCGATTAATCTTGAGATTCGATTCATCATTATTATTCAAAGCCCGACAGAAACATGCTGTGGCCATTATACCCGAAAAACCTTAAAACCAATAAACATGCTCTCGCCAAACGAGATCCTAATTCTAAAAGGACCTAATCCCTGCGGGGAAAGAGCGGGGCTTCAGGGGCTTTATTTTCCTTAAGAAGTGAAAGTATTTTTTGCGCCGCCACAGGGAGGAACGGCTTGAGCAATTCAGCAATATAGTAAAGCTTTTCAAGCATTTCTGAAACATCTCTCTTCGCTCCGACTTCATCCGTTTTTATCTTCTTGAATGGTTGCTTTTCCTGTATGTAATTATCAAGCCACTCGATCCGTGACCAAATATGGTCGATTGCTTTTTTAATATCAAACCCTTTAAAAGCCTCTTCAAACCACGCTGGAGTTGCCTCTTGTGTCGAAGTTTTTGGCGGAAACGTAACTGTAACCCCGTAACTTGAACTCATTTTAAGGATGCGCGAGACAAGGTTTCCTAATCCATTTGCAAGGCCAACATTATATGATTCTTTAAACCGTTCCGTTGTGAATGGGCTGTCTTCATAGAGTAGAAGTTCATGCGCGACGAAGTAGCGCAGAGCATCAGTTCCGAACTCGTTTACAAGATCGAGTGGATTAATTACGTTACCGAGCGATTTGGACATCTTGATGCCCCCGTCTCCGGTTACAAAACCGGTCACTATAATTTGTTTTGAATTCGGCAACTCAGCGGCCATAAGCATCGCCTGCCACATTGCTGATTGCTGGCGAAGATTATCCTTACCGCAGTACTGAATTACGTTTTCAGCATCCCTCCACCACTCATTGAATTTCTTTTCATCGTCCGGCCAGCCAACCGCAGCAATGTAGCTCACCAATGCATCAAACCAGACGTACATGACATGCTCCGGATCTCCAGGAACTTCAATCCCCCACGGCATTTTTGCTTTCAGACGCGAGATTGAAAAATCTTGAAGTCCGCGTCCAACAAAAGCTTTTATTTCGTTAAAACGCGTCTGTGGAACAACAAACTCCGGGTTCGCGTCATAAAACTTTAAAAGTTTATCTTTAAATTCACTGAATTTGAAAAAATAGTTTTCCTCTTCGATATGCTCGATCTCCTGGTTAGGGTGAAGCGGGCAGCGGCCGTTTTCAAGTTCAGAATCAGTCTTTTCAAGCTCGCATCCGACACAGTATTTCGTCGTGTATTTTTTCTTATCTATAAATCCATTCTTGTGACAACGGCGCCAAAATTCCTCGGCGGCGCGCACGTGATTTTCATCGGTTGTTCGTATGAAGTTGAGCCCGTCTTTCAAGTTTAAAATCTCTTTCAACGCCTGAAATTTCATTGCGTACTGATCAACATACTCTTTCGGAGTCTTTCCCGCCGCCTGAGCATTTTTATAAATCTTTGCGCCGTGCTCATCAGTACCGGTATTAAAAAAAACCTTCTTTCCTGAGAGTTCGGCGAATCGCGCGATGATGTCAGCCCGGATAATCTCCGCTGCAAAACCAATGTGAGGATCGGCATTCACATACGGAAGTGTTGTCGTTATGTACAAACGAGTGTTCGTTTCTTTTTTATTCATAGTGAGTTTATGAGACCTGTCCACTCTCCTCGGCTAAGCGCTCGCGCTGAAGATCGTTAAAATATTCCATGAGCGCAACACCGACGGGAATTGAAAGGAGAATACCCCAGAAACCCGCGAGTTCCCATCCGGCAATAAGAGCCAAGATGACTATCAAGGGCGGGATGCCGATAAGTTTTTTGACGACTAACGGGTAGAACAGGTGGTTCTCAAATTGTTGGATCAAAAGGAAAATGCCGATGACCGTAAGTCCCAAAGGCAATCCGCTCTCGGCAAACGCAGAAAGAACAGCAGGAATCGCAGCGATGATCGGACCGAATACGGGAATAAGTTCGAAAACAGCTGCAAGTACTCCGAATGCCAGAGCATGCGGAACCTGAAAAATCATGAGGCAGAGATATACCAAAACCCCGACCAAAACGCAGAGCACCACCTGACCCTGAATCCAAAGACCAATTTTTTCCTGGGAACGACGCCAGAGGCTTATAACATAATTTTTATGCTTAATGGGAGCAATTACTTTGAGAAAATTTGCTACTCCGTCTTCCTGCACCGCAAGATAAAAGGAGAGCACGATAATCAGAATGAAACTCGCAACGTTGCCGAATACCGTCGTCACTGTCTGCCAAAATCCTTCCTTAACACTCGAAAGCGCGAGGCGGACTTCGCGAACCAGTTCCGGCAGCGCAACCTTATTTGAAATATCTTTAACAACCCCCGTTGAGTCACTCACGATTGTTGAAACTGAGCTCACCGAATCTGGAATGGTCGTCCCGGGAAGATACGACGGGAGAGCTGATAGAAAATCGGATGTTTCTTCGAGAAGAATCGGGAGAAAAAGCGTAAAAATTCCGGCGACAACACCCGCAACCGCGAGATAAATGAGCGCGACTGCAAAGATTCTGCCAATCTTGTATTTTTTGAAAAATTTAACTGCCGGCTCAACCGCTGATGCAATAAAAACCGCCGCGAGCGTAATCAATACCAAATCGCGCAGTATAAAGAGAACGAAAAACAACATACCGACAACAATAACCTTGGCGATCGTTCCCGCGTTTATGGTAAAGGTAATGTTTCGATCAGAGCCTTCCATAGCGCTATGATAGCATCGTGGGGCGTGATTTCCAACGACATAGAACCGTTCTAAATTTTGAGAAGTTTCTCGAACTCTTTGGTATCTTTGAAACGCCCAATAAGCGCGAGATTGAGGTGCTTGGTGACGAAAATCTTTTGAGCAATTTCCTGAATGTCTTTAGCGGTTACTTTTTCAATTTCAGCGACAATCTCCTCCGGTGTTTTTAACGGTCGGCGCAATACTTCCTGAAAGCCATAATACTCGGCGAGTGAATCGGACGATTCAAGCGAAAGGAACAGGTTACCGATCAAATAATCTTTAACCTTACGCAGTTCATCCTGGGGCACGAGCTCGTTTTTGAGCCGACTGAGTTCGTCCAACACCGCCTTAATAACCTCTTTTACTCGTTTATTATCTACTCCGGCTGAAACCTGAAACGCGCCATGATCTGTGTATGGATCATTCTCAGCACGCACGTAGTAGCACACACCCATCTCATCACGCAGTTTATGAAACAACCGAGAGGACATGCCGCCTGAAAGCACGCCGGTGAGTAAGCGCAACTTAGAGTTCAATTTGTTATAGACATCGAACGAACGGACCCCTAGCACCACATGGGTCTGGTCGGTCTCTTTAAACTTTATTGCGACTTTAGGTTTTGACTGGCTGTCTTTAGTTGCAATCTTCCCTGATTTTTTTTCGAGCTCAAGCGAACCAAAGCGATCTTCAATACTCTTCCACAATTTCACTTCCTGAATCCCGCCGGCGACAATGACGGTCGTAGCGCTCGGAACATAGTGAGCTTTTCGATACGAAACAAAATCATCACGCTTGAGTGATCGTACAATCTCTTTCGTTCCGGCAATATCCCAGCCGGCAGGCTGATCACCGTAGAGTAATTTCATCCAAAGATTTTGAACATCGCGCATTGGCTGATCTTCATACATGTTGATCTCTTCGCAAATAACACCCTTCTCTTTTTCGATCTCCTCCTGTTTAAAGATCGGATTAAGATACATATCGGACACAACATCGAGCACACGGTCGAGGTGACGGGCATCGGACTTCGCATAGTAACCCGTATACTCCTGGCCGGTGAATGCGTTGTACTGTGCGCCAATTGAATCCAGCTCGCGAGAAATATCAGAAGCGCTCGGACGCTTTTCCGTACCTTTAAAACACATATGCTCTAAAAAGTGTGAGAGTCCGTTTATCTTTTTTGTCTCATACTTCGAACCAGCCTCAACCATAACGAGCATGGTAATAGTCGGGTTGTCACGCATCGGGATCGTGATGATGCGTAACCCATTTTTTAATATTTTTTTAGTGAATTTCATGGCTCCAATACTATCACACAATGCCCGTGAGGAAGCGTTACCTAAATGTTTTTAAAATGCCGTATTGTGTACTATACTGTCCCGTACGAAAGAATATATGAACGTCTTAGGCCTCAAAATCAAAGGTCATGACACGGGCGCGGCCTTGATTGCCGGAAAGCGTGTTATTGCAATAGCAGAGGAACGCCTGAGCCGCGTCAAACACTCTGTTGAGGCATTCCCCCATCTCTCTATTAAATACTGTCTTGAAACCTTTGGTATTAAACCCGACGAAATTGATCTCATCGTTCTCGAACAAGTGAGCGCACGCTGGCGAACGCCGATCAAAGAAATGTTTCTCGCTGAGGTCGGAAATACTTTTTCCAAAGCTCGCGTTGAACTCGTAAACCATCAGGACGCTCATGCGGCGTCAGCGTTTTTCTGTTCCCCTTTTGACGAGGCGGCGGTTCTTGTCTACGACGGCGCGGGGGAAATTTACCAGACGCATCTTGGTGTAACCGCAATCGAAACCGACACACTTTACCGTGGCGTCGGCAACAAACTTCATAAAATTCAAAAAACACTTCATCTGCGGGATGGAAAAATGTGTCCTTACACACAAGGCATCGGAAAACTGTATTCCGATATTACGGCCTACGTAAACATGGGCAAATATAACGAAGGAAAAACAATGGGGCTCGCACCATACGGCAATGATTCAATCTTAAAGCAGTTTCCACCTGAAATGTGGTTCACCGAACGTGAAGGACATATTATCTGCAACTCGCGCATTTCATTTCCTAAAGAAAATATCGCCACACGAACCACGCGGCAGATGAAAGGTTTCGCAACGTTTATAGATTCGGCGCGAAGTTACGTACGTATGAGTCTGAAGAAAGTCATACGGCCACGCATATTTAACTGGCTTCAGAAATTCTATTCGAAAGATATGTTCGTCGAGCCCAACATCTTTCCGGTTATCAAACTTCCCCGCCCACCGCGAAAATCGAGTGATGCACTTCCCGATGAGTACTACTCGTCGGTTGCCTATGCCGTTCAGAAAGTACTCGAAATGGTTGCGCTTCGGTTGGGAACTAAACTCAAAAACATTACCGGTTCCGAATACCTTTGTGTGGCCGGCGGTGTAGGTCTCAACATTGATGCCAATATAAAATTCATCACGGATGTTGGTTTCAAACATATTTTTGTTCAGCCTGGTGCATCAGACACCGGCATTCCGCTTGGCTGTGCACTCCACGGCATGCATGAAATTTTAAACCAGCCTCGATTTTACGTAATGAAAAATGCCGAGCTCGGCCGTCCGTACACTGAATCTGAAATTAAAACTGCTCTCAAAAAATACGAAACACAGATTACGGTAAAGAAATCAAAGAATATCGTTGAGGAATCGGCGAAAATTCTTGCTGATCAAAAAATCATCGGGTGGTTTTACGGAGGATCGGAATATGGGCCACGATCACTTGGCCGACGTTCAATCCTCTGTGACGCACGTCCTAAAGATATGCGTGACATTGTAAATAACCGCGTTAAGCATCGTGAACCTTGGCGGCCATTCGCCGCATCAGTTCTCAAAGAAGATATGACAACCTGGTTTGAAACAACTGAAGAAAGTCCGTTTATGCTCCTCGCGCCAAACGTAGTAAAAGATAAACGCGATCGCATTCCTTCGGTAGTGCATGTTGACGGAACCTCGCGTATTCAAACAGTAACCAAAGAAGCAGACGGCCGTTACTACGATCTCATCAACGCATTCAAAAAAATTACCGACGTGCCTTTAATCCTCGATACATCATTCAACCTCGCCGGCGAACCAATTGTTGAAACACCAGAAGATGCAATCAAATGCTTTCTCTCAACCAATATGGATTACCTCGTCCTCGAAAACTATCTTATTTCGAAAAAATAACGGGTAAGAAAGTGGTTAGACGTATCGCAACCCAATCTCACAAGAGATCGGGTTTTTGTTTTCTACCCCTTCCTAAAACATTGACAATACTAGAGAAAATCATACTATCGTGTAAGATCTTCGTGTCAGTCAGGACTAGTTCTAAGAGAATTTGTACAAAACAAAGAAAGCGAGAGGTTTTCCTATGAGTAGCTACCATCTTGACCATCTTCAGTACCTCGAAACCGAAGCAATTCATGCCATGCGCGAGGTTGCTGCGGAGTTTGAACGTCCTACCATTCTGTTCTCCGGAGGCAAGGACTCTGTATGCCTGCTTCGCCTCGCGGAAAAAGCATTTCGCCCATCTGATATTCCAATGCCACTTCTGAGCATTGATACGGGGCATCAGTTTCCAGAACTGAATGAGTTTCGCGACCGGCGTGCGTTAGAACTCGGAAACAAACTTATTGTGCGTCACGTGGAGGACGCCATTAAAGCCGGGATTGCGATACCCGAGACTGGTGTAATCAGCCGGAATAAATTGCAAACGCCTACCCTGCTCGCGGCCATTGCAGAATTCCACTTTGACTGCTGTATCGGCGGCGGTCGGCGCGATGAGGACAAGGCCCGCGCAAAGGAGCGGTTCTTCAGTCTCCGCGATGCATTCGGACAGTGGAACGTTAAAGATCAGCGCCCGGAAATCTGGAATCTCTTTAATGCTCGCTTGAAAGAAGACGAGAATATGCGTGTCTTCCCCATCTCCAACTGGACTGAAACGGACGTGTGGGAGTACATTCAAAAAGAGAAACTGGAAGTGCCTTCAATCTACTTCAGCCATACGCGTAGCTGTGTCCGACGACGCAACCGTTGGCTTCCGGTCACCGATCTCCTGCCGCCAAAACCTGGAGAAGAGGTGAAGGAGCTTGTCGTCCGAGTCCGAACCATCGGCGATATCATCAGCACGGGCATGATTGAGTCTCCCGCAAACTCAATCGCTGACATTATCGCTGAAATTGCGGTTGCGCGAGTTACCGAGCGCAATTCGCGGGCCGATGATGAGGCGAGCGAAGCAGCAATGGAAGACCGAAAGATAGACGGATACTTCTGATCTGGCTCTCTACGATTACAAACCCGATCTCGTAAGAGGTCGGGTTTTTTATTTAGGTGATACAAAGCTAATGGAACAGATTTAGTAGGATTGAGTAGTTAAT
>CAYGLL010000015.1:0-31648 GCA_964350935.1 uncultured Candidatus Saccharibacteria bacterium | reverse complement strand
CCTGATGGAGGTGGGGGTGGAGGTGTTGGATTGCTCTGCGTTGAGGCACTCACCTCGGCACCAACCGTCTCAGGTGATCCATGGGAAACCGCTCGGAAGAAATACATTGTACCGGCTGAGAGGCCAGTGATCGTTACTGAGTGAGAGGTCGTCGTTGCACTGTCCTCGATAGTTGAATTTGCATAACCGTAGTTTGGTGCAATGCCGGTGACCGGATTATGCGAAACCGTGTCGTAAACAACGCGGCTCGTTGCACCATGATCTGTCGTCCATGTGATTGTGATCGAGCTCGTTGTCGGAGTTACTGCTGTTTCAGAAGAGATCACAGGTACAACGTTAACAATGCGTGTTGAAGTTGCAGCGTTACCTGATGAATCAGAGACGCTGTAGTGAACGTTGTAACTTCCCATAACTGCCGTATCGACAGTGTCGCCACTCACAACGATACTTCCCGTGAGGTTGCCATCAACATCATCATTGGCAGTAGCACCAAGATCGATGTAAACCGCACCTACGTTAAGAATGAGTGGATTAGCACCGGTGAGGGTGATGACTGGCGGAAGTGAGTCAACAACATTCACCGTTCGGGTAACTTGTGTTGCTACATTGCCTGAAGCGTCAGTGACATTGTAGGTAACGGTATATGAACCGAGTGCAGCCGTATTAACAGCTGAGACATCGATCGTTGCAGTAAGTCCGGTGTCATAGTTGTCGCTCACTGTTGCGCCGAGCTCAACATAAGCATTGTTCACAACGATCACCTGAGGATTTGCACCTGTGAGCGTAATGACCGGGGCTTCCGTATCAACGACATTCACCGTGCGAGTAACTTCGGTCGCGTTGTTCCCTGCCGCGTCAACTGCATTGTAAGTGACGACGTATGGACCGACGACAGTAGTACTTACTGTTGAAGAATTAATAGTGAGGGCCGGAGATGCATCGAGAGCGTCGGTAACTGTTGCACCAAGCTCAGCATACGCCGAACCTACTTCAATGACCTGAGGATTTGCGCCATCGAGAGTTATCGTCGGAGCAGTAAGGTCAACAATGAAGTTGGCAACGTCAGTGCCGACGTGACTCAAGGCATCAGTAGCTTTGACTGTAAAGACATGAGTGCCTTCTGAAATACTCGTGTAGGTCTTCGGTGAAGTACATGTTTCAAATGCTGCCCCATCAAGCTGACACTCAACTGTTGCTGAGCCGTCGGAGATGGTGAACTCAAAGGTTGCACTGTCTACGTTGATGTTAGCGGCTGGAGCCAAGGTAATCGAGACACCCGGAGCCAAAGTATCAACAGTGAAGGTGACCGATGAGAGTGAGCTTACGATGTTGGCTGAGTCGGTCGCGCGGATCGAAACGGTGTGAGAGCCATCAGTAAGCACGGGTGTAACGAACGGAGAGACACAGGCGGCGAAGTCACCGTCATCGAGCTTACATTCTGCAGTGACTGGTGTTGCATCAACAACATTGAATCCAATTGAAAGTATCGTGTCGCTCGTTGGACTTGGAACTGCATCGATCGTCACGACTGGACCAATCGTATCAACCGTAAAGGTCGCGATGGCATTTGCAGTGTTGCCAGCTGTGTCCTCTGAAGTAACTGAGAAGGTGTGGAGACCCTGTGCCAAACTCGTAAAGATATGGTCGGTATCAGCGACACACGGAACGAACGGCGCAGCGTCAAAGGTACAGGTGAGTGTTGTACCGGACTCAGCCGAGAACTGAATGGTTGCGGTATCGGTCGAGATAAATGAAGCCGGAGCAGTGACGATGGAAACGGCTGGCGGAGTTGCATCCGACGTAAATGAATTGGTTGTTGCTTCAGTTACGTTAGCACCACCGTCGATCGCCTTAACAGTAACAGTGTGTGTGCCGTCGGTCGCGATAGTTGGAACAAATGGGCTGACACAGCTTACGTAAGCACCATCATCAACCTTACACTCAAAGGTGAGTGCCGTTGCGTCGGTTGAAGTAAAACTGATTGAAGGTGTGTTTGAGGTTGGGCTGGTAGGGGTTACGACGTTAACAACTGGAGCAATGGTGTCAGAAACATTTACCGTACGAGTGACTTCGGTTGCGTTGTTCCCTGCTGCGTCAACTGCGTTGTAGGTGACACTGTATGAACCAACGACTCCTGTGTTAACCGCGGTCGAGTTGATCGTTGCGGTGAGAGCTGCGTCGTAGTTATCGGTTACCGTTGCACCGAGTTCGGCGTATGCGTTCCCCGCCTCAATTGATTGAGGGCTTGCACCATCGAGCGTGATGACCGGAGCGGTTGTGTCGACGATGTTAACAGTACGGACTACCTCAGTAGCATTGTTGCCTTGTGAGTCAACAACATTGTAGGTAACCGTGTATGAACCGACAACATCGACGTTCACATTATTTACTGTAACGATCGAAGCGGTGAGATCACCGTCGAGGTTGTCAGATGCGGTTGCACCAGCATCGCTATACGCAGTGTGAACCTCAAGAGTGACAGGAGTTGAACCTGTGAGAGTGATTGTAGGAACCGTTGTATCAACAACATTTACTGTGCGCGTGACTGCAGTTGCGACGTTACCCTGCAAGTCGATTGCATTGTAGGTAATGGTGTATGAACTGATGAGATCGACGTTCACAACTCCACTTGGGGTTGCTGCAAATGTTCCATCGACAGCATCAGTGGCTGTTGCACCTGCTTCAACATATGCGGTGTGAACTTCAAGAGTGACTGGGTCTGAGCCATTGAGCGTAATGACCGGTGCGGTATCTGTTACGGTAATTGTGAAAGTTGTCGGGGTTGCGCTGTTTCCACTGCCGTCTGGACCAGCATTACAGGTAACAGTGTTCGCGCCGATCGGGAACGTGGAACCAGATACTGGCGAACATGTTGCGATGAGGCCTGAAGTGACTGCATCAGTAACTACCGGAAGATCGTAGGTCACAACAGCACCTGCAGCTGAAGTTGCTTCAACAGTGGCATCGGCATGGGCGGTGATGACCGGTGCAGAATCGGTGACCGTAACAATAAAGGCTGTTGAACCGAGATTTCCGGCAACGTCTGCAGCTGTACAGGTAACATTAATCGCACCAATTCCAAAAAGCGAACCTGGGATCACAATCTGCGGAAACGTAAGACCGGAGATCGGATCTGGGATTGAATTAGGTACAGTACAGAAACTTCCCAGAACAAGCGGGTTCAAACCTGCATCTGGGTCAGTAACGACCGGAGAAAATGCGACGGGGGTCGATGAACCAAGAGCAATCGCCTCGACACTTATGTTTGTTTGCGTGATGACCGGAGGAAGAGCGCCTGTAGTCGAGAGGTCGTTCATAAGTGAGAGACCTTGTGACATCGTTACAACATCAACACTGCTAGTCTGTGTTTCGAGGTAATCAACAATAGCTCCAAGAGTTGCTGGTGTATTACAGTAAACATTCGTACCTCCAATACCACCCGGGGCAACACATGAATCCTCGATCTCATGGAACACAAGCACCAGCCATTCGTTTCGGGTGGCTGCCTCATTGATCCATGCCTCAACGGTAGCCACATCAGTGTCGGCATTTACCTGTCGGGCATAGAGTTTGTAACGGTCGGTTGATTTAGTGTTGTACTCATTCGGGAAATACGTAACTGTGCGAGCACCTGAGAAACCAGCAGCTTGGAGTCGGGTGATCACTGCAGGATCTTCGAACGCACCATAAGGGTATGCGAGACTATCAACCGGAATAGCGATATTTTGAAGAAGGTCATAACGTGATCCATCGATCTCATGGAGGCGACCCTCGGTGGTCGTTGCTTCCGAGACTAAGTTTGGGTGGCTGCGCGTATGTGCGGCGATTTCATGGCCGGTATTTTTCAAAGCCATCACTTCATCAACGTCCATGAACTGCTCGTAACAAGTACCGTTACAAGCTTCAGAACCGAACATGCCGGTGGTGAAAATGTACTGAGTACTCTTGAATGAACCGAGGAGGCTGATGTTGTTAATGATCGATCGATAACCATCGTCGAACGAAAGCGTGACCAATCCTTTACTGAAAGCGTCTGGATTATAGGTTCGTGAGAGTGTTGTTGCGGCAGTGTTTCCATTTCCTGCATTGTCCTCTGCAACGTCCGCGTTGATATCTACACTAACGTTTCCAGCCGATGTTGGGGTGACAGTGAAAGTGTATGGGCCGGTTCCCGTGAGACCACCTGCAACACCGTTCGTGATCAAGATATCTCCGAGTGCAAAATTATTTACTGCCTCAGAAAAGGTCGCGGTAACAGAAAATGCTCCGTTGACCGTAGAGGCTGACGGGGTGGTAAGAGTAACTGTTGGAGAAGTTGTGTCTGCAAGTATAATAGCGACATCATCAAGTCTAAATTCTTCACCGTTGTTACTCGCATTCGTTCTTATCCTGACCGAAAATACAGCGTTGTTAACTGACCCAGGAAAATTAAATACTTGTTCACTACTCCACGAGATCGGGGTGACGTCCGATGCATCATCCAGCGCGTGAGAGGAGATTGACGTCCAACTAGCGCTGTTACAGTCACCCAAACGATACTCCAGCACTCCGAAATCATTATCTTCAGCGTCGGAATCTCCCTTCCAATAGTAAGACAGGGCCAAACTAGACAATCCGGCTGCATCAAACGTCCGACAAACGGAACCATTGTCATCAATACTCACAAACTTGTTCGTAAGCGCCGCGTCCCGTGTCTGATCGTCCCCAGCAGAATTGGTTCCGTTAATTTCACTCGATTGCTCTGTCCATCCAGGTACTGAAGAAGAGTTTGTTGTTCCAAATGATTCAGAGAACGGCAAGGAAGTTGGAAGGGTGTAATGCACCATAACTGTAATATGGTCGACGGATGCCGTATGGGGTCCGCCACCTGAATCATGCTGAGCAGAAAACGCAACTCCGAAATTGGTTGCGTTGATATCTGAAGGAGACCACGTTGTTCCCCAAAGATCATTTGAGTTCCCGTAAACAGCAGGTGTATCTGTGGTTCCCCACTCAGTTGCAATGGCCTTATTCGTTGCACCTGTCGTACCTCCTTTAATAATTCTTACCTGATCATCGGATATCTCACCACTAGCAGAAGCCTTTCGTTCTATTGTCACCTCAATGCCATTTATTGTTGCTGTGGCAGGAATAGAAAAACCAAATCCCGTTGCTTGGAGGAATTGAGACTGTTGATTGTTGTTAATCGATGCTGTTGCGTGGTTATCGTTAGAACTAACCGCATTACTAGGACTGGTCCATACAACATCAGCTCCAGTAAAATTTACGCTTGAAAAAGTTGAACCGCTATTAGGCCCTACTGCTGCAGCGAATGCTGAAGTCGGAGCCGACAAAAATACGAGAGTAAGGACAGCGGCGACTACAACTCCACTCTTTCCTTTGGTAATAAAAACCCGCACGGCGCGTCCGAACATGGCGGACACACCTAACATTATGTTAGACATGCAACTCAGCTATTATTTATTAAAAAGCCTAGGTAAACAAACTTTCTCCGACACCTATTTCAATGTGCCGAACCCTACAGTAGAACTAAAATTTATGCAAGAGCCAAAATAAAACTTTGCAAGCTATTTGCCAGACATGCAAAAAAACCGTGAAATACGCCTTAAAAGAATACTGTATTTGAAAATCATGAATTTCATAAACGAAATTCTAGGATTCCTAGCTCGTTCGACGAGTTGGACTTATCCACTGTCCGTTTGACTTCACCAGAAAGGCTCGTGGTATTGCGGAAAGGAACGCCCAGGCATCAAGAACACGAACAACGGGAAAAAAGAGACCGACAAGAAGATAGAGCGGACGTTTTTGAAAAATTGCAGCAACAATGGTGAGAAGATAATCAGAAAGATACACACCAAGTAAAAAACCGGAAATGAGACTTTTCAAATCAAGAAATTCCGGCCATGATGAAACGTGGGCAACTTCTGGTATCAGAGAAATGAAAATGAGAAATGGGAGCAAGAGAAACACAAGACTTCCAGAAACCACTTCAATCAACGTAAGTGTCATTGCCGCCCAAAACTTACTCAGCCAAAATCCATGGAAACGAACCGTTTGCCAAAATCCTAAATGCCAACGTTTAACTTGGCGAAAATAGTCACGTACATTATCCGGATCCTGCGTGTAGGCAATGATGCTTGGGTGATGTGCGATTTTACCGAGTTTTTTGTGGTGTACCTCAAACGTCATATTGAAATCCTCGATAACAATTCCGGGTGGATTCATCGTCACCTTATCGAGAATCGTAGTCCTGTAGAGACTCGCAAAACCAGGAACAATGGGCGTAACGCTTGTGTACTTCCACGTCTGACCAAATTTAACGAGTCGCTGGCTCAGGAAATAAACACGATCACGGTGAGAAACGAACAAACGCTGTTTCCAGGTAAGTTTTTCCGGGTTCCAGATGGTTGAAGCATACCCGGCTACAGCAACAACTTCAGGATCATTAAAAAATGGCAATGCAAGTTTAAGATAGTCAGGCTTTAAACGCGTATCAGCGTCCACCAAAGCAATTGCCTTATAACGATTTGCAATATCGAAATGTTTGATGCAGGTTTCAAGAGCTCCCGCCTTTCCCCTTCCCGGATTGAGCTCGAGCACGTTCGCACCATAAGCCCGGGCTATTTCACCTGTTCTATCCATTGAACCATCTGAAACAATATAAATGTTTTTGGGTTCAACCAAAACTGAAAGTGCGGTGAGTGTATCCGCAATAACCAGTTCTTCATTGTGAGCCGGAACGAGCGCTGCAACATCTCCAACCTCTACTTCATTCTTAGTAACACCTTTATTTTTTTGACGAAAGAATAGCTGGTCCAAAAATTCTGTAATAATACGAATAAGGCCAACCAAACCCCACAGTATAAAATTGATTCCCCAAACCAGGAGAACCGCAAAAACAAAACTCCAGAAGCCACCGCTACCGATATACGTAGTCTTTACCGAAGCTGACACTGGTTGAATAACTTCAACCATATCTCTAAAAGGAAAAATTCCATCGTCCTCAACCACAGGCGCACGAGAAGCTCTATCTGCTTCGCGAAGACGATTACATACTTCAATAAGTTTAGTGCGTGTATTTTCACCGACAAAACCAATTCCCTGAGTGAAGCCGAACGGAAGAAGAATTTCTTCGGCATACTTCTCTTGAAAGCGTCGTACTGCGTTATACGTTCGCACTCCAAAATAAGTTGACTCCTTCCCCGGAGAACCTGCGCCATACAGAGCAACCAACGTATCAACGTCACTATTGAGAACGCGCTGGAGCTCGGCGATCGCCGGCCCCGTATCGTGAGAATGTAAATCATTTAAAAAATACGACGGGTTACAAGAAAAACCCTGGGCATGAACGGGTAACGCAAACCCAGCTATCGTGGCTCCGAAAAGTATGACTCCCGTAAGAAGGGTCGCGCAATTCTTGAGCCTCATATAAAAAGTATCACTATTAATTCGTGCCGGTGAGCACAACACACTTATGCTGAAACGCTTTCGTTGGTTTTAAGATTAACTCCTTCTTTGTTTTTGAGATACTCAGCAAAGTATTCTGCTGTGGCCTCCAACCCCTCTTCGAGAGGAACGGTTTGTTTCCAGCCGAGCGCGTGAATCTTCGCTAGTACCGGCATACGACTGTCATGATCATGTGACGCGCGGGGGGTAAATATGATGTTACTCTTTGATTCAATAATCGAAATAACTTTTTTGGCGAGATCCAACATACTAATCGTTTGATCGCTTCCAAGGTTATAGACCTCTCCGGAAGTTCCCTTTTCAATCGCAATAAGCAAGCCTTCAATAAGATCACTTACAAAACAAAGAGTACGCTGCTGCTTTCCTTCGCCGTGAACAGTGACATCTTTGCCGGTAAGTGCCTGAGTCATAAAACGCGGAATAACACGGAAATCAGCTGGCGACATCTGGGGGCCGTAAATATTGAAGAGTCTGACGATGCGGGCATCGAGTTTGTATTTGCGTACAAAAAGCATCGTCCAGGTTTCGGCAAAACGCTTCCCCTCTTCGTAGTTGGCTCGCCAACCTACCGGATCAACGTTGCCGGTATACGTTTCAGCCTGAGGCGAAACTTCAGGATTTCCGTAAATTTCAGACGAACTGGTGATAAGGAACTTTGCTTTGTGTTCGAGTGCAACCTTGAGAAGATTTTTGGTTCCACTCGAACATGCCTCCATCATCTCCTCACCCAAAAACTCGATGTTAGGAACACCGGTGGGGCACGCGAGATCAAATACACGATCAAAGGTAATTTTAGAATCCTTAATGAACGTTAAAAAGACATCGCTTTCAACTTTGCACTCAGCAAAAATGAAATTCTTATTTTTTTTGAGTGTCTCGATATTTTCTGATCGTCCCGTAGCAAAACTATCGACTGCCCAAACCTTATGACCATCCTTTAACAATCGTGCGCAGAGGTTTGATCCTACAAAACCTGCGGCGCCAGCAACTAAAATATTCATGGCTATAAAATTACCTTCCAATTCCTTGATAAACAACACCTGAAGCAATAAACGACTCTTTGTTAAGGCAGTTTCTTCCGTCAATAACAACCTGAATTCCGTGTCGTGCAAATACTCCCGGAGTAAGAGTTTTAAACTCTTTATGAGCAGTAGCTATAATAACACCTTTCGCGTCCTTCATGGTTTCCTCAAGATCATTCTTTCCCTCATGAGGGACATATGGATCATAAGCTGCAACCTCAAGGCCCAATTCTCTGGCATGCTCAACAATTTCATATGCAGGGCTTTCACGATCATCACCGACATCCGGCTTGTAAGCAAGACCCAAAACAGCGATCTTCGTTCCCTTGAGTGCAATGTCTTTTTCTTTAAGTTTTGCCACTAACAAATCAACACTAAACTTCGGCATACTATTATTGATCTTGCGTGCAAGAGTCAAAAATTCATGATTAAAACCGTTCTTCTTAGCATACTCAATCAGATAATATGGATCGACGGGAATACAGTGACCGCCAACACCACAACCGGGAAGGTGCGGCATAAAGGCGAATGGTTTGGTCGATGCCCCTTCAATAACCTTGAGAACATCAATACCGAGAGAGTGGAATGACATCGCGAGCTCATTAACAAACGCAATATTGATATCGCGGAAACTATTTTCAACAATCTTAACCGCCTCGGCCTCCTTGAGAGATGCCATCGGTTTAATTTCAGCTTCCGTAATAAGAGTTCGATAAAAATCGAGGGCGATAGAAAGACCGTTTTCTTCCATGCTTCCAACTACGCGCGGAATGTTTGCTACGCGCCATTTAGTGTCACCGGGATTAATTCTCTCGGGACAGTGCGCCAGATAAAAATCTTCACCGGCTTTAAGCGGAGAAAGTTTTGCTAAAGTTGGAAGGACGATCTCGTCACAAACGCCAGGATTAACCGTTGATTCAAGAACCACGAGTTGTCCTTTCTTCAAAAAAGGAGCGATGCTTTCACAAGTCTTGATGACCGGAGTCAGGTCAGGCATGTGGTGCTCATCAACAGGGGTTGGAACGCACACAACAATCACATCCATGTCCTTCACTATAGAAAAATCGTTGGTTGCTGTAAGTCCCGAGACAGAGAGATCTCGGGCGAGTTCCTCATCATTAAAAGGCGATCGTTTAGCATTGATCTCCTCTACTTTGCGAGTATCGATATCAATACCAAATGTAGTGAACCCGCGCTTATCAGCAAGAATTGCCAGTGGTAAACCAACATATCCGAGGCCAACAATTGCAACATTTTTAATCTCCGTCTTTTTCATAAAAACACTTACTAATAAAGCTCTTAATTGAATATAGAGACTGAGATGTGCGGCCGTTTCGGAGGAAATGCAGCACATCTGTTACCAAGTCGGAACCTTAATATCATTATTCAAATTTGTCAACAAAATTAACAACGAAATTTATTTTTGACAACAATAGAAAGAGCGCCCCAAGGCACTCCCGGAAAGAGAAGCCTGCGTTAAAAATGTCGCTAGTTTACTGTTCCTAAAACAGGCAAAGAAAAAAATTTGGGGCAACGACTATGCCGCTGCCGCTTCTTGAGAGCCGCTTTGCTTGAAGCAAGAAAGATGATCCGTTCTCCAAATTTTTTGGTAACACGATCAATTGATTCATATACACGTTCAACACTTTCAAGAGAATTCTGCTCCTTAAAAAGCTCGAGTGTCCCTTTGTTCTCTGGATAAAGATCAAAAAAAGTTACACCGCTTGCACGATAAAGACTTCCTGCATGAAAAAGGGTGGCGAAAGAACGCCTGAGCTCTTTTAACACAACCTGGGGCACTGCCACAGGCCGCGAAAAAGAAAGTTCGCAACTCATGTAATGAAATTGCTGAGTTTTTAAAAAACACCGGGCCCTTTTTGCACAAAACCCCTCACGTCTCAACGCGAAACAGGCCTGTTCGATATTTTTTGAAAGTTCTCCGAAAATAAACTCCTCGTTTGAAGAAGGCGGTTTGAAAGTCCTGGTACGACTTACTGAACTGCGTACTCCCGGTTCAACTCTCAGTGGAAAAACAAACTCGCCATTCAGCTCTCGCCACAACTCCTGATGTGGTTTTGCAAGGACATCTTTAATGAACCCTTCCGAGCGCGACGAAAGATTGAGGGCTGTTTTAATTCCATGCTTGTTTAAGAATACTGCTGTACTTCGCCCAATCCCCCACACTTTTTCAACCGGCAGATCTTTAAGAAAAACTTCTCGCGTTGCGGGCGATATGAAGGTAAGTCCTGAAGGTTTGTTACACTTAGAAGCAACTTTTGCAAGAACTTTGTTTACCGAAAGACCCACCGAAAATGTCATGCCGAGTTCAGTTTCAAGATCACGCTTAATAGAGCGTGCACAATCTTCATACGAGGATTTTAGAAATTCGGGTGAAGACGAAAGATCTGCGAAACATTCGTCGATACTGTAGTGCTCCACCAACGCGCTGTAGCGTCGAAGAATTGAGACCATACGGCTGGAGTAGATCCGGTAAAGTTCGTAGTGCGAGCTTAAAACAAAAACTTCCGGGTAGCGCTTCCGAATCATATAGACCGGCATTCCGCGCGTTACACCAAGCGCCTTGGCCTCATAGCTTAGGGCTGTGGCGATGCCGCGCTCCTCTCCAGTAACAACCGGGCGGCCACGAAGCTTGGGCCGGCTCGCGAGTTCACAACCGACAAAAAATGCATCACCATCGACATGCACAATGGCCCTCGAAGACATCCTCTGCATAAAACTTTGCAATCTAATTTAAGGTGTTCAATATCTGAAACGAATCGTTTTCAACCCAAATCGCCTGATCATCGTGAAGAAAGATTAAGGGTATAGGATTTTCGATTAAATGCTCGAGCATTGTTTTATTATTTTGAATAAAATCAGGGCTGTTCGCATGAGGAATTATTAAAAAATCGACAAGCCCGAGAGCACCAAAATCATGCACATCCTTCGCGTAAAGAATCTCCTCATCATCATAAGCAGACATTTGTAGATTCTTTGCAGTTATCATCGATCCCGCACTCGTACCTGAATAAATTATTTTTGAATCTCTTACTGTACTACTGAGAATATCCCCGAAATCCTTAGATTTTAAAAGAGACATCAGATATAAGGCGCTGCCACCTGTAAAATGCACGATATCGGTATCATCAAGAAATTTCTTCAAACCAACTTTATCTACGTCACGAAGATCGAGTTCAGTAACACAAGCCTTCATTCTATCAAAAGCACCCTTGTCTTTTGCCACCCACCATTTATCACCTGCATACCTATCCGATGCATTAGCAATAAAAAGCACTCGTGTATTCTCACCCCTTTGTGGCAATCTCTCCGCTAAAAGCGGTAATGTATTATTTGCCGAAGCGAGAAAAAGTTTCATAGAGATATTTAATACTTCCTCACTACGCCTTTCACAATAGCGGTTATCTTTAAATCGTGTTCGGGATAAATCGGCTCATAGTTCTTGTTAGCCGGCTCTAACCACACCTTGTCACCCTTTTGCCTAAAATATTTCATTGTCCACTCTCCATCAACTTCAGCAATGACGATCTGTCCATCCTTTGCCTTGTTCGTGCGCTCCGCAACCACCATGTCACCGTCTGCAATGTGGGCGTCAATCATGGAGTCGCCGTCCACCTCAAAAAGGTACGTAGCCTCTTTCTTTTCAATTAAAAAATCATCCAGACTCAACGTGTCGGTCAACTCTTCATCTACCGTTGAGGGAAAACCAGCCTTAACTGAACCAAGCATAGGAATCTCATTAAACAATCTGCTTGGAATAAGCCTCCCCAGATGATCTTTGGCGGTAATACCTGCCTCACAGAGTTTCTCTACCACACGATATACAGCATTCTTTGATTTAAAGCCGAAAAGCTTCATCATCTCCGTGTAGGTCGGCATACGCTGTGTACGCTGGTAAAAATCCTTTAATTGTTGCTCATGATTCCCTTCCATAAATATCTGTTAGACAAGGCTAAATATTCGACCGAAGAATGAACGCTTGCGTGTAGTCTTCATAAGTCCGCGCAACATTCGATGACGGCGGGCATCGTCAGAGTAATTGATGCCACTGATTATCTTACTATCAATCCGATCATTAAGCTTCTGAAGTTCGCGCTCAATGCTATTCTTGTAACGTCGCTGTGTCATAAAAATGTATATTATTAGATGCTAAATCGACTTTGTTAGTATAAGTGAACGAGCGTTCACTAGTCAACTGTGGACAACCTATTCGAGAACAAAAAACCTCGCAGCGCAAGGTTTTTTGTTTTAATTCGTCACTATTAGCGGCCGGTATTTTCAGAACTTCCCGTTGATTCCGGCAGCTCAATCGTCTGATTGTCCGGAGCAATTTTGAGAAGATACTCCTGCGCATTATTCTTAGGTTCATAGATGAACACCAGAGGATCGAGCGGACGATTACGTATATAGTCACCCTGCTCAAGAAGATCAATGAGGCTTGCTCCACCGTGAACATTCGGGTACGAACCATGATCAAAATAATAGAGCTCGACAACCGTTGCCAATTGATGAAGGTTAGCAGTGTTAACAGCGTGCGCGGCGCTCGTAGTCACGTCTTCGGAGCGCATGGCAATTCCACCGATAGTAATTACCGTTCCGACGAGTATTGTTAAGATTGAAGCTAGTGATTGAGGCACATGGACACGTTACTCATTTTTGTGGTATTGAAAATATTGACATAGATAAAAAATATATGTATCATAATTACTGCCGCTAACCTCAAACAACGTGAAATCACTCAAAAAAATCTACCTCACCCATGAACGTCGCCTCCTCACGCTGGTTTTTATCGGGGGATTCGTTTTTGACGCCCTTACACTCACCCGTGTTGACGGTGTTATCGACAACCTCATTCTTACCACCTACCTTATCCTGGCCGCTCTTTCCATTTTTCTCTGGAACACGTCCTCATTTATACGAAGCAAAGAAACCCTCCACCGCCTCCTACCGGCGATTACTCAATTTAGTTTTGGCGCACTCTTCAGCGGTTTTGTGGTCTTCTATTCCCGCGGAGGATTCTTCGTAGGACATCTCCCGTTTTTTCTCCTCCTGCTCATCCTCATTCTCGGAAACGAAAGATTACACCGCCAGTATCAGCGACTTACATTTCAGATGAGCATTTTTTTCGTTACCACCTACCTCTACTCACTGTTTATTTTACCAATAATCCTAAAACAACTCGGTCTTCCCACTTTTATTTTGGGAGGTATGGTAAGTCTCGCTCTCAGTTTCGGCCTTATCCACGCAATACACCGAAGAGCAGACCCCACGATCACACAAAGTAAAAAAACGCTTATCGCTTCAATTGCATTTATTTATCTCATTATTAACATTCTCTACTTTACCAATACTATTCCCCCACTCCCTTTGAGTTTAAAGGAAATTGGAGTCTACCACTCTATTACACGTCAGCAGGGCAACTACATTGTTACCGGTGAAAAAACACCTTGGAACTATTTCCGTCTTACCGAACAGTTTCATGCACACCCGGGCCAGCCGGTCTATATATTTAGTTCAGTTTTTGCACCTACCGAACTAAGCACCACCATTGTCCACGAATGGTTTTATTTTGATGAGACTAATAAGAACTGGGTCCTAAGAGAAACCATTAACTTCCCGATAATCGGCGGAAGGGACAGCGGCTACCGCGGCTACTCCATGAAAGAAGATATTTCTGCCGGACTTTGGCGCGTCGATGTAAAAACCGAACGTAGACAGCTTATCGGACGAGTTCGGTTTAAGATGATTTCAGCAATAGTGCCTTCACAGCTGACTACCTCAATCAAGTAAGCTTATACTAAAAATCAACAAGACGATCTCGACACATACAAACGGCCGGAGTACAATATCGGCAATTATCAGTTAACGCTGATTAATAATGAAGTTGCAACAAGACGATATTCGACTCGACATGGAAGAAGACGCGGAGGAGGAAGGCGGTGCTTCCACAGACGACAGTGACGATGACGAAGAAGAAACGGAATAAAGATTCCTCGTGGGCCTCTACCGCCGAGGAATCTTTGTTAACTCCTCGGCTCGGAAATGCAAAATAAGAATTTTTCATTTCGCTCACTCTACGTCGCTAATAAAAAAACTGCCTCGCTCGTGTAAACGAGCGAGGCAGTTTTTCATTATTGATTCAATAAACCCACTCGTCCATATCTCCGCAGCAAGCTGTCCCCTCGCAGACTCGGCGGAGTATTAGGCGAGCGGGATTTATTCTGAAAACCCCTCGGTTTTCAGCGCTCGAAGACTCACTGCATTCCGCCACGGGGAAACTCCCGTTTCCCCGACCCCCTTCCCATTCTAGAATCCTCGCAGCAAGCTGACGAGGTATATCTAGAATAAACTATTGAGTTTAGCTCGCGTGAGCGGACCAACAAAGCCATACCCAGAATCGCCCGGTTTAGCGAGATCATACTTCACCTGAAACTTCTCTACTGCGCGGAGTGTAAGATTACCGAAGTAATTAGTTTCGTTCCCGGGAGCGCCTTGCCCTGAACCAGCAATGCGCGTTTCTAAATCGCTATTAAGTAATTGTTGCAGACGTACCACATCAGCCGATCTCTGGCCTAGCTGAAGTGGTACTGACAATGTTCCGTCGGAAATTGAAACTGGCACCAGAGGTGCCGAAGCGGCTTCAGTTTGAACACTAAGCAGTTGGTTTAATTCCGCACGGGTCCTTGGGCCAACAGTACCGAAACCCGCATCCCCCACTCGAGCAATTCCAAACTTAATTTGGAATCTCTCAACGGCGCGTTTCGTTGCAGGACCGAACCATCCTGAAACTTTTGCTTCGGGATATACTGCACTATCTTTTGCAAGTAATGATTGAAGTTGTAACACCTGTCCATCAGATGAACCGTATGAAAGGTTTTTTGTAAATGTAACTACTACTGCCCCCGTAACTGAAGACAGCGCGCCGGGCAAAGTGGGTGGTGCATCAAGATAGACAATGCGCCCATCCGGATAGGCGATTTGCTGGCGAGGGGTGGGGATGTTGGGGACGACCCCACCAAAAATCGGACCGTTTCCGCCGGATGAACTACCCGACGATGAGCCTGGTGACTGTACACCAAAAAGCGCAAAGGTTGAAAAGGCGGTCGTCGTGCAGGAAATCGTGTTTGTCGATGCGGTAACAGTGCATCCGGTGAGGGCGCTCCACGTTGTACCATTATACCGATAGATCACGAGAGTTGATTCATCAATACCAGAAATGTCCGAATTGGAATACGTAATTGTAATGGTAAGCGAATTATTGAACGAGCTGATGTTGGTTGAAGCATCTTGATACGCTTGGAAATCGAAGGTCTGGTTCGTAATGTGAGTAAAGCCAGAAACTTGTCCTGCGGTCGCAATGACAGAACTGCCATCAATCTGGTGAACCTGGAACGTTGCATCAACACCCGCAAAACCAGCTGGAACATTTAAAGCTACTGTGGTCCCGCTGGAAGAAGTAAGATTAACTGTCCCGCCAGATGATGTGGTTACAGCACTTGTAGTAGACGCCGTCACTGAAGCACTACCGACACAACCAATAGTCTGAAACGTTGAACCAGTTGAGGTTGATTGATTCAATAAAGCATCAGCTGAAACAACCTGGTAATAATAGAGTGTGCATCCTCTGAGGCTACCGAGTGAAACACTATGACCTGTAACACGTGGAGAGGTATCTGCGAGCGGAGTTGACGATCCATACGCAGTACTTAACCCTACAGTAACACGTGACGATGCGGCTTCGTCGGTCGTCCACGTAACAACTGCGGTGGTCGAGGCAATCGAACTCACCGTAATCGAGGAACTCACCGGTCCTACCGCGTCTATGACCAACGCCTTGTTTGCGGCCAGGTTCGTCGTCGGCACGAAATTTGCCATCGCATTACTGCTACTATCAGCAATTGTCCCGGAAATTGATGAAATCGTGAGGTCAGAAGATGCATCGCCTGATTGGACCGTATAATCGCATGTTGCCGTTGATGAGTTCGACACCGTAAACGTGCAGGTACGGTCGGTGGTGCCCGTCTCAAGGGTCACGGTAACCGAGCCCGTCGAAGTGACGGCTTCAGAAAATGTCACATCAATATCAATAACCTCACCGGTCGTGTACGAACCGTTGGTCTTATCGGAAGAGACGCTTGTTACAGTCGGAGCAGTGACATCAACGACATCAGTCAAAAGGCGTTTTTCCGAAGATGTTGAAGTATTTCCCAGGCTATCAGCAGACACAACAACATAGTAGTACTGCGTTGACGCCGAGAGTTCCGTAAGTCCAATCGAGTGCGAAGTGACCATGCTCGAGGATGATGTACTTACAGTATACGTACCCGCTGCAGTTCCGTATGCCACCTTTGATGTTGAACTTTCATCAGTGGTCCATGTAACTGTCGCCGCACTACTCGTTGTACTCGAGGCTATGGAACTGATGACCGGACCTGTCGTATCGACGGAGAAAGATCGTGACGATGACGTTGAAATATTCCCGTCCGTATCAGTGAAAGCCGCGTACATGACATACGAACCGTCGGATAACCCGCCGAATGTTTTTCGGGTGTGATAGGAGGTTGTTCGCCAGATTGACCAATAGTCGGCCTCCGCACTGACATACAAATAATCGCCGGTATTATCCCATGCTATTCCTTCAGCCATTTCTGAATCAACGCCTACTTCCATGTTCACCGGAATACCATTTGTCGGTGCGGGTGTAGCGCACGTTGTTGTGTTTGATAAATCAATCTGATACATCTCGTCACTTTCATGAGACAGTACAAACAACGTTTGAGTCGAGGTGGCATAATCCAAACCTGATATGTCAGTCACGTAATCGGCAAAAGCGAGATTGGTGCATATTTCCGTTGCAGTCGAGCTGTGTCCCGAACCCAAGGTGACTTTATAAAGATGGGGCGGAGGACTCGAGTCACCTTCTGTAGCGACATAATACTGATCTCGTACAGAGTCGTAGGCAATTGACTCGAGACCGTCATTGGCTGCATGTGTAATGCCCGTTTCAAAATAAGTGTCATCGTTGACCGTATACGCACCACTTGAAGCAATAACCACGCGGAAAATTCTTGAGTTACTGGTGAAATCTTCAGTTGAGATCATGAAGGTATGGTCGTACCCGCTAAAGGTAGTGCTGGCTACACTCGACACAAGGGTAATATCTTCTATGTCTCCGCAGGCGGTACAGGTAATGGTTCGCACGGCTACTCCCGACCTAGTGATTTCAGTGATGACATTTTGATTGTTATGGACCGTAAAAAGTGTATCGGTCGTTGGCACATAGACATGCCCTGACAAATCGCCGGTCAATGCTAAATTTTGCTTATGTGATAACTCGGTCAAGTTCGAAATGTTGTAGTTACCGTAACGTGTTGATGTGGTGGCGGTCGAGACCAACGCGCCAGCCGAGGTCTCAAGCCAAAAACGCGTCGTGGTAGCCGTACTCAAGGTGCTACTCGCGTACGCGGTAATAGATATCGACGTCGTGGCCGCGGCATCGGCAATTGTTGGACTAATAAAAAATGTCCGGTACGCCGGAGTTGCGCTGACTGTACTTGAAGTATCGCCCTGTACGTTCCCATTTAATCCTGATACCCGAAAATCATAGGCCGACCCATTCGTCAGACCTGTGACCATGGTACTCGTCGCGGTTGAAACACCATCAGAAAATGTCGACCATGATCCGCTCGACGAAAGTTTATAGTCTATCTGATAATCTGTTACGGTGCTCGTCGCCGCTGTCCATAACAGATACATTCTGCCCTCATAGGGTACCGCGACCACACTCACCGGAGTCGATGGGTATACGATCGTGTCAGCGCTTACTGATGTGTCCTGGTCCAACGTATTGTTGCCCGAATCTCTAGTTCGGATCGTGTACGTCCCTGTTGAACCGGTCGTGTTTGGATTCTTGACATACGAAAGGATAAAACTTTTTGCTCCGGCGGCAGAAGCCGTCCCGCCTGTACGTGACAAGGTAATCGTATTGCTTGAGGTCGCCACGGATAGTGAGCCGTCTATACCAGAAAGACTCGAGGCCGCAGTCGTATCTCCGGAGTCAAATGTGAATCCGCTTCCCAGACTCGATGGAAATATGACAACAATATTTCCGTCAGAGGGCAGGGTTGAGGTGGTCGTGAAAGAAACCGTTACATTTCCCGTTACATTCTTACCAAGTGATGCTGGTTCCACATTCGTTGACGTAAGTGAACCAGGTGTATAGGTTTCCTCAGATCCAAAAGTGTTGAGAGTGTCCGAAACCGCTGTGTAGGTGGCGTTTATCCAGTTTGCGGATCGAACTGAGTTGGATACGCGAAACTCATCAATCTGTCCATCAAAATATCCGCTCGCCAGAGCATTATTCCTTCCGATATTATGCGTCTCACCATATACCTCCATGCCACAGTTTGGAGAAACGGGTGTTCCCGTTGCACTCCCATTCATATAAAGCTTCATATTGCTCGCACCTCCATCCTTATCCCACACCGCCGCGCCATGGTGCCAACCAGTAGTGAGTGACGGGGCTATCGCTGATGTAACGGTATACGCTGTAGCTCCGCATTCAATTTTAAACGTCAGTTTATTCGAGTCAGAATCATTCGTATAGATTCTCCATTCCGCGGGCCATGTACTTCCGGATTTTACCCGCGAGAACAAGTACCGCCCCGTTCCACCGGAACCGTTGGTATCGGGATTAAACAAAATTTCAACGGTTCCGGCATTAAGCGGGACAGGAAGTGTCGTGCTGGCAAACGCAACATAACTTGTTGTACCATCCAAATCAAGACCGTCACCGACAAAGGTAGTCGATGTTGCTGCGATGTTTGTAGATGTCGCGTGATACCCGTTGCTGGTACTGTCGAGCATTTGGGGGGCCGTGCCCGCCGGGTCGTTCCCTAAATGCATCACATCAATAAAATTGCTATCCCAGACCCCTGTCGTGGTCGCAGTACTTGGAGCAGATGACGCGCCAGAATTACCGTAGTACATATAGATGTAATCCGTGTCAGAAGAAGCGTCGATTTGGGGAACTTTCACCCACACCGTTGAGGTGCCGTTAGTATTCCATTTCTCAACCTCGTAATTGAGCACGGTTGTGCCATTGGCGTCTACAAAACGAAGATCCGGGCCGTTTGCAAGAATATTTGCGTACGTCACACGACTCGAATTGAGCGCGACAAGCACTGGAAAGTTGCTCAAATTCTCTGCACGAGAGGAGTTACTGAAAGTAATCTTCGCCCGATATCCCCAGTTTGCATTCCACCACGCATCAACCGCGTGTGCTTGAGGCGAGGATAAAAAGAAAAAGCCAAAAAAAACTGTGCAAAAAAGAGAAAAATGCAGACGCCTAGCATTCATGCCTCAATTATAACACCCTCATGTCATCCTGAAAGATTGTGATACTCTGGGGAGATGTGTATAAGATATGCGAGCTGATAGCGAATTATTCAAAAGAAAATTGGTCCGAAGCAGAAGCGCAGCAGCTGAACTTATTCGGCGCGGAAGCGTAAAACTAAACGGAAAAGTAGTTCAGAAAACGAGTGAACTGATTGGGCCCGAAGATATTATTGAGATCGGTGAAGGACTTCCCTTTGTAAGTCGCGGGGGTGAGAAATTAGATTATGCCCTGCGGCACTTTAGGATCAACGTCAGCGGCAAAATGGCGGTAGATGTCGGCTCTTCAACCGGCGGATTTACCGACTGCCTCCTGCGACATGGTGCAAAAAAAATCTACGCGGTTGATGTCGGACATAGCCAGCTTCATGAAACATTGCGAAGTGACCCACGCATCACGGTCTTAGAGAAAAATGATATTAGAAAAGTTCTGCTTCCAGAGAAAGTCGACCTAGCGGTCATTGATGTCTCGTTCATTTCGCTCGAAAAGATACTGCCGAGTGTTCAGGGACTTCTTACTGCAGATGGGCAGATAGTTGCTCTCATCAAACCCCAATTCGAAGTCGGCAAAGGAAAACTTAACAAAAAAGGTGTAGTCAAAGATTCAAAAGAGCGTGAAGAAGCTGCAGAAAAAGTACTTGCTGCTGCAGCAGGACTTGGTTTTACCCTTAAAGGTTTTTCTCAGTCTCCTATTCAAGGTGGCGACGGAAATATTGAGTATCTTGCGTATCTCAAAAATGACTAACAAAAAAGGCCGCGACACGGTCGCGGCCTTTGAGAAAAAGCTTACTCCTCCCACTCATCGGCGGCTTGAAAACCGTGGTTTTCAGGATTGCCTTTGAACGTCCGCATTTCCTTAATGGAAGAACCGGCAGCGAGATACACGATCCGATCAATGATCCCTTTACCACAATTCGGCCAGTAGTAGCCGTGATAGATCACGACATAATGCGGACCTGAAGCACCGTCTTGATCTTCGAGCAAGATCTCCCACTTCTCTTCTTTGGTCCCCTGACCACTGATGAGTTCAGAGGATCCGGAACCGATAAACGAGGCGCGGGGCATAGGCCGACCCTCGGCATTGAAACCGTGAGGCAGCGGCACACCATCGTACTTGCTGAGACAAAAGGCTTCTGCATCAGCTCCAGAAATGAGAACGGGACCAGTTTCGAAAGCGCAGACCGGGAGATTGAATCGCCCGATTACTTCAGAAAGATTGAGTTTTGGCTTGATAGGTGCAGGTGTTGTGGTAGTCATAATCTGTGGGGTAGAATACAACTTTCATGGTATTTGTCAAGTTCCTACACCTTTCGTGCGTCGTCTACCTTATATTTCCCTATCGAAACTCGACGGAGATTTTTAAGCGTCGCCACAATACCAAGCCGCTCCCCCAATTCTTCAGCAAGGCTCCGTATGTATGTTCCGCTTCCAACATCAAAGCGAACTTTTAAAATCGCACCCTCGATGCTAAGAAGCATTGCTTCGTGTACCTCCATCTCACTCATTGGTACGGTAACCGACTTCCCTTCCCGCGCGTACCGATACAACGGTTTTCCTTTTTGTTTAACAGCTGAATACAAAGGTACTGCCAAAGTAACGGTACCTACCAAACTGTGCAGGGCTTTCTTTATTTCACCCGGAGAATGTTCTTTAACTGGAATGCTCATGACCACCTTTCCCGTAACATCTCCTGTATCGGTCTTCGTACCCAAAAGAATTTCTGCTTCGTAAACCTTTGAGAGCCCCGCAAGTGCGTGTAATTTTTTTGTTCCTGAACCCACACCGATAATTAAAAGACCGGAGGCCAGTGGATCGAGTGTTCCGGCATGACCCATTTTCGTAATTCCAAGTTTTTTACGTAAACGTCGAATAACATCGAACGACGTTATTCCTGAGGGCTTATCAACTAAGAGGACATCTGTTAGCATTAGTGGTTGACCTTCCATGGCCATAGTGTAGCCTTACGACAGATTCATTGCCACACAAGAAGGCATTCGCACTACACACATGAAAAAAATTTTTGCGCGGATTATCATCACGTCAAAACCTGAAGTAAAAGACCCCTTTGGCAAAGCCAAACTCCAAGAACTTCAAGCGTACGGATACGGAAATGCACAATCAATTATCGCTGGAAAGGCGATTGAGATTGAATTTACAGACCTCGAAAAACCCGAGGTCGAAAAACAAGTTCAGGATATGTGCCAAAAATTCCTAACCAATCCTGTAATTGAAACCTTTAGTTTTACGCTTGAAGAAATCAGCGTCCAACCACCCATCACCGGCCCCTGAGGTCGGTTTTTCTTTGTACGATGAAAGCTAGAGTATAATAGATGCATGACATCTCAAGCAGCCTTAGTCTGTGATCCCGGGGATCATACAGAAGCGCCCGATGATCACAACGCTATCGACTTTGGTTCTAAACCGGTTGTTGTCTATGACGGCGATTGTGGTTTTTGCAAACTCTGGATTATCGAATGGAAAAAGCATCTTGCCGAGAAGCTCCACTACGCACCCTCGCAACTTGTTGCGCCCCGTTTTCCTTCCATTAAACCAGAGGAATTTAAAAATGCCGTGCAACTGGCATTTCCTGACAACACCCACTACGGAGGTGCCCATGCGGTATATAAAATTCTCTCGTTCTCGGATAAAAAATGGCACCGCGGACTCCTGCCTCTGTATGAACATTTTTTTCCCTTCAAACTTCTTTCAAAAATCGGCTATCACTTTATTGCGCTCCATCGTCCTCTGTTCTTTTCGGTGAGTAAACATATCTTAAAGATTAAGCATTAAAAAACCGTTCCACGCCAAAACGCAGAACGGTCACCGAAAAGAACTTCTCAATCAGGACTGCGGAACCGGAACCCACGGCGAGGTTACTGCATCACGACGATAAAGCCGGATGTAGGAATTAGTCTTCTCAGACCTCAAGCTCTGCCGCAAAAGCATCTGTGCTTCTGCAAGCTCGGGAAACACGTCCGCAGGAAGTTCCATGCCGAGAAACTGGTGGAGACTTGGTCCAACCTTGAACCCCGTCTTCTCAATAAGAAGTTGCTGGGTCAGATCATAGAGCGGTTTCACTGATGGATCCATCTCGGTTACTTCACGAAAACGCTCGAAAAACTGCTGAACCAGCTCTTTGGCTTTTGCCGCCAAATCAGGGCGCAAGAGCGTCATAGTGTTGACCATCGCGACCACTTTGCGCAACCCATCCGCACTGACGAAACTGATCTGACTGCGCAGATTTCCTTTAGCGTCATAAAGACGCGGGAAAACATGGCGCTTGAGACAATCGCCCCGATCCTCCGAGGCGCGAACCACGACTTCGTTCAAACTGAAAACCTGCGTGACGATCTCATCGAACGCCTTCGAATCACTGAGATGCCGTTCCTGAAGCAAAAGTCTTTCAGTTGCAGCTGTTTCGATCTCATTCTTCTTCTCAGCAACTTTCTCGCGCAGGGCGTCACGTTCAATCGTGAGACGAACGGTCTCCTTATCCCAGCCGTTCACGATATTCGATAGATACTGGAATTTTTTTGTACCCAGCCTAGAAACTTCCGTCAGCCCCTTGGCAGCCTTGCGGTAGCCGCCATAACCTTTAACCCAACGATTGCATGCACGCTGTTCCTGCTTCACCAACACCGCAAGTTCCTTTTGAAGCTTCTCGATTTTACGAGTAAGCGTTCTGTTCTGAGTCTTGAAACCTCCGTTACTTTCGGAGGCAGTTTTCGTTTTCTGCATAGGTTTTCAATGTCCCAATTGCCGCACCCCCTGCGGTCGGGTATTCCCGACACTCGTCAGGATTAGACGACATATAACCACAGAGACTCCGTTAAATCAATGAACTTTCTATTCCCTAACTTTAACGTGACCCTGGATAAGCCATTGTGGAACCCTTGCTAAGCTTGCACTATTATCAACTGATGTTGTATAGCTTTACGGAATCCTTTTCAGCATAACAGGATTGCGGGGGAAAGATGGAACCTTCAAAAACCACAACCACCAAAAGCAAGGAAAATCATGCCCCGGTCAGTACTCACCGAACAGGAGTTCACAACAATTAGAATGATGCGCAGTAAAGAAGTTGGTATTCTCTCCGATGTTGAGAGCATAAAAATAGGAGGTGCACGCGTCGTAAGTGGGGCATGCTGTGATGGCTACCGCATACACGACCAAATAGAGCGTCTTGTGCATTATCTCAATGGCCACCCCGAAAGCCACGCGGGCGTCTGTCCTCACAAGGTTACCTTCAACGGCGGCGCACTCAACGCTTCGCCTGATTTCTTCCCGAGTGATCCCCTTCCAACAGGCGCTGTGTTTCTCGCCCAGATCAGAAAAGGGATGGAGGTTCAAAAAACTTCAATCGTCCTTCTCCATGTTCATGCACCATGCGCGATGGCACGCGAGCGCAATCTCAGTCTTGAAGAGATGTTTCGTCACCTTTTCATCGCCAAAATACGACTGAAGAAGGAACTTGCCGATCTGGCCCCCACCGTAATTCCGCTATGTCACATTGACTATCACGACTACGGTGAAGGTCCCCAAAGAACCTACCGGGTCTCACGCGAAGCCTGGGAGCGCTATCAAACACACAATCAGAAAATCCTAAGTACACGGCTTCCCGAAAAAAGGCCAGCCGATGTCAAATTTTCCGCCGATGTTGCGAAACGGCTGAATAATGCCGAGCGGCGTTTTGGTCATAACAGAGAGATTGAGGCGGCCATCCATACACTTGAGAGCTGCTATCTCTGTCGGATGATTGGCGCGGTACTGAATGCGCCAGAGAGATTCGTCGGAACTGCAAAAACGCTTCGATTGCTCGAGATTGTGACTCAATAAAAAATCAATAACTGTTTTTCCGTTCCCTGACCGCATGCCGTGTTGCACAAATATAGGGTAGCGAAAATCACCTCGCAACTCAGTTTTTTGACAAACTAAAGCTCGAGAAATTTCAAAAGACCTTTTTGAACACATTCGTTGTTTTTATCTCAAACTCGACGGAACGTGGGAAGAAGTATAGGTACAATGACGTCCTCCCTGCACTCCAGACTGGGACAAGGGATGTGCGGGGTTTCCTGCGATAAGAAAGAAAAACCGTCTTGCGTTTAAACGCAAGACGGTATGATCATGGCAGAGCGCCGCGGATGGCACGGGCCGGACCCGTCGCCTCACCAAAAAGCTCGATGAAACCTTTGCCGAAGGCGTGGCTCCGACTCATGGTGTCCATTTTCTCATCCTTCGGAATAAGAAGTGCGATGACCGTCCCTCTATTAAGGAGGATCAAAAACATCGTGTCGTGACCCTTAACCTCTTTGAAATTGTCCGACCAGTAGAAACGTTTCGACGTTGTTTTGATGTTCGTGAACGGAACACTGACAAGTTCGACCTCTCGATATTTGACGATATCGTCGAGCAACGTCGACAGATTGATCTGGACATTCACCCCCGAGGCAACAGCGGCCTGTATTGCCGCACCCGACCCCGTAGTAGATTTGACGTTCGGCACTTTTCCCGGACGAATGCCCATGTCCTCAAGCTCCGTGCGAGTTGTCTTGTCGACCTGTATGGTCTTCATGATTACCATGAACTTTTCATGGTCATCGCCAGCAATACCGGTCAGTTGTTTGGTGGTGTCCGTTTTGATGCGAACACTTTTGCACCCAGAAACTAAGATAACCGCACTGAGCAGGATTAACGAAACGACTCTCTTCTGATGCACAAATGCCTCCGTAGGTTGATGGTTATTAAAGAACGGTGAAGCTAGAGGAAGTCTACAGACCCTTACGGTACAGTCAACACATATATGTTTTGTGGTATGGATAAAAAATGAACCCTCACAGGGCTCATTTTCAACAGAATCTAGAGACTTTTCTTAATCAATGTTAATTAAAAAACGCCCATTATCGCTGGTCAATGGCTTGGGTGATAACATGATCGAGAAATTCAGGAAGGTGTGAACCGACTGCATTCAACGATTTAGGGAAGAGTGATTCCGCTGTAAGTCCGGGGAGTGTGTTAACTTCGAGAAAATAAATTCCGCGACGGGGATGAACGATAAAATCGCTTCGCGAATAGTGTCGGAGTCCGAGTGCATGATGAGCATCAGCAGCCATCTGTTGAATTACGCGTTTTTCATCATTTGAAAAATTACCCGGACAAATCTCTTTCGTTCCCCCACTGTATTTTGCATCATAATCAAAAAATACTGACGACACAGGAATGATCTCGACGGGCAACAACGGATAAATCCTCTGTCCGCGGAAACCATCGATAACACCGCACGTCGCTTCGCGCCCTTTAATGTACTCCTCAATAATGACGGTGTCAGACATTTCAAACGCATGATAAATTCCCTGGAGCAAACTCTCAAAATCCTGCGCAATGGTTACGCCGAGCGATGAACCCGAGTCAGCAGGTTTCACGACCGAAGGGTGAGGCAAACTCCGGAAAATCCCAAGCGCGCGTTTTTCAATATCCTGATCGCGACGAATAGTTGAATAGAGAGGAGTTTTGATACCTGCCTTCCCCATCTCCTGTTTGGTCAATACCTTATTCATCGCAATTGCTGATGACAGCGAACGCGAACCGGTGTACGGAATTCGGTGATCATCAAGTATTTTCTGAACCTTACCGTCTTCACCGTACGATCCGTGAAGTGCGTTAAACACAACATCAGCGTGGCGCACAATTTCTTCAGGCTGTCGTGGTGCACCCTGCATGTGCCAGATGCCGTCACGTGAAATAAAAACATCAATCGGACGATAGCGGTCGTCCGAAAGATTTCTTAAAACCTCATTCCCGGTGCGCAACGAGACCTCATACTCATCAGAAGGTCCCCCGCGCAATACGGCTACTCGTGTGAGCGACATGAGAATAGTATAATCGGCAATGAGAGAAAAGTGAAACACGCTTGTTCACTTTAACCGAGTAAACCGATTATACGAGACGAGGTATACACACGTGCTCTAGAGCAAAGCTCTCGTCCATTTCATAAAAAGAAACCGGGAACGCAGATAATCGTTCCCGGCAGATTCGGCCGAAGCTATCCCCTCACGTACCTAAGAGGGTTGAAGTCGCAAATACACCTGTTTTATTTTTAAATAGGTAATTTGTGTCCATCCTGGCGCGAAAGTCCTCCAAAGCGGTGCTTCGGCCGTTCTAAACCAACTATAGCACCATTACACAATAAGTGAACGCCTTGCCTTTGAACGAAATCGCTTAATCGCAAACCGGTGTGCCTCGGCATTGAGTCGCAATATCACCTTTTCATACTGAGTAACAACGGCAGGGTCTCCTACAATAGTAAGTGGTTTGTGACGACTATCCTTCGTCACCGCAACAACCGGCGTCGTACTGCCGAAAAGAGACGCTGCAACAGAACGTTGAACCTCATTTCCATCAACCACCACCAGATCAGGTGCTGACCATTCCGGATGATTCAACCGCCGCGAAATAACTTCACGCAAGGCTCCGGGATCATTGCTTGTGGTAAAACCACGGATGTTAAACGTCCGATAATGTTTAGTCGCTATCTGTCCGCTCTCAGCAACTACCATAACGCCGACCATATGTTTACCGGAAATGTGTGCCACATCGTACGCTTCAACACGAAAACCGCGCTTAGAGGCCGGGCTCTCACCATCATCAACCTTAATGAGCGCGACGTCCTGAATATGCTGGAGACCAAACAGTACGCGCTTGAGGTCATGTGCTCTCTCGAACTCGTGCGCGCGTGCATGCGCCTTCATGTCCCGTTCGATACTTCGAATTAAAGAATCGGTCTTCCCTTGGAAAAAAAGTTTTAGACGCTGAATTGTTTTTCCGTATTCTTTCTTTGAAATCTCCCCCGTACAGACTCCCGGACAGAGACCGACCTGTCGGTTAAAACAGGGTCTACCACGCTCGCCAGGTTGTGGCGGAAAACATTTTTCATCACGATAGGGAAAAATCTTTCGAATGATCTTCAGAGCCTCTTTTAAAAGCCCACCTTCAGGAAAGGGTCCGAACTCATATTTAATCTTCTGGTGAGGAAATTGTTCTTTAAGATCCTTGCCGCGAACCACCAACACCTGAGGAAAATCGTCTTTGGTAATAACTACGTGATTGAACGACTTATCGTCTTTTCCGTCGCTATTTGCCGAAGGAAGGTGTTCTTTAATAAGATGCGCTTCCAGAATAATCGCTTCGAGAACCGAACTGGTCTCCTTAAAATTGAGTGTGTCAGCCCGCGTTACCATATCAACAATCTTCGCACCACGGGTGCTCATTACTTCATCAGAAAAATAACTGCGCACACGGTCTTTAAGAGAGGTTGCGCGTCCAATATAGAGAATCGTGCTTCCCTGCTTAAAAAAATAAACGCCGGGCGCATCAGGGAGTGCAAAGGTGATTAAATCCTTACTTTTCATGGCTCAAAGTATCCCACGTTTGTGAGAAAATTCAACCGGCGTTGAACTACCGCTCAAAAACAGAGCGGGCCTAGAGAAAACTATTTAACCAGGGGTAATGAAAGAGTGAACGTCGTTCCCTTCCCTTCCCCCTCAGAATCAACAGTGATAGAGCCGTTATGCTTGTCTGCAATCTTCTTTGAAAGATAGAGGCCGATTCCCAACCCTTCCGTATCAGCCATTTTTGCTTTTGCATTTCTGAAAAACTTAACAAACATCATCGAAAGTTCCTCTTTTGAAATACCGATGCCCGTGTCATGAATCATAAACACTGCCTGAGCTCCCTCGCGGCGCGTACTCACATTTACCCTACCGCCGGATGGCGTGTACGAAAGTGCGTTATCAAAAAAAACTTCAAACACAAAACGAATACGTTTAAGATCGAGAAGAACCTGAAGGGGTTCGAGAGATGTTTCGATCTGAAGAGTCACATTTTTATCTTTATACTTTTGAAGCATTTGCTCGGCCTGTTGTCCGACAATGGTGCGTAGATCTTCCTTCGAAAAAACATACTTATAGTCAGCGCGCTCAGTCTCTGAAACATTCACCAGAGCATCGGTGAGTTCGTTCAATTTCATGCCAGCATCGGCAATATGTGCAAGAGCGTAACTTCCGTTCTCTGAAAGACTTTCATTCTTGAGCTCCTCCGACGACCACTTGATACGGGTTAAGGGCGTACGGAATTTGTGCGTGATAATGGTAATAAACTCATACTTAATAACATCAACTTCTTTAAGCCGGAGCCACACTAAGGCACCGATGGCAACTGCCACAAAACTTGAAAGAAGCGGAATAAGCCAGAGCGGAAAATTGCTCACCAATTGCGTCAGTACGAGGTTTACGTAGCTGACGCCGGTTATGAGGAGACTTCCGAGAGCCACAAAGACGCCGTACACTAGAGCTCGTTTGGCAACAATGGAAATATCCATGAGCTCATAGCGGACAATACCGTAGGCGAGCGGAAGTGTGTAAAGCGAAAGGAGCATTGACCACAGAGGGTCGACCGGGATATCAAACGTGAGAAAAAAGGCGAGGGATCCGATAATGTAGCCGAACAGAAGTGTGAAGATAAAATACTTTAAACGATTTTTCATTACCGGATTTGCAACCCGATAACTTTTGAAGAGATTAAAGAGAAAGTAAACACCGACAAGCGCGTAGTATGCAGGAAACATCCAGAAAAACATTCCCGCATCGTAATAATTTGGAAGATAATCGAGCTTTGCAATTGAGCGACCGAGATACAGCGCAGGAAAAGCTATATAAAAAATCAGGAGCGAAGCGGCAACGACATACAACAAAATAATTTCCCGCCGCCGTTCTTTGAGTTTACCTAAAACACCAAACACCCAGTGCGTTGAAAGCGGCGGGATAAAGAGCGCAGCAAGTGAGAGCGTAAAGTAACTACGCGAAAGATCACTATCATAGGTATTAATACCCAAAATATGACCGATTTCAAAAATAACGAGCGCGGCACTCAAAAATGCGAAGGTGACGCTCAACGCGCGGTTAGTTGCTTTATGAAAAACCCAAAAAGCGATCAGCGTATTCAGCAGTATTCCAAAAGCATAACCGACATTCGTGATAATGAGCCGGAGTTCCATTCCCCCATTATAGTTCAGTCGCCCTCAAAACGATGGGGAAAGAATAAACCCACTCGTCCATATCTCCGCAGCAAGCTGTCCCCTCGCAGACTCGGCGGAGTATTAGGCGAGCGGGATTTATTCTGAAAACCCCTCGGTTTTCAGCGCTCGAAGACTCACTGCATTCCGCCACGGGTGAGGAAGCGAGGATAGCGAGCTTCCGCAAGACCTTGAGCGTTCCGTCTGCGGAAAGCGAAAGGTATACAGTTCCTGTAGGGAAAACTCCTCGCGTAGTGCCTGCTTCGCAACGCTTAGCAACAGCACGTTCGCTTCGCGAACCCGATGAAACGCAGTCAACCTGCGTTTCATTCCCTGACCCCCTTCCCACTCCTCTCGCTTTCATCCTCCCGACAAAACCGCGAGGATGAAAGCGATTTAAAAAAATAACCCCACAGGAAACTCCTGTGGGGTTGAGGCGGCTTAGTTGCCGCGAATGTTGGCTATAGCAATGATGCTGTCACCGGGAGATACCGTGGTGTCATCCAGTGTGGCCTTCTTGCCATTTTTCTGGATCTCACAATTGTTAACATCCCCGATCTGAGCTTTGCTGAAGCAATCTCGGATGGTTTCTCCACCCTTAACCTCGACCTCAACGATATCACCCGGAACCTTTCCGATCGAGATCGTCGTTGCCCCGGTCGGAACCTGAGCATTTTCTTCCAGGACCACCACCGATGCCCCTCCCTGTTCGGAAGAGGCGGGATTGCTTCCCTGTTCGTCTCGTGGCTTACGCACACGTGTTAGTCGATTGTTACCCATGTATTTTCCTTTCTCGTTAGTTGAAGTTTTTCGTGAAGAGTGTCGGCGGACACAGTGAGATGAGGGTTTGATTGTGGAACCGCTTTCCGTTGATGAAATTAATCATCGTAAAGACTGCCATTCCCGAGAGAAGTGCCACCGTCGGAGCGATTGCTCGCCGCGAACAGGGACTTTCCTCAGCCTTCTCATCACTGTAGAGAGTTTTCTCATACTCATCAACCTGACGCGGCTCCGAAGGATTGATCGCGTAGATCAAACCCCCTTCAGCCGCCATTCGTGTTTCGATCAAGAGATCAACATTGACGTTGTAACGGAGTGACTTCTTCCAAAAGAGGGCCCGGCTCTCCATCGTGTCAGTGAGAACGAACACAATACCTTTGAGCTCTCCTGTGGTAAAAGGTTTCGCAACCGGTTTAATCTCAATTCCGGTATCTTCCTTTATCCGTCGTGCCAGCGCCTCAACTTTGAGAGCGCCGACATCACTAAGTCCGAAGACCTGATTCGGCAGATTGAAATTCTCCACCTTGTCGAAGTCATAGACCGTAATGTCACGGCATCCCATTTTCGCGAGAAGCCAGACCACGTACGAACCGGTTGCACCGGCTCCGATGACCGTAATCGGCGTTTTGAACTCGGAAGGCGCGAAGATGTCGAGCTGACGCCAGAAATCAACTTCAACCGCCGCAGAGGCCGGAGAGGTTTTTTTCGGGGGCGAAGTCTTTTTGTTTGCACTCATACAGAGCCCTTTTTGCCTTTCCCTATTTTGGGTTTGCGGTAGCCGCTATGGAAGGAAGCGCCTCGAACTTTTTCGGCAACTTCCTCGTCAATTTCCTGCTGCCGCTTTTCGTCGCCCCAGTAGAGACTCCAGGGACAATCGACAATTTTGACCCCGCGCTTGTAG
>CAYGLL010000014.1:0-35195 GCA_964350935.1 uncultured Candidatus Saccharibacteria bacterium | reverse complement strand
TCAGTCTGACATCACCTATGGAACCAATAGTGAGTTTGGTTTCGACTATCTACGTGACAACTTGGAGTACGAGCCGTCGATCCTTCGTCAGCGTGAATTCAACTACGGGATTGTCGATGAAATCGATTCAATTTTGATTGACGAGGCGCGAACACCCTTGATCATTTCTGCAACAACCGGTGATTCGGAGGCCCTGTACGTGAAGTTTGCGGATATCGTGAAGCATCTCGATGCAGGGAAGCATTTTGAAGTTGACGAGAAATTGAAAGCCATTACCCTGACTGATGAGGGTATCACGACTGCTGAGAAGATGCTCGGCGTCGAGAATATTTACACCGATGCAGGCGTAAAATATGTTCACCATCTCGAGACCGCAGTTCGAGCAAAGGCGCTGTTCAACAAAGATAAAGAGTACGTCGTTAAGGAAGGAGAGATTGTCATTGTCGACGAATTTACCGGGCGCCTTCAGCCGGGGCGTCGTTGGTCAGAAGGATTGCACCAGGCAGTTGAAGCAAAAGAGCGGGTTGAGATTCAAAAGGAATCACGCACCTACGCTTCGATTACCTACCAAAATTATTTCAGACTTTACAAAAAACTCGCCGGTATGACCGGAACGGCGAAGACATCGGCAGAGGAATTCGTAAAAGTGTATGGATTGCGCGTTGTTGCAATTCCTACGAATAAAATAGCGCAGCGCCTCGACCGAAACGACCTTATCTTTAAAAATGAACAGGGGAAATTTAAGGCGATTGCACGTCATATAAAAGAGCTAAACGGAAAAGGTCAGCCAGTTCTGGTCGGCACGGTTTCGATCGAGAAGAACGAACTCCTGAGTCAGTATCTGAAGCGAGAGGGTATTTCGCATGAAATGCTCAATGCAAAAAATCACGAGCGTGAAGGTGAAATTATTGCAGGAGCTGGTGGTGTCGGAAAAGTCACGATTGCAACAAACATGGCAGGCCGTGGTGTTGACATTAAGCTCGGTGGTGTTCCGTTTAATAAAGAAGAGTATGAGAAGGTGAAGGCTCTCGGTGGGTTGTTTGTGTTGGGTACCGAGCGTCACGAAGCGCGCCGCATTGATAACCAGTTGCGCGGCCGTTCGGGTCGCCAGGGTGATCCGGGTGAAACACAGTTTTTCTGCTCGCTCGAGGATAGTCTCATGCGTGTCTTTGCAAACGACATGATGAAGAAGGCGTTCGAATTGGCGAAGGTTGAGGATGATATGCCGATTGAGAATCGTTTCATCACGCGTTCGATTGAAACTGCACAAACACGCATTGAAGGTCACCATTTTGATTCACGCAAACATGTTCTGGAATTTGATGATGTGCTGAATCACCAACGAAAAATTGTGTACGAACGTCGTCGCGCCATTCTTCTGGGTGGCGTTGATGAGATCGAAGCACACTTCAAAGGAATCATCAATGAGAACGACGAGGATTTCATGAAAACCATCAATGACAAGATTGCACAGCTCAGCCGTGATAATTTTTATCTTGCGATTCGTCGCGTTATTCTGCAGACCATCGATATGTTCTGGGTTGAACATCTTGAAATGATGGACTACCTGCGCGGATCGGTGAACCTACGCGCCTATGGACAGCGTGATCCTCTGGTTGAGTACAAGAAAGAAGGATTGAGTATGTTCAAGCAAATGCAGAACTCAATTAATGCTCAGATTATTTCCTTTGTGGCACACATTGGTGCAGCCGCAGTAACAGCATCTGCTGTTCCGGCTGAAAAACTGAAAGTCACGGAGGCTGGTGCGCGCGAAATCAGCGGTGTAGATCAGACCGGCAACAGTACACTTCACAAAAAAAATGTCTCCGTCGGCCGCAATGATCCCTGCCCGTGTGGTTCAGGTAAGAAGTACAAGAAGTGTCATGGACAGTAGTAAATTCAAGAAACTTAAGTTTGCACATAGTTTAGTACCACTCGTACTAAAAAGAGAAAAGACTTCCACGTGGCGTCTATTTGATGATAAAAATTTGGACGTTGGTGATGAACTAAGTTTTATCGATCAATCAAATGGTAAAGAGTTTGCAACCGCCAAAATTTTATCGATAAAAGAAAAATTTCTAGGAGAAATAATTGACAGCGATTTTACGGGACACGAACGATTTGAAAGTAAGGAAAAAATGTTTGAAACGTATCGGTCATATTATGGTAATGCCGTTAGCGAGGTCACTAAAGTTAAAATGATCGATTTTAAAATCCTCACCGTATTAAAGTAAATCGAAAAAAATATGGCAATACAACCGCAGTGCGATAAGTGTAAAAAAGAACTCACGGAGTTTGGCGCTATTCTACTCAGTCCGCCAGATGTAAAAAATATGGTGCGGAAGTTTCATTTGTGCAAAGAGTGCTATCAGAAAATGACAACAGAGTGGGGAGAATAAAAAACGCCGATCGACTAGGTCGATCGGCGTGAGACAAAGGGGCGGAGCTTGCCGTGATTGAGGTAGTTGAGCATCGAAAGTCCCAAGAGCCAGAGGCAAAGAGCAATCAGGGCAGCTGGGAGGATGTTCATGCCAACGGAGACGAAGAGTGAGCCGGCTATGAGTGAGACGCCAGACATCGCGCAGAAATCAAAGAATCGCATAGTTTTTCTAAGTAAAATTATATTATATACATAAATTTTTGTCAACTTACTTATAAAGCTATGAAAAAAGCAACAAAGCAGCCAGAAACAATTGATGCGTATATACGCGCTTTTCCCGATGACGTACAAAGGTTGCTAAAAGCAATGCGTCAGGCGATTAAAAAAGTGGTGCCAAAAGAAACGGGCGAGAAGATCGGATACGGGATTCCTACGTTTACGTTCCACGGAAACCTTGTCCATTTCGGCGGCTTTAAAGATCACGTTAGTTTTTTCCCCGGCTCCGGGCCCATAAAAGTATTTCAAAAAGAACTATCGTCATACGTGACATCGAAAGGTACGATTCAGTTTCCACTCGACAAGCCGCTTCCGCTTAAACTCATAGAGAACATAGTACGATTACGTGTACAAGAAAATATGGGAAAGGGAAAGAAAAAAGGAATAAAAAAAGTGTGTAGTCGCGGACATGTGTTCTATAAGAGCAGTGATTGTCCGGTATGTCCGAAGTGCTGGTCAGGATATTATCGAAAGCGTACACAAAGCGATTTTCCGGAAAAGATCAGTGCACCCGCACTTCGTGCTCTGTTGAATGCGAAAATTACTAAGCTCAGCAATCTTGCAAAATTTACTGAAAAAGAAATATCAGAGTTTCACGGAATGGGTCCGAAAGCTTTAGGACAGTTGAAAGTTGAGATGAAAAAACGAAAACTGGCATTCGTACGCCAATGAAACGGAAAACACAAAACAAAGTACACGTACTCCGTTTTCGCGTTATAAATAAAAGCATCTTCGAGGCAATTAAAAGCGGTGAGAAAAAAGTAGAAACGCGCGCCGCAACCGAAAAATATCAGGCGATTACTTCAGGCGATGTCTTAAAGTTTGTATGTGGCAAAAAATATTTCAACCGCAGTGTTTCTGGTGTTTTTATTTTTAAAACGATTGCGACTCTTCTCAAGCGGTATCGTGTCAAAGAAATCAATCCGCATGTAGGCTCAAAAGAAGACCTCGTTGCGATGTACTACAGTTTTCCGGGGTATTATGAGAAAATACAGAAATATGGCATTGTAGCTTTTAAGCTGATCTAAATAATGAATCTGAATCTAAAAGACTTAACGCGGGAGGTCTTGGAAAAAGGTTATCTCATGACCCTCGCAGTTTCTGACGAGCATGGCGCGTGGGCGGCAGATGTTATTTATGTTTTTGATGATGAAATGAATCTTTACTGGATGTCAGACCCGGACACACGACATTCAACAGCGATTACTACAGATTCTCAGGTCGCCGGAACTATTACGGTGAGTAATCGGGGAGAAGGCAATCTCGGGCTTCAGTTTTCGGGTGTTGCGGAAAAAATTGATGGCGCGCGGTACGATCTCGCTACAAAGCATTTCGCGAAGCGAAATAAACCTTTGCCGAAAGAGACAGATGATGTATTGGACGGTGACTCATGGTATGTATTAAAAATCACTAAACTTTTTCTCATTCACGAAAAGTATTTTGGTTTTAAGCGGCAGGAAGTGAGACGATAAACTATGAACAAACACGAAATTCCACAAACAAAAGAAAATCCAATTGAGGCATACGTTGAGATGAAAGCACGATGGTATAAGAAAATCGATGAAGTTTTTACTGATGAACGTATCAAGTACGCGTACCTTAATCGGCTTAATGTGCCGTTATTCAACGGTGAGACTATAATCTTTGAAGAAATCCAACTACTCATTGCAGCACTTACAAGCGCAAGGTTTAAACGAACAGGATCGGCTTCTGAGGTCCGGGTAATGGAAGAAGTGATTCTGGAAATTGCATCTGACCTTGAGAAGTTTTCAGAGACGTACTTTCCTGGTCAGGTAGTCGCTGTAGCGGAAAAGAAACGAGTTGAACAGATAAATTATGCATTTCGTCGAAAAAAAGAAGAGTGGGAAGGGCTTGTTAACGATGTGTTCGGGAACGATGAGTTAAAGTTCGAACTGCTCCACTTGCTGGATAAATATCCAAAGGACATCAAAGCGGGAATAACCAAGGAAGACATACTCGATTTGATGGAGATAGTGAAGTATAAAAAACTTGAGGAACACGAGGGCCTGCAGCGTTTTAGCGGAACTAAGCAAAATGATGTTAAGGTTCTTGTTGAAACGATCTTAGAGGAACTTGAGCTTTTTTCTAAAAAATTTGAAAAGTAGCTGAAATGTTGGTACGTTAAGCATATGGAAGAAGTAAAAAAATACCCTCAGGTTGGTGTTGGGGTAATGATTATGAGGGACGGAAAAATATTGTTAACAGAGCGAAAGGGTTCGCATGGAGCGGGTGAGTACTCATTTCCTGGTGGTCACCTCGATTATATGGAGTCATTTGAAGACTGTGCGCGGCGGGAAACATTAGAAGAGGCGGGGATTGAGATTAAAAATATCCGATTCCTCTGTCTTGCTAACTCTACTCATTACGCACCGAAACATTATGTGGAGGTTGGAATGATTGCAGAGTGGGCGAAGGGTGAGCCGAAAGTTATGGAATCAGACCGGGCAGTTGAATGGAAGTGGTATGACCTTGATAAACTCCCGACACCGCTTTTTCAGTTTACAGGAGTATTAGTCGATGCTTACAAAACGAAAAAAAATTATTATCTGCCGGAGGAGATGCCATAATATCTATGGAAAGTGGAGAACATGAACGCGCGGAAATACTTTATCCCGCCCTTGCTGCTGAGATTTTAGAAATGGAAACCCGCGATCAGGTGGCGCGGAATCCGAACGCAGAAGACATTGCTCAAATGGAGGAAGTTGATAACGTTAATACCGAGAGAATGAAAGCAATCGTTAAAGAAATTGGGTGGCCGACAGTTTCTAAGGTTGGTGCCGAGGCCTCATCCGCCGCTTGGTTATTGGCTCAACATGCCGATCACGATGTCGCTTTTCAAAAAATATGTTTGGAGTTGATAACAAAGGAGTCCGAAGGAGAGGTTCCCGAACGTGATCTCGCATATCTTTACGATCGTGTTTGTGTGAACGAGGGTCGTCCGCAGCTCTATGGAACCCAGTTTACAACCAATATGTACGGCGCATACGGGCCTCAGCCGATTGAAGATATTGAACACGTTGACGAGAGGAGAGCTTTGGTCGGACTCGAACCCCTGCATGAGTATAAAGAAGCGCTTATGAAAAAATATAAGATCAAAAATTAAAAATATGTTTTTCGCACAATTTATTACTGTCGCAGTGGTGCATCTCCTTGCGGTCGCAAGCCCGGGGCCGGATTTTGCCGTGGTCACACGTAATAGTTTGGTATATACCAGGAAGGTTGGCGTATACACCTCGCTCGGTATCGCATTCGGCATTATGGTCCATGTTGCATACTCACTCCTGGGTATCGGACTTCTTATTTCAAAATCAATTCTCCTTTTTAATGCGATCAAATTTCTTGGAGCAGGCTACCTTATCTACATCGGCATCAAGTCACTTCGATCAAAACCGGCTCAAGTCGAAAACAGCATTTCAGTTGTAAAAGAGCGAAAGATTATCTCGTTCAGGCAAGCACTCTGGGCGGGTTTTCTTACGAACGTTTTAAATCCAAAAGCCACACTTTTCTTTTTGGCGTTGTTTACGCAGGTCATTGATAGTTCCACACCTAAAATTGTTCAATTGTTTTATGGCGTAGAGATGATGGTAATTACGTTTATTTGGTTTACGCTCGTTTCTGTTCTCTTCTCTCACTCCAGAATAAAAAATCGAATTTCAAAAGTTCAGCACTATGTTGAGCGCGTTACGGGAGCGGTACTCATCGCACTCGGTCTCAAAGTTGCACTCGCAAAAAATAATTAAATACTTTTTTAAAATTCGTTTTAAAAAAGAAAAAAAGTTGTCCACAGAAAGTTCAACTATTCTATTGTGTTTTGTGTGATTACGCTCATAATAAATCATAAGTCACTGTAATTATTTTTGGCACAGAGCCTCGCGTCGAAAAAATAATGTACATACTTTTTATCCCGTCGGTTTAATTAAGGATGATTCTGTTTCTCAAGTCAGTCATCCTCACCTACTATGGCAAAGAAAAAAAGAAAAGCAGCAAAGAAAACCAAAAAAACTGCGAAGAAGAAGTCAAAGAAGAAGACCTCTCGCCGTCGTTAACTAAAAAACCACCCTGCGCAGTGCGCAGGGTGGTTTTGTTTTGGGTGATAGTATAGATTTAATTTATGAAAGAAAGGAAATTTAAACCGAAAGACGGGCAGGTTGATTACACCAATGTGCGTTACGCGCCGGTCATTAACTGTATTCTGCGCTGTAAGGATAAAATTCTTTTGGTAAAGAGAAGCGAGGGAATGCGTTTGTATCCGGGCTACTGGAACGGTATATCGGGATTTCTTGATGATAACCGGACGATTGAAGAAAAGGTAAAAGATGAGCTTAAAGAGGAGCTCAGGGTTTCTGAAGACAGAATAGTTTCTATTTCACACGGCGGTGTGTATGAAACTGAAGATAAATCGGTTGGCAAAGTGTGGATCGTTCATCCAGTTCTGGTAGATGTTTCAACTAACGCTGTTACTCTCGACTGGGAGGCAGAAAAGTATATTTGGATTGAGCCCTCGCAGATTGAAACTCTTAAACTATTGCCGGGGTTTGATCGTGTTCTGAAAAGTCTAATATAAAAAAGCGCTTGGTATTCCAAGGCGCTTTGAAAGAAAGATCTAGCGAGAATACGTCCACGTGCCGTCGGGATTTTTTCTCGTCCACTCGTAGAGAAGGTGGTAGGCAAATCCGATTAATGAAAAGGCTAGAGAGGCAATGATGACGAGCCTCACTAACGGAACAAAGTTGAACATCGCAGTGTCATCCATGTAGCGCTCGTATGCAAGTCGAAGTCCGACTCCTGCCATTGAGGTGAACAGACCGTAGACGAATCCGATGCGGGCACTTTTGGTGTCCCACATGGCCATAACGGATGCTCCTATAAGTCCCACGCAGATGGCAGTTGTGAGGAAGAATCCAACATCAGTAGCGTTAAAGCCGATATCCTGATGGCCGATAACATAGGTTCTCCAGCGGACAAAAAGGTAGGCTCCAATTGCGGCTACGAGTCCCGAACCGGTGCAAAAGGCAGCGGTGCGAAGTACTCGTTGTATGTTTTGTTTGGGTGTCATAGAACATCCTTCGTTTTAATTGTTGAAGTTCTCTACCATTGAGAGTATACCCACTTGGTATTGAAATCAAACAGGTTGATGGAGGTTGAAAATAGAAAAACCCGCGCACTTTTTGTGCGCGGGTTGTGAGCGTTTTACGCCGCAAGTTGTTCAAGGCCACTCGGATCTACAAAGAGCCAGTAGCACCGGGAGTGGAACATGCCAATGTTTTCGTCGGAGAGCATGACGTTCATCCCCCGTCCGATCCATCGTGGCGGACCACCTTCAGTTTCTTTGCCGAGACTCATGTTGAGGCTCATCCCGCAGATGCTGCGGTTGTGTTTGGTGATCGGAATTTTTTTCTCTTCGACTTTGATACGCCTGCCGTCTGATACTTTGACCTTCTCGATTCGGTAAACGGTGAAGGTGTGATCAGTCAGACTGTGCGGGAAAAAGATTTCGACGCCATGACAGAGCTGCTTGCCGAAGAGGACGTGAGTGAGATGGGGAACGGTATCTTTGTGCTGTAAGAGTTCAATGATTGTCCGAAACATCGCGAAGTCGCCATGAATGAGTCCCGGTTGGCTCTGAGTCATGTCGCGAAGCACTGTTTCGCAGGGAAGCGCCCCCCATTCCTCCCACGGGGTTCCGAAGGGTGGAGCTTTGAGTATCGGAGAATCGGGTTTCCTGAGTTCAACTTTGCCAAGGTCAAGGCGCCATTTGCCTTTGCGCTCCAAGGCGTGCATTAAGTGGCCATGATGACGAACGTTTGCATAGTCAAGAATCACAGAGTCCTGCATAGAATGCCTTTCGTTGTACGGTTGAGTTTCTACCTCTGTTTTACCACTTTTATATTAAATTACAAGTCTTGGGAAAGGTGAAGATTGTTCTCTGGCGATCAATGGTATAGCGTTGAGACAGAAGGTGTTTATGAAAAAGTACAACAAACTCGTTCGTGACAAGGTTGTTCCGAACCTGGTAGCGCAAGGACTTTCGGTAAAGTGGCATCGCGCGTCGGCTGAAGAATATGCACGTGCGCTTTTCAGGAAGTTGGTTGAAGAAGCGCAGGAATTAGAAGCGGCGACAACGGTTGTAGCTCAGATGGAGGAAATGGGTGATGTGCTCGATGTTTTGAGTGCAATTAAAAAACTTTTTCCCGGGCAGTGGGAGGATCTGCTTATCATGCAGACGATGAAGCGTCTCAATAAAGGTCGCTTTGAGGACCGGGTGATTCTTGATGAGTGTCCACCTCCGCCGGAAAAAAAGTAAGAGCGATCCTTCAGGATCGCTCTTTTCATTTCCCAGAACCCCGCCCGGAGCATTCCCGAACAATGTTCCCCTCTGACGTTGGAGGGCGGGGGTTAGAGTGCAACACCTTGAACTCCGCGTGTAGTTTGCAGTTTCCGCACAGCGCCATGAAAGGAAACCCCGGTCGCAGCGTAGCGGAGGCCGGGGAGGAGGTCATTTTCATCTGATATACTGAAAGTGTGGAAAATAAGATTTCTGAAAAAGTAAAACAAACCGGGTCAATTGGTCTGCGCAATCTTGTTTTTGGTGTTGAAGACGGACTTGTTTCAACAGTGGGTTTTGTTTCCGGAATCGCAACGGCGGGTCTTCCCCTGAAAACAATTCTGGTCAGTGGAATCGTGCTTATTTCAGTCGAAGCGTTTTCAATGACTGCAGGAAGTTTTCTTTCCGAATCGTCGGCTGAAGAATTTGAGAATGCAGAGGCGCCTTCGTTTAAAAATGCGCTCACTGGTTCGCTCATTATGTTTTTTTCGTACGTTATCGCCGGCGGACTCGTGCTCACGCCGTATTTTTTTCTTCCGACGGGAAAGGCACTCTGGTATTCAGTCGCTCTTTCGTTTGCCGCACTTATTCTTCTGGGCACACTGAGTGCAAAAATCTCCGGTACGAGGCTTTTTAAAGCACCGTTACGCATGGTTATTGTCGGGAGTCTTGCCACTTTGTTGGGTGTTGCTGTGGCACATGTGAGTAGTAGTATATAACTATTATTTTGTATGAAAAAAGTTCAAACACTCTGTATTGTTCACCAACATCCTCGGGTGCTTCTGGGTATGAAGAAGCGCGGTTTTGGCACCGGTCGCTGGAACGGGTTCGGCGGTAAACTTCAGGAGGGAGAAACGGTTGAAGAGGCTGCAAAACGAGAATGTTTAGAAGAGGCAGGAATCACTATACGCGAGATGACTCCTCTCGGCGTTCTTGATTTTGAATTTGTCGCGACGGGCGAAGTATTGGAAGTTCATATTTTTAAAGTAATCGAATTTGAAGGGGAACCGAGAGAGGGTGAAGAAATGAAGCCGCAGTGGTTTGAGATTGCAGACATCCCATTCAAAGATATGTGGCCCGATGATCGTTACTGGATGCCTCTTTTTTTGAAAGATCGACGATTCAGAGGCACATTTCAGTTTAATAATGAAGGTACAATTGTGAATTACGATATTAATCCACTTTGACAGGGGGATAGACGGGGTATAATAGAGTCATGGAAACTAAGCTCCCCCTTGATTCAGCAGAGATAGTCGAAGCGCCGGTTTTATCAGAAAGCGGCGATAAGCGTGAGGTCGAGGAACAGTTGAAACGAGATGCGATCTCAGCTGAAGAAGAATTATTTCTTGATTGCGATATGCTCATATCGACAATTACGAGTGCGTGGGAAATGATTCACGGTATTGATCAGGGTGATCCTGATATTCGCGAACGAGAACGAGACGGAACCTATACACCCTATGGTGTTATTCAGCAACATCACGAGCGCTTTCTTCGTGGTTGGGCCGAGCTTTTATATTCGGGTGCGCAAAACTCTATGGGGTCATCTCGTATGCGTTACGTTAAGGCGCTGGAGCATCTCAGGCTCATGGTTGGTTGCGATATATTTGCGCATCAAACAAAAGATCTCCGTATTTCTTCAATTAAAATTACTGAATTGGTCCGCAAAGCGACTGACGAAGTTGGCGTGAGTTCTTTTACCCACCGATTTATTTAATCGACGACAAGGATCAACCATTGACCTATGAGTGATCGTGCGGAAAACATACCCGATCGCGGTCAAGGGGCACCCGTATCTCGCCACTCATGTTCAGTCGAAATACTTTTTCACTTCAGTTGTAGCGCTTGTCACCGTTGGTGGAGTATTGGTGACGCAACTCCTGATAAGGAACGGTGGTTCTGTCCGTGGTGCGGAACGGAGCAGCGATTTTCGCTCATAAAAAAGTGATCATGCAGTTTTCAACCTATACCGATCGTGATCCGCAGGCGATAGCGGGTGATTTCAACGTTACTATTTCTTCGGGGCATGCTTCGGCTCGTGCTAAAAAAGTTTTACATGAGGTCGGATTAAATGAGGTTGAAGAAAGAGGGGTGTCCTGGTTTGCAATACTTCTCCGCCAGTTTAAATCTGTTTTCATTTATCTCCTTCTCGCAGCCGGACTGCTGACGTTTGCTCTCCATGAGTATGTCGACACGATTTTTATTTTTCTCTTTATCCTGATTAATACGGTACTTGGTTTTAGACAAGAGTTTCATTCTGAGCGAACCGTCGCACTTTTGCGCGGATATTTTTCCTTTAAATCTAAGGTGCTGCGTGACGGGAACGTTATTACGCTCTCGAGTCGCGACATTGTGCCCGGTGACGTTGTGTATCTTGAGGCGGGGGATCGCATTCCTGCGGATCTTCGTTTTATCGATATTTCAAGCGCTCAAATTGACGAGTCTGCACTTACCGGTGAATCCGCGCCGGTTCAAAAGTCGACCGCAACGCTCTCACGTGCTGTTTCTGATGTGTACCGGGCGACCAATATTGGTTTTGCCGGAACAACGCTTGTTTCAGGAGAGGCTCGCGGAATCGTCATTGCAACAGGAAAAAATCGTGTTATGGAGGGAATTTCCCGCGATGATGAACATTCTGCACGCGGTGGAAGTTTCGAGCGCGGACTTTCACGTTTCAGTACGCGTGTTCTTTACGTGGTTCTTATTACGCTTGCCGCAGTATTTATTGCAAACTATTTCTTAAAAGCAGAATTTTCAATTTATAACTTCGCGGTGTTCGCGATTGCGCTCACGATTAGTGTGGTGCCGGAAGCACTGCCTCTGGTCGTTACCTTTTCTCTTTCACGCGGAGCAGAGCGTCTGGTTAAACAAAAGGTGGTGGTCAAGCATTTGCCGGCAGTTGAAGAGTTGGGAAGTATTGAAGTTTTGGCGAGTGACAAAACGGGTACACTTACTTTAAATGAACTCACTGTTTCTAATGTGATGACTCACGACAAGCACGAGTTACTCCTTCTTGCTAACCTGTGCAGTTCTGTTGATGCGGAAAGTTTGGAGAGTTCTGATAATTCATTCGACAAAGCATTGTTTAAAGCTCTTGCGTCTTCTGAACGGACCGAACTTAAACAGTGGAAACGTTTAGCAGAGATTCCTTTTGATCCCTTGCGGCGGCGCAACAGTGTTCTTGTTGAAAAAAATAAAGGTTCCTCAGGGCAGAGCCCCGAGGTACTATCGGAACCCGAAGACTCGTTCATTCGCGCGGACAAGCCCTCCGGTATTCAACCTTTGTTAACTCCTCGGCTTGGAAATGGAAAAAGAAGACTTTTTCCATTTCTCTCGCCCTACGTCGCCAATAATGATCCCATACTTTTGGTAATGGGAGCTCCGGAAACACTCGTTCCTTTTTGTGGACTCTCAGGTGAACGACAGCATGAGGTGAATGCGTGGGTGAGTAAGGAAAGCACGAACGGTCATCGTGTGATCGCACTGGGAAAAAAGAAACACGCGGGTGCTTCTAAGTATTCACCGCAGGATGAGGAAACAGGTCTTGAATTTATAGGGCTTGTTTCATTTGTTGATCCGGTTAAACCGTCGACTCACGAAGCAGTGGTACATGCGCGCAAACTTGGAGTCAAACTCAAGATTATTACGGGTGATAACCGCGAGGTTGCCGGTGCGGTTGCGCACGAGATCGGACTTATCACGGAACATAGCGCGGTTCTCACCGGCGAGGAGTTTAAGGTAATGAATGACGCTGAGCGCCTGCGGGCAGTCGAGGATTTTCATGTTTTTGCGCGCGTGGCACCTGAAGAAAAACGTCTTATCGTTGAGACACTTAAAAAAAACCACGAGGTCGGGTTTTTGGGGGAAGCAATGAATGATGTCCAGGCGCTGCGTGCTGCGGATGTGTCTATTGTTGTTGATACCGCTTCAGATATTGCCCGAAGTGCAGCCGACATTATTTTGTTAAAACGCGATCTGTCGGTTATCGTAAATGGAATTCGTGAAGGGCGTCAGGTTTTTACGAATACGGTCAAGTATTTAAAAGCCACGCTGCTTTCAAATCTCGGGAATTTTTTTGCGGTAGCTGTCGCCTCACTTATTACTGATACACTTCCGCTGTTACCGATTCAGATCCTACTTCTGAATCTCCTTTCTGACTTTCCTATGATGGTGATTGCGACCGATCGTGTTGATACGGCCGAGCTTGCACAGCCCAAGCAGTACAATACGAAAGAAATTACTACGATCGCCCTTATTTTAGGAGCCGTGAGTACTCTTTTTGATTTTATTTTCTTTTTATTGTTTTTCCATCTTTCACCCGAAATATTACGCACCAACTGGTTCATCGGAAGCATTCTGACCGAACTTGCTCTTATCTTTTCGATCCGGACGCGTAGTTTTTTCCTTAAAGGAAAATCTCCTTCAGTTTCACTCGTCTTTTTCTCGGTTCTCGCGGGGATCATCACGCTTGTTCTTCCATTCACCTCTAAACTGGGGCCCCTTCTCGGATTTGAGACGCCGAGTCTGATTCACCTCGGTTTCATTCTCTTGATAGTACTCTTGTATTTCGCGGTGACCGAGACCATGAAGCTGGTCATTTACAAACATTTTGAAAAAAGGGAATATAATGCTCTCTCGGCACCAAAGGTTTTGGGTGAAATCTAAGTGCCGCTTGGGGAGTTACCAACTATATGAAAAAGAAAAAAATCGTTGTTGCTGTTTCAGGTGGATTTGATCCGGTTCACATCGGGCATGTTCGTCTGTTTCGTGAGGCAAAAAAACTGGGCGACAAGCTCGTCGTTATTCTAAACAACGATAACTGGCTCTCTCTTAAAAAAGGAAAATCATTTATGAGTGAAGAGGAACGCAAGGAAGTTATTGAGTCGATACGATACGTCGATGAGGTAATTCTAACGCACCATGAGCTCGGCACGACCGATATGAGTGTGTGTCGCGAGCTTAAGGAATTAAAGCCGGATATTTTTGCGAACGGGGGAGACCGTAAGCCAGATGGCGATCCGGTGCCTGAGGTAGAGCTCTGCAAAGACCTCAGCATTAAAATGGTTTACAATGTAGGTCCCGGAGGTAAAGTTCAGTCGAGTTCGTGGTTACTTGAGTCGTATAAAAAATCTTATGATCGAAAAGGCAGTTGAGTTTCTCCACACGCTGGCCATTCAGTATGGAATCTTTGGTTTGATTGGAGCTGAAATTATCGAGGAGATTATCGTCCCGATTCCATCGGCCGCAGTCATGATGTCCGGTGGTTTTTTGTTTTTAGGCGGCGCAGAGCTTGAAGTTGCGTCACTTCAGAAACTTTTTTTTGGTGTCGCACTCCCGCTTGCGGTCGGGCTCGTTATCGGATCGTTGTTTATTTACGGGCTTACCTACTATTTGGGCAGACTGATTATTGATCGCTACGGACGTTGGCTCGGGCTTTCGTGGGGTGATATTGAAAAAACACAGTCGTTTTTTAACAAAGGAAAAAAAGATGAGATATTTTTTATTTTAGTACGTGTAATTCCTCTGGTCCCGAGCGTTGCAGTGAATGCGTTTGCCGGCTTAACGCGGATGCCGATTAAAAAATATCTTGTACTTACATTTGTGGGTGGATACTTGCGGGCAGTGCTTATGGGTTTTGTGGGGTGGCAGGCGGGAAGCCTCTATGTGCGGTATGCAGAAACTATTAAGCATATTGAAGACGCAGTTTTGTACGGGCTCATCGGTCTTGTCGTACTTTTCATTTTGTATCGGCGAACAAAAAAACCGTCCTCGCCGCCAGTGGGCGGGAGGGCGGTGTGAGAACTAGGTCACGCGATAATTTTGGCGTAGCGAAGCGTTTGGCGCGCGGTCGAGATTGCCTTTTCAGGTTTAAGGTCTTTGGGGAATCCCGCACCGATTGCAGGATTGCCTTTTCTGAATGCTGGACTGAGGGCCTTGAAACAGACACCGGGGACCGGTTCGTCGCTCGCATCAACGCGGTTGCGCAAGAGTGCTTCCGCGACAATTTTCCAATCGATCCTGTCTCCTTTGCTTCCGGGTGTGTAGCGGTTGCGTCCGGAGACATGGAACCAACCAAGATTTGAGCCTGCTCGGGAGAGCACCTCACCCATGTCTTCACCCCAGCAGTCCATATGAAAGGTGCCGAGGTGGGCCTTGATCCAGTGACTGTCGACCCACTCAACGAGGAGCACGGTTGAGGCTCCGTCACCAATCGCCTGATTTTCCTCCAGGCGCAGACTTTGAATACAGCAGAGTACTTGGTGGTGTGCTGCGAGTTTGCTCACCGCACGCAAGAAAGCAAGCATGGGTTTCGTCGTGCCGCCACGGTACTCCTTCTCAATCTGATAGGCGAACGGGCCGTCAATGCAAACAGTCTCGATACCAAGACTTCGTAGTACATTGATAAATCGCATCGCATTGGTGATGTGGGCAAGTGCGGCGCGGCGTCCGGTACTTCGGTCTAAGGGATCGATGTCACTGAAGAAAATATACAGTGCGATCTTTGTAATGCCAAACTTCTTGAGCGAGTTTGCGACCTCCGTCGCCGTGAGCTCCATCAGGGGTTTCCAAGGAAGCTCAACCCCCGCAACGCCATTTTTCTTACAGAGCGCGAGGAAGGTTTCGAATGCTTTGACATCATTTAACTTGAATCCAAAGCTAAGCCAGTGAACCCAGTACTCGAGGTTGAGGTTGAACATAAGGTCAGTTTCTTGTGGTTTTTTGTGTGACGAACAATTTCGGATATCGATATCCGTTCGGTGATAAGACTACCCGCCGCCCTAAAAAGGTCAAATGTACATTCGCTCTGGTGAGCCCCTAAAGGGACTTCCCATTTTGTAAACAAAATGTAGGTCGCTCAGTATTTCGTACATTCAGCCTGCACTACAAGAGTACTTCCAAATTTCTAACTCGCTACGCTCCTAAGAAATTTTGGTCGCTGGCCTCAGTATTTCCTCGTTCACACTCGGTCATCGCCTTCGTACCACAGGCACTTCCAATCTCTACCGCGCTTTGCTTGAAGAGATTTAGGTCGCTCCTCAAAAAAACACTCTGCATGGGGTGCAGAGTGTTTACGGAAAGATCATTTCTTTTCTGCGGGTTTTTCCTTGCAGATTACGAAGTAGCCGGCGTGTCGAGAGGCGCTACTCGTGCAGTCGCCGGCTCCAAAAAATTGATGACTCTCAGAGTCCCCAGTGATGGTGACAATCTCGAGATGGCCTTTGATATCGAGAAACTTTTCCAGCGCGGCCACAAAATCATTGTTTCGGTAGGGGAAGTAGTAAATGTTGTGTCTGCGCGTGATGATGCCCAGGTATTCTTCGGGGCTTTGAGCTTTCGAGCTCACCACGACGTTGGTCTCAAGTTTCTCGCCATACGAGAGGCCTTTGAAGAAATCGGGGCGAGTATCTTGAGCTGGAGTTTGCGGGGCAGTATTGTCGTTTCCACAACCACTGCCGATTACTATGAGAAGGACTGGAATAAACCAGAATGAATTGAAAAGAATGTTGAGTAGCTTAACTCGCGTGTTCAGAGTCATAGTTTTGGAGAACAGAGTTCGGGTATTTGAGCGTCGCGCCCAAATTTCAAATCTGCCCATATTATACTCTATTTTTATTATATGTCAATGCTATAAAAATGGCTCAATCGGGCTACCATGAGGCCCATGTCTGCTATTGAATTTAAAATTGAGAAAAGGCTTAAAAAAGGACTTGGTCGCGCCGGAGTCTTGAAAACACCCCACGGCAATATTTTGACTCCCGCATTTGTTTCAGTTGGGACCAAGGCGACGGTTAAAGCAATCACTCCAGAACAGCTCAAAGACCTCGGTGCGCAGGTAGTTCTCGCAAACACGTATCATCTCCATCTTCAGCCGGGGGAAGCACTGATCAAAAAGGCAGGAGGTCTCGGAAAATTTATGCACTGGGACGGACCGACGATGACTGACTCGGGCGGATTTCAAGCGTTCTCTTTGGGTGCGGCTTTTGGAAAAAGTCTTTCAAAAGTGTCGGGAAGTAACGACGATAGTCGAAAAGTGTTGTCGCCACGACTGATGGACGTGAGTCAGGGGTTGCCCTTGGCCAAAGTAGATGAAGATGGCGTGACATTTAAATCAATCATTGACGGGAGCCTAAAACGATTTACACCGGAAAAATCAATTCAGATTCAGCGGGCGATTGGCGCTGATATTATTTTTACGTTTGACGAGTGCACGTCGCCCGATGAGACAAAAAAGTATCAGATCGAAGCGATGGATCGAACGCATCGCTGGGCCCTAAGATCGCTTGTGGAGCACAAGCGATCGGGCAAGCGAAACACACAGGCTTTGTTCGGGATCGTTCAGGGTGGGCGGCATAAAGATTTGCGTATTAAAAGTGCAAAGGTAATTGGCGCGATGGATTTTGACGGGTTTGGGATCGGTGGTTCGTTCACTAAAGAGGATATGGGTACGGCAGTGCGTTGGGTAAATGAAATTTTACCTGAAGAAAAACCGCGACATCTTTTGGGTATTGGCGAGATCCGCGATTTGTTTGAAGCGGTAGAAAATGGCTGCGACCTTTTCGATTGTGTTATTCCGACCCGTCTCGGGCGCAACGGGTCACTGATGACCTCCATCGGAAAAATTAATATTTTGAACTCAAGGTTTCGCAATAGTCTCGAACCGTTAGATAAAAACTGTGATTGCTATACCTGTAAAAATTTCAGTGTGGGCTACCTCGCGCACTTGTATCGTGCCAAGGAGATACTTGCAGGAACGTTGGGGAGTATTCATAACCTCCGTTTTACGATTCGGACTGTCGAGCGTATGCGCGAGGCCATTCTTGAAAACAAATTCGCAGCCTTTAAAAAGGACTTTCTCAGACGCTATAAAAAGTAACAGGTAGTTGACATATTTGTAAAGTATGTTAGTTTGTTACTGAACCGATCTCAAGGTGAGATCAAAAAGAAAGGTCCTTGTGAAAAATATCTACGCAGTCCTTACCGCTCTGGCTTTTGCTGTTCTCCTCGCTGGTTGTGACGAAACGGTGCCCTCAGGGCGAAAGGTTACCGATAATGTGATCGGGAGTACCAATAATCCCGGCGAGCAGGCGCTCATGATAAGTGGCATTGAGCGGATACTCATGCACAAACCGGGCGAGTTCACGTTTATCCAGCGTTCGAAAGGCACCAATACGCTGATCCTCCACACACTGACGTGTGAACCGAAACAGATTACTCTCATTACCGATGTTGGGCCCGAAAAGCTTTCCTGGGTTGAGTACACAACTATTAATCCAGCATGGGATAGCTGTCTGAAGATGGTGATCCATCTCCACAGTTCAGATGAAATCAACCCAGCTGGTTGGAGTCGGCGCGTCGGAAAACGCACCGAACAAGGAACTACGGTTGAGATTGAGTGAGTTTGTGGTCATTGGCCGCTTCGTACGTTTGTGCGAAGCGGTTTTTTCTTGATTCACAGATGCGATTGCATATTCAGTTTTAATGAGTATACTTTTCCCTCGGTTCGTGTTCTCTCGGACACGGGGTTCGTCAACAACAAACAAAAGGAACAGAATGGTATCACCTGATGATGGTCTTGAGATCGGTGCAGTCTACTGCAAAAAGGGTCGTTCGCAAAAAGCGGTACTTACGCATGGTTTGCAGGCAAATCGGTACGACGGGGAAGGTCGATGGAGCCAAGTTTTTGGTTTCCATGATAATGAGGGCCTCTCATGGCTTACTCCAGGGGAGCGCGAGAAGCGTTTGTCCAAAGAATCAGTTGTCGGAAAAGTTTATACGGGTGCAACAACGCTTCGTGAAATTCTCTATCCTGCCGAGCGGGAGGAGGGGTGGATCCAAGAAGGTCCGAACTGGCGTCAACGCAAACAAGTTGTCTGGTGGTTCCGACAACAAGCCGGAGAAAAGGTGTACGAGTGGATGCCTCGTAAGACATTTGATATTGAATCTGCCAGGTCTGTGCAGACATCGTATGCTTACCGGTCTTCAGGGTTCAATAATCCACCGCGTATGGTCGAAAGCGCTCCGACACAATAATCCATTTGAGAAGTTTCGTTCAACGGTTCTCGTTTTTGAGGGCCGTTTTTTTATTGCTTTCCACAGTGGCTCTTGCAGAAGTGCACTGTCATCGTTATACTGTCCAAACATTATGAACATGCATTGCACCGTGATTACTAGCTACCTCTCAAAGCTCTCATTTCGAGGGTCGGCATCTTGCATGGTTTGAACTAAACTCTAAAACAATGTAAGGCGCGGGCGCTCGAAACCGAGGCCCGCGTTTTTGTTTCAGTCTGAGGCAAGTACGAGTTCTTTAAACAAACAAAGAGAAAGGAAACATGTATGAGTGACGGGTATTTTTTTGATCCGCGGTCGGTGTACTGCCGCAAACACGGCACTAAAGTTGCCGAGTGTCGTCCGGGTATCCAGGCATGGTACCAAAACGGAACTGCGGCACGCACACCGGTCTTCGCAGTCGAGTTCAACAGTTCTCAGGTGTGGGTTGATCGAGAAGGACTTTCACGTCTTAAGCGCGATCGCAGAACGGTTGGCGTTGTCTTTGTATCGCGTCGCGGTTTCAATGTCGCATACCCTTTTGAAGGCGAGATCGGGTATCAGCAACTTTCCTGCGGTGGGAGAGTTCGTGTGGTGTACGCATGCAACCAGTGGGTTCGGGAGCGTCACCTTGAACTTCAATCATATGAGTCAACCTCGTTTCTTTTGCCCGTAGTCGATCAGACGGCAGAGTAAATGCCTTTGTCGGCATGACTGCTCTCTATAAAAGTAGGGGGCGGTTTTTTATTTTAGGCGGCGAGCCGGCGGTTGTATTGACATAATAGAATTATTTTGTAATCTAAAAATAGAAAAAATGAAGAAGAAACAGGCGGTGCCCGTTTCTCGTTTGTGAACATTAACAACTATGAGTCTTAAAAGGCCCTTTGATTCAGCTATTAGAAAAGTTCTCCGTGCTCATTTCAAAAAGCCGGAGAGTCGTCTGCCTCTTATTCAGTTTGCAGGGGTTCAGGCCGATGCGGTGAAGCGTTGGGTCAACGAGGGTATTTTGCCACAGGGCACAGTACTCAATCGACTCATCTTTTTTCTCGAGGTGTCGGGAAAAGGAAGGTTTTGGCAGGTAGGTGAGCCTTTGGCTTCTCTTGCCCGGATGGTTGCTGCCGGTGTCCTTGATCACAAGGCGGTTGCAACAGAACTCGGGTATCCGCAGCCACACCGACTTTTCAGCGTGATTCAGTCTGAGCGGGGGATTACGGGGAATCGCGAGAAAGCAATTGGGGTGACTGTAGAAAGAACCCGCGCTGAGTTTGAAGCGGCGCTCACGGTGCTACCTTTTGCAGTTCCTGGTTGGGAAAAAATGCCCTTCGCTGCACCGAGTATTGTTGAGGAGAACATTCGTTATCCAGAACCGAAGGAGGAGACATCAGTTCCAGTTGTTTTGCAAGGGATGCCCGAGATGCATCTCATGTCTTTTACCGCCGTTGGCTTGGTAAAAACGCTGCTTCCGATCTTGAAAAGTGCAATCGTCACATGGAGCCCAGATCATCGGGTAGCGTTTCGCCGGCAGTTTGGCTCAAAGCACGAATTGCACGAACTTTCCGATGTCGTGAATGCGCTCCTGAGTGAAGAAGCGCTGCGACGTTACCAGGAAGTTCAACGAAAAATATCACGATAAAGGTTCCACGGGACAGAGCCCTGAGGTGTTATCGGAACTCGAAGATTCATTCATTCGCGCGGACAAGCCACTCCGGTATTCGACCTTTGTTAACTCCTCGACTCGGAAATGGAAAAATATGACATGTAATTGGTTCGTTCGGTCAAAATGCTTAATCAGAATTAATCATTTCTCCCTCACTGCCAATTATAAGAATTTTTCCATTTCTCTCGTTTTACGTCGTTAATAAAATCTGTACGTTGACTAAATTACAGCAGAGGTGCAAGCTACAGAATGGAATGTACACGGTATACACTTCCATAAACCACAACCACAAAAGGATCGGAGGCAAGCATGTCAGGACGAAACGGAAACGGAAAACAGGTTAACGGACACTCAAACAACAACTGGACCACACAGGAGCGGGGACTCATTGAGTTCATTGAGCGGGAAGGACTCATTCCGCGTCATCAGGTGGTGCTGCCCCTTACTCCGGATACAGTTATTTCCGGAAGTCTCGCCACTACGGTGAGTGCTCGCGTGAAGGATGCTTTTTCGGAGAGGAAGAGACATCCAACCTTGTTGTGCCGAACGGTTATTACGGACACTCGCGGTATCCGACTTGGTGATATCGCCGCGTGTCTCATCGAAAGGGCACCGGTAACGGAATAGTTTCTCTGCGCCGATGCGTTTTATACGCATCGGTTTTCTTTTTCTTATTTTTGTGATGTCCGTAGTATACTTTAGGTGAGAGAAAATTAAATTTTAATACATGGATTTACGTCTCCTCGTTAGTAATGTGGGTTATACGATCGGTATTTTTATAACACTCGGACTGGGTATTTTTGTTTTGCTCAAGGGGCCGCGGAAGCAGACTAATATATTCTTTTTTCTCTTCAGTCTCGCAACGGCCGTTTTTGAATTTTCACATGTTATGGGAGTGAATGCTCCGAGCCCCGAGCATGCGCAGCTGTACTTTCTTTTAAATATTTCCACGTTGTTCAGCGCGGCTTTTAATGTCCACTGGATTTTTTCTGCAATCGGCCGACTGCGACAAGTACGCTACATGCTAGCTCTTATGTACACTGCACTTCTCGGGCTTACGCTTTTTTACGTTTTAACCCCGGGCTCCTTCATGTCGCTTCCGGTTCCCAAACTTTATTTTCCTCATTACTATGTGCCAGGTCCGTATTATTATTTAGGCGATATTTTCTTTTACTCGGTCGGCGCTTACTCAATTTTTGAGGTAACACGAACGTACCTTAAGGCTACGTACACACTTAAAAATCGTATTAAATATCTCGTAAGTACGTTGGTTATCGGATACGGTCTCGGTACAGTCTCAGCTTTTCTTCTGTACGGAATTAATGTTGATCCGTTGATCGGATCTTTTTTCTGGATTTATACGATACCGCTTGCGTACGCAGTCATCAGTGATGATCTCCTGGATGTTCACATTGTTGCCAAGCGCGCATTTACCTATGTGTTCTTACTGTTAGTCGCCGGCTTTTTTATGATCGGTATTAACTACGTGACTATCTGGCTTTCCCAGCGCGCTCCGGAGTTTCCGCTCTGGGCCGGCTCATTCATTATGGGTGCAATCGTGCTTCTTGTTGCGCAGCTCATTCTTCGTCGTTTACGAGAAGCAGATGAGCTCAAATACGAGTTTATCAACGTGGTGACGCATAAATTCAGAACCCCGCTGACGTACATCAAGTGGTCTACTGAAAGTCTTTTGCGCGATTCAACTAAAGAGGAAAAAGATGCCGCGCTTGCTAAAATTGATGCAGCTAACATGAGAATGGTTGAGCTTACCAATATTTTGATGCAGGTTTCAGAACACGAAACTGCAAGCCCCCTCTATAACCTGAAACCGCAGAACGTTGGAGAGCTGGTTAAGACCAGAATCAAGGAATATGACCGGCGACTTTCTGATCGCAAAATTGTCCTTCATCTTGATGTTCAAGACGGTATTGTTGCTCCGGTTGATCACCAGCGTCTGGATTCTGTTTTTCAGGTTCTTTTCGACAACGGTATTATTTACAATAAGCCTGGCGGCGAGCTTGGTATAAAAGTGTGGAAAGATTCTTCGTACGCGTATGTTTCGGTGAGCGATAAGGGAATTGGCCTTGAAAAAGAGCAGCTCAAGTTTATGTTCAACAAATTTTACCGCACGCCGGAAGCAACACGTGCTGACACTGAGGGAATGGGAGTTGGTCTCTATATTGTTAAAAATATTATTGAACGGCACGGCGGAAAGATCACCGTCGAATCAAAGGGAAAGGATCGGGGAACAACCTTTACGGTTTCCCTTGCGCTCTAGAGGAGTTAGAAAAGTGAGTGGGGTTATCTTCCTACGCCCATACTTCCTGCCTGAATGGTGTGTTGAAAGCCATGATAGAACGGGTGGAGAAGGGTCGAGAATTGTCCCTCAGCCGCGGCGCCATTAGTGTCTCCGCCAAGTGCGAGAATATAGTAGCCATAGCTTGCTCCGAGTCCGAGTATATCGGGGTAGTCATCGATATCGAATACTACCGTGCGATCAACACCGAGTCCGACGGTGCCGCGTACGAATATCTCAATTGTTTCTCCGCGATCAATTACTATTTCGTCATTAAAGTTTGCACTATAGGCTCGTTTTTGAGGGTCGACGAGCGGAGTTTCAAAATCTTTGTAGGTTCCTTTCTGTACCACAACGGTGTAGACGTTTTTAACATCGTCGAGACTCGCGGTGCCGTTTTGTCGCCATACCACTTGTTTGAGAATGACCGGTTCACTGTTGCCCCCTGTTAGTTTAAAACCTGAAAAAACATCTTTATCAGTGAGAATATAGAAATATTTACGGACACCCGGATCAAAGGCGCTATTACTTGCGGTAGTAAGCGAGCCAATCGAGAGCGTGGCATTAATTGTGTGCGGGGTTCCGATGATAGGGAATGATGCTTGGATAGGAACGTCTGCTTCAACTGCACTCAAGGCAAGCGTCGGCATTTGTCCATGGAAGCTGGAAAGGTCGAAGGCCATGCTGCCAAAAATGGTCACCATACGCGTCTCACCTTTTTTAATGGTAAAGCCGGCGCTGCTGTTGTAGCGGTGATCGGCTCGTAATGCGCGCGCAATTCCCACGGGGTTACCATTATCAAGTGCGCCAACTGCGCTGAATGCCGCATCAGAGCCGAGTCCCATACGTTCAATCGTAAGATTGGTTACTGCGACATCGCCGTCTTGTGCTGTCATGTATACATTTAAGAATGCGAGTACCTGTGATCCGGCTGGTGCAAGTTGGGAGGGAATTGGTTCGGCAGGAGTGATGATGAGTTGCGGGGTAAGCGGTACGATTACTGGCTCGGGAGTTGCTTCGGGCGGTGGAGGTGTTGTTGAAGTTGATGCGCCAGCAACCCGCGGTTCAAGTTCTTTAACTGGTGTTCGGGTGATTTGTTCAGGAAGTTTTGTGTTGTTAGGTACAACGTGAGCAAAGGCTATTTCTGTTTCGTTTTCAGAAGCAGATTCTTCAGTATTTGATTCGTCTGTCTCCGAAGTTTTTAAAGCAACATCAGATGAAGAACTGGCGGACTCAAAGTTTAAAGCGGTGGTTTCCGCTGCAGGGTTAGTTGCGGACGTGTTTTCTGTAGGTTCAGTTTTCTTTTCTGAGAAAACCTCGGCTATTTGCGTAAAGTCGGGTTTTAAGAGGATCGGTAATATGAAAAGCGCACCTGCGACCAGAGCGCCGATACCACCCATCACTGCTGAACGATTCATAGCTTTATTATCTACCAATTGAGGGCGCATGACGACCCTTCCCGTGTGGATAGTAGTTATTTTAGGTTTCACCTCATGCTTCAAAGTCAAAATCTAATTTCAACCCAAATCTAAAAAAGCGCCAATTGACAAAATAAAATTAGCTTGTAGTATGAAAATAGACTCGAACAAACTGTACACAAAGAAGGGACCTTGTGGTCTTTTCGTGTTCAGGAACATTGACAACAAACAACTATGAATGAACAAGGTTTTACCGGAACATTTGAGGAGTGTTTGAAGCACTTTCTCGAAAGTTCTTCTCTTGAAGAACGTGTTTTCTTGGGAAAGTTTTGCGGTGCACGAATGCCCTGTGTTCAGCGCTGGGTCCGTGTCATGAGGTTAGGCAAGAGGATTCCCCTTCCAGGTGGTATTGTTTCTATCAAGATTCGATACTTTCTCGAGCACGTCGGATACAACATTTCTGAAATGAAAGATTTGCTTCCTGGCGTTTATGCGTTCAGTAAGCTCTTGGGATTTGGTGTTCTTACGGCCGAAGAGGCACAGGAGCTCTTAGTGTATAAGAAAAAAAGCCAAGTCTTCTGTTCGGCGTTCGCGCGCCACTCGCCAGGGTGCGAACGACTAACACAAATGGATCAGGAGTTCGAGAAGCGAAAGGACGTGCTCGCGGAAAAGATTGCAGGCTTTCCTTCTTCGATGGTGCGCTGGAATTCTAAGGGATCAGTGTCTGTACAGCCTCAAGGGGGGCCGAAGGGTCAGGGTCTTGCAAGGGTCTCTCTATCGGATGCTGCGCATTCTACGGCAGAACAGCCGGCACCTCCCGCAGGTCTCGTGTCAGCTACAGCAGCCTATCTAGTGAGAGCACTTCTTCCGTTGACGGAAGAGATGATCACGTGGACTCCGGCACAGCGTGTAGCGTTTCGAAGGCAGTTTGGCTCGAGGCATGAACTGCACGAACTCTCAGATCTTGTTAACGCGCTCCTCAGTGAGGAAGTGCTGCAACGATATCTTGCAACAACCAACAAATTGAAAGGGAAACAGTAAATGAATCAACCATATGGACGGCCGCCGGCCGTAAAGATGAGGGCTGGTGCAAGCTCCATCGATTTCCACCAAGGAAATATGATCATGCACGCCGCTGATCGCTATCCTGATCTTCTCAGGGTTATTCTCGAGATTGTCCAGAACTCGATCGACTCTCGTGCGCTGAGGATTGACGTTAAAATCAATTTACAGAAGCGTGAGGTTGCAGTTACGGACGACGGCTCGGGAGCATCGAGCGATAAGCTTGAGCAGGGTCTCATGCAAATCGGCCAGAGTATGAAGGTACGAGACGGTGAGAACTACGGACAGTTCGGATTGGGTCTCGTCGCTCCGGTTGGCAAGTGTGATACGTATACGTTTACTTCAGTGCCGAAAGGTGAAGAGGTAAACGGGTACCTCCAGTGGACCTTCAAGACGGATGAGATCAGGACCATGAGCAAGGCCACGGTACCCTTCGTGGGTCGAGATGACATTGTCCATGAGTCTGTTTTTAGTCCTCGTAGTCGCAAGCCCGGTGAGGTAGAGAAGCAGCCGGTCTGGTGGAGAACGCGGGTGAAGATGAGCGGCGTTGTCCGTGATTCTGTCGTAACTCGCATTACGGAAAACGACCTTCACTACGAGATTGGTCTGCGGTATGGAGAGAAGATTCGTCAACGCAAGATTAAGGTTACGATTGCGTTCACTAATGAGGAGGGTGTGTCATCGGTTGAAAGGGATGTGGTCACTACGGAATTTACCGGAAGACCACTCCAGCCCTTTACGGATCTTCAGAAAGAGTCCGGAGCAACTGTCTTCACACTCTACATTGCACGCCAGCTGCGTCATGGTCGCAAAGGGGAAGTGAGTTTCGGTGTGGCAGGCGACCCCTTCCGCATCGGAGCAAAACTCTTGGTGAAAAGCGCGGGCGACTTCCTCGATGAAGATGTCTGCGAGGCACTCACCGGCGGTATCTTCGAGGGGACCATTGTTTGTGACAAAATCACACTCAACCCAACTCGTTCGCAGTTTGACCGCAACGATGCGCTGGTTGGTATGTGTGTCTCGATCGAGAACTGGTATAAGGAGGTTGGCCGTGAACAGGTTCTCTCCTGCATGCAGGGAGAAAAGGGAACCCGTTGGCAGGCTCTGGGAAGGCGAGTTCTCACCTCGGTTCGCGAGCTCTTAAAACAGCCCGCGTTCGGAGACATCCTCAAGCGGATTAACGTTGGCACGATCGGACGAGGTCATGTTGAAGTTCCCGAAGGCAGTGTTCTTGGAAAAGAGAAGCACTCTTCGGTAACGGGACACGGCACTTCGAACGGAACACCGGCGACTCCGCGGAAAGATACGGAACCGAAAACTCCGAAGAGTGAGCAAGGTAATCACCATCCAGTCACGATGGGCGGCCCTAAGGGTAAGCTGCGTACCGAGGTTAAGGACGGAAGTTTCGGGATCAGATTCATTCTTGCCGAACTCGAAACGGTGAAAATCCCGTTCGAGTTCAGTTCGTCTGAAGGAACGATCACGTTCAACATTCGTCACCCCTGGTTTGAGGAGTGCGAGAGCGGAGATACGAGACTCATGAAATACTATGAGGCCGTGGCCCAGATTGCGCTGACCTTGATGCGGTACGAAGGTAGTGCCTACGGGGAGCAGTTTCTTCCCATAGGGTATGACCTCTTGGAAGCTCAGGTCTTCTCGATCTTAAACGGTGACCGTCTTACTGGCCGCCGTCCGGGTCGCAGGAAACTGCGCAAGTAGTTGTTTGTCGAAAGTAACCGAACCCGTCTGGATGTTCCAGGCGGGTTTTTTAATGCTGAAATTAATTCTTAAAGAAAAGAAAAACCTCTGGGACGTGTAGTCTCAGAGGTTGAAGCCTGTATGATCAGGCGATGTGCGCTGCTGCTGGAGCTTCAGGCGGCGCGGCCGAAGCTGCGTTGTTTGATTCTTCCGCAGAAGGAACGGGAGTGGGTTCCGGAGTACTCCTTTTCTCTCGAGCTTCCTGCCGTCTCAACTTTGCTTCCTCGTTGTAACAGGTGGTTGAGCAAAAGGGCTCACCGCCTCTTTTTTGCATTCTCGCAAACCATGTCGCCGGTCGCACAAGTTCCTTTTTGCAGTTGCGGTTTGTGCAGTTGAGGTGAACCATTGCCGCAGGTTCTCCGGGCTGTTTCGGAGCCGAAGGGGAAGCCTTCTCCCGACGGGCCCTAACGTGAGAATCCGACCCTGTACACTCACGGCTGCAGTACGTTTTCGTACCCCGTCTGTTGGGTTTGAGCTCCTTTTTCCGCCGAAGGAACTCTTCCTTACAGTGGTCACAGGTGACCTTGACGAGCTCGCCCTTTTCAAAGCGGTGGAAGTCGCGATTGATGCTCCGCGGATTGATGCCATGAAGGTGGCAGACAGCGAGGACTATACCGTAGCCAATCTCCATTTTCTCGGCGCCTTTAGTGGCGTTTCCGGCGAGAACAAGTCGTGACCAGAACAGCGTACGGTTGGTGAAGATCGCTTTCTTGTAGGCTTTCGCATAGTCGAAGAGCGTCATGCTTCTCGGGCCATTCGAGCCACGCCGTGCTTCAGGTTGCGGTTTTCTTGCCAAAGCAGGCGGGGCTTTCGGACCATTTCGGGAAGAGCCACGCGGAGTAGCTGCTCGGTCGAGCACTTCACGGGGAGGGAAGCTTTCGGTTGGAGAAGCGGTGCTCGTTTGAGGTGCAGGAGGTTCCGTTTCAAGGAACTCCACGAACTTCTCACTAAGCAGTTCGTGGATAGTTACGGATCTCGCGAGCGACTGCAGGGCAAGTTTTGCCAACAGTTTTTCCGAGAGATCCCCGGCTTTGAGGGGAACAATCATGTGGTATCCTTTCATTGATTCTTATCGGTACGTTGCAACAGGCAACGCTGACCAAGTGTTTGTGTCGGACCGGCAAGATTCAAATGTTCTGTGCCAAAACTATCACAGCAAAAAATGTGTGTCAATCTTTACTTGTCTTTTTATTTGTAGCAAATAAAGTACGAAGAATAGGGATTTTTTTGACTTGAAACCGTTTTAAATGGATAGTATGTATGTTAATTCTAGATATACCTCGTCAGCTTGCTGCGGAGATATGGACGAGTGGGTTTATTCCTATGAATACCTCACGAAAATTTAAACTTGTTTCTTCCTATGCTCCTGCAGGCGACCCCAAAGCAATCCCTCGCCGACCCGCCTGTCCGGCAGGCAGGCTCGGGATGCTACGGGACGAGAAGTGCTAATATATATCCTCATGTCTACGAGTCATTTCAAATTGCGTTCATCGTACGCTCCGGCGGGCGACCAGCCGCAGGCAATCGATCTTTTGGTGCAGGGCCTGAAAAAGGGGGAGACGCGCCAGACACTTCTTGGTGTCACCGGTTCAGGTAAAACCTTTACGATGGCGAATGTCATTGCCCAAATTCAAAAACCAACTCTGGTTATTGCTCACAATAAGACGCTTGCTGCACAGCTCGCGCAGGAGTATCGCGAATTTTTTCCGGAAAACGCCGTTCATTATTTTGTTTCGTACTACGATTATTACCAGCCCGAGGCGTACATGCCGGTTTCAGATACTTATGTTGAGAAAGAGGCGCAGATTAATGAGGAGATCGAGCGATTGCGACACGCTTCGACACAGGCGCTTCTTACACGCAAGGACGTTATTATTGTGGCATCGGTTTCCTGTATTTACGGTTTAGGCAGTCCGGTTGAGTACGAAAAGGTTAATATAAAAATTCAGAAGGGAATGAAAACGGATCGTGGCGAACTCATTCGACGGCTGATCGATATTCATTACGAACGTACACCGGCAGACCTTACCCCCGGACTGTTCCGTGCACTGGGCAACAACATTGAAATTATGCCGGTTAATGAGCGCATGATGTACCGGATTGATTTTTCAGGCGATGAGATCGGTTCGATCACCGCTATTGATCCCATCACCCGGGCAATCAAAGAAGAAGTTCCCGCACTTTTTATTTTTCCGGGCAAACACTTTATTACCGATGAAGATGAATTGCCTCGCGTTCTTAAGGCAATTCAGCAGGAACTCGACGATCGCCTTAAGGAATTGGAAGCAGCGGGGAAGACGCTTGAAGCGGAGCGCTTGAAACGGCGTACGCGCTACGATCTTGCATTGATTCGCGAGGTTGGCTACTGCAATGGTATTGAAAACTATTCGCGGCATTTTTCCGGAAAGCTACCGGGTGAACCGCCTGATTCACTCTTGTCGTATTTTCCGCACCGTACAGATGGTTCGCCTGACTTTTTAACAATCATTGATGAGTCACACGTCACGGTACCGCAGATTCGCGGCATGCAGGCCGGTGATCGTTCGCGCAAGGATACGCTGGTTGAACACGGTTTTCGATTACCCTCCGCGCGCGACAATCGTCCGCTGACGTTTCCCGAATTTGAGGAGCGTGTGGGACAGGTTGTTTTTACGTCGGCAACCCCTGGACCTTTTGAACTCAAAGTCTCGCCTCCACCGGCAGAGCAGATCATTCGCCCGACTGGACTTATTGATCCAGAATTGGTCCTGCGACCAGTGGTGAGCCAGGGTTCTTTTTTGGGGCAGGTGCCGGATTTTATTGCCGAAGCGGAAAAAACGATTGCTCATGGCGGACGTGTGATTGCAACGACACTGACTAAAAAAATGGCTGAAGATCTTTCAGAGTTTTTAAAAGGAAAAAAAATGAAAGCGGCGTACCTTCACAGTGATATCAAAACGATCGAGCGCATCGAGATTTTGACCAATTTCAGAAGGGGAGAGTTTGATTGTCTGGTAGGTGTTAACCTGCTGCGCGAAGGGCTGGATCTTCCGGAGGTTGAGCTTATTGGTGTTTTGGACGCTGACAAAGAGGGTTTTTTGCGTTCGGAAACGTCACTCATTCAGATCATCGGCCGCGCGGCACGAAATGTGTTTGGTCGTGTTATCTTATATGCCGATAATTTGACCGGTTCCCTCGATCGCGCTATTAAAGAAACTGAACGCCGCCGCACTATTCAGCTCGCGTACAATAAGAAACACGGCATCACTCCTCAGACCATCAAAAAAGAAATCAAAGATATTACCGAGCATTTGAAAACTGAGCATCACAAGACGGTTGAGGCGTTGCTCTCTGTTGATCGGGCGATGTTTGAAAAACATCCCGAGAAGCTCATTAAGCAAAAAGAACAGCAGATGAATGGTGCGGTTAAAATTCTTGATTTTGAGACCGCAGCGATTTTGCGAGATGAAATCCAGGCGTTACTCGAGCTTGCCAAGAAGAAGGAACTTGCCGCAAAAAAAGAAGAACGTAAAAAGAATGCCGGCAGCCGGGCTCGCAAGGAGATGCTTCAATAATGAAAAGGTCTCACCGCGTCTTTCGACACAGTGAGACCTGGGCGATCCCGAAGCGGGGAGCCTCGGGATTAAAAAAAGAACGACAGATTATTGCCTTTAGTATAACGTACTCTCGAAAAAAAGGAAAGCCGTTTCTTTAACGGCTTCGCGCAGTCTCGTATAAGCTATTTTTATGGGGATAGCAGGGCACTCAAAAGTGGCGTACAATAAAGCTCATGAAGTATAAAATTCTCATTACCGACGACGACGCCGTGTTTGCAAATAATTTAGCACGCGATATCAAGAATGCCGGCTTTGATGTTCGTGCAGTTAATAATGCGTTAGATGCAGAGCGCGAAATGCGAAGCTGGCGTCCGCACATACTCCTCCTCGATCTCGTCATGCCGGGTAAGGACGGCGTAGAGGTTTTGAAAGAAAAATCAAAAGACAAAGCTGTTTCATGGATACCGGTCATTATGATCTCGGAATCGAATGATCCAAAAAATATTGATATGGCTTTGAGCCTCGGTGTGCGTGACTACGTGACGAAGGCAAATCTCGATATTTCCGAGCTTACTGAAAAAATAAAGTTACAGCTCGACTCGGTGACCCAAAGCGAAACTAATTTTGATTCAACAGCAAAAGCATCGACCGGAACCCTCTCAGGTTTTAAAGTTCTGTGGGTCGAAGATGATACGTACTTGAGTGATATTATTTCACGCAAGCTCTCCGGCGAAGGGTGTAAGCTCGTTCACGCCGCCACAGGAGAAGAGGCATTAGAACTTGCCGCCAAGGAAATTCCCGATATCGTACTTTTGGATATTTTGTTGCCCGGCCTCGGAGGGTTTGAAGTTTTGGAGCGTCTCAAGAATGACCCGAAACTTAAGAGCATTCCGGTTATCATGACGTCAAATCTTGGACAGAAAGAAGATATTGAAAAAGGAGAAAAACTAGGCGCTGAAAAATTTTTGGTAAAAGCAACGGTAACCTTAGACGAAATTATTGCAGAGACTAAGGAAGTTTTGTCTCGCAGTAAGAGTGCTGCATAAAAATCGTTTGATAAGTGAAGAAAAATAAACCCTGAGCAAGGGCTTATTTTTTAAATTCGTAGCGGTTGACTTTTTGTAGGTTATTAAGTATTTTCGTAACAGTTTCCGAAACGTTCAACATACTCAACAAACGAAAGGTCATCGACATATGCATCAGTCTCTTCGTCTCTTCTTCGCAGGCGCTATTGGCGGTCTGGCGGGTGGTTTTCTCACTCACCACTACTCAAGTACTCGTGGCTTTCTGGGCTTTCTCGTGCTCCTTGTGGGCATTGTTCTCGGCGCACTCTGTGCCTCGGCGATCTATGATCCACGCGGAACATGGGGAGTTGTTTGTGCCGCTTTCAAGAAAGTGGGAGGGTGTTTCCAGGAAAAGTGGCGTGAAGCGGAGTTTAAGAAATTTTTCTTAATGGTCGGAATTGGAGTTCGGGATATCCTCGTTTTCTTTTTCTGTCTTGCCTTGTGCTGTGCGAGCTGGGTAGGGCTTATTCTCCTTGTGTGTGGAGAAAAAAACTACGGTCTCACAACGGCTATTGGAGCTCTCTCCTTTTTCACGATGGCGTTCGTTTCCGCAGCTTCGGGAGAGCCTAATGATCATTTCCCCCAAGCAAAGACATCTTTCAAGGCTTTGTTCAGGATTAACTCCATTGTTGGCACTTACTTTGCACTCAAGTTCGCGATCTACGTTCTGCGTCACATCGTTGAAATCGTGACGTTCATTCTCTGGGCGATCTGGACCATTCCGATGTTGATACTCAACGGCCTCTCAGAATGTCGCGGACGCACAGCAGCAATGATCGGCGCAGTCGCAGGTGTCGTCACCGGATACCTCTGGTGGAATCCGCTCGTTGTCGGGCTTGTTGGCGGAGTAAGTTCGCTCCTCGTCCAGGCGCTTGTCACAAAGTGGAAACCGGCAGTCAAAGCTCGCTGGTCTAAAGTTTGTGAGTATTGGGGTAGCCTTCTTCCTGTAGGAAAAGCGAAAAAAGACGAGCCAACCCCGTCCTGATTCTTTGTTCTTTACACCAGGTGCTGTAGCGATACGGCGCCTTTTTCTTTTCTAGATTCGCGGCTATGAGCATGATATAGTCTTCTACATACCCCGTGCCCCCATGCCCGGGCGTTTCCGCGTATGAGTAAAGAAACAGATCAAAAAATCATAGTTAAGGGTGAGAAGCGAATACCTGAAGCTTCGCAAGGCCTAGGCGACGGCGCGAGGCGGGGTCGCACAAATTTTCAGCGCCCGAGTGTTAGAGCGAGGAAGTACTGAGCAGAGCACTGCGAATGTACAGAAAATTATGCGTGACCACGAACATTTTTTAAATATATGAAACAATCTGAAGAAAAAATAATCGTCAAAGGCGCACGTACCCACAACCTGAAAAACATCACGGTTGAGATGCCGCGCAACAAGATGGTCGTGTTTACCGGACTTTCAGGTTCAGGAAAGTCTTCACTCGCGTTTGATACTATTTTTGCCGAAGGCCAGCGACGGTATGTTGAGTCGCTTTCGTCCTATGCCCGTCAGTTTTTGAGGCAGATGCAAAAGCCCGATGTCGATGAGATCATCGGCCTTTCACCTGCAATCTCGATTGATCAGAAATCGCGCTCAAATAACCCGCGCTCAACAGTGGCGACGATTACTGAAATTTATGACTATCTACGCATTCTCTTTGCACGTATCGGGAAACCTCACTGTCTGGTGTGTAACCGCGAGATCAAACGGCTTACCCAGGAAGAAATTATGCAGACGATTGTCGAAACAGTCAGGAGTGTTGATTCGACGGCGAGTGGTAAGAAAGTCATGGGTGTTAAAGTTTCGGGCGACAAGGTTCGTATTTTTTCTCCGGTTGTTGTAGGTCGTAAGGGTGAATACTACCAGCTTTTGTATGATCTTCTCGGAAAAGGATATGAGGTGGTTAATGTGGATGGCGTTTCAAAGAAACTTCGTGATCAAATTATTCTCGACAAGAACAAGAAACATGATATTGATGCCCTGGTTGACCAATTTTTTGTAAGTGAGTTTGCCGGCACGGCATTTCCACGCGAACGTCTTTCTGAAGCGATTGAACGCGCACTCCATGAATCGGGCGGTTTGATTAAGATTGAAGCCGGAGGCGAGGAACGACTTATTTCGTCTAAATTCATGTGCGCCTACGATGGTTTTTCCTATCCGGAAATTGAACCTCGTCTTTTTTCATTTAACTCACCGTACGGCGCATGTCCGGAGTGTAATGGTCTTGGTACGAAACATTTTTTTGGTGACGAATCATGCGAGGTGTGTAAAGGCGCACGACTTCGGCCGGAAGCCCTTCACGTGCTGTTGGGAGAGAAAAAAGTAAAAACAGGAAAAAAGAAAAAAGGAGAAGGGGATGATGAGGGGCAGGTACCGACACCTTCGGGCATTAACATTGTTGATCTGGTGGCGATGTCCATTCAGGACTCCACGGCCTTTTTCAGTCATTTAAAACTTTCGGCAACGGAGCGTAGTATTGCAAAAGTGATTCTTAAAGAGATTGAATCGAGGCTTCAGTTTATGGTGAATGTGGGAATTGAATATCTTTCGCTTAATCGACGTGCTCACACCCTCTCCGGCGGCGAGGCGCAGCGCATCAGGCTTGCGTCACAACTGGGAAGCGGCCTTGTGGGCGCGCTCTACGTATTAGATGAGCCGACAATCGGACTTCACTATCGCGATAATGATCGCCTCATCAAAACTCTGTTGAGTTTGCGCGATCTGGGAAATACGATCGTGGTCGTTGAACATGATGAAGACACTATTTTTGCTTCAGACTACCTTGTTGATATCGGTCCCGGGGCAGGTGTTCATGGTGGCAAGATTGTTACTTCCGGCTGGATCGAGGAACTGTTAACTGCAAAAAAACTCTCAGGCGACGATGCAAAATCGCTTACGCTCAAATATTTGCGAGGCGAGGTAAAGATCGAGATTCCTGAGGAACGGCGAACTGCCGATAAAGGAACGCTCAAGATTCGTGGCGGCCACGTGTTCAATATTCAGAATATGAGTGTTGATGTTCCGCTCGGCCGGTTGGTTTCAGTGACGGGTGTCTCCGGATCAGGGAAGTCATCGTTTATGTACGAAATCATTCACAAGAATTTGCAGGCGCGTTTTGAACGCAAGTTTCGCACCAACGAGGTGTTTAACTGCGCGTCGTTCACGGGGACCGAATACGTGAGTCGCGCGATCCTTATCGATCAATCGCCAATTGGCCGCACGCCGCGTTCAAATCCTGCCACCTATACCGGCGCGTTTTCATTTATTCGTGACTTGTTTGCAGAAACAGCGGAGGCGCGTGCACGCGGCTGGGGCGCGGGACGCTTCTCATTAATCGTCCCGGCGGGCGTTGCGAGGCTTGTC
>CAYGLL010000013.1:0-40491 GCA_964350935.1 uncultured Candidatus Saccharibacteria bacterium | reverse complement strand
CGTAGAGCGAGTGAGATGAAAAATTATTATTTTTCATCTCCGAGCCGAGGAGCTAATATAAGGGTTGAATACCCCGCGGCTCTGCCGCAGCACAGGGCGAGCTTCGTCTGCGAAGCGAGTACCCTGTGGCCGGGGCTCTACCCCGGGGTAAATACCGCTTTTATTGTTAATTTTTTAGGTGGTTATGCATACGATCAAAAAAATCTGGGCACGGGAAATTCTTGACTCACGAGGTAATCCGACCGTTGAGGTCGATGTAACACTTGGCGACGAGTCATTCGGTCGCGCAGGTGTTCCCTCAGGCGCTTCAACGGGTTCTCATGAGGCTGTTGAACTTCGTGACGGTGATTCTAAGCGGTATGGCGGAAAAGGAGTTCTCGGAGCGGTTAAGAATGTAAATACTGTTTTGGCAAAAGCGCTCTGGGGAAAGAAGTTTGATCAGCGTTCGCTTGATGAAGCAATGATCAGTCTCGACGCAACACCTAACAAGGGGACACTTGGCGCAAATGCAATTCTTGGTATTTCTCTGGCGTTTGCTCATGCAGCAGCGCGTGCTCAAAAAATTCCTCTCTACCGTTATTTTGAAAAGATTGCAAAAACTAAGAACATTGTGCAACTTCCGGTTCCGATGATGAACATTTTAAACGGCGGCAAACATGCTGAGAATTCAACCGATTTTCAGGAGTTTATGATTATGCCTCACGGCGCTAAATCATTTAGCGATGCATTGCGTTGGGGTGCCGAAGTTTTCCACACGCTTAAAAAAATTCTTCATTCAAAAAAACTCAGTACATCGGTGGGAGATGAGGGTGGTTTTGCGCCTTCGCTTCCGTCAAATGAGGCTGCGTGCGAAGTAATTCTCGAGGCAATTACGAAGGCGGGTTATAAACCAGGTATTCAAATTTCACTTGCACTCGATGTCGCCGCGACTGAACTTTATAAAGACGGGAAGTATGTACTGGAGCGAGAGGGAAAAACACTTACATCAAAAGAAATGGTTGATTTTTACGCCTCATGGTGCGAAAAGTATCCAATTGTTTCAATTGAAGATGGTCTCGCAGAAGACGACTGGGACGGTTATGCGCTTATGACACAAAAATTAGGCAAAAAAGTTCAGATTGTTGGTGATGATTTGTTCGTTACTAATATCGAGCGTCTGGCCACAGGTATTAAAAAGGGGATTGGAAACTCCATTCTTATTAAACTCAATCAGATCGGCACCGTTTCTGAAACAATTGATGCGGTAAATCTTGCCCGAAAAGCAGGGTACACATCAATCATCTCGCACCGCTCAGGTGAAACCGAAGATACGACGATTGCAGATTTTGTTGTGGGAACGGGAACAGGGCAGATCAAAACGGGGTCACTCTGCCGCAGTGATCGTGTGGCCAAGTACAATCAGCTTTTACGACTCGAAGAACTTCTCGGAAAAAAAGCTCTCTATCGTGGAAAGGCAGTATTTAAAATCTAGTTCGAGCTTTTCTGTCAGGTATTAAAAAACCATCCTCACTGTATGCGAGGATGGTTGAAGCTAAATGACTCCGTGTGCGAGACCCATTTTCACTGCTTTTCGTGGAGTAAATGTCCGTTCTTTCTTGAGGACTCGACGGACATCTTTCCCGGTAAGTTTTCCGCGGCTTTTTTGGGCAACGAGTTTGGCGAACATTCGCTCGTATCCATCGGTGTTTTGCCACGCAGTGTGGAGCTGTGTTGTTGTATGGGTTCCCGAACCGACCACACGTGCACCCTCGTGCAAAAGGAGAAGCGTGTGTTCGGTAAGGTAACGTTGGTTTCCCGCAAGCCAGACAATGAGGGCCATTGAGGAAATCTCCCCATGACCAATCGTAACCAGTCTGGGTTTGATCATACGAACGAAATCGAAAAAGGAGAAGCCTACTTCAGACAGCCCGCCATGGCTGCAAATAGAGAGGATGATCTCCTTCTTCGGATTTTTACTATGGAGGAGAATGATCCGCTCAGTCACTCTGCGCATGTTTTCTTCGTCGACTCCTCCAATCCAGGTAATGAGCCGACTCGTATCAATTTTCACAATGACCTTTCTTTTTCGGGAGAGTGTATCTCACCCGGAAGTCTGCGCGGACAATAAGCCATTCTTTCAATATTGTCAAATAATATCTCTTTGTTGAGGCGCGGTTCATAAATTTATTGACAGTAGTATATATTTATGATATCGTTCTCTTAGTTGAATTTTGAAAACAATGTCCATGCGACGATCGTTCGTCAGATGGACACAACAACAGGAATAAACGGATATGAATATGAGAATTCTTCTGTGCGTCTCTTTTGCCGCTGTCACTCTGGTTGGCTGCAGAAGTGCGCTCACTGCAAAAAGTCGCGTGCCGGTTCCGGTTGTCGGAACCAATTACGTTTACGGCAATGGTCCGTCAAAGACTGTTGTTAATGACACGGGTCGTGAGTACCAGAAACATTTGCGCGAGCTTCAGCGTCTTCAGTACGAACACGAACGATGGTTTGTGAGTATTGAACAGAAGCTTGCACGTGAACGTTATGCCAGGACAAACGGGATACCGCTCCCACGTCCGCGGACAAACACCGTGAGTACCAATGTTTCGGGTTTCTTTCCGCAGGGAGTAATTCCGAACAGTAGTGGGTCAGTTTTTGTTCGGGATAGTGGAACTTTTTCCCTGCCGCCGCCCAAAATTCTGATCATTGCACCGAATTATCACTACGATCCCTCCTGCGGTTGTCCGGCGACGTTTTTCCCGAATCAGCAGCAGATTCTTTACAATCAGTACATTCCGGGAAATGTCTTTGGCCGGTAGATTCGTTCTTTCTTTTAAAGCGCTCCGCTGTGCCGGTGCGCTTTTTTTGCATTTACTTCATTTCTGACTAGAATGGTTAGTATGAAGAAAACGAAACGTCAGGCTATGCTCATCATTCTCGACGGTTGGGGGTACAGGGAAGATTCAACCGACAACGCGATTGCAGCGGCTAAAAAACCCTACTTTGATCATTTGTGGGAAACGTATCCGCACGCGCTCCTTGAGGCCTCGGGTCGCGCAGTTGGATTGCCGGACGGGCAAATGGGAAATAGCGAAGTTGGTCACACGACCATTGGAGCAGGAACCGTAGTCCCCACTGACTTGGTTCGCATTGATGATGCTATTCACAACGGCGAGTTTGAAAAAAATCCGGCGTTTCAGTCGCTCTTCGCTCATGTTAAAAACCACTCATCCATGCTTCATGTTCAGGGGTTAATCGGGCCGGGTGGTGTGCACGCGCACAGCAGTCATCTTTTTGCGTTTCTCCGCGCGGCAAAGAAAGCCGGTATCACACGCGCTGCCATTCATATTTTTACTGACGGACGCGATACTGCACCTCAGAGCGCGAGTGCGTATCTCGAAGAACTTGAGAAAGAGATCCAGCATATTGGTGTCGGTTTCATTGCTTCGGTTTCAGGACGATTCTATGCTATGGATCGCGATCACAACTGGGATCGAACGAAACGTGCTGAGGAAGCGTTGTTCGAGTGCAAGGGAAATGTGTGTACGATTAAGCCCTCACAATATGTAAAGCAGCTCTATGCGGATGGAAAACGCGATGAGCATCTTGAACCAATCGTATGTCTTGGAGACGACGGAAAAGGTTGTGCTATTGAAGACAATGACGGTGTGTTTTTCTTTAACTTTAGAGCTGACCGTGCCCGTCAGATATCTGAGCGTGTTATTGAGCAGGCGGCTCATAAAAATATCTGTTTCGCGACGCTCACTGAGTATAAGGCAGATTTTAAATGTTTAGTTGCTTTTCCGCCCACAAAAATCGTGACCACGCTCGCCGAAGAAATTTCAAAAGCTAAATTGTCACAGGCTCACGTTGCCGAAACTGAAAAATTTCCCCATGCAACCTATTTTTTGAATGGGGGACGTGAAAAGCCTTTTCCGAACGAAAAACATATTATGCTCGAGTCGCGTAAAGATGTTCCAACCCACGATCTTGCACCAAAAATGCGTGCCGAGGCTATTGCGGATAAAGTAATTAAGGAAATCAGAGCCGGCACCGATTTTATTTTCATAAATTTTGCCAATCCGGATATGGTAGGCCACACGGCAAATGTTCCGGCTATTGTTGAGGCGGTTGAAGAAGTGGATCGTCAGCTTGAGCGTGTTGTTGAAGCCCTGCTTGCCGAAGGGGGAGTTGCACTGATTACGGCTGATCATGGAAATGCGGAGGTTAATATTGACCCCGCGACCGGTGAAAAACATACTGCTCACACCTTAAATCCTGTGCCAGTCATTATCACATCTCAAGATTTTTCACTTACGTCGGGTACTCTTGCTGATCTTGCACCCACCATTTTGAAACTTCTTTCGCTAAAGGTACCAGTCGCGATGACCGGAAAAAGTCTTGCGCATGCAAAAATTTTGTAAACTTAAAGAAAAAACTATATAATCAAGGTTCATTCTTTTTAATAGTGTATGAAAACTAAAACAATCGTGTGGGTGGTCGTTGTTGCAGTCATAGTTATCGGGCTTTTCTCACTTTCATCATATTTGAGTCCGAACAGAAATGTGGTTACCGCATGGAAGAAAGGCGGAGTAGAGTGCCTTCCTAATGGCCATACCAATCTGGGGCAGCATATTCATCAACACATTAAAGTTACCATCGATGGTTCTGATGTTCCTGTTGCCGAAAATATTGGCGTGGTCAGTAATTGTTTAGCCGAAATTCATACGCATGAGGGCGAGGGAGCCCTCATTCATGTCGAAACAGTTGAGCCGAACAAAGAGTTCAAACTTAAAGATTTCTTCACGGTTTGGGGAGAAAATTTCGATAAAGAAGGATTTACGCGAACGGTGGTAGTTGATCAGGCTACCTCAACAAACGACGGTGCAGATGTAATACTTAAAGATAAGCAGGCGATACAGGTTATTTATGTGGGTCTTCCAAAATAAGAAAACCGACCGGAGCGGAGGAACTGATTGGATCCAGATCTCATTTTTTATTGTGCTCATGATAGCGGTAATTGGGCTTTCCGTCCGGATTTTATTGCCGTACGCGAGCGCACTTTTTTTTGGATTGATTGCGAGTATTGTCTTTCGTCCATTATACGAGTATCTCCTCAAGCGTACGGAGCGAAAGAATATCGCCGCATTTCTCGCGACGGTCGTTGTACTTTTGGTGATTGTGCTGCCGCTCGTCATTTTTGGAATACTGTTGTTTAACGAAGCTTACAATTTCTATCACACGAATAATTTTTCAGCTTCGCAGGTAAGTTGGGTTCATGATGTAAATAATCAGGTTAATCGCGTACTGGGGAATTTTTCACCTGAAATTTCCCTGGACATTTCAACCTTTATGGATCGTGTGGTCGGTTGGTTTGTAAATAATCTCACCACTGTTTTTTCGAAATTTATCGATGCTATTATCGGTCTCTTTATCGCCCTCTTTGCACTTTTCTATCTTTTCCGCGACGGTGAATCGATGTTAAAGAAAATAATGTTTTTAAGTCCGTTGCGTGATCGCTATGATGAAGAGATATTCCAAAAAGTTGAACTTGCCGTTAACTCGGTTGTGCGTGGTTCACTCGTTGTCGCCCTCATTCAGGGTTTTCTCTCTGGTATTGGATTTTTAATCTTCGGTTTACCCAATCCTATCTTGTGGGCAAGTATTTCTATGGTTGCATCTCTTGTTCCGACCGTGGGAACTGCGGTGGTACTGGTTCCCAGTGTCCTCTACCTTTATTTCTCAGGTTCCGTTGGATCAGCAGTCGGATTGCTTATCTGGGGAAGTGTTGCAGTCGGTTTTGTCGACAACCTCGTGGGGACACAACTCATCGGCCGCGGTGTAAAGGTTCACCCTTTTCTGATACTCCTTTCAGTTATTGGAGGAATATCGTTTTTCGGTCTTATAGGCTTCATGGTCGGACCCGTTATCCTGAGCCTTTTGTTCGTGCTTCTTGAAATTTTCCCCTTAATTCTCGGGCAATCACAGGAAAAACCTCATCGCGAGTGATTTCCCATACTTTTTCGGGCTTAATCTCTCGCATTCATTTTCACACTAGAGCTGCAGGGATGGATGCGAGAGAGTGGGAAGGGGGTCGGGTGAGAAGCGAATACGTGGAGCTTCGCAAGACCTTGAGCATTTCTTTCTTAAGAATGCGAAAGGTATACAGTTTCTGTAAGAAAAACGGGAGTTTCTCCGTGGCGGAATGCACCGAGTCTGCGAGGGCTTAAACCCTGTGGTTTTCAGAATAAAGTCCGCTCCGTCCCTATTCCCACAGCAAGCTGACGGGGTGGCGAGCGGACTTTATTTATGCACAGTCGCTAAAAAAAGCCGGAGCGCGCGTTGTATAATCAGTAGTGTCACACCTCGCCTACATCGAGGTTGTGGTCGGTTGGATAGGTTAGACTAAAACCAAACAAAATATTTTTTGTGAAGAGTCCTCGTATTCTTATGTTTGGTTGGGAGTTTCCGCCACATAATAGCGGCGGTTTAGGTGTTGCTTGTTTTGGCCTGGTACGTGCGCTCGCACGCCTCGGAAATAAAGTTACGTTCGTACTCCCAAAAAAAGTCGGGCTCAAATCTGATTTTTGCGATATCATTTCACCCGAAGATTCTTTTGACGATCACATTGATATAAAGGAAATTGACTCGCCTTTACAGGCGTACATGACTTCAGAAGAGTACCTTCGTACGGCCGGAAAAAATGGCATCTATGGATCAACGTTGTTTGAGGAGGTTGAACGGTATGGGAGGCGGGCGGCTTCTATTGTCCGTTCACAAAAATTTGACGTGATTCATGCGCATGATTGGCTTTCGTTCAAGGCTGGCATGACGGCAAAACGTGTGAGCAAAAAACCATTGGTTGCGCACGTGCATGCAACCGAGTTCGATCGTACCGGCGGGCGCAACGTAAATCAGCGCGTGTATGATGTCGAACGCGAAGGACTTCATACTGCTGATAAAATAATTGCTGTGTCGCATTTTACAAAAAATATGGTCCATCACCATTATGGTGTTTCTCACGACAAAACCGCTGTCGTGCATAATGGAATCGATGCGTCAGAATACAATCACTTCGCCGCCGTGGCGCCCATGTTGTATCGTTTGAAACAAAAGGGAAACGGGATCGTGTTGTTTGTTGGACGCATCACGCTTCAAAAAGGCCCGGATTATTTCGTCAGGCTTGCTGAGCGCGTATTGCAGAAAAATAAAAAAGTGTATTTTGTTGTCTCGGGTTCCGGAGATATGGAGGGGAAAATTTTGCAGGAGGTTGCATATCGCGGACTTTCTAAATATTTTATTTTTACTGGCTTTTTGCGGGGGGAGGAGTTGAATCAGGTATATCGGGCGGCGGATGTGACGGTAATGTCTTCAGTTTCGGAGCCATTCGGTATAATTCCCCTTGAATCAATTTTGAATGGCGCACCGGTATTGCTTTCGAAACAAGCCGGAGTCGGTGAAATTTTGAATCACGCATTGAAGAGTGATTTCTGGGATATTGATGATATGGCGGATAAAGTGTTGGCGGTTTTGAACTATGGCTCGCTTAAAAATGAACTTATGCTCCACTCAACGAAAGAGGCGCGTAATGCCACGTGGGATAAGGCTGCGGAGAAATGCCTCGAGATTTATCAACGTTTATTGTCACCGGCCGCGGTATAATTAATTAAAATGCCAAAACAAAAACGATATTGGTTGGGAGGTTTGGTTGTCGGGTTAGGGGTAGCTATTATCCTTACGCTTATTATTTCTCGGGAAATAGGTCGTTGTTACGTTTCTCCTGACTTACCAGAAAATCTTCCATCTGGGCTTTGTATCGATGCCGGTTTGTTTGCCGGCCTTAAGTTGTTCTTCACAATGTTACCTTTAGCAGTAGTCTATTTTGTCGGACCGATTATTGTTGGTACAGGCATTGGATTACTCTACGGAAAAATTAAAAATCGAAACAAGCTAACACCTAATAGCTAAAATCTAGCACCTATTCACCCTTAAAAATTTTTAGTCCATTTATACGTTGTATAATATCCAGAGTCAGTATTTCAAAACTACACTCAACTTTCATGAATAATTTAATCGCTAAAATTTTATAGGGTAAATGACTGCCATCTGCTTCTATTTTCAAGTTCATCAGCCTCGGCGCGTAAAACGCTATAACGCTTTTCAAATTGGAAAAGATCGTGAATATTTCAATGAAGGTGGCGATAATAAGTTGAATAACAAGAAGATTCTCGAGAAGGTGGCGAAGAAGTGTTACTTGCCGGCAAATTACACAATTTATGAAATGCTCCAGAAATATCCCGAGTTCAAATGCGCCTATTCATTTTCGGGAATTTTCCTTGAACAACTCGAAGAATATATGCCCGAACTTCTTGAGTCATTCAGAAAATTGATTAAAACTGGTCGCGTGGAAATCCTTTCCGAAACGTATTACCACTCACTCGCATTTTTATATTCGAAAGAAGAGTTTAAAAGTCAGGTCGAGCTTCATCGCAAGAAAGTCAAAGTGCTGTTCGGTGTTGAACCAAAGGTATTTCGCAACACGGAGCTTATCTATTCGAACGAGATTGGTCTCGAAGTCGAGAAAATGGGTTATAAGGGAATTTTGGCCGAAGGAGCTGATCATGTGTTGGGCTGGAAAAGTCCGAATTTTCTGTACAAACCGCCACGCGCCAAAAAAATAAAACTCCTGCTAAAAAATTATAAACTTTCGGACGATATTGCGTTCCGGTTTTCATCGAAGGATTGGAAGGAGTGGCCACTCCAGGCACCAAAGTTTGCCGAGTGGGTCTCAGCCGTTAATGGCAATGGCGACGTGGTCAATCTCTTCATGGATTATGAGACGTTTGGCGAACATCAATGGGAAGACACTGGAATTTTTGAGTTTATGAAAAGTCTGCCTGGAGAAATTTTGAAACATCCAGATAACACGTTCGTAACACCCTCGGAAGCGGTTCAACTTTTTCCGGCACGCGATGAACTTGATGTGCCGAATTATCTTTCGTGGGCGGACATTGAGCGAGATCTCTCTGCTTGGCGCGGTAATCCAATCCAGCATGATGCTTTGAATGCTATTTATGCTTTGGAGGCGGAAGTGTTGTCGACGGGGGACAAGAAGCTCATTGAAGACTGGCGCCGCTTGCAGACGTCAGACCATTTCTACTATATGTGCACAAAATGGTTTGCTGACGGCGATGTACATAAGTATTTTAATCCTTACGAATCGCCCTATGATGCCTTTATTTCATATATGAACGTACTCCATGATATGCGCGAACGTCTTGATGAGAAACTACGGCCAAAAGGCGCTCTCCCGGATAGTACACGTATCCATCTTGTGACGAGGTAGGTACATTCGATACAATGAAACAAGCACCAAAACGTAAAAAAACGACTAAGCAAACTAAGGTTAAAAAGAAACCTATGCGACTTACTAAAAAAATTAAGGTAAAAGATTTGCTCGAACCGGTGGAGGTTCCTTCTGAGAGGGCGTTTTGGGTGCATGACGGACCTGCGGTGGCGACGCTCAAAGAACTGTATGATGCAATTGAAAAGATGACCGCCGAGCAGTTTGATTTTCACACGGTGCGCAGTGGCAATGACTTTGCCCGCTGGATTCGCGACGTGCTCTTAGATTCTGAATGTGCGGATAAGGTTGAGGTGGTGGTTGGGCAGAAGGAGATGATAAAAGTAATTTCAAAGTTTATCTAGTAAGTAGGTAGTAGAAAGTTGTAAGTAGCACAATTCAAAATGCCAAAGCAAAAACGATATTGGTTGAGGGGCGGAATTATTGGATTGTTTGGCAGTTTAGTTTTTTTCTGGGTTAAAGTAACTATGACAACTAGCGAAGTTGTACCACCAATTTGTTTATATGATGGTGGGTGGGAAAAGATCGGTATACCTTGTTCTGAGTGGAAGTACATATTTTATTACTATAAAGGAGAAGTTATACTGACAGTGCTTGTATTTATGTTTTTGGGTTTGCTCTACGGAAAATTCAACAACCGAAAGATTGGTTCTTCCCTAAATCCTAAAACCTAGCACCCTATTTAAAATGTCCAAATCTTTAGTTCTTGGAAATGGTTCAATGCTCATCTGTTACGATGATCGCGCACAGGTTCGCGATCTCTATTATCCGTACGTGGGGATTGAAAATCATGTTGGCCGCGGTACTATCCATCGCCTGGGTGTGTTTGCCGACGGAAAAATGTTTTGGTTCACGGATTCTTCCTGGAAAATTAAAATTGATTACGTAAAAGAAACTCTGGCGGCAGAGATTCATGCCCGAAACGAAATTGCCGGAGTTGAACTTGTGTTTGTTGATGCGGTCTATAATGAAAAAAATGTATTCATTCGTCGCGTTGAGATAAAAAACCTGCGTGATGATGCGCGCGAGATCGTCCTCTTTTTTAATCAAGAGTTTCAGATTGCAGAAACAAACTACGCAGCAACGGCTTACTATGATCCGAAACTAAAGGCAGTTATTCACTATCGAGGTCGGCGAGTCTTTTTAGTCGGCGGTGAAATTGAGCATAAGCAGTTCGATGACTATTCGGTGGGGGTTTTTAACGCAGACGGCAAAGAGGGGACATGGCGTGATGCTGAAGACGGTGTTCTCTCAAAAAATCCGATTGAGCACGGCTCAGTGGATTCGACCATTTCATTTCATGCTCAGGTTTCTGGAAAGGGAAAAATGGAATGTTTTTACTGGCTGGTTGCAGCGGAGACCATTGAGAAGGCAGCTGTGCTTCAGGAGTATGTTCGCATCAAAACACCGGATCATGTGATCAAATCAACACGCGATTTCTGGCGCGCATGGGTCAATAAACGCGATTTCACTTTTCACGGTCTGGCGAAACCCGTCGTTGAGCTTTTTAAAAAATCGTTGTTCATTATCCGAACACACGCTGACAAGCACGGCTCAATTATTGCGTCAGGGGATTGGGACATGTTTCAGTACGGAAAAGACACCTATGCCTACATGTGGCCACGTGATGGTGCCCTCGTTGCGCTCGCACTTGATAAGGCCGGTTATTTTGACACCGCGACTCGTTTTTTCTCATTTTGTAACGAGGTAATATCGCGCGAGGGATATCTCTTTCACAAATATCGTTCAGATAAGTCACTCGGAAGCTCATGGCACCCCTGGTTTAAAGATGGCAAACCTCAGTATGCGATTCAGGAAGATGAATCGGCGCTCGTCCTCTTTGCGCTCTGGGAACACTATCGTATCACCAAAGATTTGGAATTCATTGAGGATATTTATAACTCATTTATTAAGCGTACCGCTGAATTTTTGGTGCGTTTTCGCGAGCGAAAAACTGGTTTGCCAGCCGCCAGCTATGATTTATGGGAAGAGAAATTCGGTATTTCAACCTTCACCGCAAGTTCAGTGTACGGAGCGTTGGAAGCCGCTGCACGGTTCGCCGAACTTTTGGGCAAGCAGGATGATGCGCGCGAGTATCATGGCGCGGCTGAAGTTGTTCAGCGGGCTATTTTAAAATATTTATGGAATGCAGATGAGAAATCATTCTATAAACATATCAATGTTAAGGACGACATTATTACGATGGATCGAACTATCGATTCATCGAGCGCATACGGTGTATTTCGTTTCGGTGTAGTATCGCCAACTGACGAGCGGTTGCTCAAGGCGATTAAAACAACGCGGGCCGCGTTGCAGGGTTCTGACGGGTTTGGAGTAGCCCGGTATGCGGGAGATATGTATCATCGCACTGAATCAAACTCTCCGGGAAATCCATGGTTCATCTGTGCACTATGGTTTTTGCAGCATGACATTGCGGTTGCAAAGAATGAGAAAGACTTAGCAAGGGCGATCAAAGGTCTTGAGTGGGTGTGTGAGCACGCGCTGCCTTCCGGTATTCTCTCTGAGCAGCTGCATCCTGAAACTGGTCATCAGCTTTCAGTCGCACCTCTGACGTGGAGTCATTCGGAATTTGTGTTTACGGTGATTTGTTATCTGGAAAAATTGGAAGATCTCGGCATTTGCGAGATGTGTTACCCGATTAAGGAGTAAAGGTCTTCAAAAAGCATTTTTGAAGCACGGATATTCGCCCGCTGGCAAATTCCTCGAGCTCGCGCCAGCCGCGCTCGCTAGTCTTCAAAAAACGCTTTTTTCATCATGAGGTTAATGGAACGGCTCCGCCGTGCTCAATTCGGATATTAAAAAACCGAGCACTCAAGAGAGTGGTCGGTTTGGGAGGGCTACGGGACAACTTCGATTTTCAAATTGGGCGCACGCTGACTAAAGACTCTCGCTCCGGTCATGGGATCAGGGAAAAGCATTTTCCAGTAACTGTTTTCAGGTTTTTGGTGATCGTGGAAGAAAGCAAACTCTACGGTTTTTCCTGATCGCGCACTTCGTACGCTGATTTCTTTGGGTAGACCAGCGCGTCCTGGTGTTAGGGAGAGCACTGTGGTCTTTTCAATGAAACCCTCGTTGTCCGATATATTGATTTTCGATCCAACTGCCATTACTGCGGTCTTTGTTTGTGTGATCGGTTTTTTGCTTCGAGGTTTAGACGTCTTTGGCATGAGCACCTTTCATTATTAAGGTTCACTTGTTCAAGTTTTATACTACACGAATAGTCCCTTGTGTCTACAGATCTGTTTTAAAATGAAAAAGCGCGCAACCAGGGGTTGCGCGCTGTGTAGAGTTTTACTGCCCCTGCCAGACCCGAACGTCTACCTGATTCTCTTCGGCGTGTTTTTTAAGAAAGGCAACGATTTGATCGTTAATTTCTGAAACTGACGCGCCCACAAATGTTTTCTTAAATGAGCCGAGGTATTCGCCGCGTTCCTCCACGCCGGTTTGCGGGTCCTTGGTTGGAAGAACGTATTCGCGGAAGGTGATCTTTTCTTTCATTCGAATGCTTTGATGAATGCTCGGGCGTACTCTTCTTCAGTTTCACCCGTGCATTCATGTTCCCATGTATGAGTGAAGGTAACTGACGGGACTCCTGCAACATGTTCGACTCTGCCGGTGCCCAATTTTACCTCACTGCGGTAAATTGCTTCCGAAATGATTTGGGCCAGGACAAAAATGACTGGATTACGTTCCGGATTTTTGTTTTTACTGAAATCGTAGGCAGTCATCGGTTTCGTGGTACGTGGATTCATTCCGATAAAACCAACCCCCACCGCTTCTGCATACAATCTGGATCTTTCCTGATCCACGTACAAGCCCATCTCAGCGCCGGGGCCGGCATAAGGATTGAGAACGAGAAAGTAATACGTCTGTGGTTTGCCGGAATCCGGCAGCGCTAACGAGATTGATCCGCCGTAGTTTTTTTCAAGCTCGTAAATATTTACCACGCATCTAAAGACGACACAAAGTTTCATAGGTTCTTTTTGAGGTTCATAAATCCGTCTTGAATTTACATTTAATCCACTAATTGTCAAGTTTTGGAAAGATGTGTTACCATTTCAAACATGAAAAAACTCATAACTCACAACGGCAGTTTTCATGCAGACGATGTGTTTGCGACGGCAACGCTTTCTCTTTTGCATGATGGAAAGGTAGAAGTTATCCGCACCCGCGATCCAGAGATGATTAAAACCGGCGATATTGTATTCGATGTCGGTGCTGCGTATGATGCCGAGAAAAATTTATTTGACCATCACCAAGCTGGTGGTGCCGGGAAGCGTGAGAATGGCATTCCCTACGCCGCCTTCGGACTTGTCTGGAAAAAATTTGGTGCGGAGACTTGTGGATCAGAAGAGGTTGCGAATATGATCGAAGAAAGACTGGTTCAGTCGGTGGACGCCTATGACAACGGTTTCTCACTTGCCAAAACCGTTTTGCCTGATGTTTATCCCTATATGATTGATAGCGTGATTTTTTCATTCCGTCCGACATGGAAAGAGAAGGGCACAGATGAGGATGCTCAATTTAGCGAAGCTGTAAATTTTGCAAAGCAACTTCTCCTGCGGGAAATTCATCGAGCCACGGATCGTCTGGAGGGTATGAATAAAGTGAAAGAAATATATGGCAGATCTGCAGACAAAAAAATAATTATCCTCGACGATGACTATCCCTGGAGCGAAGTGTTAGGTGAATTCCCAGAGCCCCTTTTTGTGGTACATCCGCGAAATGATGGAAAGTGGGAAGCGGCTGCTGTTCGTGTAAATCGATTTGAGTTTAAAAACCGTAAAGATTTTCCTAATTCCTGGGCAGGGAAGCGTGATCAAGATCTTGCAGAAGTTTCGGGCGTACCGGATGCCATCTTTTGTCATAATAATGTGTTCACCGCTGTTGCAGGTTCTAAGGAAGGTGCGATTGAACTTGCCAAGCGCGCACTCGCGCAGTCATCAAAAAAGTAGTAGAGTGGGAACAGATCAAAACCTTTAACAAAAGGATTCTCCGTGAGTACTCCTGCTAAGAAAATGACTGTTCGTATTTCAATTCCGCCTTCGAATCGGCCACCGGGACAGGGTCTCTTCTGGACAAGGCGTGGCAACGCCGCCCCTAATCTTCGCTACGCTGTTCCGGGGAGATTTCCCGAGCACACTCTTCGTCCGGCTACTCCGGATGAACTCAGACGACAGAAAAGCTTCGTTCGTCGTACGCTTTGGAAATTGGGTAATCTTTTCCACCGCCTCAGTCGCGCCTGAATGACCGCGGCCTCCACAAGTGAGGCCGCTTTTCTTTTTTCATTTTTCCTGTATTCTCTATTTACTAGTATTAATTATTATTTCCTAACTTATGTTTGTCGACGAAATCACCATACGCGCGCGGGCCGGCCATGGAGGCGCAGGCGTTGTTCGCTGGCGCCATGAGAAGGGAAAGGAGTTTTCCGGTGCGTCAGGTGGCAACGGTGGGCGCGGTGGGCATATCTTCGCCCGCGCTGTTCGTGATATCGGCATTCTTGCGAAATATCGTGGTGTTAAAGAGTTTAAAGCTGGGCGCGCAGGTGCCGGTGAGCGCAATAGCCGTCATGGTGCAAACGGAGAAGATCTCTACATCGATTTTCCTATCGGTTCAGTTATTACGAACGAAAAAACCGGTTGGACGTATGAACTTTTGGAAGAAGGGCAAATAGAACGATTGCTTGAAGGCGGACGCGGCGGGCTCGGCAACGAACACTTTAAAGCTTCAACCAATGTTACGCCGTATCAAAGCACACCCGGACTTGAAGGCGACAGCACCGAATTCCATATTGAGCTCAAACTTATCGTTGATGCAGGTTTAATTGGATTACCAAACGCCGGTAAATCATCGCTTTTAAATGCAATTACACGCGCAACGGCGAAGGTGGGAAGTTACGCGTTTACGACGCTCGAACCAAATCTCGGCGATTTTTACGGGTACATTTTGGCTGACGTGCCGGGACTCATTGAGGGGGCGGCCGAGGGAAAAGGGCTCGGCCATAAATTTTTGAAACACATCAGTCGCACTAAAATGCTTCTTCATTGCCTTTCACTTGAAAACAAAGCTCTCATTGGGGTGTACAAAACTATTCGTGAAGAGCTTGGCAAATTTGATCCATCTCTCTTGGAAAAGAAGGAGATTGTTATTTTAACCAAGACCGATCTTTCAACGCCTGCGGATATAAAGAAGGCGGTTGCTGCAGTCAAGAAATATAACTCTAATGTTTTAACAGTCTCTGTGTACGATCTTGATGCTATTAAAGCTCTCTCGGACAAACTCACCAAGCTTCTTGGCGCGAAAATGAAGAAGGTTCAAAAATAATAATTTTCTTAACAAGCAAGGTCTGCTTTTTTATTTTCACTTTTACGGCTATACTACTCTCGATATGGCAGAGAAAACCTATATAACAACGATCGGTCTCGAGATCCATGCCGAACTTAAAACGCAGACGAAAATGTTCTGCAACTCTAAAAATGATCCGGATGAAGCTCGGCCGAATGTAAATGTCTGCCCGATCTGTATGGGCCATCCCGGTACACTTCCGACGGTCAACAAAGAAGCGGTAAAGCATGTTTTGAAAGTTGGCGTTGCACTCGGATCTGAACTCGCCGATTTTACCGAATTTGATAGAAAGAATTATTTTTACCCCGATATTCCAAAGGGATATCAGATCAGCCAGTATAAATATCCGTTGGTGAAAGGAGGAAAACTTAACAGCATCGAGATCACGCGTGTTCATCTTGAAGAAGACACCGCAAGTTCGTCCCACGATCAGGGAGATTTTAGTTTGGTTGATTTCAACCGTGCCGGCGTTCCTTTGATGGAGCTTGTAACTGAGCCTGTAATTCATTCTGCCAAAGAGGCGGGGGATTTTGCACGCGAACTTCAGCTATTACTTCGTACGCTTGGAGTAGCCGAGGCAAACATGGAAAAGGGTGAGATGCGCGTCGAGGCGAACATCTCCGTCTCGACCGATCCGAAGAAATTTGGTACGAAAGTCGAGGTTAAAAATTTGAACTCCTTCCGCTCAGTGGAGCGCGCGATTGAGTTTGAAGTTGCGCGGCATATTAAACTCTTGGAAGCGGGCGAAAAAATGGTTCAGGAAACGCGCGGCTGGGACGAGGATAAGGGAAAAACTTTCAGTCAGCGAACCAAAGAGGATTCTCACGACTACCGCTATTTCCCAGACCCCGATATTCCAAAGTTTTACATTTCCGAAATCCCAGAGTTTTCGCACGAGGCCCTCAAAAAAGAGTTGCCTGAATTACCGTGGGAGAAGCGGGCGCGATATATGGCTTCAGGTATAACTGCTGAACAGGCGCAGATTTTTGTTTCTGATAAACGGTTCGGGGACCTTTTTGAGGGAACGCTCAAAGATATGGGGAAGAAGTATTCAGGTACCGGAATAACTTTAGCGGCAAATTATATTGCAGCAGATATAGTTGGTCTTGTTTCAAAATTTGGAGACAAAAATTTAAAAAATATCACACCTGAGGGTCTGGCTACGGTAATGGTTCGAGCACTTACTAATGAAATTTCTTCTCGCGGCGCCAAAGATTCCATAACAGAAGTCTTTGAAAAGGGTGGCGATTTATCCGTGGTTTCTAAAAATTATAGACAACAAAGTGATACCGGCGCACTCAAAAAAGTTGTCGAGGAAGTCATCAAAGAGAATGAAAAAGCGGTTGCCGAATACAAGGCCGGAAAAGTCGCCTCGCTCATGTTTCTCGTTGGGCAGGGAATGCGTAAATCAAAAGGCTCAGCTAACCCTGGCGTTTTGAAAACGTTATTTGAAGAAGTACTAAAATAAAAACCGAGATAGCTAGATCTCGGTTAGGGTTTAAAAGATTGGAGCAAAGATTGTCTCAACTGAAATGCTTGAAAATCCACATGCTTCGAGCTTTTCCCGAAAAATTCTTGGGCGATCAATCGGCGCGATCCACGGATTTTTGTTAAGCTCAAGAGAGGCGTTTTCAACTGCTACTTTAAACTCAGAAATGTTTTCAATTTCGTAGATTCCGACCGAGGTTTCTTTTGCCTCATCGCCGTAGGTCTTGCGGGTGTTTACCGTCAGATGAACAGTCGTCATAGTTTTAAATTGCCTGATGTAACGTTAATGATTCTATTCAAATTTGTCAATACGTTGTTATGCTATACTTTCATGGGAAACCAACGTCAAAAGAGAAAGGTTTGTTATGACAGTTCAAGAGTTTTCGGTTCAGGTTGAAAAAGAATACGGTCCCGAGGTTGCCGAACGGTTTCGCAAGCGGTTTTCGTTGCCAGAAGACGAGATCACTGTTACTGAGGCGATGGAGGCATGCGACTTGGCAATTTTGAATGGTCAAGCACCCATTGCGCCAGCATTCGGCCGCACCAACAGTCGGAATTACGTTCCGATGGTAGTACCACCAGAAGTTCGCGCTTTCATTGAGAAGCGAAAAGAAGAGTTAGGCACAAAACAAGAGTAGTTTTTTAGAAACCGGCAGCATGTGCGCGCCGGTTTTTTAAAATATGAAAAAACCGGCGCGACTGGTGTCGCGTCGGTGTAATGCTTTGTTCTAAAAGAACGCAGCGAGGTCGGTGCCATTAAGGTGGCGAAGAACCTTTTCGTGTTCGTAGAGAGTATCGAGATGTTTTTCCGGAATGGGCTTGTACCCATGTCGAACCAGAAACTCACTGAGGTCTCTCACTGATTTTTGTTGCCCGGGTTTTTTCCAGAGTACACGCCCCTCCTTTTCCGCTCTCTCGAGTATTTGTCGAAGAACAATAAAGAGGATTACAGGGATTCCGTTGTCTCGCATGAAGGTCTGCAGGGGACCGCGGCATTCGTCAGCCATGACGAGATCACGGTCAGTTCCGAAGTAGTAGAGGTTGTCGCGAAAGAAGTCAGCGCTAAAACCCTTGCGGTTCATGAACTTGAGTGTCCACGAGTACGAGAGAAGGATTTTTCGTTTTTTCTTTCCTGCTTCCTCACGAATCATCTCACGAGGGTCTTTGGGGCTGATGAGCTTCCTAAACCAGTTGAGCATATGCGTTCCTTTGGTTTGAGTTTCACCGAACCAGAATTTTTCGGACAGTATCTCTTACCGGATGTCGAAGACCGGGTTTTCGGAGATTCATAAAGGTGAACTTTCGGAGGCCGCCGTCGTGATATTCCTTCGGATCAAGTTTGATGCGCCGAATTTCTTTCTCGGAGAGGTAGACCACGTACGTTTGAGCGATCGAGTGCGTTCCAGCATCCTGCGGTTCTTGCTGTCGGTCAACGAAGAAGTATTCGTTGGTTACTACATACTGAAATCGCTTTGCGGAAATCCGCAGCCCGGTTTCTCGCTCAAAACAGCGCTGGGGGCTTTTTGTGGGCAGTTCGCCAAATTTTCGTCGTCCGCCAATAAACCACCACCAGTCTTTTGCCGGTCGTGATTTGCGCCGTGCGAGGTAGAATGTTTTCCGGTCTTTGCTGATGATGAGCACGTCTGCACACAGAAGTACCAAGCATTGAGTTGCTCGGGTGTATTCGACGTCGTCGAGGTACACCGGGGACATCTTTCTGTTCGCAAAACGTTCGACGTAGAGAGGTGTGGGATTGTGTTTTTTTTTCAAATTTCAGCCTTGGTTGGGGTTTCTTTCCGCAGACTATCTTAATTTCTATTTTTGTCAACCCTACCACTGACAAGTCAGACTTGTCAGAAAACGGCTTGCGCTTTAGCTTTACTCAAAGGGAATTTCGTCATTTGCTACTTCTGCAGGTCGGCGACCCTCCACGAATTCTTTAGAAAATTTTTTATATTCTTTAGAATGTATAATTTCCTGAAGAACATCGCCGTCAATAATAGGGGACGATAGATTGCCCGCGTAATTTCCCAGGCTACAATAGGGATATTCAAGCGCCCATGTAAAGGCTTTGTCAAAATTATTTTTTGCTTTTTCGTACCCTCCAGGAAACATCTCGAAAGCATTTTTTACCTGGATGTAAGCGCTAACTGATTTGAGATAATTTGTGTCGTGTATCGTTTTTGATCTGTACGATCCCTGAAAAATACTTCCTTGTTGTTGGTATTTTTCATTGTAGTAACGCGCCAGTCCGGTGCCCAACCGCTGCATGAAAATTGAAATACCGCCTTCCCGGGTTTCTTTTAGTAAGAGATGAAAATGATTATCTAAAAGACAAAAAGTTAGAATATTGACGAGTTTGTTTTGAGTAGGCCAGCGTTCGGGTCGTTCTAGGGTATCTTCAAGTTTTTCATTGCGCACATCTTGAAACCAGTCACTGGGTTGATGTGTGTCATTAAAATGCCGGAGCATAAGCAAAAAACGTCTGCGGTCATCCTTATCATGAACGATAGGTAGGCCGCGTGTACCTCGCTTTATAACGTGCACGTATGATCCAATGCCATAAGGTTCCTTTCTCATAACAACAATTCTATTCCGACAAGTCAGACTTGTCTAGACAAGTCTGACTTGTCGGAATAGTGCTATTAAATAATTTCAGCAATTTATTTGATACAATAATCTCTATAATTTATCTTGTTTTATGATTAACGTAGCAATCAATGGGTTTGGGCGGATCGGACGGGCATTTTTAAAAGTTTCGCTTAAGCGAGAAGAGATCAATGTTGTGGCGGTTAATGACCTGGGCGATATCAAGAATATGGCCTATCTTTTGAAATATGACACCGCCTACGGCACGAGTGATTTTGAGGTTGCTGCAAAACCTGACGGCTCAGGTTTTATCATCGACGGGAAGGAAGTGAAATACATTAGTGAGAAGGATCCGACCAAACTTCCGTGGAAAGATTTGAAGATTGACGTAGTTGTTGAATCAACCGGACTTTTCACTTCAAGCGAGAAAGCAAAAATGCATTTGGACGCAGGCGCGAAGCGTGTGGTGGTTTCGGCACCGATTAAAGACGACCCGGCATCGCCAATTCAAGGCGAGACAGTTTTGATGGCGATGAATGAGGAAAAATTGAAAGGCTGTCAGATTAGTTCAAACGCTTCATGCACGACAAATGCTGGTTCACCGTTGCTCGTGATTCTCGACGAGGCGCTTGGCATTGAGAAGGCGCTTTTGAATACGGTTCATGGTTATACGGCGAGTCAGTCGTTGGTAGACGGCCCGGCAAAGAAGGATTATCGAGAGGGAAGAGCGGCGGCAATGAATTTGGTTCCATCTTCAACCGGTGCGGCGATCGCAGTCACAAAAATCATGACTCACTTGAAAGGTCTCTTTGATGGAATTTCAATCCGTGTGCCCGTAGTGACAGGGTCAATTGTTGATATCACTTTTATTTCGAAGAAAAACACGACGGCAGAGGAGGTGAACGAAATTTTGAAAAAGGCGGCAGCAAGCCCTCGCTGGAAAGGAATTTTTACCGTCACCGAAGAACAGCTTGTTTCTCGCGATATCATCGGCAATCCTCATGCTTCAATTGCCGACCTCGCCTTTACGCGCGTTGTCGGAGGGAATCTCGTTAAGGTTCTTGGTTGGTATGACAACGAGATGGGGTACACATATACGTTGGTGGAGCATGTGATTAAGGCGGGGAGTAAATAAACAAATATGAAATTATTTCTAAAATGGTTCGTTGTAGGGTTAATTGTTAGCATTGTTCTGGTGCTAGGGATGGCAATGAGTATCGAGTTACAAAAAAGTGGAGACTCAAATATAGGGGTCGTATTCACCAGTCATCTGTATGAAGCTTTTGGTTTAGTGCCTTTGATAGTCACCATGACTTTTGGGTTAGCTCTGATTGTGCCTACGGCTACTATTTGCCTTGTCGGGTTTTTTGTAGAAAAGAGAATACGTCGCAATCGAAGTATTTCGGGAGCTATTTCATCGTAATGAAAATTTTTATCGGAGCAGATCATGCGGGGTTTGAGATGAAAGAAAAATTGGTGCTATTTTTGCGTGATTTGGGGCATGAGGTTGAAGATAAGGGTGCATTCAAACTTACGCCAGGCGATGATTACCCTGATTTTATTATTCCAGTTGCTCGCGCCGTAGCGGGCGATCCCGAGGTACTCCGAGGGATAGTTATTGGCGGCTCCGGACAAGGTGAGGCAATGGCCGCGAATCGCCTAAAAGGAGTTCGGGCAATCGTTTTCAATGGCCAATATGAGCCGAAAGATGGCCGCGAGATTCCCCATGAAATTGAAACAGCGAGGCAACATAATAATGCGAACATTCTTTCTCTCGGCGCGCGCTTTTTAAATGAAACTGAAGCAAAAGAAGCTGTGAAACTCTGGCTCGACACACCATTTTCAAATGATGAGCGCCATGTCCGACGATTACAAAAAATAGATACTATATCCGACAAGTCTGACTTGTCGGAACATCACAATGATTGAAATCATCCCTGCCATTATGCCGACAAGTTTTACGGATCTTCAGGAAAAACTGGAGCTGGTTAAAGGCGTAGTCGCCAGTGTTCAGATCGATGTCATGGACGGAAAATTTGTACCTGAGAGAAATTGGCCGATGAATGAAAGTCCTAACGGTCCTTTTGCACAGATTTTGAGGGAAGAAAAAGGACTGCCACTCTGGGACGAGTTTGATTTCGAAGCAGATTTAATGGTTTCTGAACCGCACAAGGTGGTTGACAACTGGGTGGTGGCCGGCGCGAAGCGCGTGATTCTTCATGTAGAAAGCGTTACTGATTTCGGCGCACTTTTGAAAAGCTTGCGTGAGCGGTATCCGCATTCAGCCAACGATTCAATCGGTATTGAAATTGGTGCAGCCCTTAGCACGGGAACACCAAACGAAACTATTTACCCCTATCTCGATGAACTCGATTTTGTTCAGTTTATGGGGATAGAAAAGATAGGTTTTCAGGGTCAGCCTTTTGATGAGCGCGTATTGGGGAAAATTCGTGAATTGAGAATGAAGGAGCCCGACTATATAATTAGTGTTGACGGGGCGGTGAATCTTGAAACGGCACCGATGCTTGTTTCCGCCGGAGCAAGCCGACTTGCTGTTGGTTCAGCAATTTTTACCGCGGAAAATCCGCGAACAGTAATTGAGGAACTTTCAACACTTTCATAAATGTCACTTTCTGATACAAAAATAAAAGAGCTGGAATTGCAGGCAAACGAAATTCGTCAGTCGATTATCGAGGCTTTGCTTGAAGCGAAGTCGGGGCACACCGCCGGCCCCTTGGACATGGCCGATATTTTCACCTATCTCTATTTTCACGCACTCAAACACGATCCAAAGAATCCATCATGGGAAGAGCGTGATCGTGTTGTGCTCTCAAACGGTCATATATGCCCGGTTCTCTATGCCACCATGGCACACGCGGGGTATTTTCCGGTAGATGAATTCAAGAAAACATTGCGCAAGTTTGGCTCGCGTTTTCAAGGTCACCCGCATCGGGAGTTTATGCCCGAACTAGAATCGAGCTCAGGGCCACTTGGCAGCGGACTCTCACAATCGGTTGGAATGGCATTGGCCGACAGGATCGATAAAGGCAAAACCTCATCACGACAGTTCTACTGTCTTACGGGCGACGGTGAGCTTGATGAGGGTCAGAATTGGGAGGCCATTATGCTTGCGGGAAAAGAGAGGCTTCAAAATGTCACCGTGTTTGTAGATCGCAACAACATTCAGATCGACGGTTTTACCGAGGACGTGATGCCACTAAATCCTCTGGCTGATAAATGGCGTTCGTTCAACTGGCATGTGCAGGAAATTGACGGGCACAATTTTAAAATGATTGACGATGCTGTTGGTCAGGCGCAGGCAGTCTTCGATAAGCCGTCAGTCGTTATTGCGAACACGATCGCTTCAAAAGGTGTTCCCGAGTTTGAACGAATGTTTGAATGGCATGGCAAACCGCCCAACAAAGAAGAGGCTGAGATCGCTTTGCGGGCTTTACGAACATGGGGAGGTAAAATTAAGGCTGAACATGAATAACGAGCAACCCGAAAATATTGAACAGGAGCCTATATACCGTGATATTAGCTCTGATTATGAGAGAATCATGGCAGAGGAGCATGGGTCATTGAAGTGGCATGACTTTTTAATGACACTTAAGGATGAGAATCTAATGTTAAAAATTGATTTAAGCGAAGAGGCCGATGAGTATAAGTTTACTCGAAAGGCAAATTTTATGAAGGCATTTAGAGAAGGGGGGATTAGCAAGAAGCACCCACCTGATTATAAAGGTCAAAGGAGAATTGCAATCATTAAGTGCACAAGAAAGCAAAAATACGGTGATGATCCGAGTGGTAAGAGGACAACGGGATGGGCAGCTAACGCGTTTGCCTCTGATGTTGAATGGGAAGAAGTTGCCGATTAAAATGATAAATCAATTTGTAAAATTAAATAGTAAAATCTTTGATAAAGATGTCGAGCAAGTGCCGATCCGAAAAGGTTTCGGCGAGGGACTTTTGGCGGCCGGAGAGGCTGACCCTAATGTCGTTGGGCTTTGTGCTGACCTTACCGAATCAACCCAGATGCATTTGTTTGCGAAAAAATTTCCGCAACGTTTTATTGAAATTGGTGTTGCCGAGCAGAATTTAGCGAGCGTCGCAAGCGGCATGGCCGCGATGGGAAAGATTCCGTTCATTACGTCATATGCGATGTTTAGTCCGGGCCGAAACTGGGAACAGATTCGCACAACGATTTGCTATAACGATCGGCCGGTAAAAATTGCCGGTTCACACGCAGGTATTTCTGTTGGTCCTGATGGTGGCACGCACCAGGCAATTGAGGACATGGCGATCACGCGTGTTATTCCAAAGATGGTGGTGATTTCGCCCTGTGATTCGATCGAGGCAAAGAAGGCAACAATTGCTGCGGCTAAGACCAAAGATCCAACTTATATCCGCTTGGCGCGTGAGAAGACGCCGATTATGACAACCATTGATACGCCGTTTGAGATAGGGAAGGCGCAAGTGTTTTGGCAACCGGTTACGGGTACTGCTGATGTGCTTGTTATTGCAACGGGTGCTCTGGTTCATAAAGCACTCCTGGTTGCAAAAAAACTTGAGGCTGCAAAAATCGGTATCACGGTTTTGAATCTTGCGACGGTGAAGCCCTTAGATGAATCAACCGTACTTCGTCATGTGAAAGATGCGCGGGCAGTCGTTACTGTCGAGGAACACCAGATTCATGGAGGAATGGGATCGGCAATTGCGGAATTTCTTGCCCGTGAGATGCCAACACCAATTGAGTTTGTTGGGGTTGATGATAAGTTTGGGCAGTCCGGAACTCCCGAACAACTTTTACAACATTATGGAATGGACGAAGATCATATAGAGAGTGCTATTCGCAAGGTTTTGAAAAGGAAATCGGGAAGTAAAAGTTGAATGGGCAAGCCCGATGAGCTTATGGAGCACTATGGAATTTACCTCGTTAGAATTTCGAACCATATAAAATTTAAAACTAGATCAGACATGGAATATAAAGTTAAAATGAACCTAGGTTCACTGAATGCAAGAAATTCTATTGGGGTGGGTGAAACGCATATCGAAGCGGCTGTTAAAAAAGTCTTAAAGCGAAAATAATTAACTATGAAAGAATCTTTTGAGGGAGCTCAAGCGTTTGAAGTGGAAGTGGAGATACCTGAATGGAAGAGGGTCCTCTATGCGACGCTTGCCGATGTTGAAGAAGGCATCACTGTGTCAGCCAAGCGAACCAAGGACCGTAATAGTTGGGTTGAGTCGCTCTTAAATCAGATGGGAACAATCGGGCAGACGATAGATTTCTACGGAAGAGAAATGATGACGCCACCTGAGTATGATCTGATCAAAGGAAGGTTCGATGCCGTTGTTAAAGAAGCAGAAGAATATCAGACAGAGTTTGAAAAAAGAAAAGTAGACGATGAGTTAGGCAAGGAGAGAATTATGCAGCACTTGTTTGCTATTTTAGGCTAGTATGGAGAAACCAAAGCTGGGCATCTATCAGCATTTTAAAAATAAAAAGTACTACCGCGTACACGGAGTTGCAAAGCACTCTGAGACGATGGAAGATTTGGTTTTGTACGAGCCACTCTATGAGGGAAGTCCTGCAAAATTTTGGGTTCGGTCAATTGCTATGTTTTTGGAGGAAGTAAACTGGGAAAACAAAAAACAGCCACGGTTTGCATACGTTGGGGAAAAAATCCCGACGGTTTAGTTGTTTTCGAGCTCGTCGGGAGGAAGAGTAAAGGTTGATGCCTGTAGTGACTCAAGGCGTTTATTGAGCATAACGTCGCGCTCGTGAAGAACTTTTTCACGTTCGGCAATATTTTCTCTTTTTTGATCTTGCAGATCGTTCCATTCTTGATGAAGCGCACTGTATTCAGGTTCATTTTCGTGTTCCTTGAGGCGGGCCATTTCATTCTCAAGTTCTTGGATCCGTACCACTATGCGGGGATATGCAAACAGTAGTTTGCCGTGCTGGTCAGTTAAAGCTTTTTCCTCCAGAGACAATTTTTTAACACCTGTCTCGTAAGCTGTCGCAAGTGTACGATCAATAATCTCTGCTGTTTCCGCAGCATAGTGTGCCTCCTCATTCTCAGGTTGTACATGGCCAGATTCTTTCATGTTAGTTTATCTTTTTAGGCTGATAATCCGCCGGTGCTTTTTTAAGGAAGTCTTCAAGATGTTCTCGCGTGAGAAGTCCTTTCTGCGCCCCCGTGTACTGAACAACTGACATCGAGTTAATCGGCGCCCACATAAGAGCCTCTTTCACCGATTTGCCGAGCGCGAGCGCAGCAGCAAAGGTTGAAGCAAACGCGTCACCGGCGCCGGTGCGTTCGTAGGGTGGTTGCGGGTCAGGGTAAGGTGGCATAAACCAGCAATCAGTGCCATCAAACGCATACGCACCACGCGGTCCGTCAGTGATAAGAACGATCTTGGGTCCAAGTTCGCGGACCCCACGCAGTAATTCCTTAATTTCGCCTTCTTTTTTGAGAATTTGTTTTGCTTCGCCGACATTGCAGACAAAAACTTCAGTTCGCTTGTAGATTTCTTTGAGTCGTTCATAGCCGAGACGCATCTGAAATGTTCCCGGTTGAAATGCCAGTCGGACGTAGCTGTGTTCGTTCAAATATTTTGCAATTTCATCATGGTATTCTTCGGTCCCACCGCCAACTGAACTTAAGTAGATCCATTTAGGTGGCGGATTAAACTTCGGTAGATGATAGTCATAGTGTTCATGTTTGACGAGAATGGTGCGCTCGTCTTCATACCAGAGAACGTAGTGATAGTTGGTCAGTGTTCCGTTGTGTTTAAGGACATACTGCGTGTTAACACCACTTTTTTCAAGCGCTTCAATGCATTCGCGACCATTTTGATCATCGCCAATGTTGGTTACGATGCCACTCTCAAGACCGAGACGTGCGGCTGAGACCGATGCATTGGGGCTGTTTCCGACACCTTTGATCACTTCTACAAATTCATACGGAATTTTTTCGGCAAATTTCATGCAGATTTCGCACTCATCTTTGTTGAGGCCGCAATGGACACTCGCTTCTTTGATGCGAATGAATGCGTCAGTAGTGATGTCACCAATAGCAAGAAAATCGACAGATTTTTTCATTCCAAACATGCAAAAATTATACCATGTGTCGACCTTTGACTTTAAGGTCGTGGGGAGTAGTATCTATTCCGGCCGATTGTGAGTTCCAAGAAAATAATAATGATTCAGGGGTTTCATGAGCCCTTTGAATAGCCTAAACCGATGCGCTTCGGCGCAAAGCGGGGTTGCGGGATCTTCCAACTTGCAGGTCAAGGATAAGTGGTTCCAAAGCGGGACCGCATTACCCTGCTGATCTGGGAGTTTTCCCAAGTATGTTCCCGTGCGGGCCACTATGCTTCGCACCTGTGACAGAATCTGTGGGTTTCAAGCCTCGAGGCCGTGTGCCAGTGCATTGAACCCATAAGGCTAAAGGAAATCCTTTCGGCTGCGTTGCGCTCTCGTCATCACTGACGAGAGCGTTTTTTCTTTTGTGATACAATTATTGGGATGAAAACTCTGCGCCAGTGCCTCAAAGAGGCTTCAGATAAAAAAGTGGCAATAGGACACTTTAACGTCTCAAATCTCGAGGCTTTGTGGGGAATTTTCCGTGCCGCACAAAAACTCAATCTCCCCATCATTATCGGTGTTTCAGAGGGGGAGCGCAGTTTTTTTGGTGTGAAGCAGGTGGCAGCCGTGGTCAAAAGTATTCGTGATGAATTTCAATATCCCATTTTTTTGAACGCTGACCACACCTACTCATTTGAAAAAGTGAAAGAAGCGGTTGATGCTGGTTTTAATGCAGTTATTTTTGACGGAACTGAATTGCCGTTCGAAGAGAATCTTAAAGTGACGAAACAGTGTGTTGAATACGCGCGCGGGGTAAATCCTGACATTCTTGTTGAGGCCGAACTCGGTTTTATCGGAAAGTCATCAAAGGTTTTGGACAAGATTCCGGAGGGCGTGAATCTTTCGGAGGAATTTCTCACCAAACCCGAAGATGCAGCGCGTTTTGTTAAAGAAACTGGCGTTGATTTACTTGCTCCGGCGATCGGAAACATCCACGGTATGCTTAAGGGTGGGCATGATCCAGCGCTCAATGTAAAACGAACTGCTGAAATTCGTGCGGCAGCTGGTGTTCCGTTGGTTCTGCATGGCGGCTCAGGAAATTCACCTGATGACTTTAAATGCACGATCGCAAACGGCGTTTCTATAGTGCACATCAATACCGAAATCCGTGTTGCCTACAAGAAAGGCTTGATGAAAGGTTTGCAGGAAAATCCTGAAGAGGTTGCTCCGTATAAGTTTTTGAAAGATTCGATTAGTAGCGTCGAGAAAGTTGTCGAGGAGAAATTGAAGTTGTTTAATAACATTAATTAATTCAAATATGAAAAAGTTTGGTTTGGTGTATTGGATTGTAACCGCAGTGCTACTGCTGATAATTCCTTTCGTTATCAATATGGGTCGTCAACCATCAGCAGATCTTTCTGAATTAAGTTATTTTTTTCTAACTATGCTTTCAGCCTTTATATGGGGGCTTGTTACGGGATTTAAATTTCGATCAGAAAATCCAGCAACCGCTAAAAGTTTTTTCAAGATTGTTCTCGCAGTTGTTATAGCCTGTGCAGTCGGCGGTTTCATTGTTCGTCAGGTGGCTGAAGTGGCGAGCAGTTTCGGTGCGAAAACATCAAATGAGTATAATATTGTAAATCCATTGTAATATGGCAAAGGTTTTTATTACCCGGCAGATCCCGGAGGTCGGCATTAAAATGCTTCAGGATAAAGGGTTTGAGGTTGATGTAAGTCCGCATAGCCGACCGCTCACGAAGCAGGAACTCATCACAGCTCTCAAAGCTAAAACGTACGACGGAGTTTTGACGCTTCTAACTGATCCAATCGATGGCGAGGTTATGGATGCAGCACCGTCGGTTAAGATTTTTGCTAACTTCGCGATCGGTTTTAATAATTTTAATGTTGAGGAGGCAAAAAAGCGTGGGATCATTCTCACCAATACGCCTGGCGGAGGAGCAGAGCGCGTGGCAGAACACGCCTGGGCACTCATTCTTGCTTTAACCTGCCGTGTTGTTGAAGGTGATTCTTACATTCGAACAGGGAAGTATAACGGTTGGGACCCGATGTTGCTGCACGGGACCGACCTTACCGGAAAGACGCTTGGTATCATTGGTACGGGACGAATTGGCGCTGATGTTGCACACCGCGCGAAGAACGGATTTATGATGAATGTTGTGTATTATGATATTCGCCGGAATGAGGCGCTCGAAAAAGAGTTCGGTGCGACATTTTACCCGACCGTGGACGAGGTTTTGAAAGTTGCTGACGTGGTTTCTCTTCACGTGCCGCTTACTAAAGAAACGACGCACCTCATAAATGCTGACCGCCTAAAATTAATGAAAAAAGATTCGTATTTAATCAATACTGCACGCGGGCCTGTTGTTGATGAAGCGGCACTCGTCGAAGCTCTTAAAAGTGGAACGATTCGCGGTGCCGGCCTCGATGTTTTCGAAGAGGAACCAAAACTTGCGCCGGGTCTTACCGAACTTCCCAATGTTGTTATGACGCCGCATATTGCTTCTGCGACCGATAAATCGCGCCACGACATGGCAACGCTCTCGGCGCAAAATATTATCGAGGTTCTCGAAGGACGCCCCGCAAAAAGTCCTGTGTATTAAAAAAGACCTACTCGCCTGAGCTTTCGGTCTTTCCTTAACGTATTTTGCCGTGGCCATATGAGCCCGGTAATATTCGTAAAGGTCCACTCCTCGCATCATATTTTTTCGCTTTGTGAATGATGCGATCCGCCTCTTTATCACCAAGTACCCGACGAGCCCAAGCTGCGTCTTCGTCAGTATAAAGTCTGCTCTTTCGCGCCCAACGGAACAAAAGCATGCGCGCGTAAGGTTTTTGCGTCGGCCCAGTTTGGTGTCTTCTTTTCGCGATCCAGTTACTGGAGCCGGGGTCTGGTTTATTGAGATCGTCTACAAGAGATTTCCAGTCAGTTTTCATAGCGGTCGTCACAGGCTACTCGTCTCTAATGTAATTATAGTTCAATAGGTATCACTGTCAAATAAATGAGTCCTTGTTTTCTTAAAGTGAGGATGTCCCGTTTTTAAACCTCGCGAAGCCGACGGACGAGTGGGAGCAAAAATTCAACAGAATTTTATGTGTGTTTAAAAATGGGACCATCAGAGGGCTATTTGCCTTTTTTTACAAGTTGTATATACTGTCTCACTATGTTGTCGTTAAGCGTAGAAAAGCGCGATTCGAAGGCAAATTTGAATGCCAGCCGAAAAGCGGGAAAGATCCCTGCGGTTTTTTACGGTCGCAAAGAGAAATCAATGCCGATTTGGATTACTGAAAAAGAATTTCTTAAGGTGTGGAAAAAGGCCGGTGAAACTTCGGTCATTGAACTTAAAGGTGCAGGACAGGATCACCAGGCTCTGATACACGAAATTGATGCCGATCCCATAACAGACAAAATCCGCCACGCTGATTTTTATGTTATTGAAAAGGATAAGAAGCTTGAAATTTCCGTTCCGCTCATCTTTACAGGTGTTTCTCCCGCAGTTAAAGATTTGGGAGGTATTTTGGTTAAGGTTCTCCACGAACTCAAGATCGAAGCTTTGCCAAAAGATTTACCCCAGTCAATCACTGTAGACGTTTCATTACTCGCGGCTTTTGACAGCAAAATTGCTGCAGGAGATTTGAAACTTCCTCAGGGAGTTGAACTTAAAGAAAGAGTTGATGCAACGGTTGCGAACATCGCACAGCCTCGCGAAGAAAAAGAAGAAGAGGTAGTTCCGGTTGATCTTTCAACGATCGAAGTTGAAAAGAAAGGTAAGGAAGAGGTTCCTGGTGAAGAAGGCGTGGCTGACGCAGGTGCTGCCAAAGCTCCCGCAGCGCCCGGTAAGAAATAAGCCCTACACAACGTCTCAAGTTAATGATCACGGCCCGCCTCTCGCAGGCTTTGTGTTACAATAATTATGTTTATGACCAAGGTCACCAACTGTTTTTTTACGTTTTCTCTTATTGTCGTCATTGTTGGAGGAACGTTCTATGTTCCGGAAATGGCTTTTGCCCAGCAGGTTGATTCTAATGCTGTGGCTCAGCGCGAAGCTGAATTAAAAGCTGAACTTGCAAACATTGAAAAGGAAATCGCGGTTCAGCAAACTATTCTTAAAGACAAGCAGCGCGAGCGCACTTCAATTGAGCGAGATGTTGCTATTTTAACTGCGCAAATTGATGAGGCAAAGCTTAATATTCGTGCAAAAACAATTACCATAAGCCAGCTTTCAAAAGATATTGGCGTTAAGTCTGGCGTAATTGATAATCTTTCCGACAGAATAGGTAAGGGAAGAGAGTCGCTCGGAAAACTTTTACGCGAGTCATATAAGTTGGGGAGCGCCTCGCTTGCCGAAGTGGTACTCAGCAACTCAAATATCTCAGAATTTTTTGCTGATCTCGATTCTTATGACTCAATAAAAAACTCACTCAACATTCATGTAGAGGCGGTTAAAAATGCAAAAGCTCAGACTGAAACGGAGCGACAAGCTCTCGAAGATCGAAAGAATAAAGAAACCGATGCGCAAAAGGCAATTGAAGTTGAAAAGCGCAAAGTTGAAAAAGACGAAAAAGAAAAAAATGTGTTGTTGGGCACTGCTAAGAATCAGGAAAAACAGTACCAGGCTATTGTTGATGCGCGTGAGAAACAGGCAGCTAAGATTCGATCAACCCTCTTCTCGCTTCGGGGAACAGCAGCAATTCCCTTTGGTACCGCGCTTGATTATGCCAACATGGCCTTTCTTAAAACAGGCGTTCGACCGGCATTCCTGCTTGCGATCCTTACGCAGGAGTCTGATTTAGGTCAAAATGTGGGCACGTGTAATCGTCCGGGTGATCCTGAATCGAAGAGTTGGCGCAAAGTTATGCACCCGAAGCGTGACGCGCCCGTTTTCGTTGAACTTATGAAGGAACTTGGTTTTGATCCTGATACGATGCCGGTGTCGTGTCCATTTCAGGGTGGGTATGGCGGCGCTATGGGGCCGTCACAATTTATTCCTTCGACGTGGAAAGGTTATAAAACTCGTATAGCCGATGCGTTAGGAAAAACGGTGCCAAACCCGTGGGATCCTAAAGATGCATTTATGGCTTCGGCGATTTATCTCAAGGATCTCGGTGCGGCTACAGGTGGGTTTAGCGCTGAACGCGAGGCGGCACTGCGTTACTATGCAGGAGGGAACTGGTATCTCGCCAAGAATGCATTCTACGGCCGACAGGTTATGGAAAAAGCAACCAACATTCAGGAGAACATGATCGATCCGTTACTTAAGTACGGACAATAAAATAGTAAGTAGTTAGTAGAAAATACATTCGCCCCGCACCACAAGAGTACTTCCAAATTTCTAACTCGTAAACTTCGTAAGAAATTTTGGTCGCTGGGCTCAGTATTTCGTACATTCAGCCCCCTGGCTTCAGTATTTCCTCGTTCACACTCGGTCATCGCCTTCGCTTCTCAAGAAAAAACCGAACGGCTAGTGAGCACGTTCGGTTTGTAGGTTGAAAGTTCACATCGGTTTGGCGTTTCTCTGGACCAGAGTTTTTTCAGCCAGAGATTGAAGTGAGTATTTGGAAACGTGGAACCAGATCCGTTTCCCGTGACTATTCTCGAATAAAACTACATAGGGGCAGAGATCCTTGTTTGGACCGACCGCGTCTCCATATTGCCATCCAACCGGTATCCACGTACCCGAAAGGTCGAGGGCCCGCAACATTTCATCCGCAGCTGCTTGATTTTTTCTGGCGCAGTTTTCAGCAAGAAATTTGTCCGCCGCAATTTTTCCAATGACGTTTTCAGCTTCTCCGGGTGTTTTTACAGTGTTCATGAGCGTCCTTTTCTAAATGCAGATTAGCATTTAATTTAGATTTGTCAAATTTGATTGATTTTAAAGGTTCTGCTATAGTCCTGTGGCAATGAAAACAGATATACATCCAAAATACTTCGATTCTGCAAAGGTTACCTGCGCCTGTGGGAACTCTTTTGCTGTTGGTTCTACTATGGAAAAAATCGAGGTTGAAATCTGCAGTGCCTGCCACCCGTTTTATACTGGTACTGAAAAGATCATCGACACTGCCGGCCGCGTTGAGAAATTCAAGGCTCGCCAGGCTGCCAAGAAAGCTCCAGTCTCAAAAAAATCTAAAGCTGAAAAAAAAGCGGAAGCAGTAGAAGTAACCTCTGAAGACAAGAAATAACTACGCGAAAGGGCCGGTCCTGTTGTGGGGCCGGCCTCTTTAGCTATTTTCATGATTGATCTTAAACCCTACAAAGAAAATCAGAAGACAACATTTCTTGCGGAAGAATACGAGCGCCTGTTGAAAGAGGAGCAGAGTGTTCGGGGTATGGGCGAAAAAGAGGTGAGTATCAAAGAACTTGTCGAAGAGGAGCTCAAAAGTGTGCAAGCTCAGCAGGAGGTGATTTTGAAGCAAATGGACGAGATTTTAAAGTCTGAGGTTGAGGAGGAGCGGTTTCCCAATGAGATGATTGTCGAAGTGCGTGCTGGGGCTGGGGGCGACGAGGCTGCGCTTTTTGCCGCTGACCTTGCTTTGATGTATAAAGCTTACGCCGAGCGGAATGGTTGGGGGTTCAGCGCCGTTGATGAGTCGAAGAATGACCTCGGCGGTTATAAGACCGCGGCGTTTGAAGTTCGCGGAAAAGATTGTTATCGGGCACTTCGTTTTGAAACGGGCGTCCATCGCATTCAGCGCGTTCCCAATACCGAAAAGAGTGGCCGCGTCCATACCTCAACAGCCTCAGTTGCGATCATGCCGATTTATAAAAAGACAAAGATTGAGATCAATCCGGCAGACATTGAGATGGAATTTTCGCGTGCTGGCGGCAAGGGGGGACAAAATGTTAATAAGGTTGAAACAGCAGTTCGTTTGGTGCACAAACCAACAGGTATCGATGTGCGCTGTACTTCGGAGCGTAGTCAGGCGAAGAACCGCGACAAGGCTATGTCGATTCTTGTATCAAAACTCCAGCTTTTTAAAGACGAAGAAGAGGCCAAGAAGCACTCGGCTGATCGAAAATCTCAAATCGGAACCGGTGATCGTTCTGAAAAAATTCGAACCTACAACGTATTACAGGATCGGGTTACTGACCATCGCATTAAAGAGTCCTGGCATAACATTGAGGAGATATTCGATGGTCATATTGATGATATTCTCACCGCTCTCGCTGATGTTGATGCGGGAAAGCGTCAGAAAGGCGAAGCTGAAGAAGTGTAATGAATAGTATTGCCAGAGCTGGCCTCATCTGTTAGACTACAGCCCTATGTCCGAAACAACCGAACAAAAACACGACGAACTCGTAGAGCGCATGTTTAAAGTGGGCGCTCATTTTGGTTATTCAAAATCACGTCGCCACCCCTCAATGAAGCCCTACATTTTCGGGGCTAAGAACAAGGTAGAGATTTTCGATCTTGAAAAAACGAAAGAAACTCTGGCTAAGGCAAAGGCATTTGTTGAAGAACTCGGCCGAAACCGAAAAATCCTCCTCTTTGTTTCTGGAAAACGAGAAGCACGTGCTCCAATTCTCCAGGCAGCCGGAGCAATTTCCATGCCACACGTTGCAGGACGCTGGATCGGAGGAACATTTACCAACTTTATCGAAATTAAAAAACGCGTTGAAAAATATCTCGACCTTCTCTCAAAACGCGAAAAGGGAGAACTTTCAAAGTACACTAAAAAAGAACGCCTGTTGATTGATCGCGAGATCGACAACCTTGAGATTATGTTCGCAGGAATTGTTTCACTTAAAAAATTACCTGATGCGTTGCTCGTTGTTGACGCTGACTACGAAGAGATTGCTGTTACGGAAGCACACAAAGCTCACGTTCCGGTTGTGGCGCTTATGAACTCTGATTGCGATGTTTCAAAAGCTGAGTACCCGATTATTGCCAATGATTCGTCAATTTCAAGCATTACATTTTTCATGAATGAGGTTGTTGAGGCTTATAAAAAAGGCTTGAACGAGGCAATGCCCGTGGTAGAACCTAAAGCAGTTGAGACTCAGGTTAAAGCATAAGATTTAGTTTGTTTCGTACTTCGGTTTACTAGTAGTTGTTATATAATTTCTTTGACTATGGCAATAAGCACAGATTTGATTAAAGAACTTCGCGATAAGACCGGTGTTTCGGTTATGCAGTGCAGAAAAGCGCTTGAAGAGACGGGGGGTGACATGGAAAAAGCACTTCTCATTTTAAAGAAAAAGAGTGCTGAGATTGCCGAAAAGAAAGGGGACCGTGAGCTTGGCGCGGGCGCTGTTGCTTCCTACGTGCACGGCAAGGGGGCAGTTGGTGCGATGGTGGAGCTTTTCTCTGAGACTGATTTCGTTTCAAATAATCCCGAATTCCAAGCGCTAGCTCACGATATTGCAATGCAGGTTGCTGCATCAAATCCGGAATTTGTTTCAGTTGATGATGTAACACCCGAGGCAAAGGCAAAGATGAAAGAAGCTTTTCTTTCGGAGGTTGAAGGAAAGCCTGAAAATATTAAGGAAAAAATTCTCGAAGGAAAGCTCCGAAGTTATTTTGAGGAGCGCGTACTTTTAGAGCTTCCGTTTGTTAAGAACCCTGATCAGAAGATCAAAGATTTGATCCAATCGGCTGTTCAGAAGTTTGGCGAGCGCATTGTGGTGGGCAAGATGGCACGATTCTCGATTCGTAAGTAAGTCTTTATGCAGAGTCTCCTTATCATTTTTGGTATCAGTCTCGTACTTACCGCTCTTTTGGTAGGGATAAAGATGGCCGAGGTTGATCGTGGTCGTCGTGTCTTATTACCACATTTTCGTGAACTTATTGATCAGACGGTTGATGCGGTTCCAGGCATTGTCTCCCGCGAAACGCGTTTAGTTTTGGCCCGGCTTTCACTTCAAGGTCACAGTTTAACGACGTGGTCGCACAACATTATTGAAATATTCCGAGGGTTTTTCCGTCGTCGTACGATCAAGTTGTTTGCGTCAGTTCACTCAGAAACTCCGCCGGCCGACGTTAAGCCGGGGTCTTCGTCATTTTGGCGCAAGATCAAAGCGCGCAAGAGCGACCTTACGCGAAAATAAATTTAACCCGTTTAAATCCAGAAAGCAATTCCAGGGATATTTGGCGGGTGAAATTTATTCTGAAAACCCCTCGGTTTTCAGCGCTCGCAGACTCACTGCATTCCGCCACGGGGAAACTCCCGTTTCCCCGACCCCCTTCCCATTCCCTCGCATTCATTCCCTGCAGTAGACTGTCGGGGAATTCAGTCTCGGGATTAAATTTTGCCTAGCGTGCAACTTTTTGTTAGTCTGTAATGTACTGCCGCCTTAGCTCAGTTGGTAGAGCAGCACTTTTGTAAAGTGAAGGTCCCCAGTTCAAATCTGGGAGGCGGCTCATGTTTTGAAGTCACTGAACCTTTGAATTAAGGCTTTTTTTCTATATAATCTCGGGTATGTCCGACAAAGGCCATTTGCACCCTATTACGTCCACCATACGAGAGATTGTGGCGATTTTTGGCGAGCTTGGCTTTGAGGTTGCCGAGGGGCCGGAAATTGAGACAGAGTTTTACAACTTCGATGCTTTAAATGTTCCGAAAGATCACCCAGCGCGTGATATGCAGGATACGTTTTGGCTCAAGCCTGCCGCTGACCGTAAAGTGTTGCGAACTCATACCACATCAGTTTCGGTAGGACGTTTTCTTGAGGCACACAAAGATAATTTGCCGGCACGTGTTATTGTGCCGGGAAAAGTATTTCGTAACGAAGCAACGGACGCAACACATGAGGCACAGTTTTTTCAAATCGACGGCGTGTACGTGAACAAGCAGGTTTCACTCGCCGAACTTAAAGGAACGCTTGAATTCTTTTTCAAAAAGTTGCTCGGCAATGATATCAAGCTCCGTTTCCGTCCCAGTTATTTCCCGTTCGTCGAGCCGGGTGTTGAGGTTGATATTGAATTTCGAGGGAGGTGGCTTGAGGTAATGGGCGCAGGACTCATTCATCCGAATGTTTTTAAGGCGGTCGGCGTAGACGCTACGAAATGGCGCGGGTTTGCGTTTGGCGGTGGTATTGATCGCTTAGTGATGGTCAAACACAACATTCCCGATGTGCGTTTTTTGTATAACGGCGATTTACGGTTAGTTAATCAATTCTGATGCTAAACGAAAAAATGCAAAGTGAAAGAACAATCACAGACGCAGAAGGAGGTTCGTTAAAGGATGCCCTTGTGGGTGGGCAGATAGACGCTTTGTCTTTTTTGACTCGGATTGATGATCGTGACCAATCCGACCCTGAACGAAGTCAGGCCGAAGCAAATTTAGAGATACTTACTGATCCGACGGTTGCGAATTATTTTGCAACGCAGAAAGACCCAGTGGCAGAAACGAAATATCACCGTCTAGTGTCTGTGGCACACTTCCATATCGGCCAGCATCTGGCGTTCGAATCGAACGAAAATGCAAGGATAGAGTTTGCCGAAGCACTTGAGGCGGCGGAGAATGTACCCGGAGATGCTAGTTGGCGACGTTATGTAAAGGCGACTCTTGTATACCTCGATAACATCCCTGTCTATTTAAAGGCAATTTATATGACGATGCCTGATGACGATAAGAATAAACCGATCATAAGGAATTTTATTGAAGGTCTCAAAAAACGAAGTCATCCAAACTATAAAGAGGATTATGCTGCGCCGCGAAGCGAACAAATATGAAATTTTCTTATACCTGGCTCCAATCATATTTTGATGAAAAACTTCCCCCACCAGAAAAACTGGCAGAACTTTTTACGTTCCGATTTTCGGAAGTTGAGGGGATAGAAAAGGTGGGTGAGGATACGATTTTCGATCTCAAAATTCTTCCTGACCGCGCCTGTTATGCGCTCTCGCATCGTGGTGTTGCCCGCGAGATCGCCGCTTTTACCGGATTGAACAATAAAGACCCAGAGACTAAGTCTCCGGGTAAAATCAGAGACTTAGTCTCTGGAAGGGTAGATTTGAAGATTGAGGTCAAAGAGTTCAAGCTCTGCCCTCGCTACATAGGCGTTTTAATTGAAAATGTTGCCAAGGGAGAAACGCCAGGATGGATAAAGACGCGACTTGCTTCGATTGGCCAGCGTTCAATTAACAGTGTTGTTGATATTGCTAATTACCTCATGTATGACGTAGGCCAGCCCCTGCATGCATTTGATGCAGATAAGGTTGAAGGGACTCTTACGGTGCGACTGGCAAAGAAAGGTGAAGCGATGATGACACTCGACAACAGGGAGGTGAATTTTGACGGAACCGAACTCCTTATCGCTGATGATAAAGGGCCGCTTGGTATTGCCGGCATTAAAGGTGGCAAGCGCGCTGAGGTAACAGGTTCAACTACGCGATTGATTCTTGAGGCTGCGCAGTTTGATGCAACGCTCCTACGAAAAACCTCGACAAAAATTGGAATCAGAACTGACGCTTCGAAACGATTTGAAAATAGAGTTCCCGTTGAACTTTCTGAGGAGACAATGCTGTGTTTTGTCGAGTTGGTTCAGGAAACTCAGAAGGGGAAGGCGAATGTTGTTTCGTATGCCGATGTTCATCAAAAAAACAGCGTGCCGGTTTCTCTTTCTGTTTCGAAGCTATTTATCCAGGAAAAACTTGGTATAAAAATTTCAGCAGGAGAGATCGAGAAGATTTTTGGCACCATTTCGATTTCCTATACCGAGAAAAGTAGTCTCTACGAGCTCACGATTCCGCCCTGGCGCCTCGATCTGACCAGTCCTGAAGATATTGTCGAAGAGGTTGGACGAATGTATGGCTATGAAAATGTGAGCCCCGAGTTACCGCCAAAAGTTTCACAACACCAAAAACCACTCAAAAGTTTCTACTCTCAGGAACGAATAAAAGATTTTTTAAGGGACGGAGGTTTTTCAGAAGTAATAACGTATTCATTCAGAAAAAATGGAGTCGTCGAGGTTTTAAAATCACTTGCGTCCGATAAAAATTTTTTACGGGAAAATCTTACGGATAATATGAAAGAGGCGCTTGAAATGAATCTCACGAACGCGCCGCTACTTGAGCGTGAGCGCATACAGATGTTTGAGATAGGAAATGTATTTACCAAGACAGGAGAGGAAACACATCTCTGCGTTGGAATTACCCAGTCAAAAAGTTACCAAGGCGAAAAAGTTAATGAATCAATCCGACAATTGCGAGATGCACTCGTGGCATTTCTTGGAGCACCACTGGTAACCCTATGCACCATTGATGATACGGGCGGCATTATCCTCCTTTCAGGAAAACCAATAGGAACTATTAATACCACTGACGGGATTATGGAAATGAATCTCGGTCTGCTCTTCGCTGTTTTGCCAGAACCCGATGCCTGGGATATTAGAACTAACTTAGCCTCCCGCGAATACTCACCGATATCGCTCTACCCGTTTATCGTGAGAGATGTGGCTGTCTATGTTAATCCCGACGATTCATTCGAGGAAGTTCGAGGCATCGTTCATACTCTCATTGAAAACAAAAAACTTTCGAATTTGCTGATACAACCAACGAAACCGTTCGACGAGTTCGTGAACCAGAAACTCGGAAAAAAATCATTCGCTTTTAAACTTGTTTTTCAGTCTTTTGAAAAAACACTTACTGATGTTGAGGTAAATGCTGAAATGGAGCATCTCTATGCCGCGCTAAAATCTCGTGAGGGCTGGCAGATTAGATAAGAAAACACCCTCGTAAAGATACGAAGGTGGAAATAATTTCCGGAGGTTACTCCGAAGCGGCTGCCGAATGGATCGACACAAAGCGCTCGTCGGGAAGAACCATGTGAATGTAGCAGTCGGGCCCTTGAGTTAAAACAGGAAGTGAGTGGGGGAGTGTAAGTACGTGCGTGTGGCCTGTATCGTTTTCTTTGATGCTGATGAGCGTTGTTCCGTTATTTCCGAAAACTCTGATAATGCGACCGTGGAGGGGCCACTTGTCTTTGTTCTGGAAAGTTACCTTGCGTTCAAAGAGATGATTGGGATGAGTCCCGAGGGATTTTGTCATAGGTGTTTAAGTGCAGTTTTGTTCCAAAAACAAAACTATCGTATTTTATCTGAGCTGTCAATAAACAAAAACCGAGCATGAGGTGCTCGGTCAATTAAAGAGTCTTTCTTACGCTGGTAGTGCAAGTTCCGGAAGGCGAGACCCTTGAAGGTTCGATTGGTCGGCATGGATAGTAAAAACCTCACCTTTGTTCAGGCCGAGCCGAATGGTTCCGTCCGGTGCTCTTTCGGTAAACCCCAGACTGCGCCAGAGAAGCTCTTTGGCAAGCGTGGCGATGGGGGTGCGAATTTTGAGATGGACACCGCGTTCATCTTCGTGCGCGAGGAGGATTTCTCCATCGATTTCGTTTCCCGGTTGAACTTGAAGTGTAACCTTTCGATTTTTGAGTGAGTGGGGATCTCCAATTAACGACGCATCAATTGCCATAGTCGGTCCTTTCTTTTTTTGTGTTGTTGAGGTGAGCTGTTCAGCTATGTTGTACACCCAGCGTGGTTCAAAGTCAAACTAAATTTTCCCTCTATACTTTGAGCGAAAATTAGAACTGAAAATGCCTTGCGAGCGCGGCGGCACGAGCACGAGGAATTTTTCAGCAGAAAAATATC
>CAYGLL010000012.1:0-40649 GCA_964350935.1 uncultured Candidatus Saccharibacteria bacterium | reverse complement strand
GAATATGAGGATTTAGTGAATGATATAAAAAAATATTCTATAGGTAAGTTGGAATGTGAACAATATATGAAGACTTTAAACTGCCCGATACATTTCAACACAAGGCTTAAAAAAGAAATCCACATATCCACAGGTATAATAATAGTAACTAAGTATTAATAAGAATAAAGATTATATGAAGTTCGATTGCGTTAAGAACACTCTGGAGGCAGCTGTTGGAGTGGTAGGCAAAGTTGCGGGGAAGCAGATGAATCTACCCGTACTCGCGTGTATAAAAATCGAAGCTCAAAAAAATACCCTTATTCTTTCGGCAACCAATCTTGACCTTGCGATTGAGTACCGCTTACCTGCTAAAGTAAGCGCGGAAGGTGTTATCGCGGTACCAGCCGCTATTGTAGGTAATTTATTGAACGGTCTGTCGGGGGAGCAATCAGTGACACTGGAAACTTTTCAAAATAATCTACGACTTATTTCATCCCACAGCTCAACAGTTATTAAGGCGGTTCCTCACGATGACTTTCCTCTCATTCCTAAAATTCAAAAGAATATGAGTGTTAAGCTTGCTGCACGCGATATTATAGGAGGTCTTTCTTCGATCGTTCATTTTGCCTCAACAAGTTCGGTAAAGGCCGAGCTTGCTAGCGTGTTGGTTTATTCCGAAGATAACCATCTTTACTTTGTTGCCACTGATTCATTTCGGCTCGGGGAAAAGAGAGTTCCCCTTAAAAACCCGCCAGAAATCAGAGCACTTATTCCTGCCAAGAACATTCCCGAGATTATAAAGGCAATCCAGTTAGTCGGGGAGAGTGTTGAGGTGACTTTTAGTGATCACCAGGTCGCATTTACCTGTGGAGACATTTACATTACCTCCCGACTGGTAGAAGGATCGTTTCCTGATTACCGACAGATTATTCCAAAATCTAAACAAACCGACGTTGTGATGCTTAAGGAAGATCTCGCGCAGGCGTTTAAAACCCTTTCCGTGTTTTCGGACAAATTTAATCAGCTCCACATGCTGGTCGCACCCCGCGAGAAGCGTTTTGAGATTTCGACAAAAAACAGTGATGTGGGTGAAAGCCACTACGCACCACAGGCAACACTCACCGGAGAACCGGTTGAGGTCAATTTTAATATTCGTTATCTCTTAGATTGTCTCCCTGTTATCGCGTCCGACAGCGTTTCTCTAGAGTTTAATGGTGCGGGCAAAGCGCTTTTGGTGAAGGGGTTGGGCGATCCAACATTTCTTTATCTGGTGATGCCAATGAATAAATAATCATGGCGATGATGAATCTCCAATCGATCAAAGACCTCCTGGCGCGAGCACGGGAGCGTTTTTCCGATGCGAACGACCACCATAGCATTATTGCCGATATCATAGCTACGGAGCTCGGTGTTTCTCGAGATTCATTCTCCGTGCGATTTAAAGAAACAACAGTGATCGTGAAAGCTCACCCGGTTATTAAAAGCGAACTCTTTTTGCATAAAGAAAAAATACTTACGTTGATTTCATCACGTTTCGGTCCGATGCGGATCACCACGATTCAATAATGATTAGTGTGTGACTCTAAAATGACTCACACTTTCACTTTTATTAAAAATGTCATCGTAGACAACCACCTTAAGTTCGTTGTCGTCAGCAAGTGAGCTTAGTTCACCCAGGTTTACCTCATATGAGAACGGATAGTTTCGTGTTGAGGCGATATATGAGCCATTGACGAAGATGTCCATGCGTACCACCGGACGCCGGCCTGTGGCGGTTACACGCACCGGAAGCAGGGAGGTGTTTAAAAATGATGATTCGTTAGTCGGAGAGGTGATGGCCACCCGAGGTGCCACACTCGAGTCGTGGACAGTGTCGAAGCTCGTGGGTACCACATTTGAAGTTTCGTCGTGGAGGTTTTGAGTTTCAGCCCACGTACGTACGGCATACTCCCATGATGCAAACTGCGAGTCGTTTTCCGGATGATCGGGTTTAGGCCCACGCGGATTACTGCGATCAATCCAATAAAGTGTCGAGTGAATGTTACGCACTGATTTCTCCTCTTTTGTTTCCTCTGGCGTTGCGTCTGTCGCCAATTTTCCGGAAATGTTATCGATAACATATGTCTGACCACCTTGCCAGAATCCGCGAACGACTGGATTTATGGCACGATCGGTTGAGTCGGGCACACGTTCAAATTTTTTCACTGGAAGATCGGGAAGCACCGTTCCCATAAATTCATTCCAGAGTGGAGCAATGATAAATCGCGCAACTTTTTTTTCCATAGGGTGGTTGTCGTTATTTCCCGCCCAGGCTCCGAGTACAAAGTCCGGTGTGTAGCCGATAATCCAGGCATCACGATAGTCGTTGGTGGTTCCTGTTTTAACTGCAACATCACGACCAGGGAAGTAGAGCGGGGACGCCGCGCCAAAAGCTGGGGTACGCGCTTTGTTGTCTGAAAGGACATCATTGATCATCTTTGCGTATTGTTCATCGATGACACGGCGCGGTTGAGGGGAAAGTTCTTCAATAACATTTCCCGCCCGATCCTCAATTTTTAAGATACCGGTGTGAGACACCCGATTTCCTCCGGTCGCAAATGTTCCGTACGCATTGGTGATTTCTAAGGGTGATACTTCACCTCCACCAAGAACAAGTGTAAGCCCATACTGATCGGTGTTGCCGAGAGTTGTAATACCCATATCTTTTGCCATCTGAAGCGAATCTCTGAGTCCGGCAAGGTAGAGGGTTTGGATCGCAGGAATGTTGATCGATTGGGCGAGCGCATCGCGCATTGAAATCGGCCCATGATAAGTGTGGTCATAATTTTCTGGCATATAACAACGGGCGCTAGGGTTTTTGGGCGTACCGTCAGGGTTACATTCTGATGAAAATTCCATTTGTAGGTCAAAGATTTTAGTTTGGGGAAGAAAACCCTTTTCAAATGCAGTGGCATACACGAATGGTTTGAATGTTGAGCCAGGTTGTCGTTTCCCCGTAACAACGTTAAAGTTTCCCTCGATCTCCTTGTCGAAGTAGTCGCGTGATCCCACCATAACAAGAATTTCACCGGTTTGAGGATTAAGTCCAACCATCGCGGCATTTTCGGCGTCAAACGCTTTCTCGTTTTCTAACGCATGTTTTTTAGTTAGCTCCTCCGCTTTTTGCTGCAGGGTGTAGTCGAGTGTGGTGGTGACAGTAAGGCCATGTTCTTCAACATACTGGTGACCATACTTCTCCTCGAGGTACTGTTTAATGAAGAGTACGAAATGCGGGGCCTTGATACCTTTTTCTTCCTGAGGTCGGAACGTGACTTTTTCTTGCCGCGCGCTATCGTACTCTGTTTGCGTAATAAATCCAATTTCAAACATGCGATAGAGCACCAAATTCTTGCGTTCCTCAAGTTTATCGCGGTGGGAGCCATACGGTGAGTAATAACTCGGAGCGTTAGGGAGCGCAGCGAGATATGCTGCCTCAGCCAAGGTCACGTCTTTGGCGCCCTTTCCAAAAAAACTCTGGCTTGCTTCCTCGATACCATAGATACTTCCGCCGTAGGGTGATTCGTTGAGGTAGAGACCTAGAATTTCATCTTTGGTGTACAGTTTTTCAAGTTTGATCGCAAGCACCCACTCTTTAAGTTTGCGCGAGATGTGTTTGTCGACAGTGAGAATCGAATTTTTTACCACCTGCTGGGTAATAGTGGACCCACCCTGACTGAAACTTCGATTGGTAAGATTCGCGATAACTGCACGGAGGAATGAAATGGGGCGAATACCGATGTGTTGATAAAATTCGGTGTCCTCAATTGCAACGGCGGCATTTTTTACATTTCGGGAGATGTTATCGAGGGGAATCGTGGTTCGTTTAATGTCCTGATGAACATCATAGAGAAGGATTTTACCCGTACGATCATAAATTTTGGTGGATTCGGTAACACGACGGTTTTCGATTGAGGTAAGATCGGGAATTGAAAATGACGAAATCCAGAGCAAACTTGTCGCGGCGCCTATAAGAAAAAGCGCTAGGACTAAGGGGAATAGCCTCTTTATAACTCTCCACATAAAATGCCGACGACGGCTCTGGTGGCGGGGTTTATAGTGGTGCATGCGTAAAATCATAGCATATGAATCTCATTAGAAATTAGACGAAGATGTGCTACATTTACTACATTCTATGGCAGACGAGGTAATAAAAAACACAGGAGAAGGGGGAATCGACAGACTCCTTACCAGAAATGTTGAGGATGTTTTTGTCGAAGCCGATCTGCGCAAAGATCTTGTCTCGGGTAAAAAATTAAGGGTAAAACTTGGTTTTGATCCGACTGGGGCAGATATTCACATCGGTCGCGCAATCACACTTTGGAAACTTAAAGAGTTTCAGGATCTTGGCCACACGATCGTATTTCTCGTGGGTGATTTTACCGCACTGATCGGCGACGCTTCAGATAAACTGTCGAAGCGGCCAATGCTCACCGAAGCAGAGATTAAAAAAAATCTTACTACCTATAAAGAACAGGTGAGCAAGATCATCGATCTTTCCAAGGCTGAGTTTGTTTTCAACAACACCTGGCTTTCTACACTTTCGCTTAAAGATCTGATCGCGCTCGCGGAAAGTTTTTCGATTCAGCAAATGTCCAGTCGGCGCAATTTTAAAGAACGCTTTGATAAGGGTGACGAGGTGTCGCTGCATGAATTTTTGTACCCCTTATTGCAGGGTTACGATTCAGTTGCGCTTAAGGCTGATGTTGAGATTGGTGGTTTTGACCAGCTCTTTAATCTGAAGGCGGGACGAATCATTCAAAAACATTTTAGAATGAAAGAGCAAAATGTATTGACGACGAAAATGCTCCTCGGCACGGACGGAAGGAAGATGTCAACCTCATGGGGCAACTGTATCTTTATTAACGACGAGCCCTCAATTATGTTCGGCAAAGTAATGTCTCTGAAAGACGAACTTATCCCCGATTACTTTGGCTTTACTACCGACGCGACAGAGGCTGAGGTTGCTAAAATCAAAGAACGGCTTTCTGGCGGTGAAAATCCGAAAAATATTAAACTCGAACTTGCCGAGCGACTAGTCGGGATCTACTGGGGTGTCGCGGCGGCCACAAAAGCTCATAAGGATTTTAGCGAGACATTTGAAAAGGGTGGCGTACCGGAAAATATTCCCGAGGTTACGGTTGCGCAGGGAGTACTGCTTTCTGATGTGCTGCTTGAGGCAAAAATTATCGAGTCCAAATCGGAATGGCAACGTCTGGTGAAAGAAGGGGCAGTTGCTTTTAAAGAAGGGAAAGATGTTACCGATCCTAAGGCGATGGTGGAAAAAGCCGGTGATCTTAAGGTCGGAAAGCGCAGGTTCTTGCGAATCAAAATCTCGTAACATGAAAAACACCCCGTGGAGGGGTGTTTTTCATGTTATTCTTCGTCGACATCGGCCTCGTCGGAATCTTCATCAGAGTCCTCATCTTCATCGAGGGCCTCGTCTGCTTCGTCGAGATCGAAATCTCTATCTTCATCTTTCATACGCAAGCGCATTTAACTTCTAAACATGCGACCAGTTTCAGAATGCGCTATTTGTACCAAATCATTATTTTTTTTGCAAATCGGGTCGGGTTGTGGATAACAGGCGCTCCGAAGCGCTACAGGTAAGAGCGATTGCGATAGCGTCGTATTCATCATCGTGGCGTTTCCCGGGAGGTATGACCAGAAGTTTTTCAACCATATGAGTTACCTGCTTTTTTTCAGCACGGCCGTAACCAGTCGTGGCAATCTTTATCTGGAGCGGGTTGTATTCGAATACCGGAATATTTGTGAGGGCGGCTTCGTAGATGATGACGCCACGGGCAGCTGCAACGAGCATCACTGTTTTTTGGTTTGAGTTAAAAAGGAGACTCTCGATAGCCAGAGCGTCCGGGTGGTATTCCTCAATGATTGTTTTAAGTTGTTGTCCGATTACAACGAGGCGTTCACTTGAAGTGTTTTTTCTGTCAGTGACAATGCAGGTCGAAAAAAGAAGTTTCTCTGAGCGATCTTTTTCAATGATCGCAACGCCGACCCGCTCGTACCCCGGATCAATGCCAATTATTCGCAAGGGATTTTTCATTTAAATAATAATAGTGTGCGATGTAGGTGTTTGCGATTATATGGTTCTGAAGTATGAATCATGAATTAAGAATTACGATCCAATTCATACTTCCTCATTCATTATGCTTAATTCAAGTTTTTATTCCGCGTTAGTGAATACATCCTGAACGTCATCGTTTTCCTCGAACTCTTCAATAAGCGCGGAAAGTTTTTGCATATCTTCTTCGGAAAGGGGGACAGTGGTTGTTGGTGTCCAGGCCATACCTTGCTTTTGAAATGCCCACGCCGCTGAACCTTGTCCAGCAAGAGAAAGCTCGTGCCGCGTGAGTATCGCTTTCACTTCCTGCGCCGCGCGGTTTTTACTATCAGTTAGAACCTCAATCATCAAAGCCGCACCGCCCGGGCCGTACGCTTCGTATGTTGCGGTCTCCATCGCCGGACCCTTCTCGGTCGCTTTTTTAATTGCGCGCTCGATAATGTCAGCCGGCGTATTGTCTCCTTTGGCACGATCAATCACCGCTTTGAGTCCCGGTGCCGCGAGATTGCCGTTCGCCTTACGTGCCTCTTCAGTGATGAGTTTTGAGTATTTTCCAAAAATCTTCGCTTTTTGCGAATCAGTCTTGCCCTTCCGCTCCTTAATTTGTTTCCATTTGTTATGACCTGACATATTAGAAAGTAGTTGATGGTAAGTAGTTAGTAGTATAGAGAAAAGTCGAACAGAGGGCGAGTTTGACATATTTAAAAAATAAAGCAGACTATACACTAGCAAGGTTGGAACCTTGAAATCGTTCGACGCCGGTTTTGTTTCTTCCCGCTGGATCGGGAATGAAAACGGGACAAGGTAGAGAACACAGAACAAACAGGAAAACATATGGAAGTAGATAAGGGTAGGCTGATCGTTGGCATTGTCCTCGCGGCATTTTTTGTCATCGGGATTATTTGGTCTTTCGTCCACGACGCCTTGGTACGTCGCGGGGTACGCGTTGAGTTTGAGCAACATGACAAAGAACACGGAAGTGCCTGGCGGGATGGTATCTCAAAGAAACTTCGAAATCGAGTGGTTGCGTTGGTGGTGCGCAGGAAAGACGGCAGAGAAAATGACTACGAGACCGAACTCATGTCATCACTGCAGCATGTTGGAGTCAATCTTAAAACTGTCCCCCGAACAGTCGCGACTGAGTATTGGAAGAACGGCACAGGTGAGGTTGATTGCCCGCTCATCATCGCTACCGTCTGGACAACAGACGAATCACTCCGCCTTTCGTGCCACTGCGAGGGTTTTACAGAATACCATATTGATCTTCGCATCATTTCCTCAGTGGGTGGGAAAACTCTCGGAGCACTCTCGTTCAGTGCGGCGCGCGCGATTGAGGTAACTCACGCGGTTCTTGATTATCTCTCAGGTATCGACTTAAAGTCATGTGAACCCGTCGTGGCTTAAAATGCTTACCGGCGACATAAAGTGTCGCCGGTTTTTTTGAGGAGCGAAGGCGACGAAATACTGAGCCCAGCAGGGCGAATGTATTTAATTGACAGATTTCCAAACAATGATTAACTCAGACTAGTATGACCTTTTACATTGAGAAGCGACTACCGAAAGAGGAGGTAGTTTTGTTCCATCAAATTCGCACTGCGGTGGTGAATCTTCCCGATCCTGATCTTGGTTTTTATCCCCACAACAACCCCTTCAGTCCGGGTGAAAAAATCCTGGTTTCCTGTCACATGCTTGCCCGTGCGGTCGCTAAGGTGTTTAAGCTCAGATACAAGGACGGCAACTTTCTTGATTCAAGCCTCAGACACTCATGGGTGCTTACACCCGAAGGGAATATCATTGATCTTTATCCGGTCGCAACATTAGGTGGTCCGATCTTAGTCGATAATGTTCACTCCATTTTTTCGCTCCGCATGTATGTACCCTGTGTTGCGCGAAAAGTGTCGGAGGGCACATTCTCAAGCGTCTGGTTCCTACGTGGAGTCCGTACACTCATGCGCGAACTGCGCAACCCGCGCCTTCTCTAAAACACAGCGAGACTTGTTCTCGCTGTTTTTTAATTTCGCGGAACTATTGACAAATTTGAATAATTACTCTAATGTACATTCCAGAACAAGGTACCTTTTTATGAGAAAACCAAACAAAGTCATTGAACTCCCTCACGGTTCCAGCCCTGTTACTGGCTCTAGTCCGCTCGTCTCAGTAATGTCTCAACGCCGAACACGTCCTGCTGATTCCTGTTTTTCACCTCTTGGCGACGGTAAGAAAATTACCTGGCCGCATTACCCTCACGTTCCGATGGGTGATATGGCTGTAGAGTTCTTCACTGGTTTGGCTGATGAATTGCAGAAACAACTTGGAAAACCGGTTGCTCCAATGCAGGCCGCCGCACTTTTTCTTGAGTTTTCACTTTACAATGCGACTCAGGGCCATACTGAGCTTGCAGAATCGATCGTCAAAAGAGGATGAACGTCCTCTAACAGCCGCCTCCGTCCCGGAGCGGCTGTTTTTATATCAACTTTCCCTGTGAGTCTTTCTTTTCTTTTCTTTTCGTCCGAGGTGTTTGTGTGCGAGGGGAGTCGCAACGCGGCCGCGCGGCGTGCGCTCCAAAAATCCGATCTGCATTAAGTAGGGCTCGTGATATTCCTCAATCGTCGCTTCTTCGTCTGCAAGCGCGGCTGCTAAGGTGCCCAAACCAACAGGGCCCCCGCCAAACTTATCAATAATCATTTCTAAAAGCTTGGTGTCGCTTTGAGTGAGGCCGATAGCATCAACTCCAATCATAGCGAGAGCTTCTTCGGCCACAGATTTATTAAGAGCACCTTTTTTCATTTGAGCTACGTCACGAGCGCGTTTCAACAAATAGTTTGCGGTTCGGGGTGTAAAACGGCTCCGGCGGCTAATCTCAAAAATTGCCTCAGGGTCAATCTCAACACCTAAAATGCCGGCCGAACGAGCGATAATCTTTCCGATCTCTTCCTCAGTGTAAAATTCAAGCTTAAACACACCACCTGAAAAGCGTGAGCGTAGGGGTGACGAGAGAAGGGCAATGCGCGTTGTGGCAGCGAGGAGGGTGAAGGGGGGGAGTTCAAGCTGAATGGTGCGCGCAGAGGGGCCTTTGCCGATAATAATATCCAATGAACCCGATTCCATGGCTGGGTAGAGGATTTCCTCAACGGTTTTGTTTAGACGATGAATTTCATCGATAAAAAGTATGTCACCGGGAGAAAGGTTGGTAAGAATTGAAGCGAGATCACCGACTTTTTCAATCGCGGGTCCGGAAGTGACTTTAATCTGCGCGCCGAGCTCATTGCCGATCAAATGGGCCAGAGTTGTCTTGCCCAAACCGGGTGGCCCGTAAAAGAGGACGTGTTCCGGGGGGTGATTGCGCTCTTTTGCAGCAGAAAGAAGGATCGTCAGGTTCTGTTTTATATTTTCCTGGCCGATGTATTCGTTCCAGCGACTAGGCCGGAGCGTCGTATCAAGAAAAGCCTCCTGATCCGTACTCTTTTCTTCTTTTGGTGATGTGCTTGACATATTTTTAATTTATGCTATGCTAGCTGCAGAAGAGCCTGAAATATAGCTCTTTTTCTTTTTATGCCCGTTTTTTGTCATCCAAGGTATAAATCTCTAAGCAATGGGCCTCCCCGGCTTATAGTATTTTTTTAAGGACGTCTCGGTTATCACTCCGGTGCTGTACGGATTCTATCCTCATAAACTATATTTAACTTTCACTCCGCGTGAAAGTATTGCTTAGAGATTTATCTCTTGGAAGATTCTACCTTCCACGTCGTCAATGAGCCCTCCATTCGTTATGCTAATCGTTTTTATATTCCCGTACATATGTACAGAGGATATTTTTTGTTTTGCGTTGAACCTCCCTTAAATATATAACCCCGATTCAAGATCAACAACCCTGCGGAGTTCATCAGTAGTACTAATTCCTTTTAATACTTTAATAACGCCGTCTTCGCGCATGTCGAGTAATCCCTGGTGGCGTGTTGCTTTCTTAATATCGCGCTCACTCGGGTTCTCACGGAGGAGTTTTTCCAGTTCCTCGTCAGTCTTGATGGCTTCATAAATACCGATACGTCCTTTGTATCCGATGTTATTACAGGCGAGGCAGCCTACCGGCGCAAAAAGTGTTGGGTTTTGCGGGATTGATTCTTTACGCACAATGCCGTTGAGGATTTTATCAATGGTAGCTTTCATTTCACCCTCAAGCGCAATCGGCTTTTTACACTCGGTGCACAAGCGACGAATCAGACGTTGAGCCATGGTGAGGTTTACGGCAGAGGTAATAATTTTTGGATCGGCTCCAAGGTCGATCATGCGCGCAAATGATCCGGCGGCGCTGTTGGTGTGGAGGGTTGAAAATACCAGGTGACCGGTCAGGGACGAGTTGATGGCAATCTGCATCGTCTCGGTGTCGCGGATTTCACCCACCATGATAACGTCCGGGTCCTGACGCAGTGCGCTACGCAACCCTTCAAGGAAGGTGTAGCCTTTTTTTGATTCAACCTGTGTCTGGACAATGCCGGGGAGGTGATACTCGATCGGGTCTTCAATCGTAATAATCTTAACTTCAGGTGAGTGGATTTTTTTAAGCACCGCGTAGAGCGTTGTTGTCTTCCCTGAACCGGTTGGGCCTGTCGTAAGAATCATACCGTTTGGTTTGTCGATTTCTTTTGAAAGGACATTGTAGAGACCCTCTTCAATACCAAGTTCGTTCAAGGGAACTGAAATAGAAAGAGGGTTCAAGACGCGCATAACAACCGACTCGCTGTAGGCGCCCGGAATAATTGAGGTACGAATTTCAATGTCGAGGTCACGTACCTTGATGGTAAAACGCCCGTCCTGAGCCTCTGACTGAATATTTAATTTAAGTCCCGACAAAAGCTTGATGCGTGTTGCAACGAGGCGGTAGGTTTCGCGGTCAAAGTCGACTGCATTGTTCAAAACACCGTCCAGGCGGTAGCGCAGACGCACGTAATGTTCTTCCGGTTCAAGGTGAACATCCGATGCTTTGATGGCGAGTGCACCGGCCATAATAATTTCAAGAATGCGCGAGATGCGAGAGCTTTTTTTCATCGCGAGCGTTTCCTGAACGAGTTTTATCACATCCTCGAGCGACTTTACCGTGTCTATAATATGTCCGACCTCGTCGCTTGAGATATCGAGCGCTCCGCCTTTTGTTTCTGAAAGATAGGAGACATCCTTATATTTTTCCCAGCCCTTTTTCAGACTCTCCTGGGACACCATATAGATACGCGGCTCAAGACCCTGGTTTTGAAGTGTTTCGACAATTTTTTTCGCCGCTTCGTTGGTCGGGGTAAGAATCCCAACCTGAACCTTTTTACCCACTTGGTTGAAGACAATGAGTTGTGCCGCGCGGGCGGATTCTTCGGGTACGAGTTTCATCGCGTCGGTATTCATAGGCACTACCGCAAGATCTACGTACTCAAAACCGTAACGCTGTGCGAGTATCTGGGCCAGGGACTCCTCCTCTTTCTTTCGAAGTTCACCAAGTTTCTTATTCTGTTTATCTTCGTCAAAAACAATCGTCATGTCACTATTGTAGCCTTTAGAGGGCTACACTCCAAAGGATTTCTGGCAGGGGGGATATTGACTTTACTATTTAAATATGTTACAATTGAAGCAGAGATCGAGTTACGATCACAACCAACCACAACCTCAACGAAAGACACACTCATGAGATCATTCAAAACGTTTCTGCAGATTCTGGGAGCCATTGCTCTGGTCATTTACCTCTTCGGCGCCCTGGCCCACACAGCACATGGCCAGGACTGCGGACTGCGCATCGTTCCGACTAACTTGAAGGACCAGCTGTTCAAACAGGGGGTTCTCAAGATGGACCAGAAGACGCTCGCCATCGTTCGGCCCACCGGTGTTCTCCACACCCCGGGGCGGGTTGAGGTGCGGGGATCGGTGCGCAAGTTCCGTTTCCTCGGCGCGACAGCCTGCGTTCAAAGCGTTTCGGTAAATGCTTCGGCGCCGACTGTCGGTTTCACTGGCCCGTACTACACCTACAACAACGGCAACAACTACCAGGGGGGTCAGATACGCGTCGGCTTTACCGGCGTACGGTGAGGTCACTCTCACCTCAGGCGCGCATTGAAAGATGCGCGCCTTTTTCATTCTCGCGGTCAGCTTGCCACATGGTGGCCGCGAGAATGTGTGAAAGGGGTTGGGTGAGGAAGCGAATACATGGAGCTTCTGCAAGACTCATTGAGAACTTTGCGGAGCAAAGATCCAATGAGTGGACAGTTTCTGTAAGAAAAACGGTAGTTTTCCCATGGCGGAACGCAGGGCGAAGCCCGCTGAGAACCGAGGGGTTCTCAGAATAAATATTCGCTTGTTAGAACGCAGAGCGAGTTTGTTTTTAGGGTAGGGCGAGCGAATATTTATTTTTTCATATACAATCGAACTATGAAAGTAACTACACGGAATAGTAACGAAACAAAAAAAACTGCCGCCGATTTTCTTTCGTGTTTAAAACCAGGTGGTGGGGCAACAATCGTTGCTCTTTCAGGAGATCTGGGTTCAGGAAAGACTACGTTCACGCAGGGAGTTGCTGACGCCCTTGGTATCAAGGATCAGGTCACCAGTCCCACGTTCGTACTGCTCAAGGTGTATGACACTGCGAATGCAATTTTTAAGCGTCTCGTTCACGTTGACGCATATCGTCTTCAAAAAAATACTGAGATCGGGACAATCGGTCTTACTGATTATGTAACTGATCCTCACAACCTCATTTTAATTGAGTGGCCTGAAATTGTTGAAAAGGCTTCAATTGTGCCGACTAAAAAAATATTTTTTACCTTTATTGACGAAACCACGCGTGAAATTGAGTTTGTCTGAAATGTGTCATTCCCGCGGAGGCGGGAATCCAGTTGACTTGTTTTTGTTGTGGAGTAATCTCAACACCAGACTGGCGGGACATAGAGGTGTCTCGAACTCCCAGACTACCCGGCGTGAAAGCGCCGTGTTCTTCAAAAATCGTTCCTGAAAGGGAACAAAAACCTGAAAGGGTTCTTAGTATGAACATAAAAAAGACACTGGACTGCCTCCTTGGAGGCGTTGAGGATAAATTACTCCTCGCAGAAGTCATGGTTCACCTGTTTGGTAGCCTTGAGTCTGGACAGAAGGTGAGGCGCATTCTTGGGGGAGAAGATGAGGCTGACTTGGAAGACGGCCCAATGCGTCCTATTCTGCGCACACATCGGAACACGGAAGATGTAGCCTTAATTGTGGCTGCATTGGTGGTCGCAGGAAGTGATGTCGGACGCTACACGGCAGAGGAGATCGAAACGATATCTGAACAGCGGGGTCACACAGAAAGTATCGAGTTTTTGAGAGGCTCTGTTCTCGGGCTCTTGCAAGGTGTGTCACTGTGGGTCGGCGAGGTAACTGGCCCAGACCATGAGGTCTTCGAGCTTGCGGTTGTTAAAACGCTCAACACCCTACTCTTTAATGACCCCAGGGTCGATCAGCCGTGGTCAGACGCTCATAGCGGAACACTCTCGAACACCGTTGCTCTTATCGTCGACAAAAACCCCGCGTTTACTCAGCGCTTCCTTAGTCATGTGGTCAAAGATACGTATGAGTTTTTGTCAGACGGGGAAAAGGATCCCGGTGTTACGATTTTGGATGAGTTTTCATGGAAGTTCTGGAAGAGGCTCACTCCACGGGAAAGAGCAAAGTTGGCGACCACCCCTTTGTTGAAAGCCTAGTTTTTGTTTGCATGCCCCGCCGAATTTCGATTCGGCGGGGCTTTTTCTTTTTCTAAAAGTGGTAAAATGTCGTCATGTCGAAAGAGACGGCCGAAAAGAAACTTCTTGTTTTACTTGATGCGCACGCGATTATTCATCGTGCATACCACGCGCTACCGGATTTTGCTTCGTCGAAAGGGGAGCCAACCGGTGCCCTCTACGGACTCTCCTCGATGCTCATCAAGATCATCGGCGACCTTAAACCCGACTATTTGGCCGCGTGTTTTGATCTCCCGAAACCAACTTACCGTCATGAAGCGTTTGAGGGATATAAAGCCGGACGTAGAAAAACTGACGATGAACTTGTCGCTCAACTCAAGCGTGCTCGCGATGTTTTCACAGCATTTCACATTCCCATTTACGATCTCGAGGGTTTTGAAGCGGACGATCTTTTAGGAACAATTGCTGAGCGTCTGAAAAAAGATCCGCACGTAAAAATTATTATTGCTTCAGGCGACAGCGACACGCTTCAGCTTATTGATGACGGAAAAGTTCAGGTCTTTACGCTGAAAAAAGGTATCAACGACACAATTCTCTATGATGAGGCGGCGGTAAATGCAAAGTACGGCTTTGCTCCGCTTCAGCTCACTGACTACAAAGGTCTTGCGGGGGATTCATCCGATAACATTCCCGGTATTAAAGGAATTGGCGACAAGACCGCGACAACGCTCATTCAAAAGTTCGGCACGATCGAGGAAATGTATAAGGTCATCAAGAAAGACTCAAATGCCTTGAAAGAAGCCGGTATCAAACCTAAGGCTGTTGAACTTATCACAGCAGGTGAAGAGGAGGCGCTTTTTAGTAAGATGCTCGGAACAATCCGCCGTGATGCGCCGATTGAGTTTTCGCTGCCTGAAAAAGTGTGGCGGGAAAATATTGATATAAAAGATATTGAGAAACTGTTTGCCGAGCTTGAGTTCCGGACGCTCGGTAACAGGGTAAAGGAACTTCTTTCCGGCAAAGTTGCCCCGGAAGCGGAGTCACCAAAAGAAAAAGTGAAGGAGATTCCAGCCGAGGAAGAGAAGGTTGACCCGAAGGAGTTGCGCGAGACGGCCTTAGCACTCTGGGTTGCTGATTCGAACATTACAACGCCGGAACTTTCGGATATAAAAACATTTGCGCAAAAGGATACTTTTGCCGAGGCACAAGAAGTTGTTATGGGTGAACTTAAAAAACGTGGCGGTCAAAAAGTTTTTGATGAGATAGAGAAACCCCTGATTCCTGTCGTTGACGAAATGAATCACTACGGGGTCAAAATTGACAAAGACTATCTCGGTGAACTTTCGAAGGAATACACAAGGGAACTCAAAGCGATCGAAAAGAAGATCATCAAACTCGCTGGCGAGGAGTTCAACGTGGCTTCGCCAAAACAGCTCGGCATCATTCTTTTCGAGAAGCTTGGGCTCAAGGCGAAGAATCAAAAAAAGACCGCAGGCGGCGCAATGTCTACTAAAGAGTCTGAGCTTGAGAAACTGCGAGATCGCCACCCGATCATTGCGCATATCCTCGAGTATCGCGAGATCGCCAAACTTCTAGGAACGTACATTGATGCGATCCCCGAACTTCTCGACCCGAACAATCGCCTGCACGCGACCTTTCAACAGGAAGGTTCAGCGACGGGAAGAATGTCGTCACACAATCCAGGACTGCAAAACATCCCCATCCGGAGTAAGCGGGGGGAGAGAATTCGAAATGCTTTCATTGCCGAGAAAGATTGTGAGGTTGTTTCTTTTGATTATTCGCAGATCCAGCTTCGCGTTGCGGCATTTCTTTCAGGCGATGCAAAACTCATTCAAATATTTAAGAACGGCGAGGATATTCATACGTCAGTTGCGGCGGAGGTGTTTGGAGTTTCCCCCGACAAGGTTGATTACGAAATGCGCCGCCGGGCGAAGGTTATCAACTTTGGTATTATCTACGGCATGGGTGTAAATGCACTCAAAGCAAACCTGACCACCGAGACGGTGGCAGTTAGTCGTGCCGAAGCACAAAAGTTTTATGATGACTATTTCAAAACATTCAGCACGCTTGCAACATATCTGGATGAAGTGAAAGCGACGGCTATGCGACAAGGTTACACTGAGACATTTTTTGGTCGCCGCCGTTATTTCGAAGGAATCAAATCAAAGATTCCTTTTATCCGTGCGTCAGCTGAACGCATGGCAGTGAACGCACCGATTCAAGGCACCGAGGCCGACATCGTTAAAATTGCGATGGTGCGAATTGATGAGATGATCAAAAAGGAAAAACTTCAAGACGACGTCCATCTTGTTTTGCAGGTCCACGACGAACTCGTCTATGAAATTAAAAAAACTCGCGTCAAAGAAGTTGCGCCACTTATCAAAAACATTATGCAGTCGGTAATTGCACCTAAGGAAATTAAAGGCGTCCCTATTCTCGCGGAGGCCTATCACGGCAAAAACTGGGGGGAGATGGAGAAGGTAAAATAGAATCTAAGTATGGAAACACCACAAAAAATGTGGACTATAATTGTAGGGTGGTACCAATATTTAAAGACTCATACTCTCGCCGCTGTTGCGTTGATAATAATTCTCATAATCGTAGGTGTTTTGCTTTCGATTCCAGAGGTTATTGTGGACAGAATATTTTCCACTTCATCCCAACCTAAGTTTTCCAGTAATCAGACCATGCGCTTGTATGGTCCTCATGAAATTAATTTTATTAACCTTGATAATTCAGGAACTTTAAGGCCATATGTGTATATTTTTAAAGGGTTCAAACCAAATGAAAACATTTCACTGGTGCTAAACGCGACACCTTCGATTTTAGGGAAAGAGTATATGCCTAATGAAAACGGTCGGAATGGGGGAAGAGTAGCGCGCCACACTCAAATATTTGAAGAGAAAGATCTTATTATTTTTAACATCCTTGATAAAAGAGTTCAGGATGTAAAAACGTCGGGGCGAACTTTTGTGGTGACCCTACTTTCCATTAAAGATTTGAATGATGAGAATTTTGAGTATCAGTTTGGAATTGTAGAAAAGTGATAAGATATAAAAATGCTCTACCTTTTTACCGGACGAGATGTGGCCGCCAGCGCGTTGAAGCGAGATAAGAAACTCGAGGCGGTTTTGAAATTGAAACCCTCGGCTGAGGTTGTGTCATTGAATGATGAGAATTGGAACGCGAACATCATCGATGAGTACGCTGGAGCACAAGGGTTGTTTCAAAAAGATTTCATTATTTCTATTTCTTTCGTTTGTGACAATAAAGTGTTTGCCGAGGAACTTATCGAGAAACTTGATCTTGCTCAAGAATCGAGTAATGTTTTTATCTTTCTTGAACGCGAACTCCCGAAAGATATTTTAAAATTATTTACAAAATCGGCCGAGGAAATTGTAGAGTCAGACAAAGTTGTTGCAAAGGGCCGACCGTTCAACGTGTTTTCTTTAGCCGATGCGTTTGGCCGACGCGATAAGAAAGGTCTGTGGGTATTGCTTCAGGAAGCGCGCCGCGCTGGCATTGCTGACGAACAGATCCACGGCACCATCTGGTGGCAGGTGAAAACGCTTCTTTTGGTTTCCTCCGCAGCAACTCCAAAAGAAGCGGGTGTGGGGGATTTTCCATTTCGAAATGCCAAACGTTTTTTATCGAATTTTAAATCAGGCGAACTCGAAAAGTTTGCGCATGAGCTTGTTTCTTTTTATCACAACGTACGTCGCGGACTCTCTGATATGGATATCGCTCTCGAAAAGTTTGTGCTCAGCGTCTAAACAATGACCTCCTCCCCGGCCTCCGCTACGCTGCGACCGGGGTTTACTGCGGTAAGAAAAAGCACCCCCGCAAAGCGGGGGTGCTGTGTGTGAACTATTCCACGAGGCTCCAATCGATGGTTTCTTTGGCCCCGAAAGGTTCAACCGTCCAGGGACCAATCTTGTAGGAGTCGGGAATAGTGAAAGATTTCTTCACCAACTTCACCATTCGCGACGCGGGAGGTAACCCATGCAATCTCCGTGCGTTACGACTCGTGAAGTTCACGTATGTTTGGACACCACGCTTACTTTCTAAAAGGCGGGAGAGCGCGTGTGCGTAGAGCTGATGCAGAAATGGCGACGTGAATGCCCCACAGGCGCATTGCCCGTGGTGGACATGCTTTTTCCCCGCATCGTGTGCCGCGTCGTCGCCTCCAGCCATAACCCAGGAGTGATCTTCAGAGACGAACTGAACGAGTGCCGTACGATCGAGCTCCGTTTTGATAAGCGGACGACAGCGTTTGCGGATGTCTCCGGATGCTTTGTCCTCATTCGAGGCGAGATGGTGCGCAGTGAGGGTAACGTAGAAGCGCCCGGTTTTTGCAAACTTTTTCCATGCCGCAATACAGCGACTGTCAGAGCCGTGTTCCCAGATGATTGTTGCGTCAGTTTCCTCGAGAAACATCTGCGCGATCGGCAGACAAAGGTACTCGGCATCACGGTCAATGTAAACTGGATCAGGATGTTCGAAGTGCACATGCACTCTGATCCCGAGTTCGCCACACCATTTCACTACCTGAAGGATTTTTCCATATCGCCTAACGCCGTGTTCGGACTGTGTTGTGCGCATGAAGGGATAGATTTTCCCGTCGGAGATGTGGTGCTTTTTACACAATTCAAGCTCTTCTCGATTGGTGTTTTCCGTCAGCATAACGGTTGGTATGAAGCGCACTGAGTCTCTCGGAGAAGTGTGGTGATCTTCCGCTTCTCCGACGTAGTGGATCACCTGTTCGGCAGTCGAGAGTGGCTTCAGAGTATTTGGCATTGGCAGGAGCACATCGGCTCCGCCATTTTTTGCCTCTCGAATGAGAGCTTTCATTACTTGGCCAAGCTCACGCCCGTGCCAGTGAATGTTTGCCAGGGCTTCGACGATGACTGTGAAAATGAGTGACTTAGACTTCTTGCGTTTGGAGTTCATAGAATATTCCTTTGTTTGTGTTCAGGTCTGGTCCGATACTACAGGGAGCTTGGAGAAATGGCAATAAAAAACGGCTCCGCATGGCGGAGCCGTCGTAGTGATCAGAGTTCTGCTTCAGTGGGCTCCTCGTATTTCATTGTGCGCATGCGCGCTCGTTGTCTTTCTTGTTCACGTACCCATATTATTGTTTCCCGTATGGTATGCCCAACTTGTGTTGGAGCAAGGAAGGCAATTGATCCAAGAGAAACAGAGTTTGCTCCCGCCATCATGACGCACTTAGCATCGTAGGGAGAAAGAATTCCTCCTCCACCGTTGACCGGCTTTTTGAGGCCGGCTTTGCGTGCCGCAGCAATCCAGTCAATCACACGTCTCAGCAGAGGTTCACCCGAGACGCCGCCCTTAAATTTTTCACCGAGGTGTTTGACCAAAGGTGATGTTGTTGAGCCGAAGTATTGTACTTTCTCATTGTCAGGGAGCTTGTCCCAGGGAATAGTGTTGAAGACACAGAATGCGTCAAGCGCTGGATGTTTTTCAATTTCGAGTGCGGCCTCAATCGAAAGGTCAGGGCCAAACTTTGCGGCAATCGGCACCTCGAGCATAGCGAGAACATCAAGACAGGGTTTAACCTCCTTGATCAAATCCGCTGGGTTGATTCCACCGTTGGGGCACGAGAAGTTCACTTGAATGCCGAAAGGTGTTTTGAATTTTCCCTTTTCATTTGTGAGCCGGAGTGTGCAACTACTCAATTCAGCCAGACGTTCCCGAGCTGTTGGCGCGAGTGACATCAAAGAGATGAAAAATGGTGCGGTCCGCTTTTGCCACACACCCGATTCGAGTAGAAAGTCGAGACCCGGTCCCGAAAGACCAACGGCATTTACTGCCGCATGTGTTTTTCGGTTCACATGAATGCACCGAGGCATCCACTCTTCAGGTGTCATTCCGTCGTCTTTAAGCGGCATGTTGCCCTCGCGCGGTTTGAGGGTGGTTGTCTTGCTGACAAAGGTCGAGCCTCTAAAGTCGAGGCCTGCCATTTTAATCAGGGGTTTGAGAGGGCGAAGTAGTCCACGTCCGTGGTACCACCAGCCTTTTTCGTCGAAGTTTGTGCTGCCCGAAGCTTGCCACACATGGCCGAAGTCAGTTCCACGTAAGATCATATGTATTCCTTTTGTTGAAGTTCTTTTCTCCCGCGATACTAACAGAAGGCGTGGAAAAGAAAAAGCCCGGCGCGATTTTCGCGCCGGGCAAATCAACTATTGGAGAAGAGCAATTTTTTTGCGGTACTGCATGCCTTCGAACTTGATACATTCAACTCCAGCGTAAGCGGTTTGCCGCGCCGATTCGAGCGTCGGTCCTTTGCCGGTAACGACGAGAACTCGTCCTTCGCCGGCATGATACCCTTTATGTTTATCGTGGGTGTCTGAAAAGAAGGTACTTGCATGGAAGACTTTCACACCTTTGATCTTGTTTGCGTCTGAGATGCCAGTAATCGGATGGCCTCTCACGCTTGGATTGGGGTACTCGCGGGTTGCCATGACAACGCCGACGCATGCATCACTCGACCAGCAGATGTTGATTTTGTTGAGATTTCCCTCAACAACGGCAAGTAAGAGTTCGGCGAGATCGCTTTCAAGGCGAGGTATGTAGACCTCAGTTTCAGGGTCTCCAAAACGAGAGTTGAACTCGAGGACATTATATCCAGTTTCGCTATTCTGGTCGCTAACCATAAGTCCGGGATAGAGAAGCCCACGATAGGTAATTTCTTCTGCCTCGCAGCCTTCCCGCCATGGCTCCAAAATGTGTCGTCCAGTCATTGAGATCAGCGGTTCAGGTGTTCCCAGTGAATATGCTCCCATACCCCCGGTCATTGGCCCCTCATCATCGTCGAGTAGACGTTTGTAATCGTGTGATTTTGGAAACCGACACAAGGTTGTTCCGTCGAAAAGGATATGTTCAGAGCATTCTACGCCACGCACTTTTTGTTGAATCAGTACGCGATGTCCGGCTGCACCGAACTTGTTTTCGATCATACTTTCACGAATTGCTTCGCGGGCTTCTACACGGCTTAAGCATATCCGCGCTCCTTTACCTGCGGCCAGTCCGTCAGCTTTGACAACGCACTCTGCGTAGTCATCAAACAGTCCGTGTGCGTACGCCAATGCCTCACGCGGGCAATCGAAGCCGCGTCCTTCAGGAGAGGGAATACGCCAGCGCTTCATAAAGTTGTGAGCAAAAATCTTTGACGATTCAAAGAGCGCCGCACGCTGGCTTGGTCCGAATACCTTTAAGCCGAGTTTCTGTAACCGGTCGACCAACCCAAGTGAGAGCGGCACTTCGGATCCAACGACTGTCAGGTCGGGCTTGTGTTCGAGTGCAAACTTTACCAACTCCTCGACATCGTGTGCGGGGATCTGTTCATTGTTTGCGTAAAACCACCCGCCACCGATTTTTTCCGTTTCTGTTCCAGCGTTACCCGGCGCGCACCAGATTTTTGTGACCAGAGGAGAGCGCGCCAATCCTGACACAATCGCGTGCCCACGTGCACCGCCGTCGATTACCAAGGTCTTCATATCAATGTTCTTTCTGTAAGTTGTTCTTTGTTTCTGTGCCGGAGTCTATCGTCTGCACTAAAAAAGGCAAGCCACGTTGGCTTGCCTTTGTCTCTGAAGAATCGATCTTAGTCGCCACCATCACCGCCACTTTCGTCTCCGCCGACGTGTTCATCCTCGCGTTCACGACGAACGACCAGTTCATCATCATTTTGGACGTCGCCGTCACCAGGACTGTTGGGATTTGAATTATGGCAGTTACAGCTGCAAGGACGCGTGTGAGTCTTGCTGTTGCAGGCGCTGTGTCGATGGGCGTGGCATTCGTCGGATATGAGGTATCCAGGCATATGTTTTCCTTTCGTCTTCGCCGAACGCGTTACATCAATACTTTGGCGCACGCATTCGAATGAGTTTTTTGTCTGAATCCAAACTACACGGATCTACAAGTATGTCAAGGTTTTGTTTGTCCGCTGAACCTGCCTTTATATGAGGCCTCACCTTCACAGTATTGGAAAATGAATTGGCAGATTTTTGTGCCGGGGAAAATAGTGAGAGGAGTGGGGGAGAGATTGGCGATTTCAAGCACTTGGTGGCTATCAATACCCGGCTGCATGAAAGGGGATGAGATGTGAACCATTAATCCGATGCGTGCAAAGCGGCTGCGGCCCTCGAGCCAACCAGCGATGTGCGGCGCGAGTGTAATTTTTTCTGCGGTTACACCCAAGACCGCCTCGCCCGGTTTCATCGTGTAGCCTTTTTCTGTCATCTCGATAAGGTCGGTCAGGTGGGCGAAGTCAGCGTCATCACGGACATCATAGGATTCGGGCCGGCCGTGGAATACGCGCAGGCTCGTGCCGAGTGCGAGATCATACGAAGCCGCACCCAAAAGTTTTTCATCAAACGGCTCGATCTTAATATTTCCTGCTGCAATCTCTTTTAAAATTACGTCGTGAGTTAAAATCATATGCGCACTATAGTTAAGAAATGAGAGTTCCTATTTCTTCTCCGTTAATAATTTTTCCAATATTTCCTTTGCTCAATAAGTCGAATACTCTAACAGGCAATTTATTATCCATGGCGAGAGAAATGGCGGCATTGTCCATTACATCAAGGAAAGATATTTTGTGGATTTTCTCCGCGTCAGGATACTTCTTAGGGTCTTTCGTATAGACGCCGTCAACTTTTGTTGCCTTGAGGACCAATTCGCAATCAAGTTCAAGCGCCGCAGACACCGCCGCGGTATCAGTCGTCACGAAAGGATTTCCTGTTCCGCCGGCGATTATGACGACGCGGCCCTTTTCCAAATGCCTGATAGCTCTTCGTCTGATATATTGTTCCGCTACGTTGTCGCAGCGCAAACGCGTTTGCAAGCGTGCGGGTTGCCCCGTCTTCTCAAGAATATCAACCAACGCCATTCCGTTTATGATCGTCGCAAGCATTCCCATGTAGTCAGCCGTCGATCGTTCGATGGAGAGTTCTTTTTTAGCGAGTGTCGCTCCACGTAAAAAGTTGCCGCCGCCAACTACAATCACGACCTGCGCGCCGTTTTTTGAAACCACCTCTTTGAGCTCGGTTGCGAGTTCAGATAAAAAAATTGAATCAATCCCAAGTTGACTCTTTCCCGCAAACTGCTCACCGGATAATTTTAGTAGTACGCGTTGTATGCTCATGTGTAAATTGTATCAATGTTTAGCTTTTAAATAAAAGACTGGCAAACTTTCGTTTGCCAGATGTGCTTTTACAAGGTTAGAACCCATTCATTTTCATAAGTTTGATGTGGGTTTCCAAGTTCGCCTTTCCTTCAGGCGTGTTGAGCCCCAGGATTCTTACTGTGCGCTGGTGAAGTTCCTCTTCATATATGTTTTTTTCCCTTTCCTCGTTTTTCTTTTGGATTTGCTCCGCAGTTTCGGCTGCCCCTTGTTTGATGAATCTTACCCACTTTTTCTCGAATTTACTCTGATGAGAGTCGTATTCCTTGTGGGATGCAAGGACACAGCATGCGTAGGGAGTCTGCGCATTAAATCCTTCCGAGCCAATCGTCCAGAACTCGCCCTTCTCGAGGGGGGCGAATTTTTTGACCAATTCCGGTTTCTCGTCCAAGCTTTTGACCGATTGTATGATGTCCGCATAATGCGGCAAACGTATATTTGAGTGCTGTCCTGCGATTTCAATTGCTTCGAGCCAAGTCATCTTTTGAGGCTCTGTTGTTAGCCAGATTTCTCCAGGCCATAAACAGAGGTCAAAGTCGGCATATCGTTCAGCACTTCTGAAGTAGAACTCATATTTTTGCAACGTGTCTCGCATAGGTATTTCTTTTGTTATGTTGTTGTCGAGGAACTTCTGTTTCGCCGTTTCCGGTTCATCAGGTGCGGCACACACCGCGCGACAGTGAGAGTTTTTGTAGAGAACTCTCGAAACTCTGAGGGCTAGTTTTTTGTGACGCTAACCCCTAACGTCTTACGGAGAAGCTCGAGCGGGTCTTCAGATTGTTGGCGTGGCAGAACAAGACAGTGGTCGCCACCCATACGCACCCACGCGTGTTCGACCGTGGGTTTATCGACGAGGTTTTGGCGCAGTGTTCGGATTCGATTCATGCACGTCCCACAATTGCATGAGCCGCTCGTGACCTGCAGCGTAATACTTGTTTCGCCAACAATGACCCCGCGGGGGTTTTGCCAATCCTGAATTCGTGCCTTGATTACAGCGGGTGTTTGTTTTTTCATGGTTGGTTTCCTCACCTTGGCAAGTCGTACAAATCTCGAGGTCCGCGAAGCGGAGTCGCTATTTGCTTATCGTTTGCGTTTGGTTACGGAAGTCAAACTAAGGTGTGTTCGGTCTGACTTCCATAACCAAACTTTTTCAAAGAACCCCTGTTTCGTCCTTTTGGACTCATCAGCCGCGACACACATCGCGGGACAGCGAGGATTTTTTCCAGATCCTCGAACTGGTGGGCGGTTGTTACCTGTTGAACAACCAGTCGAGCAGGCGTTGCCAGAAGCTTTGCCTGCCCGGACACCCTGGGCACCGGACGCGCTCTACCCGATAGCCGGTTTTCTTTACTTCATAGCCCGTCTTCACTGCGCCGAAGGGGGAACGATGGTGGTTGTTCATAATCGGGTCCCTTCCGAACTGCTCACTGTGTGCACCGATCGGTGCCTTATCAGCTCGCGATTCGTAGCGGGCCCAGAGATTGTGTTTCCCTGAGTCCGCCACGAATCCGAGACTTTTTCGAAGAACCCCTGACACTTTCGTCCTTTTGGACTCGTCAGGCAGGACACACATCCTGCTAGTGTGGAGTTTTGTCTATGGGACTCCGAAACCCATGAGAGTTTTTTTGATTACTCACAACGTGCCCAGTTTCGAGAGGTTGCTTGAGGTCGTATCCGATTCTCAACTCCTCTTCGCGCATGCTGGGGTGGCGCATTCTCGAGCCAGGTGATGAGTATTTTGCTACCCATTGATGAGGTCTCCTCATCGCACACCTTGATCTCGGTGAGAAACCCCGATCGCTCGAACTCGGCAGCGGTACTGAGAGCACGGTGCTCGCTCCACTCTTTGCTGGCACTCGGCCATGCAGCATCGAGATTTTCCCGGAGGAGTACTTTCGACGTGCCCGACAGCCACTGATCCTTCGATCGGCGACTAAGGTCAGAGAAAGAGTTGAGTTTGGTGCGCCACCTCCAGATCCCCTCAACTTCTAGGATCACTTCGTATCCCGTGTGGCGCGTTGCCACGAGATCGGTGTCGTCCCAGCGGCTGCTTTCACGGCCGTACGAGATGTAGTTGATCTTTTGAACGGTGACGGTTGCTTTCATAGTGGTATTCCTTTAGTTGGTGGTGTTTGTCGAAGAACCCCTGTTTCGCCGTTTTCGGCTCATCAGCCCCGATACACATCAGGGGACAGGGCTGGGTTTTTAGGGTGGTCCTGCCCCGAGGGTTGTTTTTAGCGTCAAAAAAACCGCCAGAAGGCGGTTTTTTTGGATCACTTCGATTCTCTTTTTAGTTTCTTGAATCGGGATTCTTTTAAAACTAGTTATCCGGCACAGCTCGTTTAGAGTGTGTGGGGTTTGAGACTTCAGTTGTGTTTGAAGTTGCCTCATATAGTTCGGATGAGAATGATAGCATATCCATTTATTTTGTCAAGTATTTTAAATAATGCTTATTTTAGGGCTTTAATTCAGTATATAAAAAAACCCCGCACAACGTGCGGGGCTAAAGGACTATTTCCGGCGGGCGATTTCCCAATTAGAGAACTCTTTCTCACCGGTAACATTGCGGATGACTTTGATGAAAGGCGGCAACTCGAGTTTGGGCGTCCGGTCGGTGCGCTCGGCTTCAAGAAGCATGAGACCTTTGTGTTTTTCCGGCGCTTCGAAGATGTCGAATTCGAAGAACTGTCCTTTGAAGAAGAAACAGAGCCGGCGTTTCTTAACCGTTTCAGTCTGAAACTCTTTCAGGCGGAGAAACGATTCGTACTCGTCGTAGGCAATCATGCGTTCGTTTTCAACCCGATCTCCGGGAGCAACATAGCGCTTGTGACAGAAGTAAAAACTCGTACCATCGGCATCCTCGCGCGCTCGAACACGATACTCCTCTCGCATATCAGGTGGTGTGAGGTAGTCCTGAGTGATGCGGCTTTCGTGGAAGGGGATCGGAAGGTCAACTGACGTACTTGGATCAACCAGAAACTTGTCTTCTCTTTCGAGTGGAATTGGATCGCCCAAGACCGCGCAGATTTCGGCGAACAAGCGTCGAAGTTTCCCTTCAAGATCGGTGCTGTTGTCGATCATCCGTGGATGCGGATGTCGTTGCCAGGCCTCGAGGATTCGTCCATCAAGTTCGCGTGCGTGTTCAGGAGTTTCAGTTCGGGCTGCATTATTGGCGAGTGTGTAGAAGCGTTCCGCGCCAATTGCTGCAGTCTGTAGATGCATGACTGCATGGTAGCGCGCGTTGCATATTGCATGAGGTGAGAGACCGTTGGCTTGGAGGAGTCCTCTGAAAGCGGCTTCTCCAGCGTAGGCTTGTCCGTCCATTGCACCGCGGTCATGAAGGATCACCACTTTGCGTCCTTTGTCACGATAGCGAAGTGCAGATGAGGTCATCCGTTCTTCTTGTTCAAGTGTGTCGAAGAGAATTTCCTCTTGGAATTCGCCGCCATCAAGTTCATTTGGTCCGGGCAGGACACCACTTAAGATGAGCTTTGTCGCAGACTCGGGGGAAATGATGACTTTGTATCCGCGATCCGCAAGCTTCGATCGCACATATGCTAAGCCGCTCGTTTTTGCGCCGCAAGGTCCGCCCGTGAGCACGATGCGCCAGATGTTTTTTCCCAGATCAACTACAGTACGGAGTTTTTTCATAGGTATTTCTGTTGTTTGTGTTTCAGGTAAAAAGAAACCGGCTTTTGTGCCGGAATGAGTCACCTTTCAAGGTGCTAGAGATTTTACAAGCCAGAGGTCCCAGTATTTGTGGGCTCAGACTTGCCTAAAGTAATAATATAGCATTATAGGTAATGTTTTGTCAAACGTATTCACATTACAGATAATGAGGTCTAACGACGTCTTGATGGAAGAGGTGAGAGCTGTCTTTCAGGTTAGTTACAGGATTTAGTAAATAAAAACCTCGCTCTATCTCAAGCGAGGTTACCTCAATTAAGAGGGTTTTTTGATGTACTCAACAATCGGCATACGCAATCGGTCCCACCTGGCACTGCACTTGAAGTAAGAGGAGATTGTCCGGACGTTTCCCAACAACTCCCTTGCAACAGTTAATGAACGTGAGTTCCTGGCCGTGGCAGAAATGTTTTGAGGCCAAGGGACGAAGTGCGTCCGAAGCGTGAAGCCGGATAAGCTGTTTGCCGATTTTCGAGTTTGGGTCTTCGAGCCAGTCGGCCGAACCGCCGTTGTTTTCGGCCTCATGCGATTTGCGATGGAGAAGTTCGATTGCCTCAGGCAAATCGCGCCTCATAGCTTCCACGAGGAGCGCTTCTTGCTCCTCGTGGCCGATTGCGTTGAGGTCGAACTTTCTTTCCGTAGCGATTGCTGCGATTGACGGTAGTGACATATGTTTCCTTTCGGTGTATTTGTTTGTGACGAAGAACTGCATGCCGGATGTGTATCCAACATAGAGCCGGTGTACATACATAAGCTCTATGTTGGGCGCACGGCACCTATTTCAAGGTGTGAATACAAACAGGGGATCAATCTGCGAGGTTAAATCTTTACCAAAAGATTCATTTGCCCAACTTTTAGCATTTTTAATATGAAACTTAATCGCTTGGCGATAAAATTTTATCCAATCTTTTTTCTGCGCATCAATCGCCCTAACAACCGCTTCAATGGATTTTTTATTTTCCGTTTCGAGTTCAGAAACGGGCAGGACCTCTCCTCTGTCAGCTTTTTTTATAAAGACTGATTGATATATGAGCGCAGATAGGTCTTTGCCGACATGTTTTTTAATGAAATCAACATCGACTTTGTCTTGAACTTTATTCCCAATTACTTTTATGACAACGTCATATTTTTCTGCGTACTGTTTGTACTGCGTGTATACGCCGACCGACTTAAGGGTGGGCTCTACCACTAGAAAAGTAATATCGAATCGAGTAAAGAGGCCTGAAGCGAACGAATCTGCTCCCGCGGTCATATCAACAAGAATATATTCTCGTTCTTTGTCGACAAGATGGTTGAGTAGTAATTCAACCGAGCCAGTTTTTGAGTGATAACATTTCACACCGAGTTCATCTGCATCAAAAGGTCCCACCGCCATCAATTTGATCCCGTTGATATCTCGGGCGAAATACTCAAAGAGGGGGTTGTTTTCCTGAACTCGTAGTAACCTCGAGCCCTTTCCCGGCGGAGTCGTTTTTATCATTGAATCTGCGTTTTCAATGCGAAGGTTATTTCCTTTCAGATATGTCTTTATTCGACCCATTTCGAGCCCCAGTGATGGGATATCTCGAGCACTATCTGGAGACATGCCCAATGTTTCAGACAGGTGCTGATTAATATCCGCGTCTATGGCAACGACGGGCAAATGTTTATATGCCAAAAAGCGACTAATGAGCGAGGTTAGTGTTGTTTTTCCACTTCCACCTTTTCCTACAAAAGCTACTTTCATTTAAATGCAATCTAGTTGCGTTTATGATAGTACCCTTGGTTAGATATAATTGCAAGTAAATTGCGTTTATACTATGCTCTAAGTATGAAAACACACGGTGCATTCCAAACTTCTCTCCGCGTGCATGGCCTCAGAGTAACACCTGGGCGAGTTGCTCTCCTGGAAGTGTTAGGGAAAAGTGGAAAACCAATGGGCGTGGAAGACATTGTGAAAAAGCTGAAGGGTGTATTGGATAAAGTTAATGTCTATCGGGCTCTTCATGCCCTTGTGACTATTGGCTTGGTCAAGAAGATCGATCTTCAGTATTCATATACGCACTATGAAATTGTTAATGATTCTCATCACCACCATCACGTCGTTTGTGAAAAGTGCGGCACGATTGAAGACATTGAAAATTGTGATACCCAAAGAATCGAGGCTGACGCTCTCAAGAAATCTAAACGATTTAACTCAATTAAAACGCACGCACTCGAGTTTTTCGGAACGTGTAATCGCTGCGCGATTTAGATCTAAATTAATCAGAGGTTTTGCATTTAGTAGACCTCCAGAATTTTTACGATTAATTTCGCATCCGACAAGTTAGGAGTTTCTCCTTCGCCTCTCGTCGTGCCGTCGCAAAAGCCAGTAGGACTCGGTCACAAGTTACTAAGTCTTTTGTCGCAAACCAGTGGGAGCCTCGGTCGTTACACGACCAGTACCAAAAAACTTGTCGTCACAGATAGTTTGTTCGCCGTCGCTCACAAACTTCTCTGACCACAACTCGGCTGTTTTGCGTGCTCGCAAAACATACCTCCGTTTCGGACAAGTCTCGAAAAATCTAAAACTGTTTAGATTTTTCTCGCTAGTCCGCCCAGTAGGACTCGAACCTACGACCCTCTGCTTAAAAGGCAGGTGCTCTACCACCTGAGCTATGGGCGGAAAAAATTCAGCCGGTTTCCCGGCTCAAACGATAATAACACAAAATTTTTGAACCGCAATTAGAGCGGGATATCCAGGGAATACGCTCCGGCGCCGGTAAACAGGAGGGTAAGTGCAATGACAAAGAGTAAAAAATAGTAGCGCGCTTCACTTTTAAGGAGCGTAGGATATTTTTGTTTGATTGAGAGTGTGCCGGCAAGGATTGACAGTGCAACGAGTGCAGCAATCTGAGTATAAAATCCGGCAAGAAGCATTACACCGACCACAAGTTCGATGAAAGCAAAGAGATAGGTAAAGAATGTTCCTGGACGCAGACCAATTTTTTCAAAAAAGGCGATTTTAGTCTTTTTATCAGTGGTTAGTTTGCTGTAGCCAAACTCAATAAAGATGAGCGCAAGAAGTACACGAAGAAGAAACGGCGCAAAAAAAGCGTAGGAGAGAAAATTAGGGAAGGGGTTGAGGGGCATGGCCCAATTGTACACACACTTTCACCAAGCGGCAAAGAATGGTACAACGTCTCTATGAAGAAAAAAATCAGCGAGTATGTCGTCATCGTTCACGATGTTCGCAGCGCACACAATGTCGGTTCGATTTTCCGGACAGCTGATGCTGTTGGCGTTTCAAAGATTTATCTTACGGGTTACACCCCAGCACCCCTCGATCGCTTTAACCGGCCGGTCAAAGAGATTGCGAAGACCGCGCTTGGTGCCGAGCAGAGCATTCCGTGGGAGCATGAGCGCACATTTAAAGCGGTCGCCCAAAAACTTAAGACAGAAGGCTATGTGATCGCCGCTATTGAACAGTCCAAAAAATCTATTCCATATTTTTCATATAAGCCTCCGCACCACGTTGCACTTGTTCTTGGCAACGAGGTCACCGGTTTGGAAAAAGCGGTACTCCAAAAATGTGATGATGTTGTGGAAATTCCAATGCACGGCAACAAAGAATCACTGAACGTGAGTGTGGCGTTTGGCGTTGTCGCGTTCGCACTTAAAAATCGAGGAGCGAATTAGTAGGTGAACCCGTCAACGAGCTTACCGTTTTGATCGTAAAGCTCGATGTGTTCACGATACGTTTTCCACAACACCTGGCTGCGGTTTAAATAGATGCGCCAGTCTCGTATTTCAAAGTCGCTGTCTGAGCGGTGGTGAGAAACGCAGTAGCGGTAATTATTTCTCTCAAGAATAAAACTTTGGCATTCGGGTTTGATGTAGCTGGGAAATGGTTGTACCGCATGATCGTAGCACTGGCCCAGCCGGCTCAGGTAGTCCAGACAGTTGTCGTCAAAATTGTTTGGAAATTTAGGCAACTGATGGCTTTGAATGAGGGGGCAGTATGTCGAAATACCTGGTGTGAATGCATAAAACTGATTAAGGAAGCCCATACATTTGTTGAGCTGGAATGAATAGCTCAAGGGTGATCGCCCGGTGAAGATGTAGGCAACGCTCCCCGGTTTAAGTGCTATCGCTCCTTCGCTGTTTTGCTGGCCTTCGAGAAACGGAGTTACTCCATTTCCAATAACCGCGCTATTTCCCGTGACTGCGCTTCGTAATTTCATGCCGGTGATGACCAAAGGCTTCTGGTTTGTCTGCGGTGCGGTAAGGATTACGTACTCATAGTTAGGGTTTCCGTTTCCGGTTGAAACAAAATGGTTAAGGCGCACGACGTCGGCAGGTTGCGGATACTGCGCGCGCGGTGTCGGAGGTACCTCCGCTGGCGCAAATGTGTAGTTGTATTGTGACGGTCGGGTGGAGGGCTCAGGAGGAACTGCAGGGGTGTTTTGGTTTCCTGTTGTATTGGTAGGCGATGTGTAATAGGTGCCTGATGAGTTTGGAGGAGCCGTTCGTGTTGCGGGTAATGGCGGTGCAAGATTTCTAAACGTAAAGAGGTTGCGCAAGGTCTGCATAAATTTCGATTCTTGTTGCGGTGCAGCCGGTGCCACCACGACACTTGAAGTTGCTACTGCTTCGGTTGAAGTTGCCGTTTCGTCCGGATCGCGCAGGTTTTGTATGGAGATGAAGGCAATGACGATAGAAAAAATAGCACCAAGTACAAGGATGAGGTAGGGCCAGTATTTCTTGAAGTCCATAAAATAACTATAGCATGCTCGTCCATCTCGATAGTGTAAAAATAGTTACACGAGCAACGCAGGTTTTAATTTCGCCGTTCCATTTCGACTTGTGCGGTCTTCGTCATATACTAGAGACACGCTATGCCGTTCATGAAAAACAAAGCCGAGCTGTTTGCCCTTCTCTTGTTTCTGGTGTTGGTGACTGTGGCTGCGATTTCGTTTTCAGGTTTTGGATTTTCCCCGCGCCAATTTCTTGCATCGGTTTTTTTCATTGACAGCGTTACGGTTGATGGTCTCCAGCACAATTTCAAGGCGGCTAAAGAAGGGAAGGGAAAAGTAGGTGTGTTAATTGTTCCCGGTCACGATGATGCTTCGCCCGGCGCGGTGTTTAAGGGTGTGCGCGAAGCAGACCTCACCAGGGAAGTTGGTCTTAAGCTCGCCGACTATTTTAATGACGACGATGAGTTTGAGGTAATCCTTCTTCGTAATGAGAATGGTTACAACCAAGATTTCCTCAATTACTTTAATCAAAACCGATCCTCACTCGAACGCTTTGTCACCTCAAAGAAGCAGACCATGATCAGTTTGATCGACAAAGGTTTAGTTCAGCCGTTTGCAGGTGTTGATCATAATGCGGTGAGCTACGACAAAGCACTCCGACTCTATGCGATTAATCAATGGGTCAATGAACGTGGTATTGATGTCGTGGTGCATATTCACTTCAATGATTATGGCGGACGTCGTGCCGGAAAAGCGGGTAAGTACTCCGGCCTCGCCGTTTATATTCCTGAAAGCCAGTATTCAAACGCGAAGGCAAGTCTGGCTCTGGGAAAATCCGTGTTTGAAAAACTTCGCGAGTATGGCGCTGTGAGCAACCTGCCGAAAGAGAGCAAAGGCTTGGTTGAAGATCAGGAGTTGATTGCGCTCGGATCATATAACACCGCTGATGCAGCGAGTGTGTTGATTGAATACGGTTATGTCTATGAGCCGCAGTTTCAGGATAAAGAAATTCGCGCACACATGATTCAGGAGCTCGCGTATAAAACATACTTAGGTTTCAGTTCTTTTTTTGGTCATCGATCAGGTGCGGCGTTTAGCACACTCTTCTTGCCGTATGAGTGGAACGATACGCTGACTAAAAATGCGACTAACCGGGAAGCGGTACTAGCGCTTCAAAGTGCCTTAGTTTTTTCAAAACTGTATCCACCCGCTGGACTTACTAAGAATGACTGCCCGGTAAACGGTTATTTCGGTCCCTGTACCGAGGTGTCGCTTAAAAAATTTCAGGAAAAGGAAGGTATTTCCGAGCGTGGCACTGTAGGGCCTGAAACCAGAAAAAAATTAAACGAACTATTCGGTTACTAATCATCGGTATTTAAAAAGCCGCACATTATGTGCGGCTGACCACAATCAACGATTCGGGTTTTGGAATAAGAACGAAGTGGGCTTCTTTCGGTGTGCCGGTATCATTGAGTGTCTGTCCTACATCGAGAATTTCGAGGCGGTCGGTTGCTCCGCCAGTGTTTACGCGTGCTAAGAGGTGATTTTTGAACGGTGATCGGGCAAGAACTTCACCCAAGAGCCGCCATGAATCGGAATCGCAGCCGAGGTCATCGAGGAGTAATTTCCACGAACCAACATCGGCCCGGATAATTTTTTCGAGAAAAGCCACCCGCCGCTCTTCACACAGCCTCTCTTCCTCTTTTCCGTCAGTCATAGCAGGGACATTCGCGAAAACCGCGTCAGGAAATATTCCCCGGAGCCGGTGCAACTCAGTTCCTTGAGGAGCCTGTGTTGGATTTCCATCGAGAAAGATAAGAAATTGTTCAATCCCAGCGCGCCGCGCTGCTGCATCTTCAGCGGCTCGGTAACCATCAGACATACCATCGCTCATAAGTTTTTCCTTTGTTGTTCTGTTTCGAGATTAGTCTTCGTTTGGTTTTTTGTCAAACATTTTTTTGAGTTCTTCTCGTACGACAGTTGCATCGTCCCAGGGAATTTTTGTTCCGTTGGGGCCCATGATGCACGGGTCAGTGCCTTTACCGGAAATGAGTATCACGTCACCTGCAGATGCTTTTTTGATAGCTGTATGAATTGCCTCCCCGCGATCCATAATAATTAGCGGTTTTTTATTTTTCATTCCTGCTTCCATGTCGTCGACAATCTTTCGAGGATCTTCGTCGTAAGGATCTTCGTTCGTGAGAATTACGGTGTCACAAAATTTTTCGGCGATCGAGGCCATCACGGGGCGTTTCCACGCGTCACGCCCGCCACCCGTGTTTCCGAGAACACAGATTTTCTTATTGTTGGGAAATGCTTCATAGAGTTTGGTCAATGAATCGGGTGTGTGCGCGTAGTCGACGATTACCTCAAACGGTTGATTAGGGAGAACTTTTATCCCTTCAACGCGGCCGCGTACTTCTTTAAGTGTTTGAATACCGTCGCGGATGGCATCGATGGAAATTCCATACGCGAGTGCAAACGTAGCCGCTGAAAGAATATTGTACGCATTAAAGCGGCCGCGCAGGTGTGAGGTAATAGTTTTTCCCTGCAGTTGAAGCGTAAGTCCTTCGGGTCGCAGTTTCAGGTCACCCGCGTCTTTGATCGAGAATATTTTATGTATCGAGCCTTTTGCGGCCTCGATAAATTTCGGAGCCTCGGGATCATCGCCATTTACCACCATCACTTTATTTTTCTTAGGCGACTCTGCCAGTGCGTGTGCAAGAGAGAGTTTGGCATCGCGATACTTTTCATAGGAGCCGTGGGATTCGATGTGTTCAGGAGTGAGGTTAAGGAAGATTAAAGCATTAAGATCAATGAATTTGTGGCGGAACTGCTTTGCGCCTTCAGAGGTCATCTCGATCACAGCATAATCGCATTTCGCCTCAACCGCTTCACGCAAGAATTTTTGAATAAAAAATCGGCCAGGCATCGTCATCTTGAAAAGGTTTGGTCGGGTTTCGTTTCCAATTTTAAAGCGAATCGTTCCGGCAACCGCAGTCTTTTTCCCGGCTGCTTCGAGTATCGCGTTCACGAGTTCCACCGTCGTGCTTTTACCTTTCGTTCCAGTTATCGCGATCACCTTGATGTGTCGAGAAGGGAAGCGGTAGAGGAGCGCGCCCAAAAGTGCCAATTTCCAGTGATAAACGGGCTGAGCGAATTGAAAGAGTTTCCGGGGTATTAATCTTTTAATTAATCGAAGCACGGCTCAATCATAGCGTATTTTGTGGTTTTGCTGTGTTTGACATAATTTATATTATGTGATATTATAGCCACCAGTAATTCCTGCCATGTGGTAGGGCCATTTACTCAGAAATTTGATTTCTGGTGAACGGAGAACCTTGAATTGAAAGGAAAACATGAAAGAAGGTTTTATGAAAGTAACCTGGACAGTTGCAGCGAATCCCAAGGAAAGGCGAACCGACGATTCCGGCATACCGTTTAAGGTGACGCACGTTGATCCGACGACCGGCATTCGTTGGGAGGTTGAAGTCTTCAGCGGGGCAATATCCTGCGTTCCTTACGATAATGAAAAAGGGTCGTATCGGCATGATGTTTCAGCCGCATTCACTCTCTACACCCCGAAAAACCAGGTCAGCCCTGAGTGGGTCACTCCACGAATGATTGTTCGTTCACCTGAGACAGTTGCGCACTTTGGCGGTCCGCGCATGAGGTTGAACCGCGGGCATGCTGTCGTCGCCGGGGTTGGGATAGGTTTCCTTACGGTAAGTTGGGATTATCCGGAATTTGAGCATCCCAAGCCGAAAAAGTGACGTGTTCTTTCACAGCCGCTCTCCACCCCGGGGAGCGGCTTTTTCTATGTACTGAGCCGTTTTATAGAGATTGACTAGTGATATTTTTTGTGATATTATTAATATAGTAATTCCTGTTCGTATGGACAGGTCATAGCACGCAATCGCGGTATAAGGATGTGTGCGGGTGCATCAACTCACTCGCAAGTACATAGAAAGGAATAGCGTATGCTACACCTAACAGTCAAAAACGGCCCCGATCACTTCGGTTTGATTGTAAGCGAACACCACGGTGATTCGAAAAACCGTAACGAGGTCCGGTTTGTGGTGTCGGACTTGGTAAGCTCCGTCGTAGTCACGGTCGTGATAAATAGAAATGAACGTGAGGACGGTTCAGGTCTAAACTTTCTTTTCCGGGGGTACATTGTTTCAGCAGTACCTCAAGCCGCAGACAACCGTGAGGAAGCGTATGAGTTGTGTAAGCACATCAAAGGCAACTTTGAAGCGTTCTACACACTCCGCGACCGCACTGGCTGGTTCAAGGTTGTTGATCCTAACGCAGACACTCCCGAAAAAGTGCTTCGCGACCTGATTCAGCAGCTTGCAGAGAGTGCTCGGAAAAACGGCACGTTTGAGCACGTGTTGTCTCATGGTGAGTTGGAATTGTCCCCCCTCGAAGGTCGTGTCTGGCGTCGGGCACTTGATGTTCTTCGTCTGGATGAAGATTGGAAGCGTTACAACCCGTTTCCGTACAAGTAATTGATCAGTCAGCCGCTCTCCACAGGGGGAGCGGCTTTTTCTTTTTCATGTATACTTATTTTCAGATATGAAAACACTTGCTCCGGAAGCTCTCTACTCGAGTCATCTCTATCATCTCGATCGTTCCCGCAAGCGGGAGCGCGCGGGGGGATCAAGCTCTGATCCGCATCACGATGTTACCGACCACTCTTCCTGTTGGGAACGAGCCGCCGCTCGCATGAGAAGGCTCGACCCTGATGGGTCGCGAACCCGCACGCTTTTGCGACAGGTACGTGCAATGTCCCGATGACAAACGCCGATCCTAACGGGTCGGCTTTTTTAATGGGTCTTATTTCTTCCCTAAATTTTTGAGTGCGGCTTTGACGCGGGCACCAGCGTCGGTGATTGAGGAGTCGATCTTTTTGACGGCTTCGCGCGCTTCGTCGCGAGAGTAGCCGAGTGCTTGGAGCGCCTCGACAGCATCGAGCTCACCTTGGGCCGTTCCGGTTTCTTTGCCATCAACAGCCCCAACTTTTTCTTTAAGCTCACGAACAATCTTTTCCGCAGTTTTTTTCCCGATGCCGGAAACTTTGGTGAGGTATGAGGTATCACCAGTGGTGATTGCCTTGTGCAAGGTTTTCACGTCCGCAACATTGAGGATTCCGAGGGCAGATTTCGGGCCGATTCCCGAGACGGTCAAAAGGAGTTCAAAGAAGGTGAGGTCCTGAATTTCTTTGAAACCATAAAGGTCAAGCACATCTTCTCGCACCACCAAGTGCGTCCAGAGCGAGATAGTTTCTTGAAGCTTCGCTTTTTCAAGCGTTTCAAGTGTTGCCGCAACTTTATAGCCAACACCTTGAACATCAACGACAAAGTGTCGTTCGTTCTTATACATGAGTGTTCCGGTGAGGTGGCGGATCATGCGCTAATACTAGCGCAGGAATTATGAATTACGAAGTATGAATTATGACAGAAATATTTGCATTTTAAAGGGTATCTGCTAGTATGTGCCCTATTCGAATTGTTTCGTGATTCTTAATTCATAATTCTTAACTATGGCAATCACATCATCAGCAAAGAAGGCTCTCCGCGCTTCCAAAAAGAAGCATGTTTTTAATATCGCCCGAAAGCGCAAGGTTGAGAATGTCCTCCGAAAGATAAAGAAACTGGTGGGTGAGAAAAAAAAGACGGAAGCTCTCAAGCTTATTCCGGAAGCATACAAATTCCTCGATAAGGCAGCTAAGGCTCACACTATTCCAAAAAATACCGCCTCTCGTCGCAAGTCCCGTCTCATGGCAATGATTCAGCGGATTGGTTAACAAAAAACATCACAGGGGTGATGTTTTTTGTTTCTTCATGTGCTCTCAGTCGGCGGTCTCGACTGCCGTCGCGGGTGCTTTTCCATCTCACGCCGCAGAGGCCGGCGTTCGATAGGGAAAAGCCTTTCGACTCCGACACGCGAGCAACACAGTTGCTCGCTTTCAAGCAAACTCACTACGTTCGTGTGCTCTCAGTCGGAGTCAAACTTGCTGGAGCATATTTTTGAGTGGCAGAAAACATCCAAATATTAATAGACAATCTTGGGGCATATAGTACGATAGAGCCACAACGTGAAAGTCTTTTTATTAATTAGCATTCAGACATGAAAAAATTATCGATTATGGGAGCGTTTTTGTCGCTTACCGTTGCGCTTATCGCGCAAGCCGACAATGTTCCTCAGTCAGTATTACTATCCCCGAACAATAACGCGACGATCGCCACGACTTCGGCAATCCTCTCATGTTCCGGATCCGACGATGTCGGTCTTCAGAACGCAACTCTTTATTTCGATGAATCCACGGAGTCGCAAGCGACATATCGTGAGGATGGTAGCTCGGTAAACACAACTTACGATACAGAAATATCTGCCGATACTCCAACGACAAACTACGGTAACGGAACCTCGATCAACATAGATGGTCAGACCCCGCACGCCCACGCTCTCATAAAATTCCCGAACATCATCGGAAGCGATGTGGGACAGATCCCGGCCAATGCTGAGATTGTCTCGGCCACCCTCACTGCCGAGTGTACCAATATTGGGAGCACGATGAGTGCATACCTTTTGAACGAGAATTGGGTTGAGGGTGAAGCTACGTGGAATAACAGAACAAGCGGACAACCTTGGTCAAATCCGGGTGCCGATGGAACAACTTCGCGAAGCGGACCGGCCGTATCCTGGTCATGCACTACCACAGGTTTCAAGAGCTTCGATATGACACCGTTCGTTAGCTCGTGGTCAGCAGGAACACCCAACTATGGTATCGTCGTTACCGACGGCGGGATTGACGGTGTCGATCTAAACAGTAGTGAGCACATAACAGCGGGCAGCCGCCCTCAACTCGCCGTCACCTACCGAGTGCACACGCTCGCCCCGCAACAGACCCTTCCTCTTGCCGGAACATCGGACACCGCGAATTTCATGGTGGGACTTTCAGACCAAACGACCTACAAATGGAACTGCGGCATTACCGACACGATAGCTCAAGAATCACTCGCGCCAGAAAACTTCACACTTAATGTAAATACGGCATTCAACGAAGCGCCGTTCGCTCCGTCCCTTATCGCGCCTCAAAACGGAGCAACCGATGTCGTCCCGTCACCGACACTTGAGGTCAGTGTAAGTGACCCGGAAAACGACGCCCTTGATGTAACCTTTTATGGAAGAAAAGCCGGCGCAAGTTCGCAAGAGGACTTTACGCTCGTTATCCTTCCCGATACCCAGTACTACTCCTCTCTCAACAATGGCATCTTTGAACTCCAAACCCAGTGGATCAAGGACCAGAAAGACCTTCGAAACGTCTTCTTTGTCACGCACGAGGGGGATATCGTTAATACGTGGAATGCAGTGGCGGAATGGGAGATCGCAAGCGCCGCCATGGCCACGCTTGATCCGATACTTCCTTACGGCGTCATCCCAGGGAACCATGACCTCTCCTCGACCCGAGACACCTCGTACTACAACACTTACTTCGGACCGGCTCGCTTTGCCGGAAAGTCGTGGTACGCCGGCAACTACCCCGAGGGCACAAATGATAATAACTATCAACTTCTTTCCGTCGGTGGAATGGACTTCCTATTCTTGAATCTTGTCTTCTGTCCCACGACCGACGTTTTGACCTGGGCAGACGCCGTTGTCAAAGCACACCCGAACCACCGCATCATCATGGATACTCATGGATTCTTGAACGAGTTGGCTCAACGCCAAGTCCATTCACCGAGCGGCGGTTGCACTGCGCCGTCAAACAATACCCAGTACATGTGGGATGGCCTCATATCTCCGAACCCGGATATCTTCTTGGTCCTCTCCGGCCATGTGCTCGGCGAATCGAACCGGACCGACAACAACGCCTCAGGCCTCCCTGTCCATCAGATCCTCGCCAACTACCAAGGCCGGACAAACGGAGGCAACGGCTGGCTCCGTATCATGACCTTCAAGCCATCACAGGACATCATCACCGTGGAAACATACTCTCCTTACTTGGGCCAGTATGAAACCGACGCCAACAGTACTTTTGTCCTCGATTACCCGATGGACAGTTTTGATGTGGTCGGTTCGGTCCAAAACATCGCCAGTGGGACGAATGCCTCTATGCTTTGGCAAGGACTCGAGCCGGTCACGAATTACGAGTGGTATGCGCGCGTAACAGATGGCGCCGGCAACTCAATCGAGAGTCCCGTTTGGACCTTCTCAACAGAAGGAAACTTCCCGCCAGTATCAAACGCGGGATTGAATCAAATATTCAACGATAGTGACGGAGATGGCATCGAGACAGCAGCCTTGAACGGTGAAGCGTCCACGGACCAGGACGGTACGATTGTCTCTTATGAGTGGAAGATTGGCTCAACCATTATAGCCACATCCTCGGTTGCCGCACACGCCTTCTCCGTTGGAACGAGCACGGTAACCCTTACGGTCACAGACAACGAGGGGGCCTCGGCAAATGACACTATCGTCATCGTCGTAAATCCGAACGCGTCTCCTGTCGCACGCGCCGGCAATGACCAGACCGTGAGCGATGCGGACAGTAATGGTTCAGAGTCTGTGACTCTCAACGGGAGCGCTTCAACAGATCCGGACGGAACCATCGTCTCCTATGAATGGAAGGAAGGGGCGGCTCTCCTTGGCACAGGTTCAACTCTCAACACAACTTTCCCAACCGGAGTTCACACTGTGACGCTCACTGTTGCCGACAGTGGGAGCGCAACCTCAACCGATAATGTGAACGTGACCATCACAACCCCAGCCCCGGCCAACAGTGTGCACATCGGCTCGATCAGCTTCACCAGCGAAGTGTCGGTGCGCAAATCGATCCGTTCCTGTCGTGTTAATGCCAATGTGTCGGTGCTTAATCAAAACAATGCGACCGTTGGCGGAGCGAATGTTGCTGGAACGTGGGGCGGCGTCGTATCAGGGGCAGTCTCTAAAACGACTAACAATTCTGGCGTCGCGTCCTTCAGGAGCGCCTGGGTCCAGAATTGCGGAACGTTTAGCTTCACAATTAACAACGTGGTTTACAGCGGTTCAACGTACAACGCTGCTGCGAACGTTGAAACAACAGACAGTATCGGTCTATAAATATTTAGTGACCGGTGAAAACAAAAAACATCACGGGGGTGATGTTTTTTGTTTTTTTATACAAGAACAGCGCTCCGTATAACGGTCAATAGCTTCTGACCACTTCATGTATTTTCTCTTGCGGCGTT
>CAYGLL010000011.1:0-43180 GCA_964350935.1 uncultured Candidatus Saccharibacteria bacterium | reverse complement strand
CATGCAAAAATGCCGCGACCACGCGGTGCGACATTTTTACCTGTTATTTTATTTCGACAAGTTCAATCTCGAAAATCAATGTTGCGTTCGGTGGAATCGAGCTTCCGGCTCCGCGAGCGCCATATCCAAGTTCAGGCGGAATCGTAAGTTTGCGCTGCCCTCCTACTTTCATACCAAGCACTCCTTGATCCCAACCCTTGATTACCTGTCCGATACCGAGCGTAAATTCAAGTGGTTCACCACGATCACGTGAACTATCGAATTTTTTTCCATCGGTGAGCGTACCGACGTAGTGCATCAAAAGCGTATCACCGCTTTTTGCCGCAGGTCCTGTTCCCACCTTGGTGTCTTCGATCTTAAGACCTGCCGCAGGAGTAGCGTCCGTCGATGTAGAAACTTCGATATCCGACGAACTGTTCATTGAGTCATTCGAGCTGTTTCGGTTCATAAATAGTGATCCAAAAAAGATAACGATGATAATAAGCGAGGCAACGACCGCAATCCATTCTCCAAATGTCATCCTGTTCATCTGTTAGAAATTAACTAATAACTATATGTTACGTGATGTGAAAAAAGTATATTCCAGATCCACCAAATTGTAAATTTTACAAATAATCGTATAGTTAGCATTCTATGGAAGAAAAAGGTGAATTCCCTATGCGCATTAACAAATACCTCGCCAAACGAGGTATTTCAACGCGCCGTGACGCGGACGCCCTCATTGAACGCGGCATCGTTGAAATCAACGGCCGGCGGGCAAAACTGGGAGATAAAGTTGTAGAAAAAGACGTAGTCACCATTAAAGGGATCGAACGAAAAAAATATTTCTATCTTGCCTATCACAAACCACAGGGAACGCTCTCTCACGGAGCTGCGGAGGATGAACGGGAGATCCCGACAAAAATTTCTATTGGCGGACAGCGAATCACCGTGTTTCCAATCGGCCGCCTCGACAAAGACTCATCGGGCTTAATCATTCTCACCAACGACGGACGTGTTACAGATCGCCTCTTAAATCCTGAGTATGAGCATGAAAAAACGTACCACGTGACACTCGACAAAGCAGTTTCAAATCATCTCATCAAGTGGATCAGAGAAGGCGTCAGGATTGAAGACTATACGACGAAACCTGCCTCTGCCCGACAAACAGGCGCGTCCGAGATTGAAATTACCCTAACCGAAGGCAAAAAACATCAAATTCGACGCATGTGTGCAGCGCTCGGTTTTCAGGTTAAGAAACTTGTTCGAACGCGCATTGAAAACATTGAACTAGAGAATCTTCGCGCGGGAGCCTACCGAGAATTTACACCATCTGAACGTGAGGAATTTCTAAACAATCTCGGATTGTAGTACAATCTGTTCATGAAAAAAACACAGAGTCCCCAAACGGTACCCCGCAACTCACTGGTTCCCTTTACGCGCCACGAGATTATACGCGAGGTGCATCGTCACATAAAAGCAATCGAAACTGAGTTTGACCAAGTTTTCACCTTCATCAATAACTATCCTAAATCAGTCACTTTTTTTGGTTCCGCACGATTTTCAGAAAACACAGAACACTACAAAGCGGCATATAACCTTGCTGCCGAACTTGCAAAGCGTGACTACAGCATTTTAACCGGAGGCGGAGGCGGTATTATGGAAGGAGCAAACCGAGGAGCATTTGAGGCAGGGGGGCAATCTCTCGGTGTAAATATCAAACTACCTTCAGAGCAGATTCCTAATCGCTTTTTGAACGCAGAATTCGAGTGTAACTTTTTCTTCAGTCGCAAAACGGCTCTTGCGTTCGTTGCTGAAGCATACATTTTCTTCCCGGGAGGATTTGGGACGTTGGATGAATTTTTCGAGATCGTTACCCTAATTCAAACCCAGAAAATTCCCGCTGTCCCTATTGTTGCATTTGGGAAAGATTACTGGGAACCACTGCGTGATTTTATTTACGAACAAATGTACGTCGCGCACAATGCGATCAAGAAGGAAGACCTGGATTTATTCACCATCACCGATGATCCCAAAGTTGCGATCGACATTGTCGAACGCGCAACCGCCCTTAAACAACTCGAGGTGGAAAAAGTGGCATAAAAAAACCGTGCATGTCAGTCATATGACACGCACGGAAGAAAAAGTGACTGAAAAGATTATTGCTGGCTGCCAACCATCGTAGCAGTAGGTCCTCGATGGACCAATGAATCTGTACGTACGGTACGAGCTCGCGGGGCATCGTGAATGATGGTCTTGATGACCGCACAGCGATCAGGATGCTCCAGAGTTCCGTCCACATCGCGATAGAAATGGTGCTTCCAGCTCTGAAACACTTGAACAACCTCGGGGTTGTAACGACGAAACGTTTCAACACGATTCTTCTGAACTTCGGGAGTCTCACCTGGGCGATTGCGAAAACGCATTCGCGCGTAGAAGACATCGTCGCGATCAGGTGGAACATCGTAGTTGAGGGTCACAATACGGTAACCCCGCTCGTGAAGCATCTGAAGAACCAGAAGCGCCTGTTCGGGCGTACGGGTAATGCCATCGGCAATGAACTCGTTGGGGAGTCCGTTACTCAGTTGTTCCTCAAGAATCGGAATGAGAAATCTGTCCGACACATAGAACCCACGATCGGTAGTTCGTTCCATTTCTGCGTGCAACTCGTTGTTGCTTCTCCTTCTCTCCATAAGAAATGGTCCCATCTCGAAGGGCTTGGGAAGTCCCAACTCTTTCGCGATAAGTTTCGCATCCGTTCCCTTGCCGCAGCCGGGACCGCCGTTCTTGACATACGCAGCCTTTCTCATTAACTATTCCTTTCGTTGTATGGTTGTTGTTGGTGTTTTTTACAATTCCTTTGTCACTAACAAAGAACTAAGACAGAGAAACATGTTACTCTGCTTCGTAAAAGAGGTCAACCCCATACCAGTGAACAACGAAAACCCCCGACTCTCCGCAGGAGAGTCGGGGGTTTTCAAATACATTACAATGTCACGCTGAAATCAAAAGCTGGATTATCCTTCACCTTTCCATACCCACATTGTGGTCCTGGATCAGAGACAAAGGTTCCTTCAGTACTCTTAACTACACCCTGTGCCGCATGCCAGTGGTCAGCCCCACAACCAACCTCATCTTCAACAATCAGCTGATCAACAGGCAAATGACTGCCGCTATACAAAATAACTTTTATTTTCTTTTGATTTGAAGCAGGTGAGGGCGTTGTTCCCGGCGGTGTAGCTGCTGGACTTACCTGTGTCGGAGGAACAACCTGAATTTCTGTCTTCTTTTCCGTATCGGGACAAATTAACTTCCCATCAGCACCCGCAGTTCCGACAGGATTTCCCTTTCCACCTTTGCCGCCTTTGCCCGGTCCACATCCATCACCTCCATTACCCCCGTTTCCTCCGGTCTCATCATTGATCGTTCCTTCTTCTCCATTCGCGGTCGTACCAACACCCCCTGCGCCACCCTTAGATGATGCGTCACCACCATTGCCGCCATTACCTCCTGATGGTTTTAAAGGGCACGCACCGCCATTACCACCGACACCACCCAGGCTCTCTGCCGCGCCGCCGTTACCGCCTTCGGCCTGCGCATTTCCATCAGGAATTTTGGCTGACGCATCTCCACCCTTGCCTCCAATCGCAGTGCCGTTACCACCTTTACCGCCTCCACACTTGCACGCATTTCCATTTCCACCCGTTCCAGGAATCGCCGTCGCATCACCCCCTTCACCTCCCTCAACAGTAGCAACCGTAACATTGCCAATCCCATCAACAGCCCCAAGTGCCGCGAGTTCTTTTTTATTTTTTCCGCCGTCACCGCCCGTTGCCCGTGCATCACCTCCCTTTACTCCCGGACAGCCGTCCGTACCATTTTTTCCATACGCCTCTGCCACACCTCCCTGCCCGCCGCGACCGGGGACAATCGTAAACGAGACGATTGAAATCTTCTCGTCCGCACTTAATTTAAAGTTTCCTGCTGCACCCCCATTACCTCCTTTTGCAATACCTGGATCACAATCCTTCGAAGTGACTGCTGCGCCGCCAGCACCACCATTGCCCAACTCGAGTCGAAAATTATTAATCGAAAGCGTACCCGCATTCACCCTCATGCGAAACGCGTCCTCTCCATTTTCCCCTTTGGCATTACATGAACTTCCTTCATCACTCGTCCCATCGCGGCCATCCGGGCCCACTAAATGAAAATCAACAAAGGAAACATTGTTACCCGGACCGAAATCAAAATTGACGAGAATATTTTTTACCTTCTTTGGCGGCGTCGGAATCTGAAGGCCCGTCGGCGGCAATGCCCCATCGCCTACATGCCATGTTCCCCCAATCACCACATTGTCTACTACATTTCCATCTTTGTCAGTTGGCTCCTGCGCGTGAGCTCGATTTACCCACACAAAACCCTCCTTTTCGAGTGCACTACTTCTTGAACCCGTAACACTCACCGTACCACCTTCCTCAACAAAAGGACCGACACGAGGTCCCGTTCCAGTATTTTGAATTGTTTCATTGTAGACACGCTCTATGTCGTCCTCGGCAAGAAGCGCTGAAGCGTTTGTTACCAACTGAATATGACCGTTTGAAAAAACCTCCGCATCTTTATCAAAGACAATGCGCGGAGCAACAAGTGCCATTCCTACAGATTGCGAACTCGTATCATCTCCGCCAACAGTACATGAGAGCGTACCACGCACATTAAGCGCCTCACCTGCGACTAGTTTTAAAGCTTCACCATCGCACGCAACACCTTTTTCAATAGTAAGCGTTCCTGTTGCTTCAATGGTTACACCATTTTTTAAAATAGTATTCTCTGCTACGACATAGTCACCTTCGACCTTCATGTCGGCAGTAATAATTTCCGCGCTACCACTCCTACCCAAGATAAACCACGAGACTGCAGCAATCGCTATTACAAGTATGATGAATTTTTTCATGCAAATACCACTGAGTAATTAATGCGCTCATAGTAGCAAAAAACGCCTTTTCTACAATGCTTTCTACATTTGACAGTACATAATATTTATGCTACTATTACAAAAGAAAGCTCCCTGACAAACAGTGGGGTTTTACAACATCCACATCAACCGAAACCAACAAACGCATGAAAAAAATCCTGATCCTCCTCTCGCTTGTCCTCGCAATTGCACTTCCGACTACCGCTGCCGAGACCGTCCGCATCTCCGTTGAGAACAACGACGTGAACTACGCGATCTCGAACAAGTTCGACCTCAACGGCCAAACGCACTACGAAGCGGTCTTTCACACCTCAATCGAGGCACCCAACCAACCCTATGCGGTTACCCTGCATCGGAGATGTTTGGGAGACCTCTGCAGCACAACCGTCTGGAAAACCAACGCCCTGAGTCCCGACTGGAAAAAGTGGGAAAAGTAATTCGCCAAACTCAATGTGAATGTCGATCTTCACCAGTCTCTCTGGTCGGCAATCCCTTATCGCACAAGCGATATGGAACTCTACGAGTACGTTGGGTCATCTCGAAAAGCCGGTGAGTCCTTTGAACTTCTCTACACCGTCAAAAACTCGCGCGGCGAACAAACGACCTACTCCTGGACAGAGTTCCACACCGAACCCCCGCTGGGACAGAAGTTCTGTCTCGTAAAATACACCGGGAAATTTCTTCCGGTGATACCCACAAAGGATCCCACGGGTGCCAAAATGATCCCTGTCAGTCGTTAGTTCCAAGGCAACGCTCTTGGACCGCAGTAGCTCACGTTACTGCGGTTTTTTTATTATAAAATCAGTCGGGATGCCGGGATTTGAAACTTACAGTTTCTGTACAGTCTTCGTATCGTACTCGCTTCGCTGCGCGCGATATACTCTGACTTTTCAAATCCCAGCCAAAAAGCGCCTGTACGCTTTTCTCACCCACCCTCATGTCATCAGTCGGGATGCCGGGATTTGAACCCGGAGTCTCACGAACCCGAATCGCGCATGTTACCGTTACACCACATCCCGATTAAAACACTTTCTTCTGCCACTTGAGGCTGCCAAAAAAATATGAGAGTCGCCCGCGACTCTCGGTGTGCCGTCGCACTCCTCGGTCTGGGCACCGCCTCGCGGCCTCGCCTGCTGGCTCGGCATCGCTCCGGCGTTCTCCTCTCGGCGCAAACGCTTTCGCGTTTGCGCCGAGACGGCTACAACGTAGCCAGGTGCTTTTCCGTCTCGCCAACTCGACATGGAAAAGCCTTTCGACTCTGGCCGCAAGCAAAGCAGTTTGCTCGCTAGCCCTCACTCCGCTTTGCTACGTTCGGGCTGCCGAGAGTCGAACCCTACTGGTTCAGTACAGGTTTCCCATTTTCTCTCCCTCGAAAATCTCGGAATCGAAAATATGGGAAACCTTTTCGACTCTCGGGCGCAAGTAACTCAAGTTACTTGCTCAACCCTCACTCCGCTTCGCTACGTTCGGGCTGCCGAGAGTCGAACTCGGACCGCACGCACCCCATGCGTATATACTGCCACTATACTACACCCCGAAATTGGCAAAAGGTGACTGGGCACGTGCGTGTATACTCCGCTATAATCGGCAACGAGGGAAAAATGAATGATTCCGATTATTCATTTTAACCGAGTGAACAGATTATATGAGTTCTTGCTCTATACTACAGTCCGTGAACCAACCTAGAAAATATATCCTAACCAAAAACGACGGGCAATCAACCGAATGTAAACGTAAACGCCTTAAGACCAGCCTTTTCGATCTGAAGTTCAAGTTTATGCTCCCCACTACCTGAATTCTTAATCAATCTGTAGAGACCATCGGCCTTAATAGTAACTGTCCCATCGGCTGAAACATCTTCACCGCGCATTGAAGAATCGAGAGGTTTTCCGTCAACCAAAACTTTTATACGAATGCCGTCTGAATTTTCTGTGCTCGCAACAAAGAACACATTGTTTGCTTTATACGTGAAAAAAATTTTCGCACTTCCCACAGAATTTTCTGCATATTCATTTTGAATATTCCACGAACCGGCAAGATACAACGAATTCAACTCGTACGTACCGGGGTCATTCAACACCTGAGTGCCGAGTGACCCTCTTTTTCCATTTGCCAAATATTCGTTTCGCGTGGCACCAAAATATATTTCAGGACTCAATGCGCGCGGAACAGGGTTAGGATCTTCCTTTTTAATCACCCCCGTGACCTCTCCCCGCTCACCGAGAATTTTTTTTCGTTCCTTAAGCAATTCCTGAATTTTTGCCTCGGTTGCTTCATATCCCCCTTCGCCAATGTGATCGTAGACAATGTAGCCATCGATATCAATCAAATACTTTCGGGGCCAATACTGATTGTGGTACGCGCCCCAGGTTGAAAAATCATTATCGAGCACAACAGGATACTTAATGCCGAAACGATTCACGGCATCAACAACATTTTCGTAATTCTTTTCAAAATCAAACTCCGGCGTATGAATACCGACAATTTCAAGTCCTTGGTCCTTGTACTTTGAATACCAATCGTTCAGGTATGGAGTGGTTCGCTGACAGTTGATACATGAGTACGTCCAGAAATCGATAAGGACAACTTTCTTCCCGATGAGATTTTGGATAGTGACAGGCACCCCTTCCGTATTGATAAACCCATCGGGAGTGGTGATCTCTTTCGCTACATCGTATTTTTTGGACTTATCGATTGGTGACGGAACCGGAGACACAGGTGCCGGTTGCTCAATGCTCACTGGCTCAGACGGTGTTTCCTCGCGTGGAACAATATCAACTGCATCTTCCGCACCGCTCCCCGCTCGTTCAACTTTTGTTGAGTTAAGATAAACAATTGCTCCGACAATAACCACAAGCGCGAGAACCAAACCAACCATTTTTTGATTTTTCATCGTAAAAAATTAACTAATTTCTTGTTTGCGAACTGCGGTCCCGGCAAGATATGAAAGAAATCCGGGGATGAGAGGTAAAATACACGGGCTTAAAAATGAGCCGAGTCCCGCCGCAAATGAAATGCCGATGTTAATAATGGTGAGCGCGGCAATCTCTCCACCAAATGTTGCCGTCAGACCAAGCTCGCCCAAAAATGTTGCAACGAACTCAAGGTTAGCGACACGATTCAACTGCCCGGTAAAAACCAAAATACCGATACCAATAAGAAGAATCCCAAATACATACTGAACATAGACAAGCCATCTTCCTGCCTTAGCGATAAGTTGTTCGGCCTGACGAGTAAAAAGTCCGACGATTAAAAATGGAATCCCGATGCCAAGCGTGTAGGCAAGCAAGAGAACAAACGCGCTTCCCGACGCGGTAGTAGCAAGTGCCAAGATCGCACCCAATGCTGCCGACACACACGGCGTCCACCCAACAGCAAACGCGGCACCAAATACAAACGAGGTGACGTAGTGTGATTTAAAACGTCGCTTAACAGCAAACTTATGATCACGCTGTAAAAACGCCGGTGTAAAAAGCTTAAGAAGAAAAAGTCCAAACAGAATTATGACCGCACCACCTAAATATCCCAACCACTGCTGTACCGTATACGAAGAATTTGAAAGAACTGTTTGAAGGAGAATGCCGAGAATAGAAAACACAACCGAAAACCCCAGTACAAAAAATACACTCGAGAAAAATATTTCCCAATTTCTTGGCTCCTTCGTCACAGCAACTGAGTAATCAACTTGTTCCATAACTATTAAAGTACCTTAGAAATTTCAGACAAGTAACGCTCCTTGTTCCATGTATCAGGAAACTTCCCGACCTGAATGCCATTTTTGAGAATCACCTTCGTATGTTGATACGGCACCCCGAATTCGCGAGCGAGCGCTTCTTCATCTTTGTCAGTATCTTCATCTTTGTAATTTACACGAAAACCGATTACATCATTGGTTATAAGTTCATCGAACGCACCATACGCAACAGGGATTTCTGCTCTACAGAGTGGACACCATTTTGCGTAAAAATACAGCAACACAACTTTCTTCTCCTTGAGCGCTTTATCGTAATCCGCCTGAGTAAACTCCAACATCGGAGCGCTCATTCCAGCAAGAACGATCCCGGTATAACCCCCTTCAGGAATTTCTACCGAAGACTTTTCCGCAACTAGTACCTCGGTATCAGCGGTCATTGTCGTGTCCTCTGGTGCCTCGGTAACCTTGGGTTTATTGAAGTAGAATGTTCCGCCAATAATAATTGCAATCGCAAGAACTGCGATAATCGCCGGTACAGCCATGCCTTTATGCTTTGGTATCATACGTAAAAACAATTTTTACCCATAATACAAGGATTATACCCCCTCGGACAAAACTTGCCCACACCTCACCCCGCTAAACCCGATAGGTAACTAATGAGTGCCTGCACACTGTACGAGACACGATAGTACTCGATATTAAGAATGAAAGGTTTCCACAACTTCCCTTCTCATAGTACGCGACCCAAAAAAGCAACAACGATAAAACCTAGCCCCGGCGAGAAAATAACTTGAGGTGCCCCTGCAAAATCTACTGCCGAATATTTCAACAAAGTAGGAAATAACCTAGACTGTATTGATTGAAACAAACTCCACAAGAAAAATAATTAGTAAAAGCGGAATCTACCCAAGGGCAGGCTCTGACCCAATGGGTGCCTCGAGGACTTGCCTTGTGCGTGTCAGACCCACGCGGTATTTACCTTATGCTAGCTCCTTACAGGAATACTTCTTGTTTGATAAATCAAACAATGTCGCACCACAAAGGGCATCCCTGAAGGGACTTCCCATTTTGAGACAAAATGAAGGTCGCTTCCAATTTCTACACTCGCCGTGCTCGTAAGAAATTTGGCCGCTTGCTCTACGTCGTTAATAAAGTGCACCGCCCTGGAATTTATCCTTTGGTTTGTGCTCGTAATTCCACTACTGTAGTTGAGTTGTAGTAGTACGTTCCGCCGAATATGATTGCGGCAGCAATAATAATAGCAATAATGAGCACGAGCGTTCCTTTAGTCTCCGGCGACATACAAATAATTTTAAACCCAGTAGGTTAAGATGAGTGACTGCGCAATGAGAACAACGAGATAGTAACTGATGTTTAATGTGTAGAGTTTCCACGACTTACCTTCCCACAACACCGTTCCTAAAAATGACGTTGCGATAAAACCGAGCCATAAGGTAATGGCAACCTGAAGTGCGGTCACTACATTATATGCACCCCAGAGATATACAAGTTGACTCACTACGTACGCCATGACGAGGGCACCGACAAAAGCGATTGCATACGTCTTCCCCATTCCTTTTTCCTGAGCCATCTTCATGTGCTCAGAACTAAAATTCATCATATTCATCCATACTTTTCCAAAAAGCGGACCGTACCAAAGAAAGCCTATCGCCATATTTGCAATACCGGCAACAATCAATGCAAAATAATTTACTGAGGCCATATACTAGTTAGTTAGTGACTAAAATGCTACACACACATTAAAAGTATCCACCTGTCCATTGTACTCCAAAACCAGTGATTTGGTAACGGCGCTTAAAGGATTAATTGTTCCGACTAACTCATTATATTCCGAAATTTTTCGGTTATATATTTCAACGGGCAAAGGCTCTGATGAACGTAAAACTTGAAGCTCACGGTCAAGTGAATCAAGTATGCCATCGAGGATATTCAGCTGATTTTTATTCTGCTCAATTTTAACGTTGAGATTCGGATCTGGCGCTGGACACTGCGACAGCGGCCGCCCAAAGATCTGTACACCGATCCACACCTCATCACCCTTATACGTTCCCCGTATCACCGCAACGCCGAGATCAACAAATTTTGGATTCAGTATATTTGCACGATGTCCGGGCGAGTTCATCCACGCCGTAACAATTACCTCATCATTTTTATAATTTCCGAGTGCAATATTCTCACCCACACCAATGTACGAATAGCCAAGAGCAGTGGCAACATCTGAAGCACCAGTTCCTTGCGGGGAACTATGTTCAAAATATTGCTGGGTAAACATATCAAGCGCGCGTCGATGCGCCACCTCATCAAGTGTCGGGTTGCGCGTAAAAACTGGACCGACTCCTTCACGCACACGATCAACATTGCTCCATGCAAAAACACCCTCAGGTGTGAGACCCTCGGGAACGGCCACTGACGCCGGTTCACGATGAACAAGGGGCTCGGCGACCGTTATTGTTTTTTTAACAACAGCGACTGAGCCGGCTTCTGGTATCGGCTCCGGCTTAGTAACTATTTCATTATCAGCAGATTTTTCCGGAGATCTCGGAACAACGTTAACCAAACCACTGGGTGTAGGCGTGGATGAAAGCGGTGATGGCGTGACCGCTAACGGAGAAGGAGTTGTTGGTTGCGGGTTAGGCACACTCACCTCTGTGGTTTTTACATTATGAACAAAAACAAACGCCGCGAAGGCAATCATGAGTGAGATCACGATCCTCATAGGATATTTTCTTTTTTCACATTATGGTTCCGGCGAACACGCACGATAAAGTACCAGACGTAACAGAGGGCAAGGAGGGTGACATTCGGAATAAAAATAGAGGGACTGCTCCAGGGCATACCGTTGTGAGTTACACTCGAAACGGGCCATAAAAAAGGCGTGGGGAAAAAACGAGTTGAGTGCGTAAAAATATCAAGCACAATATGAAAACCCCAGCCGCACATCTCCCACATCGGACGATGCCGAATTGCCCATACGAGTCCGAACGCCAGAAAAAAAATAAACAGACTGTGCGTCCAGTCATAGAGCGCGTGAACATACGACGGAATAGAACTTGGATCAGGCAAACCTCTTCCCCAATCAGGACCCGAAGCTAACCCCAACCAAATAGTTGCCGTAAAAATCCCGAACGAGAACAGGTCCGGAGCGACACCAAAGAAAAAGGAAAGCCAAAAACTTCGGCGATTTCTGCGTCCGAAAGCGATACTTCCCCACAGACCGTGTGAAATAATATCCATAGGTGTGGCTCCAGTATACCTTCTTCAGTTCAGTTTTTCATTCCGAAGGTAATACGCTCAAAAAAACAATACACAGGCAGACTTGAATATAAAATTCCAGAGAGTACTATCAGAACAGGATCGCCTATGAACAAAATTGCACTTTCCCTTCGCACCTACAACAGAGTTCAGATGGAGAGCGTGCTCGGTACTACCAATATCCGGGACGCGAATCAGAAACTTCGACGCAAACTCAATCCGAACAGCAGAAAAGATCGGAATGCCCTCTTCAGCCATTGGAGTAAATCGCCTAAAGCGGAACATTTCCGTGGAAGTTTCGTCATTGCACACTAGATCACGCCGCACGTAAGCGAGCCTTAAAAGAAAGGCTCGCTTTTCTTTTTTACCCAATTTGTTTATGTACAAAAACTGAAATAGCTACCGAGAGCGGAAGTAACATGGTCATCTGAAGAACGGGCGAAAGGCCGACATTAAAAATGGGAATAAGCGGCATCGTGGGAAGGTAGTGCCACTTCATAATTGCAAGCGCTTTATACTCTATACAAAGCGAAATAATAAAACCAAAGAATCCCAGAAAAACATACTCAGTGAACCTCAACCTTTCACACCAGAGTAAACTCCGATGTACGAGTGCGATCACAAGCACTACGCCAAGCGTGTACAACACATCGCCGAAAGTTGCCCAGAGCGTGACCGGCAAGCCATAGGTCTCAATTCCCCCATAACCTGTGTAAAGAGAAATGTGCAGAGACTCCCACACAAAATGAAGTCCGAAGGAAACAATAATAACTAAAAAATAAAACCTCAGAACTTTCACGCGGTCATACTATGAGTATTAAGAAGGTCGGCAAATTTTTCCTGAACTTTCTGAAGCTTTGGGTTGATGATAACTTCACAGTATGGTTGACCTTTATTACGCGCATAGTAATCCTGATGATAGTTTTCCGCGATATAAAATTCTTTCAGCGGCTCTATTTCAGTTACAATGGGCTTTCCCTCTGTACTTGATGTATTTAATTCTTTAATAAAATGTTCTGCTTTAGTTTTTTGTTCTGGCGTTGAGTAGAGAATAATCGAGCGATACTCTGTACCCACATCATTCCCTTGCCGATTGGGGGTCGTCGGATCGTGCGAACCGAAAAATACCGTGAGCAAATCTTCAAACCGAATCAGAATCGGGTCAAACTCAATTTTGATAACTTCGGCATGCCCGGTATTTCCACGAGAAACATCTTCGTAGGTTGGGTTTGCTGTTGTACCGCCCGCATACCCCGGCACGACTGAACTAACTCCGCGTAACATCTTAAACACCGCCTCGGTACACCAAAAGCAGCCACCGCCAAAAACCGCAACCTGTGGTGAGATTGTTGAATCCACTTCTTTTTTCTGTGTATCCATACTTCTATTGTACCAAACGTGTCAAGTTATTGAACGAACTTGCCCTGAAAAAAAATCCTGATAGTGTGGGAATAGAAAGCAGATCCTCAAAAACAAAGGAAACATATGGAAACCAAAGACGTTATTCAAAGAATTCAAGGTGCTCTTATGGGAGTTGCACTTGGCGATGCGCTCGGCATGCCTGTTGAAACGATGAAATGTGCCGAAATCGCCGCTCTCAACAACGGACAAGGCGTTACCGGGTTTATGGATCCTGTTCAGCGAAAGATCGAAGAAATGGCGAAGCTCAAAGCGGGAGATACGACTGATGACTGGCAACTCACGGAGGTGGTGGCCCGTTCCCTCATTCGCATGAAAGGCGAATTTGATGTTCTTGATTGCGCTTCCGAACACGTTGTCGCACTGGTGAAAAGCACGTTCGGTTGGGGAAGAACAACGCAAATCGCCATTGAAGAAATTCGTGACCGGAAACGAAATCTCAACCTTCCACCGCAGAGCCTTGGACCGGGCAAAGGCTGTGGTAACGGGATCATCATGAAAGTCGCACCCCTTGCACTTATTCACCCGTTACGACGCCGTTCGAAAAACCTTTCGACCTGGTGCATGGAACTTTCGCGGATCACCCATCCGGATGATCGCGCGGGGGTCACGGCATATGCAGTGGCAACTCTCATGCGCCACTGCTTCATCACGCCGATTGAAAACGGCAACCACACCCCTCTCTTAAAACGAATCATTCGCTCAGTCGAGGATCTAGAAATTACTCTCGAGCATTCCGAGGAACAAGTTTCGACACGACTTACAAAACTCTACGAATGTCTCGAAAGTGCAGAACACCTGCGCACAACGGTTGGATGCGGTTTCCATGCTCTCGACTCCGCAGCTTTTGCAATCGGAACATTCCTACGCCATCCGACCAACTTCCGCGTCGGGGTTCTCGAAGCCATAAACGCCGGTGGAGATACTGACACACATGGTTCAATTGTCGGAGCATTAATCGGCGCCAACTGCGGCATCAATGCAATTCCGGAAGAGTGGCAAACATTCAATCCCCTCTTTGCTGAAGCTCTTGAACTCGGCGAAAAACTTTTCGCTGCCGGTCGTTCTTAAACACCAGACTGAGAATGAACCAAAACACTAGACCCCCGGTCTAGTGTTTTTTAAAAATTACTAATCGTATTTAAAACTCATGGGTAATGCGAACATACCGCCCTCTGACAAATCTACACCATACACGCCATTCGCATTATTTAAAAAACGCGGGTATTCCAGATCATCTACGACAACAAGAGCAGCACCTGAAGGCAATCCGGCTTTAATATCTTTAATTACCGGAATTTTCTGCTGTGCTCCAATCACTGCAACACCCATCGATTCACGCAACTCCGGATCGATTAATTTTGTATCTATTACATCAGAAAAAGACTTCGAAACTGATTCCAAAAAACGACTACTATCTTTTGTCTGCACTCCTCCCGAAGAATACACACGTCTGGGGTCAACATATTCTTTTATGGCACCGATATTCTGCGGATCTTCGAGTTGTTCTCTAAGATAGCCATCTCCTCGGCTGGTAAGAAATCCGATCTCACATTTTATTGATCGAAGTTTTTCCAACAGAGGAAGCAAACTTGGTCTCATGACCGTTTTTGACAATCTTTTATCTGCCCCCATAACAGCCGATCCTATTGTTTCATCGATATCAAAAAGAATGACTCGTTCACCAGCGTGAGCTGCTACCACCTTTTCAATAACTTCGAACATTTTAAGCACAAACTGTTTCTCCCTTTCCACACAGCCCTCTATCTCTTCTTTTATTTTTTCTTCCCGCTCCTCGCTCTTTCGCATTTTTTCAGTCAGGAGCTCCGTAAAATAGCGCTCGATTTCCACTTCCATAGATTCCCAAAAAACTTCAACCCTTTCGGGTGAAAATTCCTTGCCCTCTCCAGGATCATCGGCTTGTTCGTGTGGCATAGAAGTATAAAAAGTATATCAAAAAAGCCGCCTCGCGAAGAGGGGCTTTTGAAAGAGCTACCGACGAGGCAATTGCGGAAGTGCGAGTGCGGGAAGTGTGGAAGAAATCTTTCCTCCCACATCTGACACCGTGTTGAGGAGCGAAACGAGGGTTCGTTCGACAGCTCTCAAGACGGAAGGTGCTGAAAAATGGAGGATGAGGATCAAAAGTCCCAATCCAATTGCTCGTCTGATCATAGCTGATCAATTGAGAAGAACACTGCTCGACTATGCAGTGTTTGGCTCGTTCCGAACGTAGAAATACGCACGGAGTTAGTAAACACTGCTTCAAGCCTCTTCTTACCCTTGTAACTCAGCAGTGGCCTGAAAAATTACAAAAAACTCCCTGCGCACGGGGAGTTTTTAACAACAAAAATTTAGGCTAGGCGGCATTTTTAACCTCTCGTTGCATCTTGTTTCTGCCCAAAGTTCGCGCCTCATTCCGCAATTCAACACGTACACGACTAGCGGCAACATCCTCCAGAACCTCAGCGGCATCTTTAATGGGAAGATCCTTGATAAAACCACCATCGTCAGTCATAAGCCAATAAAAACTCTGAACCTCAGATCCAAAAAATGGCTCCGGGTGATACTTCATAAGATCATTAAAGGTAAGCTCAACGTCAGCGTCTGACTCTCCCCGACCGAGACGGGATTCCTTTTCCATTTCAGATACACCCTGGACAAACAAAAAGATTTCTTCGAGAGTGTCGCTTTTAAGGTCACCGACTTTGCGTTCAAGCCACTCTCTCATCTCACCAATCTTTTCAAGTCGCTCTCGTGCTGCTTCACTTATATCGGTCGCCTCCGCCATTGGTTGTTCATCGTGATTCATAGAAAAAATTATTTGGTATAACTCTAGTATAGCATTTAGGAAACGTGCGTATACTTCTTACCGAAACACATAAAAACAATGAGAAGCATGAACGCGGTCAACGACATCATCGGGATCGTAACGTAGCTAAACTCCACAAAAAACCGGACAGCGCAGGGTGAAACGCCCTCGGCCGCTTTGCACGGAAGCGCACTGGCATTAAACATTTGCCCGTAATAGTGGTAAGCAGCAATTACTCCTCCTACAAACGACAGTACGAGCGAATAATCAACAACATCCCTTCTTTTTTTCCACAGTGCAAAACCAAAAAGTAGTACCTGCGGATAGAGAAATATCCTCTGATACCAGCAGAGCGTGCAGGGTTCAAAACCAACGATGTCAGAATACAAGAGACTTCCAAGGAGAGCTCCCAGAGAAATAATAAACCCGAAGAGCACGGCATACTTTCCTAAAAAAGCAGTAGCTTTTCCCTGACCTCTGAAAAGCAGAAAGAGGAGAATAAGAACAGCAATCTGCCCCACCACTGTGAGGAGTGAAAAAATCGTATTAATTTCACTGGTAAATTCGCTCATAGACTACTGTGATAATACACAGGCAGTTTTCTCGGCAAGACGCTCGAGCGTAAGCTCCCCGCTCTCCCGCGTTCCATCGCTAAACACCCAAGTCGGATAACCCTGAATTTTTTTCTCTATACAAATATCCAACTGACCTTTGCCATCGGGAGTTGAACACTCAACATACGGAAGTAGTTCTGCTGACCCACCAAACAACGTTTTTTGATTCTGGCAGTGCGGGCACCAGAACGCTCCGTAAAAAACTGCACCTCTATCTTTAAGACAGATAGCGAACTGATCAAGTTTATGGCTTTTGGGACCAATTTTTGGATACGCAAACAGGCCGACAAGAACAAAAATAATAATAACTACCCAGATTATCCCTTTTTTATTTTTCATAGGCATATTTAGACATATTCTACGCGCTCGCTCATCTTTTTAAAAGCTACGCGAAAACGCATACGGACCGTCATGATATGATTATTGTGAACATTTCTCATGAATATCGAACTCTTCATTACCAATATTGGCTTCACCCTCTCAACCATAACCACTCTCGGTCTCGGCTTGTTTGTTCTTCTTAAGGGGAGACGCCAAAGCATTAATGTTACCTTTTTTGTTTTTAGTGTTTCGGTCGCCATTTTTGAGCTTTCACACCTGATCGGGATTAATGTGCGTGATGCCGATCTCTCGAGGAACATTTTTCTTTTAAATGCAAATAACGTCTTTATTGTTGCGCTCAACACTCACTGGGTGCTTATCCTCATTAATAAAGTCAGGGAAAGTCGAAAAGCTCTCACCGCAATTTATGGTGGCGCTGTTCTCTTCGTAATGACCGTTGCTCTTTTTCCAAACTCGTTTATGCAAGCATCATCGCCACTTCTCTACTTCCCTAATTACTATGTCCACGGGCCACTCTATCCTGTTATGACCGTCTACTTCTTTATTGTTCTTGGTTATTTCCTCTATCGAATTATCTCGACCTATCGAACGTCAGACAGTATGATGCGCAACCGCATCCGCTACATTATTGCGGGTCTTATCTTTGGTTATACTGTTGGAGTCGTTCCGCTCCTCCCCCTCTACGGCTTCAATGTTGATCCATTGATATCAATTTTTATGGGACTCTACACCGTACCTTTTGCCTACAGCATTGTTACGTACGAACTCATGGATATTCGGATCGTCGCAAAACGTGCATTTCTCTACGCACTTCTCGTCGTCCTCATTGGTTTTATCTTAAGTGCCCTCAACTACACAAGCACCATCATCATTGAGCGTGTCCCCTCGTTCCCTTCCTGGGTATTTCCATTCGGATCTTCCTTCGTGGTCGTCATGATCGGCATTTTTATTTGGGGGAAAATGCGTGAAACTGATGTGCTGAAATACGAGTTCATCAATGTTATTACGCACAAATTTCGTACACCACTCACCCACATCAAATGGGAAACTGAAAATCTTTCAAACTCCGCGCTCTCCGCACCTGATCGGGAATCACTCGAGCGAATTGGAAGTTCAAACCGTCATATGGTTGAGCTCACCGACCTTCTCGTTTCACTCGCTGACAGTGATGCAACTGAATTCCAATTTGAACCTGAAAAGAGCGACCTCACCAACTTAGTGTCACTCGCGGCAGATGACTACCGCAAAAAATGTTCTGCTCGCTCCGTTACCTTTAACGCCGCACTCCCCGACACGCCACTGTTCGTAACTATCGATGGAAAAAGAATTCGTCTTGCACTCAATATTCTTCTTGATAACGCGCTCGCGTACACACCCAAAAATGAAAGAATCGACCTTTATTTAAATGTTGGGGAGAATCGAGTTTCACTTCGTGTCACCGACAGTGGCATTGGCATCTCAAAACAAGATCTCCCGTTTATCTTTTCGCGTTTTTTCCGCTCTTCAAAGGCGAAAACAGCCGATACCGAGGGTATGGGTATCGGACTCTACATGGCACAGTCCATCATTGAAAAACACGGCGGTAGTATCAAAGCAAGTTCGCCTGGAGAAAACAAAGGTTCAACATTTGAAATCATTCTGCCGATTCGAAAAGGCACTGCGTAAAATTCACAGATGTGACGCTATACGTGTATGCTCCCTGAATTCGTGCGTGGGATTTCCCTATGTATATAAAAAAACGGCCTCGCGCGAACGCGAGGCCGTAACGGTCACTTAACGATTCTGTCGAAGAGAGCCGAAACAAGCCTGCCCGTCGACTTGAGAGCATCTTTGCCCGACAAGAGAAGGTTGATGAAATTCGCTTCGACTTCCGTGGGTTGGGTGAGCGTTTTCCAAACGATGTCGGCACCAATCCGCTTCAGAGCAGCCGTCATTTCATTGGAAGGCTCATCGAGATAGAAGACAACGAGTGTCCCTCTCTCGGCAAAAAGCCGAACGAGATTCAGAACGAGCAAACTTTCAGGCGCCAAGGCGCTGCGCTCGTGAACATTCGCAACGATATGCTCGGTGCCCGAATTGCCAATGACGCCAAACTTATCTGCATCGCCGGGTGCAAAATGACCGTCAATGAGCACGACGTCGGGCTCTTCGGTTCGCAGGATGTCACTCACGGTAGTGAGCTTGGAGCTCACCGGTGTAGCGAAAACGCAGTTTTTGATGCCCAACGCGGCAATGTGTTTTGCGAGTGTGGAAGGAACGGAGGTAGAACTTGCAGTAATAACCAATGCTTTCATACGTAGTTGTGTATTTGTTTGTATCCGTAACTGACATTACTCATTTTTTGATTTTTGTCAACTATCTTTCTCTTAAAAACGTCGCCCCCTACTACTTACCTTAAGTATTTACTTCTTTTTCCTTGTACGTATAGTGAAGAAAGATATGACAACCGCCTTACCCTCCACACCAGAAGGACTCAGTTCTCTCAACTTCACCACTCAAGAATTCCTTGAGGCAATCAGGGGCCGACGAAAAGCGATACGTTACCACCGTGATCAAAAAGGAGACGACCGTTGTTGGCTCGACGATGATCTCCTGTATGCTTTTCTCGACGATTCACCACCGGCGCGGCAAAAACTTCCTCCGTTCAAACAGACGATGGAGAGATGCACACAATTTTATCTCTTCCGCCGCGCGACCGAACCTGACCCTATTCCCCACGGTGCAATTCTTGACCCTCTGCGCTTTGACGAGGACCTTTTTTCAATAACAAGAGACGCTATCCTTGCAGAAATACTCAAAATTCAGCGGGGTATCAAAAAACACCGCGACGTCAGAAATCGGCCCCAATCAATTTATGATGATCGTGAACTCTACGCTCTTCTACCGGAAAAACTTCCTGCCGACTTTCGTTTGCCGGCGCGAGAGAGGTTCCTTGGCGAAACAGCTTCGCCTCATGCCGGATGCCCTTCATTCTGGCGAAGCCATGAGGCGTGCGGCGGCACCTGCAACTTACGCCGATGGGGCCCGTGCACCTAACCACTCAAAGGTTTTGCGAATAATTCGCAAAACCTTTTTTCTTTTGGAGAAACCCTTTCTAGAAATTAGAATATTTTATTCAAACCGACAAGTCGACTTAAGTTCAGCGATATCTGCCGCTGTTAACACTTCATTCTTACTCTGGTTCACACTGTACATAATAGCCTCAGCATCATCAACATGATCAAGCCCCAGGGCATGTCCGAACTCGTGTGCAAGAACGCGTACCAATTTGTCGCGATTATTGAACTCAAAAATATCAATTTTTTGGCCCAAGCTGTTTGAAGTGTAAAGACCCTCTTCAAACTCCTTTCCCCGCGTCACCACCGTATCATTGAATGCGTCAACCTCTAGGTTGAGCGAACGCGCAAGACTGTTCAACACGACAACCAATGCATTGATCTCAGAGACGTATCCATTTCCTTTTTCCTGAAGTGCCTCAATATCACGTGCCTCAACCTGAAGCGCAATTCGTTCCTGTTCTAAACGCTGATACTCCTGCCGAGGTGCTCCCCCCTTCGTATTCCACAAAGCCACAGTATTGTCGTACGCATTCTTTCTCTTTATAAACACAGCGTAGCGCGCATCATAGGTTACTTTAAGTTCTGCGTAATCAGCTTTTAACTCTTTGTACTTCTCACTCAGATGATCGTAATTTGTCTTGGTTGCATCGACGGCAATACCTAAACTTTTGAGTTTCTCTGTCGCTTCTTGTCGATAGTCATACACCAGATTAATTTTTAACTCTCCCTTAAGATCCAGCGAAAACAATTCCTTTCCGGTTGGTTTTTCCCAGATTGCCTCCGCCTCAGCAATCGCACTCAAAAAATCTTCCTCTGAAATACCGAAGCGTGTATCGACTGAACCCAGGCGATAGGTTAACGGGCTACTGCAAGGTTTGAAAACTAGTTTAACCTCGGTGATCATCGTTGCGATCACCTGCTGAACCGGCGCACGGTAAACATACAGAGCCCCAGCAATTGCAATGAAAATAATCAGATTAAAAATTCGCTTCATACCTGAAAATATTCCCATATTTTAGGATATCTTTCCAGGCGGCACAAAAGAAAAAGCGAGCGACAGTTTATGTCGCCCGCTTGAAATGTGCTTACAGAAGAGCCTGTTTGCGTATTACATCAAACGAATACTCAACAATGAGTTCACCGTCGCAGAACACTGTTTCGAGAAGGTTTCGCTTCCCTGCTTCGTCAGTGCCCATCGTCCGGTAACCAGTGACATCTTTGATGAGTGCCAAACGCCCTGCTTTCGAGCGCTTGCCCGAGTCAGTCACGGGGTCTTTCATTACGTCATACCAGGCTCCGTCCCGCTCGATTGACGAACACTTGAACGCGAACTTTTGGGTGTCACGATCAAGTTTTTGAAGAAGGCCACCGCCGGAACCAAAGGCAATGTTGTCGGCAGACCATCCTGCTTTTTTCATCGCCTCGAGAATCCCGCCGATGGATTGCCAATCAATACCATCACCCTGAATGAGGCGGACCTTTGGATTCAAAACTTTGTAACCCTTGCTGTTCGTTTCAAACCCGAATGCCGCACCCAGGATCTCGAGAATCTTTGGGACAACTTCAGTCGGTTCACCGCTATCAGGTCGGATCACCAACAGACCGTCTCGTTCAAGGATCTTGTCCTTAAGTTCCTTGCCCCAGAGTTCGGCGCAAGCTCGGAAAACATTGAAGCTGTCCGAAACAACCGCCACCGGCCCTTTGGGATACTGCTCGAGCATATTCCGATATGCATCAACCTCGCGGTCTTTGCCCCAGGATGTGATCGTGCTGTGTTCCGCTGCGGGAATCGAGAAGCCCGCCATCTGTTCGCGGTAGTAGCGACGTGCAACGAGAAGTGCCTCAACAGTATCAGTCCCCTTGAAGTTAACCAGGTGGGCTGCGCCGCCCAAACCCGCCGACTCAACCGAGGTAGAGCCGCGGAAGCCGAAGTCGTGGAGCTTGAAGCTAATGAGTTCCGGTGTACCGGTTTCTTCCAAGTACCTCAGAATAGTTTGCTTCATGAAGTAGCTTTGCGTTGCAACCGTTGTCGGATACCACACTTGAACGAGAAGGGTCTCGACGTAGTTGGTGAGCCAAGGTACCGCGCTATCCGTATTCACGACCGTCATAAGAACGTTCGAGACTGGAACCCTGGTTCCCTCTTTCACCGCTTTGATGAGAAGCGGCAGACGGCCGCCGTGTTTTTCCAAAATGTGCCGCCAGCCGGCTTCGTTGAAGTTTTCGCTTGAACCAAAGTGAAGCGCGAAGACCCCTTTGGCTTCCTCGATTTTCTCTTCGGTTACCACAACTCCCGCGAGGTACTTCTTGATGAAGTACTGGAGACCGAAGAAAAGGACTTCCTTGTACCGGCCTCCGCGACTCTCGAAAAACGAGAAGACGCGGGTAGAGCCGGGTGGATACTGTTTGTAGTGGCTGGCCTTGTAACTGTCGGTCAGTGTCAGAATGTTCGGTTCGTAGTTCATAGTCGTTTCTTTCTGTTGTGCCGGTTTCAGCTTTTCTTAGCGAGGCTTTCGAGAAAAGCTCTCGCCAGTGGTTTGTGGGAATCGATCATCACTGCTTCGAGTCCCTCGATATTCTTCCACTCAACTTCAGCAAGATCATCGCCGGCCTTGATGGGGCCGAAAACGTACGTTGCGGAAAAGAGTGCGGTAAGAATCTTGTGCGGAGACTTGCGATAACGGTGATCATTGACTCGAATCGAAGCAATGTAAACGGGATCACTGATTTCAATGTCCCCTAACTCTTCCTTCGCTTCGCGTCGAACCGTGTATTCAAGACCGAGATCTTCCGGATCAACGAATCCGCCGGGAAATCTCCAACCGTCCTCCCCTTCCTTTCGTCCGAGAAGAACTTTTGGTTCACCACCATGACGAATCGCCATATCCACCGTTTGGAATGAGGTTGGAAACGTTTGTTTCGTTGTGGCGTAAATGATGCCGGCACGAAACTCAGCCGAATCGAGGCTCTCTCCGCCAACTTTCACACGAAGTTCGGTCGCATTTACTCCCGGAACTTCGGGAATTAATTCCCACGGGTGACCTCCTCGGTAGTGCGGCAAAAAACTGTCGCGCGAACCGAAAAGCGTAACGCTGTAGTCAGGAAAAAGTTCGCCGATGAGATTGTCCAGAAAGTCGGACCAAACTTTGTCCGAAGCACGATCCTCGACAGCAACGACTGTCGCATCCGCATATGCGGACTTGATCATCCGTTCGCGTGTCACAAAATCCAACGGATGTATGTGCGAAAGTGCTCCCCGGGAAACCCCGACAGCTATCAGTACACGGCTGCATTTTGCTTTTGCGGCTCCGATCAGATGGTGGTAGCCATCATGCAGATACGGCGTTTGGAAACGCCCAATAACAACACCGAGTGTAGGTCGTTCATTCATAACAGTATTTTCCTTATGTTTGATTGTTAAGGTGCTGTAAGCACTCTTCTTAGCACACTTTACCCCCTCGTCTATATAGTGTCAATAGTACACTATTTTATACAACAAAATATAATTTATGTCAAAAATTAGAACTTTTTAAGCAAACTCGTAGAGACTCGCCGGACGCATAACCCCTCTCTTAAGCGTTTTTCCAGTGTCTTTGAGCATTTTGAGCGCAAGTATTCTTTTTCTAAAATTTCGTTTGTCGATCTCCTCCCCCAACACAGCCTCGTACACTTTTTGAAAATCCGAAAGCGTAAATTCTGACGGCATAAGATGTCGTGCGATATCCGTATACATAATTTTCGAGCGCAGGCGTTCAACCGCAATTTTGGTAATTTCATCGTGATCGTACGCAAGTTTTGGTAAAGCTGAGACTCGTGACCACTGCGTTTCAACTTTAGCTTTTTCTTTGTGCTGAGTTTTCGTACCCGACGTCAGCGCAATGTAGGCGACAGCAACTACTCGCCCGCGTGGATCGCGATCAACACGACTAAAGGTATAGAGCTGTTCTTTATATATTTTATTGATCCCTGCCTTATCGCGAAGAAGTCGCTCGGCCGCCTCTTCAGCAGTTTCTGTAACCTCAACCAGTCCGCCAATATGCGCCCAGTGTCCGCGATAGGTGTTGTTTTCTGAAACAACTTTTCCCAAAAGCACCTCAAGCTCCCGATCAATAACACGAAAGCAAACCGCATCAACTGCGAGAGCCGCGAAACGAATATTTTCGGGAATGGGATTCTTATGCGCCATTTTGGTGTACATTATACACTAAAACTAATTTTTTTCAACTACCACCTACCTGAGGATCCGCCCCCACCAGAAGAACCTCCGCCAAAACCACCGAAGCCTCCGGCACTCCCGCCGCCAAAACCACCTCCTCCTCCGATCCACCACGGCGGACGAGTTCCGCTTCGCACCGAACGGTGGTAAAAATGCGAAACAATAAAATCAAACACGAGTCCAAGAATAAAAAGTACAATCGTGATCAAGCCAGTAAAAAATAGAGTGATCAAAAAGTATTCGAGAGCGATTCCTACCGCAACGCCAAGTACTCCGCCGGCCCACCACGATTTACTGCGCCCAAGAATTGCCGCACACCACTGTAATACTATTAACCCAAAAAGAAAGACTATCAGACCATTCTCAAAAAGCGACCTCAACGAATCAGGGGAATTGGGTTCCACAGAAACTTCGGCGTTTGGGTCGGAAAGACGCTCAATGATACGACTGGTACCTGCGTCCACTGCCGCATCATAATTCCCCGCTTTAAGATAGGGCACCATGTCATTCTCAATAATCCGTTTCGCAACGCTATCCGGAAGACCTCCTTCAAGTCCGTAACCCACCTCAATTCTCAACTTACGTTCTTCAATAGATAGTAGAAGTAAAATTCCATTGTCATTTTTTTCTTTACCAATTCCCCACTCTTTAAAAAGTTCTGGAGCATAATGTTCGATATAGTCTCCGCCCATGCTGGAAATAGTTACAAGTGAAATCTCATTCCCGCTTGTCTTCTCAAATTCAGAAAGCTTCAACTCGAGTACTTGTTTTGTCTCAGTTGAAAGAACCTGTGCAAAATCATTTACAAATCCTGTTGGTTTTCCGGGCGACGTGTACGCAAACAAGGGTGACGCACAAAGTGCGACACCACAACACACAAGAAAGAGTAACGAAAGAAGGCGGAACCTTCTCATAGGTATTAGAACTTTACGGCTGGCGCTTCTTCAGCTCCGGATGTTGCCTCAAACATGTTCCGCGTCTCAAATCCAAAAAGATTTGCTGCAACGGAACGAGGAAATGTTTTAACTCCGACGTTATAGTCACGAACGAGTTCGTTATAACGCATGCGCTCAACGGCGATGCGATTTTCAGTTCCAGCGATTTCTGCAATCAACGACTGCACAGTATCAGATGATTTAAGTTGCGGATAATTTTCCATCACGACAAGCAAACGTGCAAGTGACGTTTCTACACCTCCTGCTGCCGCGGCTCGTTCATTGGGCGTTGCTGCGCCGGCATATTTTGTTCGAGCCTCTGCAAGTTCGGTAAAAATAGCCTGCTCCTGTTTCATAACACCTTTAACTGACTCAACTAAATTGGGAATAAGATCAAATCGGCGTTGATACTGCGACTCTACCTGTGCCCAACCGGCATTCACCGCTTCATTTTGTTTAACAAAACTATTGTAGGTAAGACCGAAATACGCGATACCAATAACAACAATTGCAATAATAATGAGAGTGGAGCGAGACATTAAAGATTTTTTTGTTGGTTCCATACATGAGATTATACTTCATCTTTAAAAAAGAAAACAGAAAACAAGCAACCTCCTGTGGTCGGTGGAGATGAGAACAACATTATTTATAAGCCCGTAATTTATTTAACTATGGATAACGACAACAAAGGAAAAAAGTGTGAAAAATGCGGACACGTCCACACCAACAGTGACGGTAGTTGTACCTGCGGTTGCAAAGAGGGCGCAGAAGAAATGTAATCCGCAGTGTTTGGCTTATAGATTTATAAATTGAAAAACAGCGCGAACCAGAAACGGTTCGCGCTGTTGAAGAACAATGCCTAGCCCTTAATAATACCGACGACATCCGCCACAGCACCCACAACTTCAAGTGCCGCACCGAGTTCCGGATGCTTTACCAGAAGAACAATGAGTCCGATGGCAGCAACCAGGCAAAACAGTCCGATGAAAACCGAAACCGTAAGACGCCAGAGCGTGAACGTAAGCTTGATCGTATTTGCCTCGACCTTAACTGAATCGAGTGAGGCACGGATCAACACTCCTTTAATGTCCCCCTTCAGCTCATACACCGGTTTGTGCTGAAGAGTTCTGACCGCGGCATTCTCTGCCGTAGTAGTCATCCACTCCTCAACTTTGGGTGCCGCGTCCTGAATAAGCTGACTCGCTTTCTCGTTGGACACGTATCGCTTGGCCAGTTTCGTTAAAAGTTCAGTCGGGGTACTTCCCTCATACGCAAATCGTTCAACTTCGACCTCCGTTGGCCGAAAGTAGAATGCGCCTGAAGAATACTCCGGAACTCCTGTGGCATGGGTAGTGAGCGTAAACTTCTTGTTCAACCGAAGCGCACCATCGACCACTATAAACGCTGAGAGCGTACCGTTGGTAACACGAACGTCTGCGCTACGAATGGTCGAACTCTTCAGAACAAGTTTTGCCTTACCACTTACAGGAAATTCTTGTCCGATCACTTTATTAACCTGCGCCTGTATTTTTGCTTCGGAAAGAGTCACCGTGTGAGTACCGTAAACCGTCCAGAGTCCGACGAGAGCAATCGCCACGAGCACAACTGCTACGGTCCAGAGTAATTTCCGTCGATTCATGCGCCAGTTCCTTTCAGTATGTTTGGTGTGTGTTGTTAATGAAATCCGGTGTATAGACTAACATAAAATATTAGTTTGTCAAATATAAACGACCTCTTCAGAGGTCGTTTATATAGGAAAAACAGTGCTTACGATACGCACTACCTGCGTCGAAAATTTGAGCGAGAATGTGAACGAGAGGAGCCTACGCCGTTTGAATGACTACCGTAATGCGGTCGGCGTTGGGGCCGAGCGTGAGCGTGACCTGAAGATGGTAACGGTGCAGGATTTCGCGGCGGTGGAAGTACCGGCAATTGTGAAATAGGAACTGATTTTCGGATCAGGCGTTCAATATCGCGAATGTCACGTTGTTCGAAAGGCTCTGCAAAAGTTATCGCGTGACCCTCGGCGCCGGCGCGCGCGGTGCGACCGATACGATGCACGTAATCCTCCGTCTGTGACGGCATATCATAATTCACGACAAGTTCAATACCCTTAACATCAATACCGCGCGCAGCGATGTCGGTCGCAACTAAAATACGGTAGCGGCCATTTTTAAAACCTTCTAGCGCTTCTTTGCGCTGGTTGAGTGACCGGTTTGAGTGAATCTCAGCGGCTGTGTGACCCATCGCCTTGAGGGCATGCGTGACACGCTTTGCACCGAATTTCATTTTGGTAAAAACGATTGTTGAGCCGACACGCGAACTCAGAATATTCTCGAGCAAACGCATCTTCTCTTCTTTTCGTACAATGAAAAATTCCTGACTGACCTTTTCAGCGGTTGTTCCTGCTGGTGCAACTTCAATGCGGGTCGGTAGTTTCATGTGTCCGGTTGCAAGCTCCATAATTTCTTTTGAAAGTGTTGCGGAAAAAAGCATGGTCTGGCGCTCCTTCGGCAAATACACCATGATGCGTTTGACCTGCGGCCAAAATCCCATATCAAGCATGCGATCAGCCTCGTCCAAAACGATGATGCGGGCACGATCAAGTTTTACCGTCTTCTGCTCAAGGTGATCATTGAGACGTCCCGGAGTGGCAATAATGACATGGGGCAGCGCTTTGATCGCGCGCATCTGCAACGTCATCGACGCTCCGCCAATCAAAAGCGCAGTGCGCAGTTTAAAAGCTTTACCGATCTTAAGGAGTTCTGCCTCAACCTGAAGTGCAAGTTCGCGTGTCGGCAACAGTACAAGACCTTGTCCGCCATCTTGTGCAAGACGCTGTAACAGCGGGATACCGAAAGCAAGGGTCTTCCCTGTTCCCGTTTGAGCAATACCAATGACATCCTTTCCCTCAATCGCGGGAGGAATTGCCTTAAACTGAATCGGGGTTGGAGATTTGTACTGGAGAGTATTGAGAATATCCAAGAGTGCCGGCGCAATACCAAGGCCGTTAAAAGTGTTTGTGTTAGGTTCCATAGAATAAATTGTTATGCTTTACTCTACCAGAAATTTGTTTATTTGTAAAGGTTTCCGTTCAATCTGGCTCTGATTAGCCCTATTTCCCCAAATCAAGAGTCTCATCAATACGAATCTGTGAGACGAACTCAGGAACGTGACTCACCAGAATCATGGCGCCCTGAAAATCATTCAGTGCCTTCGCAATAACAGGCACATGCCGGAAGTTAATGTGGTTGGTCGGCTCATCGAGGATTAAAATTCCCGGCTTTTGCAATACCAAACGCGCGAAGGCGACGAGACCTTTCTGTCCTTCGGACAAACTTCCAATCTTTGCGTGAACCATGTCTCCCGTAATAAGAAAGCCGCCCGCGACGGTACGCATGTGTTCCTCAGTATGTTTATCCATGACTGAAAGCAAAGACTCACGTACCGTGTCTTCAAAATTGAGTGTTGAAAAATCCTGGCGGTAGTAACCAATTTTTACACCCGGAGCAACCGTTTCGCCGGGTGCATGGCCGGAAGCGAGTGACTCAAGAAGCGTGGACTTGCCGATGCCGTTGGGACCCGCGAGTAAAAGATGCTGATTTTTATACAATGCGATTTTTGCTTTTCTGAGAACCGGCTTATGCGTCTTGAAATTCATCGTGGTGAAGCTCGTGATGTTGAGAAGAACACCTGAGAGATCTTGCTGCGCGGGAATGGTGAACGACCTGATCGTCTTATCTTCCCTGCGTACGTCAACTTTTTCTTCTTCAAGCTCTTCTGCCTTCTCACGCATGCGCTTCGCAACCAACCTCATCTGTCCTCCTTTGTTTGCGAAAAGGTTTGCCTTATCTTTTTTCTCCTGGATCTCTTTAGCGAGAAGTGCATTCTTTCGATTTTCTTTTTCCATGCGCAGAGATATTTCCTTGAGAAGATCAAAGTAGTTTCCTACATACTGTTCGATCTTACGCGTAAAAACATCAAGGTATAAAACACCGTCGGTAAACGAATTGAGAAAGTCAGCATCATGAGAAATGACCATCACGCTCTTTTCGTAATTTTTAATAAAATCGGTGAGGTGCGAGATGCCCGCTTTATCAAGATTGTTCGTCGGCTCATCGAGGAGCAAGAGGTCGGGATCCTGAATGAGAGCTGAGGCCAGGAGAAGTCGCGCCTGTTGGCCACCAGAAAAACTTCCGACGATTCTTTCGAGCGGAGCATGAAGATTCACGGTCTCCAAAACACGTTCAATGCGCGGTTCAATGTCATAGACTTTCTTTGAGAAACACTTTTCAAAGAACGCCCGAACGGACAGTTTCCGTTCGGCCTGAGTAATCACCTGACGTGAAAGTGCGATTGTCATACCTGACGAACGGTGAATCTGTCCCTCTTCTGGTTTAAGCCCGCCTGAAATAAGTTGGAAGATGGTGCTTTTCCCCGCCCCATTTTGTCCCATGATTGTGACCTTTGATCCCCTGCGCACATTAAAACTCACGCTATTGAGGATAGGTTTATTGTGGCCGTATTCAAAGGTGACTTCGTCAAAGCGGACGATGGTCTCGTTTTTCGACATGAATGTGTAGCGTACCTTATCTTTCTGCAAACTCAAAGTAACTGCGTTTGCTTTTTTTAAAAGAAAACGCCCCACCGAAACGAAGCGTTTTGGCAGGGCGTGACCTAACGGCAGGAGTTGATCCAAGTTGCGACACTCATGGCCTCAATAATTCCACCCCTGTTAACTGAAAGATAGGTGGAAATAAGGCCGGACAAAAAATTCTCCTGCAACTCGTTCAGCTGTGCTTCATCGTTCACGGCCATAATGATTTCGCGAACGAAGGCGCCATAAGCTGAATCGTCCTTATACGTTGGCCGTTTGGCTAACGTGACAAGTACATGTTGTGCGTTTTTCATAGTACAGGTTGTTTTCAGTAAGTTGAGGTTGACCGGAAATACTGGGGAAAGTATATCATTAAAATAATGATACGTCAAGTATTAGAACCCCTTAAAATACCTCCTGAACTAAGGGTTTTCTTAACTCCCGATCATTCGGTACAGCCCATACGACTAGATCCCAAAACTTTTATGAACGACTGAATTCTCATATAAATCACAAAGCTTGTTAATTGCATTTTTTCAACTTTCGACTAGTATCCCAGGAAGACAACAACAAACACTGAACTATGCACATTCTACTTGCCGGCCAAGGCAATATGGCTAAAGCCGTTGAAGCCGCCTGCTTTCCTCGCGGAATCAAACTAACCAAACTCGGACAGGACTTCGATCATTCGAATGAATTTTACGGAAAACCCGTCGCTATCCACTTTGGAAGTGGGAGCCAACTTCTCCATCTCGTTGACGTCTGCGAAAGACTGAAGATGCCCTTGATCCAGGGTTCAACGAAATTGTCGGTGGAACTTCCGAGCGATCGACAGGTACGGATCGTCAACGCGCCAAACCTCTCGATCCCTATGATCCGCTTCATGACGGCGTTTCCCATCTTTGCCCAAGCAATCAAAACCGGAATGAAATTGCGGATTGTCGAGTCTCACCAGAGCGCTAAGGCCGACACGTCGGGAACGGCACGCGCAGTCGCAAGAACCCTCAATGTTCCGGAATCGGCAATCAAACCGATCCGTGATCCTGGCATCCAAATTCTCGCGGGTGTGCCCGAAGAACATCTGGGTGGACATGCGTACCACGACTTCATTTTTACCGGCCAGGGCGTAGAGATCAGGGTCTCGACGAAGATCCTGGGTCGTGCCACGTATGCTGAAGGCGCGCTGATCCTAGCGCAGGGACTTGAGAACCACGCGACAGACCTCGGATTTGGTATCCACGAGTTGAATGATGCTGTTCTGAATCTTCTTCTCGCGGCATAACAGCTCCCAATAAGCCGTCCAGAGATGGGCGGCTTTTTAATTTATTTTTAAAATATCGAGCTGATCTTTTTCAACTCTTTCCGCAAAACTCGATAATTTGGCACCGTTCGCGCAACGAGATCCCAAAATTTTTGCGAGTGGTTGAATTCGCCAAGATGGCACAATTCGTGAACCACAAGATAGTCTTGGAGATACACCGGCAGCTTCACGATCTTATAGTTGAAACTCAGATTCCCTCTTTTGGAACAACTGCCCCAGCGGGTTTTCTGATTCCGTATTGAAATTCGATCATATTTGAATTGATAGATGGAATTGAAATGTTCTACACGACTTTGTGCCAAAATATGCGCCTGGCTTTTAAGCAATCTATACTCTCGTTTCCCACCCGAACGTTTCTGTATGAATGTCCCGACAAACTTCTTTAAGTGTTCGATTTTCTCGATGACCCAGTGAGATTTTCGGGTAAGAAAGTCCTCAACCCTTCCTTCACTAATAAAATTTGGCGCTGTGACAACGAGTGAACCACCTGGGTAGACCGAAAGACGCAAAGCCCTCGCTCGCATACTTGTTTTGAGTTCGTATGGAACTTCCTTACCCAAAAGTACGATTGATTTTTTAACGCCGCTCTTCATTACACACCTAGTATCTCATTCAAAAGCTCACGAATGCCAACTCCCTCTTTTGCCGAGTAGGGCAAAACTCGGTGACCATTCACTTGTTCAGATATCTTCTTTAGTTGTTGTTGAACGCGTGACTTCCCGATCTTGTCGATCTTATTCGCCGCAACTACGATCTCCTTACCTTCATCTTCAAGCATCTTTAATATTTCCAGATCCCTTTCGGTCGGACCAACTTCAGCATCGATGATGAGTACGACTCGTTTCTGTTCATATCCTGAATCAACCAAGTACCAACGGATAAGGTCGAGGATCTTTTGTCGCTTATCAATATTTCCCTCGGCAAAGCCATAACCCGGGAGATCCAAAAGATGAAGATTCCCATTTATGAGATATACATTGATTTCGGTCGTCTTGCCGGGGAGCGAACTCGTCCGCGCCAAACCTTTCTGGTTGGTCAAAAAATTTATCGTGCTCGACTTTCCCACATTCGAGCGCCCGATAAAAGCGACCTGCGGAAAACCGCCCTCCAAAATCGGATCGCTCCCTACAATGCCTTTCACAAACTGTGCTGTTGTTATCTTCACCAGAGCATCATAGCAGAAATATATGTCTTATGATTGATGAAATACAGGTGGGAAAACCAGAGTCCTACGCAGGTACGTTTATCAAGAACACTATTAGTGTGAGTCAGAACTAACTATTTTTATTGGTCCATTATTTATGAACGATTCCAGCTCAGGATGGTTCTCAAGAATTCTTTGTTTTACCTCCTCGGGGATGTAAGTGGCATTTATGGTGTATTCTTTTCCATCTTGTTTTACGGTCGCCATATCACGATCAATTCGCACCAATTCAAAATCTCCATCAGGATGAGCTGGCATAGCTTTCAATTTTTCTAATCCAGCCTGTCCTGCAAATGCAAGGCCTATACCCGCAAACACATACAAAGCTTTTTCTCCAACACGCAATGAGGCCTCTGCCACATGATCTGCAATCTCGTCTAAACGTTTTTCCACCTTGTCCGAATATTGTTCAGTCATATTTTTTAATTTATTATTTTATTACGCAATTAAGTATAACCAACAGTATCCACTTCTACAATCGGTTTGCATATGCGAGAAACGAGACTTCCTGTCGTCCAAAACCAAATCAGTTCCAATAATACCTTTCACAAATTCTGCAGAGGTTATTTTCACCCCTGAATCATAGCAGAAATTAGGAATAAAAAAACCCGCACAAAATGTGCGGGTGGAGATATTGCCCTCCAAGCATTACTTTTAGGTCACCGAAGTGCCGGGCTTTTTGAAATGAACTACTTTACTCGAGGTGTCCTTCTAACCCAACGATGTTAATGCTTTTGGCACCAGCCCGTTTAAGTTTCAAGGTCGATACTCCAATGTCTCCTCTTGGAATACAAATTTCCACCGCTCTCCATTTTGGGTCAGAAAGGGGGGATATGGTTGGAGACACAGAGACGTGCAAACCAAGTTGAGCAATTTCAACCTCCGCGGGAAAATTGAATACCACCACAACATAGGCTTGCGCTCCGACAACCGACTGCAACGCAGAAGACACGGCTTGCAGTTCTTCTTCCTGTTCATCAGTAAACTTTTCCCGATCAAGCGCAAATATACGAGGTGTACTCACTAGTAATTCTTCGCAGCCTGGAAAAATCTCAAGACCGTTTGCCACGATACTGCCACCCGTTTCGGTGACAATTATTGCGAGGTCGCAGAGTCCAGAAGCAACGCACTGTTCTTCTGAGCCATCAATCTCATTGAGAATATACTTGAATGGCAAGTGTTTTTTCTCAAGTAACTTCCGAGCAAGTTCGGGAAGCTCGCAAGCTATACGTGCGGGTTTATCATTAAAGTCGGCAGGTGCAAATCCTTTTTTGGCGACTAAAACCCATCGAGTAGGTTGGTTGGTGCTTCGGGAAAAGTTAAGCTCTCCAACTGAACGGAGGTTCGAGGCACGGCTAGCTAACCACAGATCGTATCCAGTAATACCAGCCTGACAGTAGCCGACATCTATGAAATGCGGCACCATCCTTCTATCCAACTGGTAAAACTCAATCTTACCTACTTTGCCACAGAATCCTGTCCTATTTGCTTCCACTACGGGATAACCTGCGGTGTTGAGATAGCCCCTCAACTTCTCTGAGAGAGAGCCGTTGGGGAGAGCGAATTTAAGGTTCATACTTTTTCCTTTTATTTGTGATTTCAATGTACTAAACTCTTCGTCTACTCATATAAACGAAAACAAGCCTTTCCAGGGCTTGTTTTTGTAAATCTATATTTGAGAAAAATTAAAGCATTACAAACACCAGCCCTTGAAATAGGTTGGTGTGGTGATGGCCAAAATTGTTACCGAAAAACTTCATGGAAAAAATATTACTGCGCCGAAGTTACTTTGTCAAATAAACGTCTTATGCATTACTCCCTGCAACGAAACCGGTCGTCCAACAGAGCTGAAGCGAGTAACCGCCAGAGGGGCGCTTAATATGCAAAAGATCGCCAGTCACAAAGAGATTCTTGTATTGTCTCGAACGCATAGTCTTCATATCAATTTCGGTCAGATGAACTCCCCCGTCAGCGACAATAGCGCGATCGTATCCCATCAAACCCGAAACCGTTAAAGGAACGGCTTTCAGTATATCCACCAGTTTTCGACGCTGTTCTTTGGTAACGCTGTGCACTTTTGTCTCAGGGTCGATCTCTTTCACGAACGAAAGAAATATCTCAGTGGCTCCACTTGGCACAACCTCTTTGAAAACATTCTTTAAAAGCTTGTTCTTGTTCGCATCAAAAATGGTCGTAAGTTTTTTATCAAGTAAGCCGATATTTAAATCGGGATGGAGATCGATCACCGCTGTGACCATCCCCTCGTGCATGAGGTCAGCCACTTTTCCGGACGAATTCAAAATGGTCGGACCTGAAATGCCAAAGTGCGTAAACAAAAGTGGACCGCGACGAAAGAATTTTCTCGCGCCGTTCACAAAAAAACTTATTTTCATATCCGGAATAGTAATGCCAGCAATTCTTTTAACCCAAGACTCCTGAATACGCAACGGCACAATCGTCGGCGTCGGTTTTTCCACACCGTGACCGATGTTTGTGAGCCAATTGAAACCATCACCAGTCGAACCAGTCTCTGGATGTGAAAATCCTCCGGTCGCAAAAATATACGAGCTTGCTCTGAACTCTTTCCCGCCAGCAATGACCTTCTCGATCACTCCGTTCTTAGCCACCACTTTTTCAACAGCTGTTCCGGCCAAAATCTGAACATTTCCCTTCTTTAGATATTCAGTTAATACACGAACAACGTCCGCAGCTTTTTCCGTCTTCGGGAAAGCGCGCTTATTTCCCTGAACAACTAAAGGTAACCCCTGCAATTCAAAAAACTTGAATGCATCCTTCATACCAAACTGTGAGAACGGCGAGTATAAAAATGACTCTGCCTCTCCGTAATGTGCAAGTAATTTCTTCTCATCTTCCTCCGCATTTGTGATGTTACAGCGCCCTCCGCCCGAAATGGAAAGCTTTACGCCCAACTTTTTATTTTTCTCAATAAGCAAAACACGCCGGCCTAATTCAGCCGCGCGACCTGCAGCCATCATTCCGGAAGCCCCGCCTCCTATGACAATGACGTCGTATTGTTTTTTATTCTGTAACACGTATCAACTATACGGATAATGAGAAAAAAAGCGACAAAACTTTGTAATGAGCGCGACGTTGGCGCGTCTGATAAGATGTACTCATGAAAAGCACTTTTTCTTATTATCTCATTCTTACAGCGCTCACTATCATACTCGTACCGATGCATGCACATGCAGCACGATCACTTTCAGCGGGAGACACCGGGAGCGATGTTGCGGCAATGCAGCAGCGACTTATTACCAAGGGATACCTTGCCTCAGGTAAAAATACCGGAACATTTGGCCCCCTAACTCTTGCGGCGCTCCAAAAGTTCCAATGTGACCAAAAAATTATCTGCGCAAGCTCAAGCTCACCCGGCTATGGAGTCTATGGCCCACGAACTCAAGCCGCTCTTGGTGCAACAAGCGGCGGCTCCAGCAGTTCCTTGGGAGCCGCCGCCCCAACTTCGACATTCGAATTTTCCGGCTGGATTCCCTACTGGCGAACAGCAACTGGCACCGCAGATACGCTCCCCCATCTCACACAACTCACGAGCGTCATGCCCTTTGGTTACACCATGTACAGCGATGGAACGCTCAAAGATACCGCGAAACTCAGCGAAGAACCATGGACCAGTTTTATTGCGGAAGCCAAGAAAAACAAAGTGCGTGTTATTCCCTCAGTTATGTGGGGTGACGGCGAGGCAATTCATCGCATTTTGAGCAACACGACAACCCGCATCGCACTCGAAGACGAGATCGCAAAAGTGGTAAAAGATAATAATTTTGATGGAATCGATATTGATTTTGAAGCAAAGAAACACGAAACCATAGACTACTTCTCAATATTCTTAAAAGGCCTCTACCAGCGCATGGGAAACAAGTGGGTCTACTGCACTATTGAAGCGCGTATGCCACTGGATCATCGCTTCAGCCCCGGCGCAAAAATTCCAGCAGACGCAATGGATTATGCTAATGACTATATTGAACTCAACAAGTACTGCGATCGCGTTGAGATAATGGCCTACGACCAAGGAACTATAGACGTACTTTTAAACACGGCTCGTTCTGCACCATATGCACCTGTTGCTGATCCGGCATGGGTTGAATCAATGGTTAACCTCGTCTCACAAACAATCTCAAAAAAGAAAATTATTGTCGGCATTCCTACTTATGGATACGAATACTCCGTGACTCCACTTGGTGACGGAGACTATAGATACAAAGTTCTCTGGCCTTTCAACCCGCGTTATGCGACTGACATTGCTAAAAAACTTGGCATAACACCCTCACGCACGAGCGCCAATGAAATGGGTTTTGTGTATGATCCAAAAAAACTTGAGGCAGTTGCCCCGACCGGTGCCGATGCGACACTCACACAAGAACCAATCGTAACCTCTTCGGTTGCTCAAAACGCCGGCTCACAAGTAAACACAACACGACCCTTCAACTACATGACCTGGAGCGATGCATTTGCTATCAAAGACAAAGTTGATCTCGCGCGCCGCCTCGGTGTTCGCGGCGTTGCCGTCTTCAAATTCGACGGTGGCCAAAATCCCCTCATGTGGGAGATGTTGAAGTAAAAGACTACCTTACTTCTTTGAGCGCCCGTTTTGCATAAAAGATAATATCTTTAGCAATGGGTTTCAGTGTGTCGATATCTTCCGCAATACACCATTTCCACTCATCACTCGCCTTTTCTGGAATGACATCATCGGACGATGCTCGGGCAAAATAGATCAAGGTGACATGTTCGTGTGTGTCAGATATTCGATGGCGATTGAGTCCTACAGGAGGAATAAGCTCACGGTGCTCATTGTCCGAACTTATATACTCGCGTATATCAACGAGTTCAATATCAAGACCGACTTCCTCTTTAACCTCCCGCACGGCAGCTTCATTAGGATCTTCATTAAGTTCAATATGCCCTCCAACGGATAGCCAGATTTTGTACTTATCGTGCTTTCGCAGAAGCACTTTACCTTTGTACACGACAAGTACCTCTACGGTAAAATCAATTTTGTCGTGAATATGTGGCATACATTTATGTTACATCCGGCAATAGTTTCTTGCTGAATATGTAGCCGTAAGTATAGCAAAAACCATCTACTCAAACCTATTATGTTCCGTCCACAGCTGGGGGACTAGGAATCGGACCTAGATTCCGGGATTCAAAGTCCCGTGTCCGACCATTAGACGATCCCCCAGCCATGAAAAGAAATGTCCGAGAATGCTATTTATTCTACTTTATTCTTAAGAAATCTGTTACACCCAATATCCAACCTCTTATCCGACGTCCTAAATTTGTACTCTTTTTTATCACAATGCGCAACAGTCCGTAATACGACTCACCTGTATTTCTCTTATAATTTTTGTTAATTTTATTTTTTTTGAAATACACTCTTATGCTGGACTCCTTTATACCTAATTGTTGTGCCCAATACGATACCGCCCGTGCATAAGGAACGCTTTGATGAATATACAGCTCAAAAATAAAATCGTCGACCAAAACGTTGCAGTATTCTTTGAACCACCTATACATCAATATATGCGTCGCAACATCCATATTTGAAAAAGCAACCTTTTCGCTCACCCGCCACACCTTCTGCTTTGTTCCTTCTGCCCAATATAGAATCACACCACTCAACCACAATGAATTCTTAACCAGGACAGGCACTTCGTCTTTGGCTTCCCTAATCGTTTTGGATTCGCGCTCGAGTCTCATTTCACGAACTCTATCCGCTCCCTGCCTCTGTGCACCTACTCTCTTTTCCGTAATTCGCTGGATTTGCTTCTTGGCTAACCCAACATCTCTCAACCACAATGATAACGTGGATTTAGCAACAAAAACTTCAGAAAGTATCTCCGAATACGTCTTACCGGTTTTCCGAAGTAAAATTGCCTTTCTTTTCAAATCAGTTTTAATACGAACCATGGATATATTTTATCATAAACTAATACCTATGTTCAGTTAAACGTACCGAAGCGAAGGCTTTACCTTCCTGAGCTGAGTGGTGAAATACGAAACAAGTCCCCCCAGCCAGTTTGAGGTAGGTTCTGACTCAGAGGAGCATATGAAAAAGAAAGCTGATCTATTCAAAATTCCGAAAAAACAAACTACAATTCGAGTTCCACGATACTTGCGTTGCCAAATCGTTCCGCAAGAGGTTTATCGGCCCGCTTATAGAGAGCACGCAGAATGCCCGCGTGAGTAACAACAAGAACTTTCTTTCCTGCGTGAAGATTTTTAAGACGATCGAGCCCTGCACCCAATCGGCTACGCAACGTCTCAATCGACTCGCCCCCAAACTCACTAAAATCAAACTCGTGCACACTTCGTATCTTTTCGAGACTGAGTTTGCCACCGGTCAATTCACTGATCTTGTCCCACTTCATTCCGGAAAGAAGTCCCCCGTCAAACTCCTTAAATTCATCGAAAACTTCAATCGGCACGTTAAGTATTTTTTGAATATATTCGGCAGTCTGGAGCGCGCGTTTCAGCGGAGATGATACGAGAACCTGAAAATCCTTTTCGAGACTTCGGGCAAGTTCAAGCGCCTGGCGGTCACCCTCATCATTTAGACCGTCATCAAAACGCGAACCCATCATACGCTTTTCAGCATTCATGGCTGTCTCGCCGTGTCGAGCAAAAAATATGTTCATAGAAGTTAACTCCCCGTGGTCAGCTTAATGATTGCAAGCTCAAGTGGAAGTGACGGAACTGCGCCGATGCCAAGATAGTCATATGCATTTAAAAACTCCAAAAGTGCTGCCGAATTAACCCGCTCGCCTCCCTTCCCGACAAATGTTTTAAGAAACGTAACTTCGTTTTCTCCAATCTCTTCGTTAATTCCCTTTTCAAGATGCGGCGCGTAGCGAAGCAACAACACCAGTCTCATTTTTTCTAAAAGTAACTTCCCGAACACTTTCATATCAGTATTAGCATCACCTGCGGCGCGGAGGGCCGTAATCCCCTTTTCGGTATCGCGCGTTGCAATTGATGAGATTACCTCGTGAATTAACTCAACACGAGGCGCACCAGTCACCACCTCAACTTCCTCGCGCGTCACTGTTTTGGTTTTTGATGTCGAACTCGCAATTACTTTCTGCAACATACCATGGGTGTCTCGAAACGAGCCGTCTCCCAACGTTGCCACGAGCTCTGCCGCATCGGGCTCAAGTTTGAAACCTTCCTTTTTAGCAACCGTAAGAACCATGGTGCGCAACACCTCCCGACTCGGACGTTTAAAGTTAAAAGTTTGACAGCGCGAAATAATTGTTTCGGGCAGACGATCCATTTCAGTCGTTGCCAGAATAAAAATTGCATGTCGGGGCGGCTCTTCAAGTGTTTTGAGAAGCGCGTTAAAGGCCTCTTTAGTGAGCATGTGAACCTCATCGATAATATAGACCTTGTAAGGCGATTCGAACGGAAGCACCTGCACACCCTCGCGCAGTTCGCGCACATCATCAATACCGCGATTTGAAGCGGCATCGATTTCATACACATCATTTGCCGAGGCGCCGAGCTCTTCTGCAAAAATACGAGCAACAGAAGTTTTACCCGTTCCCCGAGAACCGGCAAAAAGATAGGCGTGACTGACCTTTTCAGCCTTCAGGGCGCCTTCCAAAACTTTTATCACATGATCTTGCCCGATAACCTCGATAAATTTTTTTGGACGATATTTACGATAGAGTGCAACATCTGACATACGTAAAAGTATACAAGAAATCGAAGAAACCCCCTACATGTGGGGCTATTTTAAAAATTAAAAACACACAGAAAGCCGAGCTTTCTGTGTGCGGGTTCTGGTGTGACATGCGTGATAGGCGGGGGCATCGCACGATGCCTTCGGCAGGGGCGTTATGCCTTAGTGGGGTTGTTTATCTCTATCGGTCCACCTTCCTTGGGGAACGGTTTTGCACACATCACACCAAAGAATTCAAATAGATGAGCTTACATTGAGAGTGTAACGTGCACTTCATGAAAATGCAATGTGCACCTCTGAGAAAAAAGGAAAGGCGGTCCCCGATGGACCACCTAGATAGTGCGCCGAGGCGCTGAATCACGCTCCTTCCTAAAGGCACGACCTAAAAACGGATTGGAGGGTCGTTCTCGCCTTTTGATTTACTAACCAAAGTTAGTGTAGCAAGAGTATAAAAAAAGAAAAGAGCGGACAACAATGTTAAAAATGCCCCGCTCATACGCGGGGCAAACGCAAAGAAACAAAAGTTCGAATGCGCAATAACCATTGAACTCCAAAAAATTTCTTGGGCTTAGCAACTTGAGGGAGGGTTGGGCTGACGCGGGCAAGAAAACCTTGCATGAAAAGCTCGAACGCCTGACGTCCTTGGGTTTTAAGAATCTCCTTGCCCTGATCGAACTCGACCCTCACATACTCACAACAAAGTTCGAAACGCTCCATGTCCGTAATGCCCGGAACAGAGCTCAATACGAGAATTACCTCCCGCAAATGTTGACGATGATCGGGAAACTTATGTTCAACACGTTTCCATAAGAGAGACATGGCGGTCCTTTCGGTAGAGGGTGTGACCGTAACTTATTTCATCGTAATAGATACAAATTGAATTGCAAGAAACAACAAATAAAAGCGGCGGTCTCCGGATTGAGACCGCCGCAGAATCCCCCACGGGTTACAGGTCACCAACAAACAAGTAACCTTTTTGGATTCCTCGATAATGTAGCACTACTTCTCCAGATGGTCAAGAGGCACAAAAATGAAAAGAAAAAGGGGACCGAGCTCTCTGTTGCCAGAGTATGCTCAGCCCCCCGATCCGGATTTATCCCGGATACTTTGGGTGCGGTTCAAACCGCGTTCGTTACGTCATTATAGGTGGTGCCTTTCTTCACGGCGCAGGTGGCCATTGTCTGAAACGGGACTGGGCATGGGAGCCCCAGATCAAACAGTCGTTGGTGAGTTCTTACAATGCCACGGTACGAACGGAGGGTCTTTGTTCTGGCGCAGCATAGTGCGGTATTAGTTCACTGGCCGTTTGTGGGCCTTTGCGACGGGAGCGACGGCCAACGATGGCCGCGGTGAACTCCCTTTTTGGCGGAAGAGACAAGGCACTTCAAGGAACAACAAACCTCGTCTTCGTTTAAAAGGATAGCATACATATAAAATATGTCAAGTCCTTCCATAGATGGCCAAAAATGGCTCTATAAAGGCATATAAAAAAAGCGCCCTACCATTGGTAGGGCGCTTTACTTTGAAAAACCTCTTACTACTCGCGTTTAACAGGATCGATGCCAACAGAAGTGTTCTCACGAGGTTCATGCCGTAAGAGAACGCCAAGTACATAGCCATTGGCATTTATAATCACCTGCTGGCCAGTAACTCTGGTATCAGGGTAGCGTTTCTCGAAATTATTGATTCGCTCAAGAATCTCAGCCATGTGGGTCCGGTTTACCTGCCCTTCAACGGGAATGAAACTTGCATTCCCAACCAGAACAAACTTTTCGAGCTCACTGCTCGCCAGTCCTTTCACTGGTGAAGTTGTATTTTTCCTTTCATTCAACTGCTGCGAGTGTCGTTTTGCTTTCACGAGAGCAGGAAGCAGGAGACCGGCGAGGATAGCGATGATCGCAATGACAACCAGAAGTTCAATAAGCGTAAAAGCTCTTTTTTTCACAATAATCCTTTGGTATGTGGTGAACGGTTCGAAACCACATTATCCCACTTGTTTGAATTTGTCAAATATTATTTAAGGACGCGACTCAGACAGTTTGAGGTAAAGTAAAAAAATAAAAGCGCGCACGAATTACTTCGTGCGCGCGAAACTGCAATGATCTTAAGCCCGGGCGGGTGTCCGTTTACCCCAAGACTTATTCTCGGCGAGATGTTCGCCGTATTCCTCAAGTCTCGACTGGGTGCTCGCCGCAAAACGCCGGACCAGAGTGAAGGCGATGAAGAATCCTCCTACGAGAGAAAGAATCACCAGAAATACCAGAAGGATAAGAATTTTCCCCCGGGCATCTCCCTTGCCGCTGAAGATTTTGCCGAAACCCTCGCTGACACTGCTCCACGCGCCCCCGATGTTTCGTACGGCTGAGACGGTGTTGTTTATCTGCGCGAACGTGTTCCATCCAGCAGTGGCAAAACTTGCGAAATCACGGCGTTGATAGGCGACGCGAAGCGAGTGTGCCCAGATGGAAAGGCCGGTCCCCAAAATAGGGACGATGACAGCGATGTACCAAAGTGAGAACATGAACTGTATCATCTCTCCGCCTTGTGCAGCCGTCATGATTGGTTCCCCTTCACTTGTCAGCCGTGAAAGTACCGCGACCGATCCGTATGAAAGTCCGAGGAGAAGCGGCATGGAGAAACCGACGCCCGACTGAATCACCGCAGACCAGAGGACGAGCTTGTTGAACCAACCGCCCACCGCCATGGTGTCTTTCCAAGCCGTACCGACGGCGTAACAGTTCCAGACAGAGATGAGTACGTTGATGATGAGTACAATGATGACGACAGTTGCGTCCATGTATTGATCCTTTTTCTTTCGTTGTTGAGTTTAGTTAAAGGGCTTATTTACCCAGGGACCATAATACTATATTTATGTAGAAAAGTCAACTATTTATACCCTCGCCCAAACGCTTATGTATAATTTTCTAGCTCACCTCCAAACTTTTTTTCACGCATAGTTACCTCACATAAAATTTAGGTGATACAAAGCTAATGGAACAGATTTAGTAGGATTGAGTAGTTAATCA
>CAYGLL010000010.1:0-46777 GCA_964350935.1 uncultured Candidatus Saccharibacteria bacterium | reverse complement strand
GGTGGTGGAGTTTTCTTCCAGTACTCAGTAACGATCAACAACGGTGCTGGTACGACCAACTCGTCTAATGCCACTCTCGCTCTTCAGACACTTTCTGGATTGAACCAGATGTGGGTCTCGAACTCAGGCACCTTTGAAACTGGAACATGGGTTCCATTCCAGAGCACCTACCCGTGGACACTCACTTCAGGTGATGGAGTAAAGACCGTATACGTTCGCTTCGGTACCGGAAGTACCACAAGCGTTACGGCGCAGGACAGCATACAGGTTATAGGTAGTTCGGTTGCAGGCGTTGTAACGCCGCCTCCTGCTCCCGCACCGGCCCCTGCTTCTGGCCAGGTCTTAGGTGCCGCCACATTTAATTTCACTCGAACACTCTCTCTTGGCTCACGTGGCAATGATGTCACCGAGCTCCAGAAGCGACTTACCACTGAAGGTCTCTACTCTGGTCCGATCACCGGCTACTTCGGTCCTCTCACGGAAGCGGCAGTCAAAGCCTTCCAGACAAAGAATGGACTTGAACCAGTTGGTATCGTTGGTCCGAAGACGAGGGCTATCTTAAATGGAACGACGGCTGTGAGTTCGTCACCAGCTCCGACCGTTCTCGGTGCTTCGACCTTCGTGTTCACGCAGACGCTCGCAGTTGGATCTTCGGGCGAAGACGTCACCGAGCTCCAGAAGCGACTTACCACTGAAGGTCTCTACTCTGGTCCGATCACCGGCTACTTCGGTCCTCTCACGGAAGCGGCAGTCAAAGCCTTCCAGACAAAGAATGGACTTGAACCAGTTGGTATTGTTGGTCCGAAGACGAGAGCAGCTCTCAATAAGTAATCTCACTAAAACAACCCCGCCAGTGGCGGGGTTGTTTGCGTTAGGGGGGCTCGCGTGATACGCTTTTGCTGTGAAAAACATTAGTCGAACTTTTTGGTTTACCTTTTTCTTTACCTCCAACAACCGAAGGGCGGCTTAGTGTTTACGACTCCTAAACAAAAACCGCGCCTTCTCAGCGCGGTTTTTTCGTTTGGAGTGTGTTCCTTGAAAACTACATACACAGTCAAACCAATTAACCTATGAATAGCATCACCTTCCTTGCTCCTTTAGGAGCCACCTTCTCACATGACGCCTATGAGGAGCTTGCACGAACGTACGGCGCTCCCGGCCTCATCATAGAGCCTCACAGTAATTATCTACCTGCACCTACGAACAGAGATGTCCTATCCATGGTCATTAGTCATGGAGGATACGGAGCTGTTGCCATGGAAACTCAAGCCGAGGGTCGTGTCGCTGAGGCGCTCGAGACCTTCATCGGTCTTGTTCGTGAACATGGAAGGGGCAGTCGACACCCTCTTGTGGTCAAAGGTGCAATCGAACTTAAGATCAGTTTCTGTCTCATGGCATGGCCCGGAGTTTCTCGCGCCTTACTTAATGGTGTCGTCGCGCACCCCAAAGCTCTCGGTGCTTGTAAACAGAAACTTCAAGTTTTGGGTCTTTCACAGATGGGTGTGTCCAGTAATGGAGAGGCCGCACGATTAGTGGCAGAGGACCCGGCTCATCGAATGAGCGCGGCACTCGGGCCTGCTTCAGCGGCAAGAAGATACGGATTAGAGATCCTTGAAACAGCCTTTGAGGACAAGGAGGCGATAACAACCTTCTTTCTTCTCGCACCACCCGAAACTGCTGTTGTGATTGGCGAGAGGAATAGGGCACTCATCGTCTTCGAGGTGCTTCACCGTCCGGGTGCTTTAGTTCGGGCGCTCGCTCCATTTGAGCGTGAAGGTTTGAACTTGATACAGATCCACTCTGTTCATGCCGGAAACACTCTCTATCACTTTGCGATCGAGGTCTCGATCGCTTCGCATGAGTTACCTACTTTTGCGAGGGCGATGGATAGTTTTAAGCGCGAGGTAGCGGGGCACATCCTGTTCGGGCCGTTCAGTGTTCTTTCGCGATAGCAAAAACCCTGCAGCACATCTATGCTGCGGGGTTTTTTACCAAATTTTACTATGGCCAGTAGACCTGAGAGGTCGTGATGATGTCTTTCCACGGACCGGGTGGAACGTCAGCGGCGTTGACGAATTGCCAGTCAACTTTGTTGTCTACGTTGTTCCAGCCATTGAATTGAAGACAATCACGTAAGGCCGGGGAAACATCCATGCCAGCGTTATTTGCGATTGTACTTCGGGGGCGTTGATCAGAGGTCCCAAATACATAGTTCGCGTCGTCGTAAACATATGGTCCGGAATCCTCGATTTGGCCGTAACAGGTAATGCCATTTCGCATAAGCTTAACCCAACGATTTTTTAACATTGATTCACGGGAGGTCCAGGTTTTTTCTCCCGCCCACGGAATAACTTGAGAAGCGTTTGATCGGCGCGAGCCGTTGTCATTGAAGTCGTTGTAAGGAAGGTCGAGGTAGAAAGGATTTTCTTTTGGTATGAAACCAACGGGGTAGTAACCGATACGATTTTGGGGGTCATCGAATCCGCCGTAATGGGTTTGCCATGCGTCATCCCAAGCCGAGAGCCCGTTGTCTTCAGATGATCCGTTTCCGATCGGTTCACCGACCCAGAATACAGCCGCGGTGATATTGGTGTGCAAGGGGTAGGTAGTTCCAGAGGTTGGTGGTGGCGGCGGATTCACCGGAGGTGGGGGTGGTGTAACAGGCGGCGGTGGCGTTGGAATAAGACTGAAAGTTGCTGTGACAGAACGTGTATTCGTCATACTCACCGAGCAGGTTCCAGTTCCAGAGCATGCGCCACTCCAGCCGATGAAGCTTGAGCCGATGTTAGTGTTTGCAATAAGAGTTACGTTTGTGCCGCTAGTGTATGTTTCTGAACAATCGCTACCGCAAGAAATCCCGGTTCCTGAAACTGTTCCCGAGCCAGTACCACTTTTTGAGACTGAAAGTGTGTAGGCACTCGGCGGAGGCGGGACAACAGGCGGTGGGGGCGGCGGCGTCCATTTTTTCCATTTATTATTTCTGTCTCGATAGTTGAACACTGTAGCAGTGCTGGTTGTCTCTGTAATAATTTGAGTTGTGTTAGTAGTGGGTGCAATAGCTGCTTCGCTTGTTCTGGCAGTTGTTTGCGTTTGAGTTGCAACAGTTGATTCTGTTGTCGCTTCTGCTGATTGGTTGAGGCCGGCACAAACTTTTGCAATCTGAGCGCGTGTCGATGGTCCCACGTACCCGGTGCCCCTCGTTACTCCCGCAGGAGTCAGAATCTCATCTGTATAAATATCTTGGAACTTAACGACCGCAAGTGCGGTGAGTTTACCGAAGAATCTTGTTTCGTTGTTAGGTGAACCGGGGCCGGTAGCAGCAATTTGTGTATCCACGGAAGCATTTAATATTCTTTGGAGTTCATACACTGCTTTTCCACGGCTGCCAATTCGAAGATTGGTGGTGTTTACGACGTCACAGCTGTAAGGCGGTTCCGTAGTTATCTGCGCTGAGGCTGAAAAAGGGCTCAACAGTGGAAAAATACCTAAAAATAGGGCTAAAGAAACAAAAGAAAAACGTTTAAACATGCTCATAGGTTGTAAAACTATCAGATAGTGATAATGATGTGAAGTCCTTAAGGATTGCACCACAAAAAGGCCTTAATTAAAGGCTTAGTGGTCAATTCCATTGCTTAGGTGGTTCACGTTACCTAGTGACGGCTTGAGGCGGGTTTTTCTTTCGTGGAATTAGTGGTGGAATTTGTTTTTTAATCTTACGAGAATGTGGTTTATAAAAGAGGTTGAATATGGGGGATAAAAATACAAAGACCAATAATGAATGCGGTGCAGGCTGTTATGAGAACTGCAGCTGCGGCTACATCTTTTGTGTCTCGGGCATACGGGTGATAGTCCGGAGAAGTGAGATCAATATCGATTTCAATAGCGGAGTTAAATGCTTCAGCGGAAAGTACGAGGCCGGCGGCGAGTACAAGAAAGAGCCACTCGAAATGGGATAAATGGAGATACAAGCCGAGAAGAATAGTAACCAAGAGAATGGAAGCATGTATCCAGGCGTTGTGTGCCGTTCTGAAAAAAATTCTAAGACCGCGCAGCGCATGTCCGAAACTTCGGGTCCGTTCTTTAATTGAAAACTCTTTTATTTCTTTTTGTTGTGCCATGTCTAAAGTATAGCAGTGCTTCGGTTGAAGTTTAAGGACACTTATAGAAGGCCACTTGAGGATAGGCCATTGTTTTTTAGCTATTCTTCTGCGTCTTGAAAAAATCCTCCAGCCTGGAGTTTCCACAGTTGGGCGTAAAGACCAGTTTTCTTTTTAATCAGTTTGTCGTGTGTACCGTCTTCAACTATCGAGCCATTTTTCATAACAATGATACGGTCCATTTTTCGGATAGTTGAGAGGCGGTGTGCGATAACAATTACGGTTTTGCCTTTCATTAAGGTGTCGAGAGCATCTTGAATCAGACTTTCAGAATGGGAATCGAGGCTTGAGGTTGCTTCATCCAAAATGAGGATCGGTGCGTTTTTAAGAATGGCTCGAGCAATCGCAACGCGTTGGCGTTCACCGCCAGAAAGTTTGATTCCGCGTTCGCCGACGTAGGTTTCATAATTGTTCGGCAGATGTTTGATGAATTCATCGCAGTGCGCGAGCCGAGCTGCTTCTTTTACTTCGTCAGCGGTCGCAGTTGGTTTCCCATAGCGGATATTCTCCATGATTGTTCGGTGGAACAAAAGAGGGTCTTGCGGGACAAGGCTTATCGCATTTCGCAGGCTCTCAAGGGTCACGTGAAGGATGTTTTGTCCGTCGATTAAAATGTGACCGCTCGAGACATCGTAAAATCTAAGAAGAAGTCTTATGAACGTGGTTTTGCCGGCCCCGGAAGGTCCGACGAGGGCCACTTTTTCACCAGCCCTGATTTCGAGATCAAGATCATTTAAAACGTCTCGTGTTTGGTTAAAAGCGAAGCTGACCTTTTTGAAGGTAACAATTCCTGACGTAACCTTAAGCGGAAGGGCGGTAGGTGTGTTTTTTATTTCGTAAGGGAGTTTTATTATTTCGACCATTTCTTTTGTATCGGCGTATCCTTCATAAAAATCACGAACAATGCGGCTGAAATCCCAGAGACTACGACCAAGATTTACGATGTAGATCTGAATGAGTACAAATGTTCCGATGCTTACACTGCCCAGCGCCCAATATTTAATTGAGAAATAGAAAACAAAAAATTCGACAAGGATGATAAGGGCTGCCTGAATCGCATCGAGTGCAAAGTTTATGTTCCAGTTGAAAAGCGTTATCTCTTCTTGATTTTTCGTTGCTTTTTTAAAATAGTCTGATTCAGCTTTGTGCTGGCTAAATATATCGACGTTATTTTGGTTTGAAATTGAGTCAGAGAGTGTTCCGGTTGTCCGTGAATCTGCTTCAGCGGCTTTCAGATTATACGGAAGTCGCCAGAGGGAGTAAATATAATTAACCGTCATGTAAAGAAGTGCCCAGCAAATGATGAGAACAGCAAGGCCTGGTTTAATACTCCAGACCACTAGTATGGTTCCCACAATGCGGATAAAGAGCGGCCATAAATTCCATATAATTCGGTCTGTCAGACGTTCGAAAGCCCGCGCGTAACGGTTAACTCGCTGAACCAGTGTTCCGGTAAAGTTATTAGTAAAAAAACTGTAGGAGTGATGCTGAAGATGATCGTACGCTTGCTCGCGGAGTCTCGCCAATGAGCGTACTTGAAAACGCGCAATCGCAAATGATCCAATGCGATACCCGAACCACTCTAAAATGTTGAGGCCGAGAATGATGAAAATGATCCTGACTAACTGAGGAACAAGTCCGGTCCTCGTCTCAGGTGAAAGTACGGCTGAGGTCAGGAGGTCGAAAAAATTTCGGTATTGCAGCGGTACCAGTATAACGAAAGAGCTTGCCATGCCGATGCAGAGGATACTTGTGATCATCGGCAACTTGTTACTCCGGACGCCTTTCCAAAGAGAACTAAGGATGTCCCGGAAGTAAACTTCTGGATACACGATGTTTGATTTTTTCGAATCCATAAAGATAGTAATTATAACTTTTAAGCCCGACTCATCAAACAAGCAGTACTCAATAGTGGTATAAAAAAATCCGGGAGACTATCTCCCGGACATGGAACGTGCGATTTAATTCCCCTCGAACAATGGCGACAATGGCTTTTCGCTTCAGAGTCGAAACACCCGACGCAGTCTTGCTGGACCCGCATCTCGCTGGTCACTTTCCGTTAAAACGGTTTTGACCTCGTGAGTTATCCAGGACGTTGCCGGAAGTTCGTTGTTCGTTTTCGGACTCGATGTGTCCACGCCAACCACCATCTCTGTGCAATCGACGACAAAGACGGAGGACGTGCTCTGTTGCTTTCGCAACGCGCTTGACCTGGGCGGAGAGAGTGGGCGGATAGAGGGTTGTCCACTAATCGTTCGTGGGTTCTATTTTTTCCGCTTTGCTTTCTCTCATTTATCTCAAGGTACACAAACCGCACATTCCTCCCGTATACTAGCCATTTACGCTTATCCGTCAATGCCGGATGAAGATCAGTCCGGAGGGGGTTGGAAGTAGAGGAACGGAAGCACGTTGTCATTTTCGGTTTTAAGTTTGGTTATACACCAGGCGTGCTCGGGTGCATACGAGTGGAAATAAAAAGCCGCCCCGAATGTTTGAGGCGGCATGTAAAGATCAGTTTGTCTTGACCGATGCATTCAGAAAATCGTAGCCAGTGAGTACCCGCTCAGTAACAATTTTTTCACCTTTGTCAGTTTTCTCGCGTGTGACCCGATAGATTTCCTGGTAGGTCACATCAACTTTTTTCCCGATCGAGCCCTTCAGTTTTTCGTAAAGCTCCTTTCGGGTGATGACAAACTGGCCATGTTGGCAATCGAAGACGATCGCGTGCTTTTCCGGTACGGTTGAGCTTGTCACTTGGAGACCGCGACCAATACTGACACCTTCATTCCCGTCAAGATCGACCGCAGTATGTCCGGCTTTAGATTTGAAAGCTGAGGGGGTAATCTGCGTACTGTGGACCGAGGGTGTATAGACGGCAGATTGAATAGTCGCGTCTTCGTGAAGAACTTCAGACTTTTCAGTGCGAACATCGGCACAGCTGGTGAGAGCGAGAATGAGAAAGGCGAGCGTGAGCAGGAGGGTGGCACGAAGCGTTATTTTCACTAGTTTTTCCTTTGTTTTTTGGTTTAGATTATGATGAACAGGATCGAAGATAAATTTACATATTTATTAGTTTTTGTCAATTTTCGAAACGGTATATTCATGTTGCACAAAAAAACCAGTCCACAAGGACTGGTCGAGTTTTTTGAAACTCTAGATCATGTGCAAAGGCTTGAGTTCGCCGCCGGGAAATCGCGGAATGAGGTAGAAGAACGAGCGATTCCTGACTTCCTCTCCCTGGTGGGGGATATAAAGCGCGACGTTGTACAGCCGGTCACCCCCCGCATCCTCACCCTCTCTGTCTTGGAGGAGAATTCCACCGTTGAGGTGATCCTTCGCTTGTTGAATCAAGCGCGTGTCTGTCTCAAGCGATACCGTTGGTCGAATGGCGTTATTGAAGTGCGCGTTTACGAGCGCCTTCAGATGGTCGCCTAGTTCGATAGGAAGCTTTCGTGCTTTGATCAAAGTCTCGATTTCCTGCCAATAATCGGATCGGGTGAGGGTGAGAGGAGTGAGGTTTTTTGTCGCCTCTAAGGCGCTGAACTCCTGAAACTTCCAGTTTGCGAGCTGGCGGGCCATTCCGAGTTGGGCTGCGGTGATCCCGGCTTTTTGCTCGAGATGTTTTTGGAATCCGATGAGTTCTCCGTTGGCCTGGGGCCATGATTCAAGAATTTCCGCTCGTGTCCATATTTTGTCGGGCATTTGTTTTCCTTTCGTGTTTTGTTGAGAGTTGGATTTTACCGGCGCATTATTTTCTCTGCTTCCTCAGCGATCTTTCGTAGATCGAAAGAGGAAACCTCAAGAAAATCTTTGACGACGGTTGGGTCAGTGAAAAAACCGTGTTCTTTGGATATCCAGCCAAAGTGCTTTCCGTTTACTTCAACCCGTACACCTCCGCCGGTTTCTGGAAAAGTAACCATATTTAGAGCCTTTCTTTTTTGTTGTCGTTGATCTTGGTTCTTTTTTTAAATTAATACAAATAATTAAAAAAGTCAATATCGGGGGGGGTAAAAACCGCTTTTATTTACTTTTTCTTATCGAAGTTCGTCACTTTATAGACTTTTCCGTTTCTGTCGTAAGTAGTCCATTCACCAACCTGGACATTCATATCAAAAGCGCCGGATCGCATTTTGCTTCCGTCTTTTCGAAACCACTCCCAGTAGCCGTGCATTTTTCCACTATCAAGAAATCCCTTTGCCCAAAGGCTCCCGTCTTTGTGATGTTCAGTGTGTTTCTTTTTCATTTACTTATCTTTGTATCTTATCACGATAAATTGTGTTATTTTTGCTGAAATTAAAAAAACCGCATTAGCATGTGTGCTGATGCGGTTGAAATTGTTCTCTATCTTCGACGGTTTAGGCGAGATCAATGTCGAGCGATCTGTTCCCGGTCATTCCACTGGCGCGAACGCGCAGTTTACGCGTTCGGGTTTTTGTCCATGGAATCTCAACTTCAATATCGCGGACTTCTTTTTCAGTCATGGCAGTTTTAGCTGCCTTAATGAAATCAGTCTGTGTTGGGGTGGGGAGGCTCACAAATCTGCAGAGAAGCTCCCGGCTGTTAAAGAATATGTCTGATTCTTTGTCAGCTCCTGGTATGCGGAATCGTGGTTGAGTGATAAGTTCCCCGCTGAAAGCCTGTTTGATTTCAGCCACTCTACTGGGCACTGAGTCAGGGTTTCCGACCGGCATGAACTTATCTAAGAGCTCATCCAGCGTTCCACTTAATACCGACGGTCTTGTTACCATGTTCATTACTAACTCCTGTTTGTTTAGTCCGAATCACTGCGCACGGATGCGGTTAGTGCACGCATTCAGACTGGTTACGCATCTAAGCGCAGATTACCACGTATTTTATTTTTGTAAAGGTTTTTGTAGCGAGGCTTCCCACATAAGTATTTTAGTTTTTCGGGCAACTCCCCAGTGATATCCACCCAACTTTCCGTCAGAACGTATAACACGATGGCAGGGAATAAGGAGGGCTATGGGGTTTTTTCCGATTGCAGTTCCGACAGCGCGGTGCGCCTTCGGGAGTTTAATTTTTTTAGCAATTGCGCCGTAGGTCGATAGTTGTCCCGAGGGTATCGTTAAAAGTGCTTTCCAGACTTTAAGCTGAAAGGGTGTACCTTTTACGAACAGTTTAAGCTTTGAATGTTTTGAGCTGTCTTTAAAAAACATTTGTACGCTGCGTTGAAAATGGTCAGATGTATGTCTTAGGGTGGCGCCACGAAATTCCTTTTTAAGATCTATTATTCCTGTCCGTTCATTTTCTACAAAAGTAATGTGCGCGATTCCTTGTGGTATCGAAGCAATGATAATTTTTCCAAACGGGCTCGTCGAAAAACTGTAGTTAATGAAAAGGTTTTTGCTTTTAATGCTTTCAATTGAGTACCGCATGTTTTTCTAAAAGGGTCGGTTTTAGAAATAAAAGAAACAGAAAATACAGCCAAAGAAGATCGAGATGATTCCCGCGGCTATTGTCCAGAGGCCGATCCAAACTCCGTGAGGTTTTAATTTTCCTATAATTTCAGTTACCTTTGGTGAATTATGAAAAACGGGCTCTGAAAGTATAAGGCCTGCGAGGATTGCAGGAATTGCCTGCGGATAGCTTGAACCCAGGTTGCCGATGTGAAAGATACCTACTCGTTCAATGAGTGCGAAAAGCCCAAGCGCGAGTTCAATAATGCCAATTGTTTTCTGGTAGGGGAGAAGTGAGCTTTGAAGTTTTTCAATCTGGTTCTTTCCACCAAACTCGGCAATCTTTGGAGCAGCAAGAATAAATCCTGAAATAATATTTGCTAATTGAATAATCATAAAAAATAAATAAAAATAATTAAGCCTTGTTCATTATAGGATAGTAAGGTCACGAGAAACAGTTTATGACTCCTGGTGGGATATTTTGTTCTGATGAGTGTGACAGAAAAAACGCCCGAGTGGCCTCGGGCGTTTTTTACGGGCACTGCGTTATGCGTGCACTTTTGACTCAAGCATTTTCATCATCGCTCCGTCGTCCAAGCCCATCTTGGTAACAACTTCTGGATGGTCTGCCTTTACATGTGCCATCATTCTGCCAGCGACCTCTGGAGCAGTTGCTCCTGTTGCTTCAAAACCGCATGTTGAGGTGGCGTCCAAATCTTTACAACTGAGTTTCATGGTTGTTTTCTATTATTACGAGTAAGGCTCAAGTCTAGCATGCCTTCATGATTCACGCTCGCAAGTTTTGAGTGTCTCTAGAAACCAAAGTGTTCATCAATCTGCCTAAGAAAATCTAATTTAGCAGGCGTATCCATTTTTTCTGCGATAATTGGTCTGAGCAGAGCCCACTCTTCTCTAGTAATTGGATTATACCCGCCATAGAAATTTTTGTTTCCTCTAAAACACTCCTTTAGTTCCGGATTATCCCATTCTGCTTCGAAAATATACCTATAACCATTTTTGTTGATGAGGAGAGATCTGACGTGACCTCCATATCCCATATTGATCTCAGGCGGGCTATCTTCTATCCTCACTTTCTCGACAAACTCTATGAGGGGCACTCCTAGTCTTTCAGCAATAGCTCGCATCTGCTCGGCTTCTCCCGGCTCGTGATTTTTTTCTTCTCCGACATCGGTAAGCTTTATACCTATCCCAATAATTTTTACTTGTTCAGTTCCTTTTGTTCCTGTCACCACCACCTCATTTAGACCTCCTTGGCTCTGTTCTACTAACTGTGAGGGTAGGGCATATGGGGGTTGGCTGTAGTCGAGTACAAAGTCCGGATTAGTAATATTAGTCGCACTATCTCGGGGTGACATAGAAACGTAATTATTCCAGGGCGCATCGAGTATGAAAAAAACACTCCCCCATGTTTTCATGTGATCTTGATTTATGATGCTTGTTGAAATTAATTTTTTATCAACAATTTTTTCTGGATCACGCAGAAGGTCGACTTCTTGTGAAGCGTCGTATCTGCCTTGGCGTAGGGCCAACATAAGTAGCTGATCTTTTGCTCCCGGATTGAGACCATGAACGAGGTAGCAAAAGCGCTCGGGGTTATGATGTTTAGGGTCAGTCAGTTCCGCGGCAAAGATTTCCGGAGTAACGGTCGGTTTCTCTTGCTCTGCTTCGCGGGGGGGGGTATTAAATTCTGTTTCTCCTCCTTCCATAAACAATATATTTAGTTTAGCGCGATTTTTATTTGTTGTCCTTGTTTTTCAATAGTAAGAAGTTTGGGCAAGAAGTAAAAACCTCTGCAGCAGGTGTTGCAGAGGCGGATCTTGGCCGGTTATGTTATGAGTGCGAAAAAGCTATCTTACTTGTTTTAAAAAAACTACCCGAAATCGGTCGGGTAGTTTTTTACGTGGATTGTTTACTTGTGTTTTGGGTCAATGTCCATAAAACAACAAAAAACGCCGTACCTTGCGGTCGTGCGTTGTTGTGTGGGTTTTACCCGACACCAAACCCAGATGTTCGCCTAAACTGTTTCGGTCTTCCGCAGAGAACGTACCTCCTCTGTCGGGTATCAAAGCGATACCACCACTGAGATCGTCTTTTCCCGATGTTTGTCACTTCGGGGTACACGTTATCTGAAGGCTTCACCTCAATAACCGCGAGGGGATACCAGCCGGCTTCATAAAGGTCACCCTCATTTGTTTCGATGATTTCTTTCGCTCGCTCGAGTGAGGTGCACACCGCAGGTGTGCGATCGTGAGGTCTACCGTCAAGTTCACCAAGTGTTGTTATGGTGAAAAGATTAATTTCCGGGAGAACCTTGAGTTCGGATGGGTCGTAATACCGAACCTTGCCATCCGAGTGTGTTACCTCGTAGCAGAGACCGTGGGAGTCATGATGGTTTAGAACCCTTCCCAGGACACCCCAGCGACGGTCGAGGAGAGCTTCTGGTCTCCATTGTCGGCGAATTGCCCGGTTCTCGCGAAGGGTCAGAACTCTCGTTCTTTGCGAAATCGGCGGGTATTGTTCAGCAGTTGTTTTTCGCTTCATTTTTCCTTTCACAGACGGTTGATTGTTGAAATATCTGTCTGAGACTAAAACTACACAATAATTTAATTATGTCAAACTACTCCGACGGCAGGACTCATCGTCGCTTAGGTCAAAATCACCCTGTCGGGTGATTCATGACTCCTAAGCTCCGATGGTAGGAAAGATCTCGATCCTTACAGGATCAGTATCCCGATTGGATTTTTTCTTCGTCCATTTGGACTTGAAAAAATGCTCAATCGGGCTTCGAGTCTCCTTACAGGACAGGCTACACGTCCTGCCAGTGGCAGGACTCATCTGAGCTTAGTCGTTGAAAAAAACGCTTGCGCGTTTTTATTCAATAACTCCTAAGCTCCGATGGTAGGACTCGAACCTACAACCAACTCCTTACACGTATCCTACTGTTTCTAATAGGGGTGGACTATATCATCTTCCAGTTTGTTACTGGAAGCGAGGTGCTTCGCCCTGCTCTGCAGGGCTACTCCCTTGCGGGATAGGCTCTACACCTTCTCAATACTCGTAAGAGTGTTGAGCTCGGCTCGGGATTGCCCAATCATTTCTGATTCTCGGGGTTCCCCGAATTCTCCTCGTTTTTCATCCAAAATTACTTTTGGAAGCTGCGCTATGCCAGCCTCGATTTCTCTGTGACAGTTTGCACAAACTAAAACACATTTATCCAGTTCTGCGCGTACCTTCTTCCAGGATCTGGTATAGCCTTTATCGCCAATACCAAATTATTTTTTTCCAATGTGGAGCAGATCAAGTGCACCCGGGTATTTTTTATATCCACAGATTCGACACTTGCCACCTTTGTATTCAATAGCAAGTATTTTTATTTTGCGTCTCCGTTTAGCTACTGCACGTATGAGTTCCTCTCGACGATCAGCATAGGTTCTTTTGTCGGCCATACTTGAATTATATCAAGTTGTTATAGACAGACAACGTTTCCACAGGGAGCTGCTCTACCTTTGAGCTACATCGGAGCTTAAGAGTCATTTATATAAGATTTTAAAGAACGTTGATTATCCTAGCAAAGCTATGCATAAATGCAAAAGTTATGTTGATATTATTGACTTTTGCAATAAATTATGCTAATTTTTTCTGAGAAAAAGAAAGGAAATGAATTTTGAAACTGACACTAACTCTTGCGGGTGGCATTCTCTGCACCCTGAATCTTCTCTGGTATGCATATGGAATTGCATGCAAGAAAATTCCAGCTCAGAGTCCGGCGAGTTGGCTTATGTGGGTCGGACTTGATGTGGTACTTCTTGGAAGTACAATTCAGGCTGATAAGCCGATCTGGCTTCCGTTAAGCTACACTATCGGCGCTGTGGCGGTAACGACTGTCCTCTTTCTTCGTGGTGAGTGGACGTGGACGTGGAAGGAGTGGCTCTGCCTCGGGGGAGCCGTTGTCGCAGCGTACTTCTGGATTAAACTAGGCGCACTGGCCGGCATCATTGCCGGGCTCACCGCGATGTCATTCGCGGGTATGCCGATCATGATCGATATGATAAAGGATCCAATCCGCTCAACGCTTCCTATGTGGTGCGTCACCGTAGTTGCGTGCGCGCTTACACTTCTCGGTTCAGACTGGACCTGGGCAGGAACCTTAACTGCGGCTGGCGGCATCAGCTACAACAGCATCATGTCGCTACTTGTTCTTCGAGGAAAGTAATTTCTCCTCACGGCGCGCGTTTCTTCAGAAACGCGCGCCTTTTCTTTTAAAACAAAAGGGGGGGTTGACTAATATAAAAGTTGTGCTATTTTGACCTTAGTAACTGAAATGATGTGTTGTCCCAAAACCCCGAACATTGAAAGGAATACCTATGAACTCGTGTGCATCTCGGCCTGACTATCTTGTTACTGAGAGGGAACTTGGAGAGCGGTTTGGGGCTGACGTTCCGCCGCTCCGTGTTTTTAATCTCAAAACATTTGGGATTAATCACGAGCAGTTTCTTAGTGATCTTCGCCCTACCTTTTCGATTTTGCACCTTGATCCGTACGATGCAAAACGGAACAAGGTCGAGTTTCTGAAGAAGCGTTTCCCGGTGGAGACTGATCGATTGAACGGATTTCTCGCTGATTACTACGGAGACCGAGCAGATCTTTCGGTACTTTACGATCTGATTGTCCAGCTTTCTTCTGACGAGCGAAACGAGTTCGATCGAATTGGAATGATCGGCCGGCGCAAACGCTCGATCGCACGATTTATTCTGGAACATCGACATGCAGATCGCTGGGGCATCACGCGAGTTAAGGCTGATCATTTTCAGCAAAGCGTAGGGTCCGGCGATCCGCGCGCTCTCGTCCGCATTTTTCACGAGGCGGAGGAGTGTGTGGCTGATCATAAAAGTGTGCGCCACTTGATGTCTGCTCTGGGAGACGAGGTGCGAGCGATTCGCCCGAATGCAAAAAAACTTCAGGTGAATCTCCACCAGATGTTTATCTTTGCCGATGTTTTGTCGGCGGGGGACAATTCGCCTGAGGGAATTCATCAAGATGGGGCCGACTTCATTGTCTCCGCGCTTGTCATCGAACGAGCCGGGATTATCGGCGGAGAAAGTATCGTTTATGGTCCTGACAAGAAAACTGAGTACCTTCGGCGCACGCTCGCTGAAGGTGAGGGAATCTTTCAGGCAGATAAGGGAACACTCTGGCACTACGTTACTCCCATTAAGGAGGATCCCTCTGTTCCGCCCGATTTCGGTCACCGTAGCATTCTTGGTTTCGATATCGATGTGATGGAGTAATTTCTTTTGTTCTTCAAACGGCAGACCTCACAAGGCCTGCCGTTTTCTTATGATATACTTTTTGTATGTACGTTAAGGTTAGGGTGTTCGTGGAAGCGCGACTGGAGAAAGTTGAAAAAATTAAAGAGAATCATTTTGCTGTTTCGGTGAAAGTTCCAGCCAAGCGAAATCTGGCGAACGCACGTGTCATGGAACTTATGGCGGAGGAGTTTAAGATAGCGAGGAGAAAAGTGCGGTTGGTAAGCGGGCATCATTCACCGTCAAAAATTATCAGCATAGACACTGAAGTATGAAAATAACTAAAAAAGCTACGAATACGGAGTTTAATGAGGCGCTCGAGTTTTATTTAGATAAGCACCTCATTTCTCATGTTGAACGATTGGTGGGGGAGGACGATAGTGTTTCACTTTCGATTGAGGTGGGGAAAATGAGCCGCCATCATCATAAAGGTGATGTGTTTCGAGCTGAAGCAACATTGTTTGTCGACGGCACGACTCTGCGCGCTGAAGCGGAACGAGACGATCTCCATGTTGCGATAGACGGAACCCGTGAGGAGCTAGTTCGCGAACTGACCAAGCTTCGCAAAAAGCGTTTTTCACTCATAAAGCGCGGTGGTCACAAAATTAAAAATTTTTTGAAAGGATTTAATGCCGATAGGTAAAGGCAGTCAGAACTCCTATATTAGCTCCTCAGCTCACTAAATGAATAATAAGAATTCTTCATTTGCTTCGCCTTACGTCGCTAATAAAAAATACGTTCACCCACTGATCTCATGGTCAGTTTTGTTTGTTGCGTTTTTAGCCTCTGTTACTTTTGCGGGTATTTACGTAATTTTGAGTAAAGCTGAAGCGGCGCGGGATAAAATTCTGGTTGAAAACTATCGTAAGTTCACTGAGCTGTATGCCGGTGCGAGTGTGATAACCAGCATTGGTCGCATCGATATCTCTTTTTTGTCTAAAGACGCACCTATTACGGTTCGTAATTTTTCTCGCATTGCTGATACAGGCGTTTTCGACAATACGCTTTTCAGAAGTGATAAAAAGTCCGGTCTTTTGGAGAGCGGTCTTTCAACGCAGCAGATTGATTCGCAGGTGGTAAGGGCTATTTTGGGCCGTGGACGCAGCCTTCGTGATAGTAGTGGTCCTCGAAAGCCTGAGCGTGGAATGATTGCCATGAAATTTGGTTCCGAAGATGCACGTCCCGTTCTTGCTTTTATTGTGGACGATGATGCAAAAGTTCCTGCCGATTTTCAATTTTTCGGGGTAGTGACTTCTGGTATGGAATATATCGACAGTGCGTATGAGCAAAATGTAAATGATGGTGGCGAGGATCTCCCGGTAATTATTCGCCGGATTGATTTAGGTGATCGAATTTAAGGAATTCTAGCTATTTGTTGGCAGAGTAATTTTTCTCAAACTCTTTCCAAGACATTTCTTTTTTTCCTTCGGGGATCACACGTTCTATTTTCAATATACCTTCGCTATACGTTGCGGTAGCAACGATAACACGCATCTCTTTCCCTTTTTTGTTAATGGTGAAGTATGTTCCCGGCCACTCATGATAGGCACGGATTTTTCTCCAATTCATTTCGGGCGAATCATTAAGATTAAGAAGCCCATCTTTTTTTGACATATAGGTCGTAAAGGTTGCCTGGCTCTCGTTTTGTTGTTGGGGGCGTGTTGTTCCGTTTACGTACATTTCCATAACCTCAGTTACCGCTTGCGCACCTAATATATTAAGTTCGGTTAAGAGTGACTCGGTTGTTTCGTCTGGTTTCAGTGTGTAGGATACTTGCTTAAGAATGTCTCCCGCGTCAACTTTCTTAGTCATTGAAATGATACTCACGCCGCTTATCTGTTCGCCGGCGAGAATTGCTGAGGGGGCAGGAGAAGGTCCGCGATACTTGGGGAGAAGGGAATGATGGACATTGAGCGCAGCGTAGCGTGGAAGCGAGAGAAGAGACTGAGGCAGGATAAGTCCGTAGTCTGCAACGATGAGAAAATCAGGATTATAGGCTCGTATTTTTTCTACAACGTCAGGTGTCAGTTTGCTGGCCTCAATAACGGGAATACTTTTTTCAATTGCAAATAGTTTAACGGGGCTCACGAGTAGTTCCTTTCGTGCGGTTGTACGATCGGGAATAGTAACTACCGCAGAGAGACCAAACACGTTGTGTATTTTTTGCACGTCAATAACCGAGTAGCGCGAGTTTCCGAAAAAAATAGTACGGAGAGGTGTAACCATGGTCTACTTTTTTTTAGGTGGTTGTTGGGGTAAATAGTAGAGGTCCTCTGCTTTGTCGATAAAGAGGGTCCCGTTCAGATGATCAACTTCGTGTTGAAAAATTTGAGCTAGAAGATCGGTTCCGCCGCGGGTAAATTTTTTTCCGTATTCGTCGTACGCTTCAACGGTTGCTTTTTCTGCGCGAGAAACTTTACCGTAGTAATTGCGAATGGAAAGACAACCCTCATCGACAAGTCTCTTTTTCCGCGAGAGTTTAGTGAGAGTTGGATTGATGTACACCAAATGTTCGTCGGAAGATGTGGCAATTTCTTCGTTTTCGTTAGCCCTTTTTTCGTTTTTTAGTTCACGCTGAATCTCAAAAACTCGTGGTGCCACAACAAAGATGCGCAGCGGTGAGCCAATTTGAGGTGCGGCGAGCGCGACGCCATCTTCCTGCGTGCGAAGTGTTTCTTTCATTTCTTGAATAAGACGAAAGAGTTCTTCCGAGCCAAATTGTTTCAAGCTGACATCTTTCGCTTTCCGTTTGAGAATCGGGTCACTTTTTTGAATGATAGGAAGCATAGGATTCACTCTACCTAAAAAAGCCCGCTGACTCAACTAACGGCAGTTAGAGCACGCTTTCAGGATTAACATTGATGCTGACCTGCGGCGGCAGGCGTGCGAGGGTGTGAGCGAGCGGGGTGTCGATCCATTCTGCACGAGGAATTTTTATAAGCCCGTGAAGTGCGTGTCCGGTCCTCCCCGATTTAACATACGCCGGAAAGATTGAAATTGTGCGCGGAAGAATATCATTTTGAAATTGGTTCATAATGGCGGTGATTGAGTTTTTATTTCCTTCAACGGTGACTTTAAGAAGTATTGAAAAAGGAGGATACAGGAATTTTTTTCGCACTTCAACTTCACGCCGGAAAAAATTTGCAAGGTGGCCGGTGATTGCGTCAGAAAGTATTTCTTCATCAGGATTTCGTGTTTGAAGCAGAAACGGACCCTTGGTAAGTGAGCGGAGTTCAAGAATAAGATGGACGATTTTCTCATGTATACGAAAGTCTGGAATTGCAAACAGGGCATCGAGGGAAACAACCGCGCAGACGTCAGCAAGTTCTAGCTCGTGGTGTAGGAGAGCTTCGGTTCCCACCAATACTCCGAATGGCGCCTTCGTAAAATTTTTAACTATTTTTTTAGCCATGGCAGGCGTTGTGGCCGTGTCAGTATCTAGTCTAAAACGAGGTAGTTCAGGCACGAGCCGTTTGAGTTCTTCTTCCACGCGTTCAGTTCCAATTCCGAGTGGAACAAGTTTCCAACTGGTACAGGTGGTGCAACGTTCGTGAGCGCTGCGTCGTTCTCCACAGCGGTGGCACATAAAAAAGTTGTTTCCGCCGGCGCTTGAGCTTTGGTGGAGAACGACCGGAGCATGGCACGATGAACAACGAACGATTGAACCACAATCACCACATACCGTTTCGGTTGCGAGTCCGCGCCGTGTTGCGAACAGAATGACTTTACGAAGTTCACGGTGTGCATTTTTTAGTTCTTCAATAAGTTCAGAAGAGAAAACGGCAAATGTTCCGCCGCCGTGTTTGCTGTAGGTACGCATATCTATGAGTGTTTGGCGGGGTTTGTTGAGTGAGCGAAAGGTAAGCGGGGCAAGCTCGTGAACTAGCCCCTCTTCAATGCGCCAAAGTGTTTCAACGCGCAGCAAGTTGTCTCCAAAAATAACCGTAGCCCCGATTTTTTTTGCGTAGAGTTCAATAAAAACTCGATAATCCAGAAAGGGTCGTGACTGAATACGGTAACCACTCGCGTGTTCGCGTTCAACAATGATAGTTTTTATATCATCACGGGGAACCGTGAGAAATGTCCCGGTTCCTATAATCAGAACGGGATGGGAAATGGTGTAGGCTTGTTCCCATGATTCAACAAGATTTTTTTTCGAGAGTGATCCGTGCAGCGTCACCGTGTACTCTTCAATTCCTTTAGAAAGCAGGATTCGCATGCGGCTGGCATCGTGAATAGTGGGAACTGAAAGGAAAACCGATGTTTTACGCGCAAACGATTCTCTGATGATGCGTTTGTAGTGGGCAATACGGTCATCGTCATCGGTCTGGAGTCCCCTCAGTTTGGCAGGGTGCGGTGATGGTAGGGTAGCTGTCAGAGGTTTCTCCGAAAATGTTTTTGCATGCTCAAGAATCGTTTTCGAAATGAGGTGATTGAGTACTGCACCTGTTGTTGCACAAAAATACTGCGCCGCCTCACTCGCGGCTTCAATTGCCTCGTCACGAATCAGACGATCTTTTGAAACCGATGAAATTTTTTTAAGTGAAAAGAGCGCCGACTTAATGCTGGTTTTTTCAACCTCTGCGGGTTTCGAACTGACCACCAAGGCTGAGATCATACGCGTACGCAGTTCAACCTGAACGAGTGTCCCGGGAGTTAATGAATGTTTTGAAAAATACGAAAGCGATTCGCTTCCGATGCCGCGACTTAACGGTATAACATTAATGAGAAACATAATTAATCAGAATTAAGATTCATGAATTATGAATTAAGCAAAATCAGTTCATAATTCATGCTTCGCAATTATTAATTCATCCGCAATTAAAATTCTCTCAAAATTTTGATGTTCGCGCCAATGGAGTTTAGGCGTTTGACGATATCTTCGTAACCACGATTAATACTGTAAATGTTGCGGAGTATCGATGTTCCTTCTGCACCGAGCATTCCCACGAGAAGAATCGCTGCCGGGCGAAGTGCCGGCGGACAAATAGCTTCAGTTGCTTTTAGTTTGGTTGGCCCGGTGACGTAAAATCGGTGCGGGTCAGCAAGAAGAACACTCGCGCCGAGTTTCTCTAGTGAAACATAGTGAATCGCGCGTTTCTCGTACACCCAATCATGAATGAAGGTTTCGCCCTTCGCCTGAGTTGCTATAACTGCAAAGAACGGAAGGTTGTCGATATTGAGACCTGGGTAAGGACGCGACTCAATTTTTTCTTCAAGCGCATGAAGTTTTGACGGCCGGGTAGTGATATCAACCAAGTTTGTTTTTCCATTCAGTGCCTTATAACGTTTTCCCATTTTGTACTTAAATCCCATTTTCTCCAGTTTCAAAAGTTCTATCTCGAGAAAGTCGATCGGGCAACGTTTGATCGTAATTGAAGATTTGGTAAGGATTGAAGCTGCAAGAAAAAACATGGTGTCGATAGGGTCTTCGGAAAGTTCGTATGTAACGTCTGTGTTAATACTCTCTATACCATGAACAGTTAAAGTTGTTGTTCCAACCCCCTCAATGCGTACGCCCAACTTTTCGAGAAAGAAGCACATTTCCTGTATCTGGTAATTTGCGGAGGCAAAGACAATGGTGGTTGTTCCAGGAATGCACGCGGCAGCCATGAGAACATTTTCAGTAACGGTGTCGCCTGATTCATACATAACAACGCGGGCAGGTTTAAGTTTCCGAGCACGGACGTCATAGGCGGTAGCGGTCGCCGTAATTTGTACGCCAAGTTTCTCAAGTGCAAACAGGTGTGGTTTAACGGTGCGTGACCCGAGTTTGCATCCACCGGCCTGGGGAAGTTTGAACCGTTTCAAACTGTGGATCAGGGGGCCAATAAACATAATGATACTTCGTGTTTTGATTGCCGATTCAGTATTTAGATCTTGAAGAGAAAGATTTTTGGGAGGTTTGATTTCAATGTCATTTTTAATCCAGCGGATTCCAACGCCAATACTTTCCAACACTTCAATCAAGCGAAATACTTCCTCGATTCGAGGTACATTTTTAAGAATAGTTTTACCGCGGTTTAAAAGGGAGGCGCAGAGAAGTCCGACGGCGCCGTTTTTAGAAGTTCGCGTGGTTATTTCACCAGAAAGTTTTTGTCCGCCTTTAACCTGGATATTAAGTGCGCCCGTTCCGACGCTGACTACATCCTGGCCCAACACGTCACTAATTTTTGAAAGTGTTTCAGTTGAAAGATTTTGTTCGCCCTTTTCTATACGTGCGATGGCGCTCTGGGTGCTTCCCAGGCGCGCGGCAAGTTCTTCCTGAGTTACGGCGCGTTCTTCACGCAGCTTCTGAATAAGTTTTCCAATATGGGCAAGTTTTTTACTCATGAGATGACTATAGCATATATGCTATAGTCAAACAATTAAAAACCCCCTCCAGTTGTGGAGAGGGCGGACGGACAACCGGAATCTATTCAGTGTGTGCGGGTTCTTCTTCTCGCAGAAGAGGTGTGGCTTCATGCTCGTGTGTTTGCTGCCAGGCACGTTCAGCTGTCGCCAGTTCTTTTTCAGCAGATTTTTCCCGGACAATTTTTATCAGAGTTCGCAGGGGGTAGGAGTATGGTAGCATGCGAACATATTTGGGAAGATCATGCGAATGCGCGTGCTGTTGGGGGATAATATGCCACTGTTCGTTCTGGCACGGTAGGCCGGAGACTGCGTGGTGTGAGTCACCGATCAAAAGATCAGCGGTTGTTGGACTATCAACAAACTCAACATCGACATCCTCGAGTGCTCGATAGATGGGGCGGAGGGAAACCGAGAAGGCAGAAGCACCGTTCAGGAAGTGAATAGATACGCTTTGTTTCATAGGTTGTTGGGGGAACTGTTCGGCCCGATAATATAATGAGCGTAAAAAATGTCAAGCATGCGTTAGACCCCAAACTGTCGTATGATGACCCTGCATGAATTTTTTTTCTCCAAAACTGGGAATTGATCTTGGAACCGTAAACACTCTCGTTTTTATACCAAAGAGGGGAATCGTTCTGAACGAACCTTCGGTTGTTGCGGTCTCAGAACAGGACAACAGAATTTTGGCTGTAGGTGTTGAGGCGCGTTCGATGATCGGCCGAACTCCTGATTCGATCATTGCGTATCGACCGATGCGTGACGGAGTGATTGCCGATTACCGTGTGACGGAAGCTATGTTGCGATACTTTATCGACAAAGCTCTGGGCCGGTGGAATATTTTTAAACCCGATGTGATGATCAGTGTTCCCGCAGGAGTTACTTCAACTGAGCGTCGCGCGGTGATTGAGGCGGCGCTCAAAGCAGGCGCACGCAACGCTTTTGTTGTTAAAGAGCCGATCCTTGCGGCAATTGGCGCCGGTATTCCGATTCACGAAGCACGCGGAAATATGATTGTTGATATTGGCGGTGGTACAACCGATGTTGCTGTTATTTCTCTCGGCGGGATTGTTTCGTCGACTTCAGTTAAGTGTGCCGGCAACAGAATCGATTCTGCAATCATCGACTACATTAAGAAAACGTTTAACCTTGCTATCGGTGATCGCACTGCCGAAGAAATAAAAATCCAGGTTGGTTCGGCAATCATGCTCGACGAAGAGCTGGTAATGACGGTCAAAGGCCGCGACTTTCTTTCAGGTCTTCCGCGAACCGCTGAGATTAAAACCAATGAGATTGTTAAAGCTATTTCAAAAGAGTTGCGTGACATGATCAAAGCAATCAAAGACGTTCTTCAGGAAACCCCGCCAGAGTTGGCTGCTGATATTATCGATCAGGGAATTATTATGACCGGAGGTTCATCATTGCTTCGAAATTTTCCTGAATTGGTGTTTAGACGCACTGGTGTAAAAGCGATTTTAGGTAAGGATGCACTCTATTGTGTTGCAAAGGGGACGGGGGTTGCTCTCGAACACCTCGATACGTATAAGAAGAGTATTATGGCCAAGCGTTGATTCCTACAAGGTCTTGCCTTGTAGGATTAAGTCGCACTCGCAAGACTTTTTTCTCCGATTTTCTCGCTTTAGAATTAAAGGTGTGCTTCGCACGTATATTTTTATAATCATGGCTCAAGAGAGCCATGATTAAGAGTGAATCTGTGAAAGTTGACAAAATTACTATGTGTGCTACACTAGAGCACTAGTTCTTTGATGAATTTTGCTGACCCATCGCGCCGTGGTGGCATGGCGCGGGCGGCCCGAGCGCGTCGTTGGTTATATCGCGCTCGTCTTCGCCACGACACGGGTCGGCAATTCGTGTAGGTACATGCGTGAAAGTTGACATGGACAATGGTTGCCATGCAGCTGGAGCACCACAACACAAGACGGTCCACAAACTGGGGGGATTTTTTCATCTCCCGGACCGTTGGAGTCCAACTCCGTGCATAATGACGGCCGCCTTCGGGTGCCGAGTTAGTCCACTCGCCTTGGCGAGACGCGGACACGCACAGCGCGACATGCGCGCAAACACTGGATGGGGGCCGGTCGTCTAACCGCCCCAAGTAGAGTCTCGTTCTGTTGACCGAACGAACTTTACGTCCTACCACGCACACCGACCGGGACAGTACGACGCTTTGCGTCCTCTGCTGTCCCGGTTTTCTTTTTCTTCATGATATTGACATGGGTCGATATCTATGATAAGCTTTACAGTGGTTCGGTATGATCACTTCGTGAAGGCAGTTTCCTGTCCGGAACGGAGCAGAGATCGAGCCATGCAGAAAACACAAACGTGTTTCTGTGTGTACTAGGCGGGCTTCGCAAGAGGCCCGTCTTTTTTTATGTCGCGTTGCGATGTATGCTGTGATTATGTCCAACAACTTCTGGCAGAGCGAGATAAAAAATCTTTCCCACCATGCCTACGGTATTTTTGGTGACATCGTAACTCTGCGTAAAGAACTTTTGGTTGTGCTCGAACGAGATCATCGGTTTATGGTGAAAGCCAATCCGGATTTTTTTCAGAGCGACGCAGAATTATTTACCGTTGATGAGGCGCGTTCGCTTAAAGAGAAAGCGCAGGGAAAAAGTATGAGTGCGGGAAAAAAGATTTTTGTTGTTTCGTGTCACGGAATGACGGCCGAGGCACAAAATGCGCTTCTCAAAATTTTTGAAGAACCATCTCCAGAAACGTTTTTCTTTTTGTTGTTGCCATCGGCACATGTGTTGTTTCCAACGATTAAGTCGCGCCTGATGATGTTTGAGGTTGGAGGAGAACAATCCTCTCGCATCAGCGTGGAAACAGCGCGTTCATTTTTGACGTCGAGTATTTCGGAGCGTATGGCGTTTGTAAAGAAAATGGTTGATGAGGTTGCTCTTGAAAAAAAGACTAAAGCTGATGTTGCCGAATTTGTACGGTCACTCGAAGTAGTTGCGGCAAAAGACCGGTTGTTTGTAGTGCAGAATCCGAATAATTTGAAGATGCTTTTAGATACGTCACGCAATGTTTCGCTTTCAGGCGCTTCACTCAAGATGCTTCTTGAGGAGATTTCACTTTTGTTACCGCGATTTTCGTAGCAGACTTCATTGTAAAAAGCCTGATTTTGGTTTAATCTTGAGGAATGAATTACGATTTTTCAAAGTTAAAATTTTCTATAAAAGAAAAGGAGGAGTGGCTCAAAAAGGAGTTTTCTCAGATTAGAACCGGGCGTGCGACTCCGTCGGTTTTGGACGGTGTTCAGGTTGAGGTGTACGGTTCGCATATGCCCATTGAGGGCGTTGCGAGTGTCACTATTGAAGATGCTCGAACAATTCGTATTTCACCGTGGGATACTTCCAATATAAAACCTCTTGAAAAAGCTATTACGACCGCATCACTCGGTCTTGCGGTTGCTGTTGATGACAAAGGTTTACGCGTATCATTTCCGGAATTAACCAGTGAGCGACGTTTGATTGTGGTCAAAATGGCAAAGGAAAAACTTGAGGAGGCGCGGATCAGTCTTCGAAAGGTTCGCGATGAGGTAGTTAAGGATATTGAAGCAAAAGAGAAAGAGGGTGGTATGGGCGAAGACGAAAAATTTAGGTTCAGGGCAGAGGTTCAGAAATTAGTTGATGCTTCGAATAAGCATTTCGAGGAACAGTTTACGAAGAAAGAAAAAGAAGTTCTTTCGTAATCGAAGTCGGAAGTAATTTACATGAAAGCGTAATTCATCATGACCGTTATTATTTTTCTTATCATACTTGCAGTTCTTGTGTTTGTGCACGAGCTCGGACATTTTTTGGTTGCGAAGATCTCTGGTATCAGGGTAGACGAGTTTTCTATTGGTTTTCCTCCACGTCTCTTTAAGAAAAAGATCGGTGAGACACTCTATTCGCTGAACCTCATTCCGTTTGGTGGCTATGTAAAAATTTTTGGTGAAAACCCTGATGAGGAGTCGATGGTTGGTAGCGACAGTTCACGCAGTTTTGTTAATAAGCCGAAAAAAATTCAGGTCGCTGTGTTGGTCGCGGGTGTGATAGGGAACCTGTTGTTTGCCTGGCTTCTTATTGTTGGCGGCTATATGTTTGGTTTGCCAACTTCGGTTTCACCTGAAAATGAAGCTCGAATTAGAAATGCTCACGTGGTGGTCACAACCGTTGCCCCGAATACCCCCGCTGAATTGGTCGGAATCAAGCTCGGTGATTCAATTGTTAGTGTTGCATCACCAACCGAAACACTTTCTTCCGGGAATGTAACTCCCGAAAGCGTTCAGCAATTTATTTGCAGTCATGGAGAAGAAGAACTTACAGTGAGCGTTTTACGGAAAGGAGAGACCATGACTTTTCAGGCCACTCCACAGGCGGGCATTGTTGCTGACTGTCGTGTACTGGGTATTGTTATGGATTACGTAGGGATTTTAAGATTGCCGCCGCATCTCGCACTCGTTCAAGGAACAATCGCTACCGCTCATTTGGCGGGCGCGACCGTTCAGGGCCTCTATCTTTTTTTGGCGAGTATTTTTCAGGGGACCGCAGATTTTAGTGCAGTGAGCGGACCCGTGGGGATCGCCGGAATGGTGGGCGACGCTCAGTCATTGGGATTTTCCTATTTAATATTTTTTACCGCGCTAATTTCTATTAATCTCGCGGTTATAAACCTTGTTCCGTTTCCTGCGCTTGATGGCGGACGAATTCTTTTTGTGCTTATCGAAGCAGTGCTTCGGCGTTCATTAAATCCTCGCGTCGCCAATATGGTTAATGCTGCAGGATTTCTCCTCCTCATGGCACTCCTCGTTATTTTGACGTATCGCGATATACTTAAGTTGTAATTATGAATATGGAACAGGAACAAATCCCGGAAATAGAGGCGTTAACCAATGATGAGAAAAGGATTTTACCGATGCATATGCAGGTCAATCTTTTGATGATGTTTTATGGATCAGAAGAGCGCGTTCGCGCGGAGGCTCATTTAAAGGGAGGGTGGGTCGATCGTTATTCAATAGCATTTCGGAAAATAATTGATGCGTCACTTGTTGCAGACCCCAATAATAATTTTCTCACACGATACAAATTAGAGCCTGAGCCTGTTCTTAAAGAAATTGAAAATATTCTTTACGCAGAAAACGCTGCCGCGGCATAAAAAAGCGAGCCTTAGGCTCGCTTGAGGCCGGCGACTTTAAAGTCGCCAGCTACTGAGGAATTCCTCATTTTCAGATATTTCTCTTTCCTCTCTGTCGAACTGCAGAGTGAGTCTGTTTATGTGGAATCGACAGGTAGTTAGCGTTGAATGAAGAGTATTGTAGTGCCCCGAATTTCTTTCCTCTTCACTCGTGGCCGCGTACAGTTTTTCTGCTTCTTCAAGGCGGCCGGCAAGTTTTTCAAGATCGCGTTTCATTCTCTGAAAAGAAAATTTACGTCGCTGGTGTCTGAAGATCAAGACCAGAAAACTAAATAGGTTCATAGGTATCAGGGTGTCTCTCTATAAGATTGCACTTTCTATATACATGTCAAGTATCGTAGAAACAAGGGTTTTACGTTATCATGCTATATCACCAGCTCGCGTTCTTATTTTATGCGCCAATCTAAACTATTTACAAAAACACGTCGCGAAGCGCCCAAAGACGAGGTGGCAAAAAATGCCGAACTTCTTATTCGTGCCGGCTATATTCATAAAGATATGGCGGGTGTGTATTCATTGTTGCCTTTAGGGCTTCGCGTCATGAACAAGATTGTGGGCGTTATCCGTGAGGAAATGAATGCTATTGGCGGACAGGAACTCCATCTTGCTGCGCTCCAGGATAAAAAACTTTGGGAGAAAACTGATCGGTGGGACGATAAGAAGGTTGATAATTGGTTTAAGACGGGATTAAAAAATGGTTCTGAGCTTGGATTGGGGTTCACACATGAGGAACCGATCACCAATCTCATGCGTGATCACGTTCGCAGTTTTCGCGATCTTCCGCTCTATGCGTATCAGTTTCAAACAAAGTTTAGAAATGAGATGCGCGCTAAAAGTGGCATCATGCGCGGCCGCGAATTTTTAATGAAGGATCTGTACTCTTTTTCGCGAAGCGCTGAAGACCACGAAGCGTTTTATGAAAAAGCGAAAGAAGCGTACCTCAATGTGTTCCGGCGCACCGGCATCGGTGAAAAAACCTATCTGACCTATGCCTCAGGCGGCTCATTCTCAAAATACTCGCATGAATTTCAAACGCTAACTGAAGCGGGGGAAGATATCATTCATATCTGTGATCGCTGCAAAGTTGCTATCAATGATGAGATTGTTGCTGATCAAAATGTGTGTCCGTTGTGTAAGAGCCCAAAGTTTCGGAAAGAAAAGGCAGTTGAGGTGGGAAATATTTTTAGTCTCGGAACACGTTTTTCAGATGCACTCGGTCTTACGTTTCTTGATGAAAAAGGAAAATCTCAGGCGGTTGTCATGGGAAGTTATGGGATTGGTCCGGGCCGATTGATGGGTACGATTGTTGAACTTCTTTCCGACGATAAAGGTATTGTTTGGCCTGAGGAGGTCGCACCATTTAAAGTTCATCTCATCGCACTTTCCGGTAAGGATGAAAAAGTGTTGCGGTATGCCGACTCGCTCTACCACAATCTCACGGAGCGTGGCATCGAAGTTCTTTTTGACGATCGTGATGTTGGTGCTGGTGAAAAATTTGCTGACAGCGATCTTCTGGGAATCCCACATCGTCTGGTTGTAGGAACAAAAACTATGGAAAAGAGTTCGGTTGAGTATAAGCGACGTACTGCGGAAGAGGTTACGTTAATTAAAGAAAATGATGTTATTTCAGGAGCATTTCTCGCGCCGAAAAAATAATCATCGTGAAATACATGAAGAAAAAAATCGAAAAGATGTACCGATGGGTATCAAATGATATCGGCATTGATCTTGGCACCGCAAACACATTGGTGTATGTGCGTGACAAGGGGATTGTCATTAATGAACCATCTGTTGTTGCGGTAAATCATAAGACGGGACAGGTGGTGGCTGTTGGTATGCAGGCGAAACAAATGCTCGGCCGAACCCCGGGACATATTCGTGCTGTGCGCCCCTTGGTTGACGGCGTTATTTCTGACTTCGAAGTTACGGAAGAGATGATTGGATATTTGGTACGTAAAGCTGAAGAGAGTTCAAAAAAACTCTTAGGTCCGCGCGTGGTGGTTGGTGTGCCGACCGGTGTCACGAACGTTGAAACGCGCGCGGTGCGTGATGCAACGCGCAACAGCGGTGCGCGTGAAGTGTTTATCGTTGAAGAGCCTATGGCCGCGGCAATTGGTATCCGTCTCTCGGTTCGCGAGCCGGTCGGGAATATGATAATCGATATCGGCGGTGGTACCACGGATATCGCAGTAATTTCTCTGGGAGGTATTGTCAGTGCAAAAAGTATCAAGATTGCCGGCGATAAGTTTGACCAGGATATTGTTTCTTACATTCGAGATGAGTTTAAAATTTTAATCGGAGAGCGTACTGCCGAGCAGGTTAAAATATCGATCGGTTCAGTTATGCCTAATGAGGCGCCGATGGAAGCCATTGTGAAAGGTCGTGATTTGGTCACGGGCTTGCCACGCGAGGTTGTTATTACTGATGCAGATGTTCGCGAGGCTATTTCAGGATCTGTGGGAAATCTGGTTGATTCAGTCAAAGAAGTTCTCGAAACAACACCGCCTGAAATTTTGTCAGATGTAATGCATCGCGGTGTTTATCTGGTCGGTGGCGGAGCACTCCTGCGCGGTATCGCGGATCTGATTCGGGAGTTCGTTCGTATCCCGGTTCATATTAGTGACGATCCACTGACCGCTGTTGCACGTGGTACCGGAATCATTCTCGAAGATCTTGAAGGTTTTGCAGATGTTTTGATTCAAAATGAGGATTCACTACCTCCAAAAAAGTAGAAACGCGGCCTGGATCCGCTACCGTTTGGTATTTCTCTTTATCGTTGTCATAGCGATCCTCTATTATGGTGGCGGGTTTCTTTTTCCCGGACTCACGAGCGCCGCTTTTCGCTTTGTCGGAACTCCGTTGTGGCAGACAAAAATCTACGTGGGAAATTTTATAGCATCGGAGCGCGCGCTGCTTAATTCCAAACAGTCACTTATCCAGGAAAATAAGTCGCTTGCTTTGGAACTTGCGGCTCTACAAGCTCGTCTCCTTGAATTTTCTACTCTGGAGGCGGGAATAGATCAGTCAACACCGCCACTAGGAGGGTCAGGTGTTAAGGCTCCCGTTCTTGTTCGTCCGCCTCAAACTGTTTTCGACACCTTTATTGTTGGAAAAGGGAGTGCAGAGGGAGTGAAAGTTGGGGATCATGTTTTTTCAGGAATAGTACGAATCGGTGAAATCACCCGCGTGTCTCCCGGAAGCGCCGAAGCGCGGCTTTTTTCAAGTCCGGGAAATGAATTTCAGGTAAGTCTCGGAAGAGAAGGTGAGTTTACCGCGCGCGGAAAAGGAGGTGGAACGTATGAGCTCAAAGTTCCACAGGACGTCGCGGTTAAGGTTTCTGATCCGATTACAACAACAGGAACGGAGGTTACTCTCTATGGGAATGTCGAATATATCGGTGCTGATAAGAGCGACTCTTTTAAACATGTTTTGTTTAGAATTCCTCTCAATCTAAATCAGTTGCTCTGGGTTGAGGTTAAAACGACGAGTACCAATGAGTAAACCCCGTGAATCGCAGGAAGCTTTGTGGCGTCTTCTGATTGATGCGATACTTGTTATTGGTGTTTTTGTTCTGCCGTGGTGGATTACCCTTCTCTCGGCCGTCGTTTTCTTGTTCTATTTCAAAAGTTACTATGAATATATTTTTTTATTTGGATTGGTCGGACTTCTTTATTTTAATGTGTCGGGTAACGGATACCTTTTTTCAGTGCTACCCGTTATCGCTCTCGTCACTTTTGCCCTCTGCGAATGGTTCAAAAGTCAGTTGCTGCGTTACGACGCATAGTGCCCATGAAAGGCTTTTTTAAACGCGATCGATTCGGTACCGGCGAAATTGAGCCGGATCAGATTTTTTTAGACTCGACAAACTTACCGGCCTTTAATAAGGAACAGTTTGAAGGTCGTATCGAGCAGCCGGTTCCCAAGATCACCCTGCGTTTGCTTCTGAGCCTCTTCCTCCTTTTGTGTTTGGTATTTGTGGTGCGGGTTTATTATCTTCAGATTGTTAAGGGTGATGAGTATTTCACGCGAAGCGAGCAAAATCATCTGCGATACGCTGCAATTTTTCCTAATCGTGGAATTATTACTGATCGTACCGGGGTTACGCTTTCGGAAAATGTTGTTTCGTCAACGACTGAGTTTGCATTGCGTCAGTACATCGATGCGCCGGGTTTCGGGCATCTGTTGGGGTATGTAAAATACCCCTCCAAAGATTCAGCTGGTTACTATTATAAAGTCGAGACTGAGGGTGTTGAGGGTGCCGAAAAACGTTTCAACGCTTCTTTGGCGGGCCAGAACGGGCTTCGTATTATTGAAGTAAACGCGAAGGGTGCAATTGAATCACGCAGTATGGTTGCGCTGGCACAAAACGGCGCGGAGCTCACCCTTTCGATAGATGCACGTCTCCAAAAACAGCTCTACACGTTTATCAAAAACACAGCAGAGACAGTTGGTTTTGATGCAGGGGCGAGCATTCTTATGGATGTCACTAATGGTGAACTTATCGCATTCACGAGTTATCCGGAATATTCTTCTCAGGTGCTTACTGACGGCGATGACGATAAGGCAATTCAAAAATATGTAAATGACGCAGGTAAGCCCTTTTTGAATCGGGCGATTGCAGGGCTCTACACCCCCGGTTCAATTGTTAAGCCATTTATTGCGATGGGTGCGTTGAACGAAGGAGTTATTGACGAGCACACGCAGATTTTAAGTACCGGTTCAATCTCAATTCCAAATCCTTTCGATCCCACCAAGAAAACTGTGTTCAATGACTGGCGAGCTCACGGCTGGGTCGACATGCGTAAAGCTATCGCGGTTTCTTCCGATGTTTATTTCTACGAGATCGGCGGTGGTTTTGAGGATCAGCTGGGATTGGGAATTGCAAAAGTCGAAAAATATCTTCGGATGTTTGGTTTCGGCTCTTCGATCAGTGAGCCCTGGTTTGGAGGAAAAGAGGGGACGATTCCTAATCCCGCATGGAAAGCGGAACATTTTGACGGCGAGCCGTGGCGAATCGGTGATACGTATAACACGTCGATTGGTCAGTACGGTGTTCAGGTAACGCCGATGCAGGTTATTCGTGCCGTCGGCGCGCTTGCGAATTACGGTACACTGTTTACACCCCAACTTACGAAAGGCGGTAAAGCCGAATCATCAACAGTTGATTTACCGGAGCACTATTTTACTGTGGCTCACGAAGGAATGAGACAAGCGGTACTTGAGGGAACAGCTGCGGGTTTAAATATTCCTCAAGTAGCAATTGCTGCGAAGACGGGAACTGCCGAACTCGGAGCGGCAAAAAAATATGTTAATTCATGGATTATCGGTTTTTATCCCTATGAACATCCGCGCTATGCATTTGCAACAGTCATGGAAAAGGGTCCGCATGACAATACGATCGGTGCGCTTTACGTGATGCGCCAATTTTTTGAGTGGATGTCGGTTACTACCCCTGAATATATTGAGCCGAAAGAGTAGTTTATAGAGTGGTGAATAAGTTATGAAGTAACACCAGGGTTATTTTCAGTCAGACTTGAAATATGGTGGCTCATGTAGTAGACTTCATAAAATTATTTTTGATTTACGCACGGGTAGGATAATGTCGATTAAGGGTCAGTATTAGCCAGTAACTAGAAGATAAACACCATGACCGACAGCGAATACTTAACAAAAGAGAAATACAAAGAACTTGCGGACGAGCTCGATCAGCTTAAGAAGGTCAGACGACGTGAGATTGCGGAAGATCTCGAGTACGCAAAATCGTTAGGCGATCTTTCTGAGAATGCCGAGTATCAGGAAGCGCGCGAAACACAGGCCGAGGTTGAAGAGCGCATTGCGAAGATTGAACTCATGCTTAAAAATGCTACGATCATTTCTCACAAGAAGAGTGACGTAGTAAACATCGGTTCCGTTATCACGTTGGAGCGCGGCGGCGATAAGCAACGCTTTACGTACAGCATTGTCGGTTCAGAAGAGGCAAATGTCGCGGAGGGAAAAATTTCAACGAGTTCGCCTCTCGTAGCTGCAATGATGGGTAAAAAGAAAGGTGACAATTTCAACTTCAAAACACCTAAGGGAGAAGTCGCTTATCGTATTGTCACTGTTGAGTAAGGTAGAGTACAAACAATTCTCTCCCTTTTAATTTAATCGATCTCGTTTTAGACTGACAGCATGGCTTCAATCGAAGAAATTCGAGCAACACGTCTCGAAAAGCTTCAAAAACTTAAGGAAAAGGGTATAAATCCGTACCCGATTTCGACGAATCAGGAATACTCAAATGCAACAATCATTGAGCGTTTTGACGAATTGGCTGCACAGAAAAAAGTAGTAACAGTTGTCGGCCGCGTTATGTCGCTTCGTCCACACGGCGGTCTTATTTTTGTAACGTTCGATGACGGCACCGCACCATTTCAGGCGCTCTTAAAGAAAGATGAGATGGAGGCGACTGATTTTGATTTATTTTCTGAAACGGTTGACGGAGCAGATTTTGTTGAACTTACCGGTGAGCTCTTTGTTACCAAGCGAAATGAAAAGACCGTTGCGGTGAAAAAGTGGCGCATGCTCTCGAAGGCGCTGCGACAACTTCCTGAAAAATGGCATGGACTGCAAGATGTTGAAGAACGCTTTCGTCATCGTTATCTCGACACGGTCATGTCGCCTGAGGTGAAGGCGCGTTTTGTTATGCGTTCGAAAATTGTTTCAGCCATTCGGCGTGTGTTTGATTCTGCCGGCTACATTGAAGTTGAAACTCCCATGCTTCAGCCGATCGCCGGCGGGGCAACTGCAAAACCTTTTGTAACGCATCACAACGCTCTCGATGTCGATCTTTATTTGCGGATTGCTCCCGAATTATATTTAAAAGAATTGTTAGTTGGTGGTTTTCCAAAAGTGTATGAAATCGGACGGTTGTTTAGAAATGAGGGTATCGATGTTACCCACAATCCGGAGTTTACGACAATTGAGTACTACGAAGCATTCACCGATGCTACGCGCTATATGGCTTTTACCGAGCGAGTTGTTCAATTGGTGGTAAAAGAAGTCACCGGTAAAACGTCTTTTGAGTTTGACGGAAATATGATTGAGACTGAAAAGGAATTTGTGCGTATTCCATTTTTAGATTTGTTTAAGAAGTACGCACATATTAAAGAACCAGAAAAACTTGATCGCGCGGGTATTGCCAGGGAGGCCGAGCGTTTGGGGGTCACAGTTGATAAAGGGGATACTGCTGCCAAAATTTTTGATGCAATTTATAAGAAACATTGTCGTTCTCATTTAGTGCAGCCCACGTTCCTTACTGATTATCCGGTAGAGTTTTCACCTCTCGCTAAGCGTCGCGAAGAAAATCCAGCCCTTATCGATCGTTTCCAGTTGGTCATAGGTGGACTTGAATTGGTGAATGCTTTTTCTGAGTTGAATGACCCTGAAGATCAGCGGGCGCGTTTTACTGAGCAGGAAAAAAATCGTCAGGCAGGTGATGAAGAGGCAACACCCAAAGACGAGGAATATCTTGAGGCGATGGAGCATGGTATGCCGCCTGCAGCGGGTGCAGCAATTTCTATCGACCGAATTACTATGTTACTTTCAAACCAAAAAAATATTCGTGAGGTCATTCTCTTTCCCACACTACGGCCACGATAAAGGATTCCAGGAAAAGTCTGTAAACAAAAAAAGACCCCGGCAGGGGTCTTTTTTTGTTTAAAAAACAATACAGGGCTTCATATTTTCTTAATCAAAGATGTGGATAACTGTGTTGGTAAGTGGTTAATAGTGCTATAGAATATATAGCAAGTGGGAGAAAGTGGAATAAGGAGCATAGCGAGTTTTTCCACCCCGTGGAATTCAAATCCGTTTGGATTTGAATGTGCGAAGCACATTATTCCACGGGGTAAGAATTCTGTAAGCTCGCCTTCCGCTCACTAACAGAATTCTTATGTTGATTGGTGAATACACACACGTTATAGACGACAAAAAGCGTGTGTCACTGCCATCCAAGTTCCGAAAGGAAATTGGGAAAAAAGTAGTGATCACACACGGACTTGATAACTGTTTGTTTTTGTATTCACAGAAGCAGTGGATGAATGTTGCGGCAAAACTTTCTTCTCTCTCTATTGGTAAGGCACAGAGTCGGGGATTCAATCGGTTTATGCTTGCCGGCGCAGTTGAGGTGGAGGTCGATTCAATCGGTCGCATCCTGATTCCTGATTTCCTGAAAGAATTTGCCGGACTTGCCGAAAAGGTGATTATTGCCGGAGTGAATGATCGTGCAGAAATCTGGGATGAGACGCGATGGCGTGAGTACAAGAAACAGATCGAGAAAGATGCAGATTCGCTGGCCGAAAAGTTGGGTGAGGTGGGAGTGCTCTAAGGTATGAGCCACGTTTCAGTTCTTTTACATGAGCTTGTTGACGGCTTAGCCCTACAAGCCGGGAATACCATTCTCGATTGCACACTTAACGGCGGTGGTCACAGCGAGGAGATTCTTAAGCGATGGGGAAATGAAGTGACGATTATAGGAATTGATGCTGATTCGGCCGCCCTTAAGCGAGCGGCTGAACAACTCAGACCCTACCAGTCGCGCGTTATGTTGGTGCAGGGCAACTTTCGTCAGGCGGACCTCTTGTTGAAGGAGGCTGGCGTGACGGTGGTTGACCGTGTCATCTATGATCTTGGTCTGAGCTCAAATCAGTACGATGAATCTCATCGCGGATTTACATTCAAGCAGGACGAGCCGCTTCTGATGACATTGAATGACACACCGGGAATTGATGAGGTGACCGCAGCACGTGTGGTAAATCAGACGGGTGAGCAGGAACTTGCGGATCTTTTGTTTCACTATGGCGAAGAGCGATACTCCCGACGGATTGCCAAAGGTATTGTTGAAGCACGCAAGAAGAAACGATTTGAAACAACGAATGAGCTCGTGCGCGTGATTGAAACTTCTGTTCCGGCTTCCTATCTGCACCAGCGAATTCATCCGGCCACGCGAACTTTCCAGGCTCTCCGAATTGCCGTTAACGATGAATTCGGTGCACTCACGGAATCGCTTCAGAAAACATTTGGACTTCTTTCTCAGGGGGGACGGATCGGAGTGATCACCTTTCACAGTCTTGAAGACCGTATAGTCAAAAAATACTTTCAAGAACTCGATGCCGCCGGTCTTGCTCTGCGTATAAATAAAAAAGTAATACAGCCAACGCGTGAAGAAATTGTTGCTAACCCACGATCTCGAAGCGCAAAATTGCGTCTGATACAAAAAACATAATTATGAACCATAACAAAGCACACATTTACCTCGGAACTCATCTTTCAATCTCGTACATTATCGCGGGCATGTTTTTCCTTATTGTTACGCTGAGTCTACTGTACGGATATTTTTTACAGGCAACTATACGAAATGCAGTTGTTTTTGACCAGGTTTCAGCAAAAATAACTAATCTGCACTCGAATTTGAGTGAACTTGAAGGGGTGTATGTTACCGAAACAAGTCGTATTACGCCTGAATTTGCACGTTCTCTGGGTTTTACCGAAATTGAGAGCGGTAAGTTCATAACTCGCCCCAAAGTTAGCGGTAAAGTTCTCTCACAGAATGAGATCTGATGGTTTTCGGCGAGTGTGGATATTTTATGCATGTATAGTTGGTGCTGCGCTTTTTATTCTTGCGCGTCTTTATTTTTTACAGATTATTCACGGCGATCGCTACGCTGAGGCAGCAGATCGGCAGTACACACGCAGCGGTACACTCTTTGATCGGGGATCAATTTTCTTTCAGGATCGCAGCGGCAACACCGTTTCAGCAGCAACTGTTAAAACGGGTTTTGTTCTTGTCGTCAATCCGTCAACATTAAAGAATCCGGAGGATGTGTATAACCAGCTTTCTTCAATAGTCCAACTTAATGAGGATGATTTTATGCGTCAGGTAAAAAAAACTACGGACCCCTATGAAGAAATTTCTCACCGACTTACGGAGGTACAGGCGGACAGTATTGAGGTGCTCGCGATTCCCGGTGTTTCGCTCTACAAAGAACGATGGCGTTTTTATCCTGCTGATAGTCTTGCGGCGCATGCCGTTGGTTTTGTCGGGTTTAAAGGGGACGAGCTCGCTGGGCGCTACGGACTCGAGTCCTACTACGAGGATACGCTGGGCCGAAAAAATACCAATGAACATTCAAGTTTTTTGGTTGAACTTTTTTCTGACATAGGAAAGCCGTTGTTTAGCCGCGACGGGGGAGAGGGCGACCTTTACACTTCAATTGACCCCATTATTCAGGCGTTTCTCGAAAAAAAGTTGGAAGAAGTTGAGGCAAGTCGCCAGTCTGATCTAACGGGTGGAATCATTTTAAATCCCCGCACCGGTGAAATTTTGGCAATGAGTGTCACGCCAACGTTTAATCCTAATACGTACGAAAAGGAAAAAAACGCGGGAATATTTACTAACCCACTGGTTGAAAGTGTGTATGAAATGGGTTCGATCATCAAACCGCTCACTATGTCGGCAGGAATCGACACGGGAAAAGTTACACCCCAAACCACGTATGACGACAAAGGTTTTTTAGTTTTAAACACGGCACGTATTTCAAATTTTGACGGTAAGGCGCGCGGGGTGGTTTCAATGCAGGAAGTACTGAATCAGTCGCTTAACACCGGAGTCGCTTATGTTGTTTCAAAGATTGGAAATGCGGTGTTTGCAGATTACATGCGCAGTTTCGGAATCGGGGAGGAAACCGGAATCGATGTTCCAAATGAAACGCATGGTCTTATTGATAACCTGACGAGTACCCGTGATATTGAGTACGCAACTGCTTCGTACGGTCAGGGAATCGCCATGACGCCGATTGAAACTGTTCGTGCACTTTCAGTACTCGCGAACAAAGGAAAACTAATCTCGCCCCACATTGGCCGAAGAATTGAATACAAGGCTGGTTTTTCAAAAGATATTTCAATCGGGGAAGAACGACAGGTTCTTAAACCAGAAACCGCTGAAACAGTTACGCGTATGCTGGTTGAAGTGGTGGACAAAGCTCTGCTCCACGGAGAGGTAAAACTTCCGCGTTACGCAGTTGCAGCGAAAACAGGTACTGCGCAAATAGCGAATCCTAAGGGTGGTGGTTACTATAAAGATCGCTACCTTCACTCATTTTTTGGTTACTTTCCCGCATACGATCCTAAATTTTTTATTTTTCTCTATACGGTCAATCCGAAAGGTGTAAGTTATGCATCTGAAACTCTGACACACCCGTTTATAGACACCACTAAGTTTTTGATACAGTATTATGAGATTCCGCCAGATCGATAATGTATGAAATCCACTTTTAAAAAAATTATTATACTGATTCTTACAATTGAGGCCCGGCTTATCTTAAAGAAGTATCGCCCCAAGATTGTAGGTGTAACGGGGAGTGTGGGAAAAACATCGACCAAAGACGCAGTCTACGCTGTTCTTGCGGGAAGTTTTTACGTTCGCAAAAGTCAGAAAAGTTACAACACCGAGTTTGGCGTTCCTCTCACTATTATTGGAGGAAGAAATGGCTGGAGCAACCCTTTTATCTGGCTTGAAACTATCATTCGTGGTCTACGTTTACTGCTCGTTCCGTCGCGCTATCCCGAATGGTTGGTTCTCGAAATCGGGGCAGATCGTCCCGGAGATATAAAGTTTTTAACGTCTTGGGTTAAGCCTGACATCGCTATTTTTACGCGTTTTGGTGATGTCCCTGTTCATGTTGAGTTTTTTAAATCAAAAAAAGCACTCATTGAAGAGAAAACTTATCTTGCAAAATCTCTTACCGAAAAAGGAATTTTAATTTTGAATGCTGATGATCCTGAAGTTGTTGCGCTAAAGTCATATTCCCGTGGGCATCTCGTTACGTACGGTGTTGGGGACGCTCAAGTGGCCGCATCAAACTATACTCTCTATTTTGAACGTGAAAACCCGGAAGCTCCCGAGCTACTCACAGGATTTTCGTTCAAAGCAAATATTCGGGGAAACTGCCTCCCGATTATTCGACGCGGGATTGTAGGTGAACATCACATGTATCCGGTACTCGCCGCACTTGCTGTTGCGTCTGCACTCGAACTCAACTTGGTTTCTGCAACGGAATCTCTTGGAAAGGAAGTACTTCCACCCGGGCGTATGCGGTTGATTCCCGGTATCAAGAATTCACTTATCATTGACGATACGTACAATTCGTCACCAGTTGCGGTTCTCGAAGCGCTCACCACCTTCAAATCCATTTCAGAAAAAGCCGCACGTGCGATAGTTGTTTTGGGCGATATGCTTGAGCTCGGTAAGTTTTCAGTCGATGAACATAAAAAGGTAGGTACGTTGGTACAAAGTAGCACAGCCGGTGTTTTGGTAACGGTGGGTGTCCGGGCAAAACAAATTGCAGATGGCGCGCGTGAGGCGGGAATGAAACGCACCACTATACACGAATTTGAAAATTCAGTTGATGCGGGAAGATTTCTCGATTCTTTTGTAAAAGAAGGGGATTATGTTCTGGTCAAAGGCTCACAGGGAATACGCACGGAGCGCATTGTCGAAGAAATCATGGCTCACCCAGAAGAGAGACAGAATCTGCTTGTACGTCAAGATAAGGAATGGCAGAGCCGATAGAGAGGCAGCGACCGAGCATGAGCGATAACCGAGTGTGAGCGAGCGACTGAACGAAGAGTGAAGGAGTGCTGAGGCTGGCAAGCCGAATGCGGAAATACTGAAGCTAGCGACCAAAATTTCTTAGGAGCGTAGCGAGTTAGAAATTTGGAAGTACTCTTGTGGTGCAGGTTGAATGTAGAAAGTACTGATGACTGACTGAGAAGGAGGAAATACTGAGGACAGCAGTCCGAATGTAGGCCGGTAGGCCGAATGTGGATGCTGAGTGGTTGAAACGATAATTAAAGAGAAAAAAACCGAGCGGTGTGAATGCTCGGTTAAAAGATGAAGGACGAACTAGTCGTCTTTGCGGAACTCAACACGTCCGCAGTTTTGCCATGTGAACGCAATGCGCTCGGGACTGGTAATCTCCAGTTTTCCTGGAACGTAGCATGCGTTTCGATACTCCTTTTCAGCGACCTGTCCTTCGCCGATGCCGGTTCGGATGTTTGCGCGAAATGTAACCATGCCGCCAGGGACATGTTCATCGCCGGTGATTTTGACGGCCTCGATCTCATCGCCCGTTTGGGTAATACGGACGACTTGGTCGAAGTGGCCACTGTAGTGGCCGATCCACTCACCGGCAAGGCTTACTGTCGGCGTATTTTGTGTAGCAGCTTCAGACATAGAGTTTCCTTACGTGTGTATGAAAATGTACTGTTTCTTAACTTTCTCAATACTATACAGGACAATAAAAAAAGCAACGGTACATCTTAAAAACTGCCTGAATTTATTCAGGCAGTTGTGATGGGAAAGATTGTTCAGACTTTCGTTCCGCACGACCCGCAGTAGAGAGAATCCTTTCCGACCGGTATGCCACAGTTGGCGCAGTGCGGTCCGGTATTGAGTTTTGAAACCTCGGTTGAACATCCTGGACAGAATTTGAATTCAGGCTTCAGATTTTCACCGCATCGGGTGCAGTACGAAGGCCGAACTTTCTTTGGCCTGCGCGTCGGAGGAGCGTAGGAAGCCGATGAAGACGGATAATCGGGTGAATCGTTTTTCCACATAATAGTTCCTTTCTATACCTTGTACGCTTTACGGTTACATCCGCAAAGGTAACAGTAGGTGTGTTGTTTGTCGGTAAAGGTTTTTTGTCCACACGTCGGACAGAAGATTCCGTCAGGCCCAAAATACTTTTTGCCCTTGTGCATCCAGTCTTGGGCAGTAACGAGTTCTGAGCGTCGGCGCAGACCGGTCAGGCATCTAGGCTCGCACATCCGCCAATTCAGGAGCACGATTTCAGTGTCGGACAGTAGGCCATGAACGGCAAGCGTTTTGATTATTTCGTACACATGTTTCCATGTCGTTGCAACGCCGGACGTCTTCCGGAGTCCGAGACTAAAATCAATCCCAAGAAAGCGGTCTTCATTTCCGGGGCTTTTAAAGAAAACCCACCTTACAAAACTTCCGAATCCCTTTTTATGCTTCCGGTCGTAACAAAGAGGGGAAGGATCAGTTCCCCCAATGCCTCTAATCATTTCGCCGTGTAGTCCGGCTGAATGAGTTTCAGGAAGACCGAAAATCGAAACATTCAGTTTAGTCGATGTGAGCCCCTTAATGATTCCGTATCCGAGCCATCGACAAAGTTTAAGGTCACGGGGTCTCATGAGTTTAGGATCCATTACCGCGCGGGGAAGTAGGCTCATAAGTACATCAAGTGATGGAGCGGGAATCCGTTTTCCGTTCCAGAAGTATGTTTCGGGTTTCATATATTCTCCTTTCAATGAGCTGTTGGCATCCGTCTACACTATAGGTTGCGCTAGGCTGAGTCTCAATAGAATTTGTCGAATTTTTAGACAAAATTTGCGACTCGAAGTAACAAAAAATCGCCCCGACTTTAAGTCGGGGCGATTTGAAATTAGAGCTTCACTCCACGTCCTTCATACTTAACCGCATGTGCGCGGTGATTCTGCCAGTTCTGAGTGTAGCGTGAAGCGATCGAGGTGCTTTTCAGGATAACGAAGTTCTCAGCGTTTCGCTCCTCAGCGGCTTTCGTAAAGTTGAACGAGCCGGTAATCACCAGATCATCATCGATGATTATGATCTTGTTGTGGGCGATAGCGTGGGATGAATCAATGAACGTCTGTACTCCGGCATTGTGGAGAAAATCTGCGGAGGAATACTTTTCCGTTCGTTGGGACTTGTCGAGGATGACGACCACCTCGATGCCTCGTTTGTGTGCGTCAGCGACCGCCTTGGCGATAGGTGCGCTGGTAAAACTGTAGGCCTGTACGAGAATGCGTCTCTTTGCCCTGTCGAGATTCTTAACGATTGTTTCGGTACATTCACCGTTTGGTGAAAAGTGCGTTTCAACGGCAACGCCTTCGATACTCGGTTTGCTCTGCGTAAACCAAAGCGCCGCCCCGAGGCCTAAAATCAAGATGATACCGATCGCACGTTCGAGTAAACGATTGTCTTTCACTTTTGTTTCCACGGATTGATCTCTTCGTTTGTTGTTGAAAAACGGTTGTTTCTGTTATCGACAATAACATTTAAATCAATTATGTCAAGAAATACTATTTGACACTGAATATTATTGATGTTATTTTCTGATTAGACAAATTGACGTTTCAAACAAAATATAAAAGGGAAACCAAATGATCATTCAGAACGATGACGGGACGTGTACGATGGGACCCGCGGATATTATCTGTATTTTCAGACTTCCCAGCGGGAGGTATCACGTAGCAATTCTGGAGGAGCACCCGATGCCCGGCCCGGTCCAGCCCATTGAATCGCTTGATTTTATCCGGCTAAAAAGCAAAATGCATCACACGACTGGTGCAGAGACACTTGAGGGTGCGCAGGCTCACTTAGCGGAACTCAGGAAAAGGCTTCGGATGGAAGACACGAATGTTGTTTCCGATATCGCGATTGATATTGGAGATCCCGTTTGCGTCATTCCTGTAACGAATTGGATCAAGGAGAAGATTCCACTGAAAAGCGCACTCGGGATCAGGCCAGCCGCGTAGATCTTTCAAGTATTTTGGACAAAACCTCGTTGCTGACGCGGCGGGGTTTTTTTGTTGACTGAAGCTAACTTTCAGTGTATTTTAAAAAAAGAACAACTGAAATTGAGGAACTTTGATATGAGTGAAAAAGTCGTTAAAAAAGAGAAGCCGGTCGTTCTCGTCGAAGGGTGGAGTATGGTCAAGCCACCCCGCGATACTGGGACAGTCCAAGAAATTCCCCCGAAGAAAGACACAGGTGCAGGCATCATTTCCCCCTACGTCGGCGTTACCGGTTTCATGGATCGGACTACGGTTAAGCGGGCGTTGGCGCTCGTGCCAGCGAACTCAAACCGAAAGCTGATGGTCGGTGTTTTGGCGAGTTCTACCACGCTTAAGGGTCAGCCGAACCAGCTTCCGGGACGTTTTCCGAAGGTAGATCAGATCGGTCAGACTTTTATCGATCACCCGATGGCGTTTAATGTCGTTCATTTTGCGACGCGCGAGAAGGAGAAGTTGGTGCACCACCTCACCGATGTAGTGGCTCTTGCGCCGCATTTGATCCACGGAATTCAGCTCAACATGGTGTGGCCCGATGCGCCCGCCATTCGTGCGTTCAGGTTGAGATATCCGCGTACGCGTCTCATTCTCCAGGTCGGACCCAAGGCGTTTGATGCTATCGAGCGAGATCCAGAAAGAACCGTTTCGAAGCTCGATGCGTACAAAGGAACAATCGATTACGTCCTTCTCGATGACAGCGGCGGTTACGGCAAAGTTATGGACGCGGAATTTCTTTTGCCGTTTGTCCGGCGAATTAAGTCGTCTGACCTCGATATGCAAATCGTTGTGGCCGGAGGTCTCTCTGGTGACAATCTTAAGCTTGTTACTCCGATTGTTGAGGAGTGTCACGACGTTTCAATCGATGCCGAGGGGCGGGTGCGAGATGATGCGCATGATCGTCTCGACATTCAAAAGGTTTGCGCGTACGTCACGACCGCCTTTGACTTCTTTCCGGACTATTAAGTTCTCTCAACCCCGCGACCAGAGTCGCGGGGTTTTTGTAACCCTTTCCTTTATATGGAGTTATAAGGTGTATACTTCTATCAATATAAACTATGAAACAGGACAATATCTCATTAAAAATCGTAGTTATAGCTATCATCGGGGGCATTTGTTTTATCGCAAGTTTGCTCGTATTGGGGCTTACCGAGGATCGGCAAAATAATTTTTCTGAGGCGAAGCGTGAAATTGCCGACAAATGGAGCAAGGAACAGGTTATCGTAGGGCCGATGATTATTAAGGAAACCTCGACGATTACTAAAGAAAATGTCACCGAGAAGATTCATACCTACGTTTTGCCCGAAACTCTTAACTACGAAGTAGAGCTTTTACCAGAAACCAGATCTCGCGGAATTTTTAAATCAGTTGTGTACACAGGGAAGATTAAGGTTTCGGGGGAGTTTGTTCCAGATACAATCGGTCGCGGGGGAGGAAGTGTCGTATTTTCCGTGCCGATTACTGATACCAGAGGAATCGAAAGTCAGCTCGATCTTACGTGGAACGGCGTGAAGTATCCATTTAATCCCGGTCCGGGAGTGGCGTTTCAAAACAGTTCTGGTTTAAGTGCCATAGTGCCGACGAGTTGGAATGCCGGGAAGATCCCATTTTCTTTTGAACTTCAGTTAAAGGGCAGCGAAAGTATATCAATTGCGCCTGTTGGCAAAGAAACAGTTATTGCCATGTCCGCGCCGTGGGTATCGCCAAAGTTTTCGGGTGCTTTTCTTCCTTCAGAGAGGGAAGTAACTGAATCAGGTTTTACGTCCCTCTGGAAAATTTCGTCGTTTGGAAGATCTTATCCTCAAACATGGCAGAGTGGTGATGTGGATCTGCAACAGTTGGTTGACTCGGGGGCAGGAGTAGAACTGCATCAACAAGTCGACGGCTACGATATGACGTTTCGAAGTATACGATACGCCATTCTTTTTATCGTAATCACGTTCGCCGCGTTCTTTCTCTTTGATGTGCGATCAAATGTACGAATACACCCGGTGCAGTATCTTCTCATCGGTTCGGCTCTCTCGTTATTCTATTTACTCTTACTGTCGCTGTCTGAACAAATAGGGTTTCTCTTCGCGTATTTGATCGCAACGGCCATGATTGCGCTTCTGGTAACTTCCTACAGTGCCTTTGTTCTAAAGAGTAGAAAGAGAGCGCTCCCTATTTTTGCGATTCTCGTTGTTTTATACGGGTACCTCTATTTTGTTCTCCAACTTGAAGATTACGCGTTGCTGTTCGGTGCTCTACTTCTCTTTGCACTTCTCGCGAGTCTTATGTATGCGACTCGTCACATAGATTGGTTTGTACTTGGGAAAGGGAAGGAGGGGTAGGGGAGGGTATGCATTCTACTTAGACCCTTTTAAATCGACTTTTCTAGGTGCATAATTCCGGCATGAAAATGAGAATAATAAAGGTCGGAAGAAATGATCCCTGTCCATGTGGTAAGAAAAAGGAGGGTGGAAAGCCTATAAAGTATAAAAAATGTTGTGAACTAAAAGATATAAAGGACCGAAAGCATAAAGTAGAAATAAGTATATCTAGGAAAGATTTTATAGGTTCACCATATACCGAGTGTCCGCAGTGCAAGGAGAACACCTTCGGAGTTTTTGTCGATGCTCATAGTGCACGCTCCTATAACAAAGAATGTACTGAGTGTAGCTATGCAATGAATTACAAATTACCAAAAATTAAAAAGCGCGTTATCTATCTTGACCAATTTGTGTTTGATAACATTGTAAAATCACTTGATAAAACCCATCCAAAAAATAAAACTATCCTAAAAGATCCCTTTTGGATTGATCTATATAAAAAACTTGAGATTGTTTGCAGGGCACAGCTTGTAGTTTTCCCAGATAGTTTCTTTCATAGAGATGAATCTGCGCCTACGGGATATTTTGATTCTGTACGAAGAATATACGAGCATTTTTCTGGAGGTATAACTTTCTACAATCATGACCAGATCTTGGAACAGCAGATTTGTGAACATTTCGAGTCGTTTTTAGTCAATAAAGCAGAAATCACGCCTCAAACTTTACCCGAGAACATTGTTTTCGGAAGAGAGTTACATGAGTGGCACAGTAGAATGAGAATATCAGTTGGCGGTAAACCAAAAGAAGAGCAAATTGAGGAAACTCAGAAATCAAAAAAAGAAACTTATCAAAGATTCTTGGAGGTTTTTAATCGTTGGAAAACAGAAAAACATAAGAAGTTTGAAGATTGGTATAACGAAGAAAGCGAGGGTTTCGCTAAAGGAACATTTTTGGCAATTCAAAATTTTGCCACAAGAAGAGCTACGTTAGCAGAAAGATTCTTACAAACAGGCGAGGTGGATTTAAATGATGTCTTTCCACCCTCCTCACTTCATCTAATTGAATCTATGCAAAGGGTTGCAAGTAAACATGGAATAAATGATGAACCAGAAGTAATGAGAAGGATTGGAAGTTATCTGTTCTCTAAAAACTTAGACTATATACCTAGCTTACGAATAGGTACTCTTCTCTATGCAGCGTTAGCTAGTCAGGCAGCAAACGGTAGATTAAATCCTCCATCTGAGGGTGTGAGTACAGATGTAAGTATGATTTCAAGTTTTATGCCATATTGTGAAGCTATATTTGTAGATAATGAAAATGCCAACTTGCTTTCAGACGGGAGAGTAAAAATTCGTCTTGGTTGTAATACAAAAGTTTTTTCCTTAAAAAGCAAAGAAGAGTTTTTGATATATCTCGATGATATTGTTAAAAAAGCTAGTCCTGAACATCTACAATTTGTAGAACAAGTATATGGAAAAAATTGGAGGATACCTTATCTCACTATATTAGATCACAAAGATTAGGATCTTTTTCTCGGGTGCTGTATAGCTTGCTTAGTTTAGCTGTGGTCTGAAGGCTTAAGACTTCTTTAAAACGATCCAGTCTTTACTTCTCCGGCGCGTTTAAAATTGGCGAAGATGACGCCACTAGGGGAGTGCGAAGAGTCTAGCAAAGTAAATGCTGCGGGAATCTGGCCACCGTCGAAGAGGCGTTTCCCAGCACCGAGCGTGATCGGGAAAATCTTGAGCCACAGCTCGTCCACAAGATCGTTTTTGAGAAGTGTTTGAATAAAATTACCACTGCCGTGTACTTGAAGCTCCGGTCCATCTCCCTGTTTTAATTTTTTTATTTCATCAACCACATTGTCATTGAGTATTACTGTTTTCTCCCAGTCGGGTTTGGTCAGCGTGGTGGAAGCTACGTATTTGGTCGCGCGGTTGAAGACGTCTGCGATTTCATTCTGCTGTTTGGGCCAGTAGGAACTGAAAATGTCATAGGTTTTTCTCCCTAGAAGCAAGTCGAACGGGTGCCCCATCTGCTCGTCCATGATCTTGCCCGTGTAGTCGTCAAAGTACGGAACAGTCCATCCGCCGTATTTGAAACCGCCCGAAACATCCTCGTCGGGTCCACCGGGCGCCTGCATGACGCCGTCGAGCGAAGTAAATGATAGAACGATAATTTTTCTCATGGTTTATCAAAATTATTTTTTACCACTGCGAAGCCCAAAGGAGTACCGCGGCTGTCCAGACAATAGTAATTATGAGTAAGATGATTGTTAATATTATAACTAAACTATTTTGGAATTTTGCAGCAATTCTGTTTAGCCAGATGAGAGAAATAATCCAACCGATGTATAGCAC
>CAYGLL010000009.1:0-47561 GCA_964350935.1 uncultured Candidatus Saccharibacteria bacterium | reverse complement strand
CTTTATGCAACGAGAAAGCTCATCACGAACACCTGTGTAAACAACCCCCGCTTCAATTACTAGTACATCTGCTCTTTGTAATGTTTCCGGTGAAACATCTGATGGTTGGGCATCATCAACTACCACCGCACCACTTTTCAGGTCACTTGCTCTAATTACTGCTTCAGGTGCATTTGTCGCTGTTATGATAAAGTCCGATTCAAAAACATCTTTAATCTGATGTGATGTCGTTATCTCAATTTCCGAGTTACTTTTTTTAAGCTCGTCTACAAGATTAACGAAGCCACCCTTCTTTCTTTCAAGGTCAATTAGAAGTATTTTCCTAAAACCATCTTTTGCTAAAATTTTTGCAGAAGTTGATCCGATGGATCCGGCGGCACCCACTATTGCAACTTGCAGATTTTTCACTTCAAGTGAAAGTGAGCTGACTAGTTTCTTTAAATTCTGTGTTACGTTGTAGGCGGTGTACGCGTGTCCCGTAGTTATGCCAATATCTGAATTTTTTGTGTTTATCAAGTCTAGCCCACCTTTACTTATTGAGGATGTCAGTCCTCCGAGGCCAATAATTTTGGCACCTTTTTTACTTGCCAGCTTAAGTGCTTGCCGAGTCCTTTTTAAAGCCAAACTCCTATTTTCCATCATTGCTTTTGCTGTGAGTGGGATCGCAATTACAAATCCACTGACTTCTTTGCCGTCAATCAGGGATTTTAAACCCGTTACTTTAGAGACTGTAATAGGCCAATAAAAGGAGAGAATCTTATCGACTACCTTGTTCGGAAAGTGTCTCAAAAATGGATATTTTCTATGTACATCCCTCATATCTCTTGGGTGAACAAGAAAGGCAAATTTGTATTGTTTGTCTGTAAAAGGTAAAAAACGAATCACAAGATCAAATAATGCCCCCCAGATAAGCTTTAAGGTTTTCATTTCACCAAATTCGTAAATGTAATTTTAATCTGAGTTGTCTCATGGGTTTTATCATTCATTAGTTCTATCTCCCCCGCATGTGCTTTAACAATGGTTTTAGCTACCAACAAACTTACACCCATACCAGTCGGGTTTAATTCCTTAGATTTTTTTGTTCTAAAAAAGCTTTGTGTAAAAATTTTTTTCAGTTCAGGTTGTGTAAGTGTTAATCCGGTATTTGATACTAGTACTTGTAACTTATTTTCGATTTTTTTTGCTGTAACGGCGATTTCCCCACCATTAACATTATAACGTATCGCATTATCTATAAGAATGGCAAACACCTCTCTCATTCTATCCATATCCACTTCGATAATTGGCCAATGAGAATCATCTTGATCGGTCGAAACAGTTATTTTCCTACGTCTAATTTCTTTCGAATTCTCGTCGAGAACAGATTCAATGATGTATTTTATGCTTGTCTGCGATTTCTTTAAAAGTTGGGTCCCAATTTTCAATTCAGAAATATCAAGAAAGTTGTTGAGTGTTTTGGTAAGTTTTTCAGACGATTTTCCTATTGAAGTCAGCGCTCTTTCTAAATCGGGAGATAAATCTCCGTATAGACCACTCAAAATTGATGAAATATACCAGCGGATTTGCGTTAAAGGGGTTCGAAGATAGTGTTGAGTAACAATAATAAAATCATTTTTATTTCGGTCAAGGTTCTGGAGTTCCTCGTGTGCCTTTTTTTCAATTTCGTACGAGCTTCTTATTTTCTCTGTTTGCTCAGCAACTCGTTTTTCAAGGTTGTCGTTGAGATCTTTAAGTTGTTCTTTATGCTTAGACTCACGCAGTACTACAGTAATTAGAAAATATGCAAGAAATATAAAAATGATGAATGTTCCTATGCGCCCAACGACTCCGAGCGGGAAACCCACAAATATATTTATAAAAAAGATGATGGTCATTCCAATCGCCAACACTTCTGCCACCACAACTCTTACATTCATTTGCCGGTATTTTGCTATTGAATAAGCGATAATGGAAATCCAGATAGCACTAGTTATTGGGCCAATCCAACCAAATTTAAAAAAATTACTAAAAGGGAGAACAACGTCAAGTATAAACGGGGGCGACACACCAATTAAGAGAGCGCTGAGCATATATTTTAGATTTGACCTTTCTCGGTTGTCTATTGAGATTGAAAATCTGTTGTAAATATTTCTCAAGCCTAATATCCATAAAATAGCAAAAACAAGAGCATATGCCCAAGTCCCCATGTTATATTCCCATCCCCAACGCTGCGGATCGTTAACCATAAAGGCATTGTAAACCAGAAAATCAGTGTGGATATAGAAAAAGTAGAATATGAAAACAACGAATATTAACGAAGAAATTAGGATTAGATTATTTTTCGGTACTTTATCATCGGGATAAATTCCAGAAAAATAATAGAAACCTGAGCTAATTATAATACCCATAACGAGTTCAACTTTTACGAGAAAAAGCGCAATATCGGCATTTAGAAAGGTCATATGAAGACCGTAAGTTGCCGCCCAAAGTGCCGAGACAAAAGTAAATCCAGCAAAAACTCTTGAAGAGAAATTTTTACTTCCCAAAAAGATAACAATATCAAGACTCACAATGAGAATCGACGCTAGCCAAACTAGAATTGAATAAATCGTAATTTCCATAATGTTTTGGTACTAGAAAAAATACCACAAAAAACCTTCAAAATAAAGGTTTCTGTAATTCTTTCACACCTCGTTACCACTTGATCAACAGTACCTAAGTGACGCATTGCACGCATACTAAATTTTTGTTGAAATGGAAACTAAAAAAGAAGTTTTAGTTGTGTCACTCTCAACCTTTATATTTCCTTCGTGCGCCTCAACAATTGTTTTAGCAACAAGAAGGCTGACACCCATTCCTGTCGGATTTAGTTCCTTCGCCTCTTTTGTTCTAAAGAAACTTTGCTTAAACACCTTTTCCCTATCTAAATCGGATAGTGTGGGGCCGCTGTTGGATATCGTTACTTTCAAGCTTTTTTTATCTTGACTTGTTGAGATAGTAATGTCTCCACCTTCTTTATTATAGCGTATAGCGTTATCAATAAGTATTGAAAAAACTTCCTTCATTCTATCCATATCTACCTGCACGACTGGCCAGGATGAATCAGACTGATCGATGCTTACATTTATTTTTCTCCGTTTTATTTCCTTTAAGTTTTCTTCGATGACGGTATCGATAAGGTTTTTGAGGTTTGTAGGTGATTTGTTTAAGAGTTGAGTCCCAATTTTCAATTCAGAAATATCAAGAAAATTGTTCAGTGTTTTAGTAAGTTTCTCAGATGATTTTCCAATTGAATTCAGCGCTCTTTCTAAATCGGGAGTTATATCTCCATATAGACCACTTAAAATTGATGAAATGTACCAACGGATTTGCGTTAAGGGAGTGCGAAGATGGTGTTGGGTGACAATAATAAAGTCATTTTTATTTCTGTTTAGGTTAGAAAGTTCTTCGTGTGCCTTTTTCTCTATTTCGTATGAATTCCTTATTTCTTTTGTTTGTTCGTCAACTTTTTCTTGAAGGTTAGTATTGAGATTTTTCAGACCAGCATTACTAATCTCTAGTTGTTTGGCCAAGTTCTCAATTTTTTCCCGTTGTTCAATTTCTTTTCTAGTACTTAGCAAAAGATATATTGCTATTGCTAGTGTGCTAAATACCTGAAAAATATTAATCAGCAAGTCTCTACTCTCCGTTGATATGGTTAGACGAATAATAGTAATTGCGACAAGGGTAAATGCGAGTATTTGTGTAAAGGCAACTCGTATATTAAAAAGTCGATAGCGGAGTATTGTGTCAGTTACAATAACTGATCCAATGACGGCAGTAAGGTTTGTAATTGGGTGCACGTATACGCCATATACAGCGAGAAAATTTAAACTTGCACCTGCAAATCCAAACAACGTGGCAAACATAAATCGGCTAGACTGAATTCGAAAATTACTATCATTATATTTGAGGTTGTATTCTCTATATACTAAATAGAATGCAAAGCATACAAGTGTAAGATACAGGCAGGTAAAATATGGATGTAATAAACCAGGTGCGGAGTAATAAAGCTCGTTAAATAAGAAATTAACACCGCCAATAATTACATTTGAAGTAAGATCAAGAAATAGTAGGAAACCCAAAGAGGCATAAAGTCCCGCCAGCACCAGCGATTTGTGTTTATTGAGTTTGTCATTATTAATAAACTCTAGAACAAAATGGAGAAATATAAACGGAACAGAAATAATGCCAATATAGGTTATTTTCCACCAAAAATGCGCGCTGGCAGGATTGTCTTGAAGGGTAACAATGTAGAATGATCCAGCCCACAGCGCCGTTGCAAGACAAAACAATCCCCAAATATAATGGAGCCTTTCTTTTCCCAAAATAAACATTATTCCTGCAAGGGAGGCAAACGATAGGCTGTTCAGAAGCGCCACCCAACTTGTGAGTGTAATACCGAGAATTTCCATTCTCGAAAAATACCACAAAAAAAATTTAAAATAAAGAGCTATTCTGTTGAAGTGTTGTTTGTCAAAGCAGAACAGTGTTTGTCGTTTTTGTGACCTTAGACCCTAATTTGATATGCTATTCCCCTTTTTGAAAAGGTAAAGCTGGGCAAGAGTAATGCAAAACCAAATTATAAAAACAGAGAAAGCCAAGCCTGTGTCTACAAGTAGAATATGGAAAAATGAAAAAAACCTTTCCTGAAAAAATAGATAGATGATAAAATCAAGTACTAACATGAGAAAGTATAGCCCCAAACAATACAATAAAATGCTCCCCAGAAAACAAATTGGCACTGCTGTTATACTTTTTAATACTAAAGGGGAGTTGCTTATCGTGAAGCCAAATTACAAAAAGGGTTGGCTAGTGCCTGGTGGAGCGACAGAGAACGATGAGTCACCCCTTCAGTGTGCGGTTCGCGAAACAGAGGAAGAAATCGGACTCAGACTTTTTAATTTAAAATTAGTTGGTGTTTATTATGGAGCAAAAAATGGTGTTTTCTCAGATTCACTCAAGTTAATTTTTTTTGGTGGAGTGCTTACTGAAAATCAAGTTACGGGAATTATTCTTCAAGCCGAAGAACTTGATCAGTACGCGTTTGTTTCTGTCGAGAAGGCCCTCACACTTTTGTCTTCAAGTTTACAAAAAAGCTTACCTGCGTGTATAGAAGCCATTAAAAATAAAACAGTTGCCTATATTGAATAGCAAATTTGAATCACCTCCTCTCCCACGGCTCTTCTCGCATATTCGTCCGACCAGGGTTTCCTGCAAATATAAAAACGCACCTGAGCAAAAGCTGGGTGCGTATGTATCTTAGACTCTAATGTGTCTGTAAATCATATCAACGCATTCTTCGGGTGAGAGCAGTGAGTTGTCGATTACCACACTCTTCGGGTTTAGTCGCGCCGGGGCATACCTACGACGATAATCACGGCGATCTCGGTTTTCGATTTGCACTCGTACATCTTCCCTCGAAATATTGAGACCGTATCTATTTAGATCAACAAGCCTTCGTTCAACGCGCACACTTAGGTTAGCCTGTATGTCAAAAATAGCATCGGCATCAGGTAGTACGAGAGTGCCAATATTTCGTCCGTCAGCAACAAGATTTTTTTGTTGGCCGATCATACTGTTTGTAATTTGAGCTGCTTTTTTAAACCAAGCAGGGTCACTCGCTAAACACGATGTTCGGTCAGAGATATCAGGAGCAGAAAGAACTTCTGTGGTCAGGATTTTTCCATCTAAACTAATTTGCATTCGAATCCCGTTCCATTGAAAGCGAATGTTCTCGTTGAGGGAATACATCCGAAGGGTGTTCCCCTTCGTACTAAGGGCGAGTGCCCTAAAAAGAAGACCGACATCGGCGTAGTGGTAACCAAGCCTTTGTGCTAGTAGCCGTGATGTGGTTCCCTTACCCGAAGCAGCCAGTCCCGTTATGCCAATTTTCATTATCCACGCTCCTTTCTGTGAGACGTATCTCGTTTTTTGAAGAAGAATCTTGGACGAAGCCTGAAGGCAACTCGGCCATCGTGATGAGTGATTGCAGCCCCGATGATCGTCGCGCACTTTGAGCAAGCTAGTTGCGGAACATTTTTCGGGTTGTTGTTTTTAATGTCGTGTTGCAATGCTTCGAGTTCTGCCGGTGCGCAGATCCGGTTTAGGTAGCAGCGTTTGAGGGGGCCGTCACCGTCTTTTTGGTAGTGAAGAATTCTTTCACCGCAAAGACAATACAGCCAGACCATAAAGGCCTTCCCTCCGCGTTTCTTACGGTAGGTATCATTTTTCATTGTGTGTTCATATTCTACAGGGTGTTTGTACGTCAAAGAACATATCCACTACCTAGGCATCATTTGTTTGAATGGGATTTGCCGAGGTTGTGGTTCCAGTGTTGGGACTTCGCTTTCAGATTTTGAAGTGCAAGTGAGCTAATGTCTTCGGGAATAAGCGGAGAAATCGTAGAAATGTGCATATTGAGCGACCTAAATGCAGAAATTTTATCAGGGTTATTAGTCGCTAATTCTAAATGGTGTTTTTCAGTTATACCGAGCGCCTTAATTATCAGCGCGGATTCAAAATAGGTGCGTTGGTCAATCTCTTCTTCTGATTCGTAAAATAATCGCGCCGCAGTTACGGTATCAACATGCAATTCATTCATGATGCGCTGGTTTGCAAGTTTGTAGTCTCCCCAACCTCTCCCGTCATGTCCTGGTGTATGAATAATAATTCCTCCATTATTCTTGACGCATAAAGCTTGCGATTTTTCGAGTTGATTTTTGCAGTCACATGATACGTCTCCAAGTACCATTCCTGAATAACAGCCTGAATCTAAGCGGAGATGAATACTTTTACCATTGAGAACTTTTCCCAGATCAGGGTATATAAGAATGTAGTGAGTGCCCCACGTACCTCCCACAACCTGAGCTGGTACGGCTGTAAATGTCCCCCTTGGGGTAATAATTGGTCCACTGACTCCAAATGCCACGAAATAACTTTGATTTTCAAAATGGATTTTAACAAACTGATACTTTGCCGCGGAGTCACGAATTCTTTTTAGAAATGTTTCTGCATTCTCGTTTTTTGATTTCGGCTGTGGCTGTATATAGCGGTCAAGAATCTCATCGGCGGAGATGCTTGCATACAAGTGATCACGCAGAGGAGTTAAGTGCTTATGCTGTAAACGGTGCCTTTCTTTTGCCATACTATAATATGATAGGATATTATAGTATGTTGTCAATAATTAACAATAATATACATTAAACTTGACACCTTGTACATTTTTGTTGGTAGGGTATAATGACAGTCTATGATAGAAAAACTTCAAAAATTTGGTTTATCAGAAAAAGAGGCACGCGTGTGTGCCGCCCTCTTTGAGATTCCCGGCTCAGTTGTTACAGATGTAGCAAAGAGAGCCAGTATTAATCGAAGTACTACGTACGTTCTCCTTGAATCGTTGGGAAAACGCGGGCTCGTGAGTATCTCTGAGCGCCGCGGGGTGCGCGTCTACTCCCCTGTTTCGCCTGACCGCCTTGTTGAAATGGCTGAAACGGAACTTTCAAAATCAAAAGAGCTTCTGGACTTAAGTCGTGAATTGGCGAGTTCAATCAAGAAGATGTTGACGAGCGAACCGAGTCGATCTAAGGTTAAGGTTTACGAAAGTGCTGAAGGGATTAAAATCATCTCGGAAAATAAGCTCAATGCAAAGGAGGGTGTGCGTTCGTATGCCGCCATAAAAGAACTTCGAGATGTCTTTCCTCGATTTTTTCAGGGTTTTGAAAAGCGCCAGTCTGCGCAGGGCAAGGCAATTAAACAATTGGCTCCTGACACAGCAGAAACACGAGAATTTCTTCGTGAATCCGGTAAGGTTAGTGCCACTATCGGACTTATTCCTGACAGCGGCTTCACGTCGGGGCTTGATGTTTTTGATAACAAAGTCACCTTTATTTCTCCTGAGGAAAACACCGCATTGGTGATTGAGAGTAAACAGTTTGCCCATGCGGTGAAGGCGCTCTTTGATCTTGCTTCTACCAAGGCACGAGCGTGGAATGTTCGGACCGAGGAGAAAACTAAGGTCAATCCTAAAAAAGAAGTAGTTTTGGTAAAAGCGCAGAACCGATTTTTTGGAAAATAAATTTTTGCCTAAGTAAAACCGCCACGCTTGCACGTGGCGGTTTGTTACAGTGGTTTTGCAGTTTGTTCTGCCTCAGCAGTAAACTGCAGGCGCCGCGGGTTTGCCCCGTCGGCTTTTGTTCGTTGTTGGCGGGAAGCTGGGCCGGATTACGAGTTCGAAGCTGTCGACTCGCCAATCTTTTGCCCTAACGCGAAAGGTGCGAGAGGTACTGCTTTTGCGTGCGTACGTTTTCATGCGTTCTCCTTTTCATTAGGTGGTGCCTTCATGGTCGCCATCTTGTTTTATCATACAGTAATGTTCTAATACTGTCAAGCTGTACTGTGCGTCCGCAGAGCCTTAATTTCAGTCATTATTTTCTGAGCTCCCTCCCGGCAGTCATCGTGGCCTGCCGTAATTAAAAGTTGCTGAGGCTGCGGGAGGAGATTTCCTATATAGAGTGGTTTGCCAAAATTGACGGTAATACGTCGTCGCATAAAAAAGAAATTCAAAAAACTCAACTTAAAAACGCCCTCTATAAAGACCGGAACAATCGGTTTTCCCGTTTTGTGTGCAAGATAAATCATGCCACCCTTTCCTTCCTGTAGTTCGCCCGTATCGGTTTTTCTGCCTTCGGGGAAAATACAAACGCTTTTATGATGCTCAAGAAGTCGGATGTGCTCACCGAGAGAGGCCTCATAGTTGTGCACACCAACTTTAACTGGGTAGGCGCCCCAAAGTTTAAAAAGAGTGCCGCCATAAAATTTTTGGCGCCACCCGCTGCGCTTGTAGAATGACTGTTCGCGCGAGGTGTAAAACATTCCAAAGTGCTGTGACATAAACGGAAGCGCGGCAGGAATAACGATCGGATCAATCTCACTTGAGTGATTAGCCGCAAAAATAACTCCCGGAGGAAGGTTTTCAAGGTTCTCAAGCCCTATAACACGGAAACGAGTAAAAAACTTGAGTATAAGACGAGTCGTAGGCCAAATGATGTGCTGCAAAAGCGCAGGTGTGCGCAGGAGTAGAGTGTTGTGCACAAGATTGGCCTCGTCGTTAATGGGCTGCGATCTTCGCGCTGGGGATCGAACCTCGTTAACTGGTGACATATTAAATTCCTTCGTTTTTCAGGTGTTCAAAAACCTTTCGGGCCTCACGTGAGAGTTTGTTGGGCAGGTCGATGTGGAGTTTGATGAGAAGGTCTCCCCGCTTATTTTTTTCGATGGGAACGCCCTTACCTTTGACGCGGAGAACCTCGCCGATAGAAATTCCCTCAGGGATTTTTACGGCAAGATCGCCGTCGAGTGATTTAAGATTATACTCTCCGCCTAAGAGTGCGGTTGTCAGTTTGATGTGGAGATCGGCGATGAGGTTATGACCCTCTTTCCTAAACATTTGATCCGGGCGAACGTGTATTTTAATGTAGAGGTCGCCTGCGGGGCCCGAAGGAATAGCCTCACCTGCTCCGGAAAGTCTGATCATCTCGCCATCATTGATAGCGCTCGGAATTTTGACGGTAATCTCTGTTTCCTTCTTTTGAACTCCCGCGCCACGGCAGGTCGTACATTTTTTTTCAGGGATTTGTCCAATGCCGCTACAGGTAGAACATGTCTGAACATTAGTGAATGTCCCAATAAACGAGCGACGAGTCTCGTGGACCTTGCCTTTGCCGTTACAGGTTGAGCAGTTTTTCATTGACGAGCCTGGTTCAGCCGCAGTGCCTTTGCAGTGCTCACACACTGAGTTTTTATTGAGGAGAATACTGCGTTCAGTACCAAAGATTGCCTCCTTAAACGGAATTTCAATATCAATTGAGATATCGCGGCCGCGGCGTACACGATTTCGATTACCGCCGCCTCCAAAAAATTCACCAAAAATATCACCGAGATCAAACTCAGTTCCGCCCTGGCCGCCAAACCCCTGAGTAAATTGTGAGAAGTCGAAACCATTGAAGTCTTGAGCTCCAAAGCCTCCGGCCTGTCCGTTTCCGGCGCCTTCACTGAACACACGACCGTAGGTGTCGTACTCAGCACGCTTTTTGTCGTCCGAGAGGATACCGTAGGCCTCGCTCACTTCTTTAAATTTGTCTGCGTTACCGCCTTTTTTGTCGGGGTGGTACTGGTGGGCAAGTTTTCTAAACGCTTTTTTAATGTCGTCTTTTGAAGCGCCTTTCTGCACACCCAAGATGTCGTAGTAGTTTTTTGGCATCAGTAGTTAGATACTAGCAGATCTTTGAATAAATGAAAAGCGAATACTTGACAAACCATACAATTAGTGTATTATTTTTACAGTTCCTCACACAACAATCAACAAAAGGATACTTATGAAGTTTCTGCCGAAATACACTCTCGGTGACACCGTGATGATTACAGTCGTTACCATCGTACTTTCGCTCGCCTGCACACTCACCGTGTTCGGTTTCTGGGTCGCCGTTCTTATTGTGGGGTGTTTTATTCCCGCAGTTCTTGAGGCGGGTAAGTCTCACCCAGGATTTGATTACACTCCGATCCTCTTACTGCGCACAGTTGCTCTCGCTGTTCTCTTGAGCGCCGTCATCGCAACGGCGATGAATCCCTTGTGGCAAGACGTTGGCTTCCTTAGGCGATACCTGCGAACATTCGGGATCGCAGAGTCGGCTCTTTTTCTCTCGTTCGGGGTTTCCTGGCTTATCCGCCGTGTATGTTTCCGATAATTCGGAGCTGGCCCGAGGGTTTCGTTAAGGCGCACCACCACGTGGTGCGCCTTTTCTTTTATCCAGCTACTTTTTCTCCTTAAACTCCGCGTCTTTGACTGTTCCATCGGAACCACCAGGATTTTCTCCTCCGGTAGTTCCTCCGTCCGATGATGGCGGAGTTTGTGGAGCAGCTTTTGAGATCGCCTCACCTATTTTAGACATTTCAGTTGAGAGTGCCTCACTCGCCGCTTTAATAGCGTTTTGGTCTCCCCCGTCTTTAACCTTCCTGAGTTCTTCAATTTTTGTCTCAACGTTCTTCTTAATGTCCTCAGGAACTTTATCTTTGTTGTCTTTGAGTGCCTTTTCAGCGGTGTAGATCATCTGTTCAGCCAGAATTTTTCCTTCAGCCGCCTCTTTCTTTTTCTTGTCGTCAGCATCGTGCACCTCGGCATCTTTTTTCATCTTTTCAATCTCGTCCTTTGAGAGACCAGAGCTCGCCGTAATCTTTACCGAGTTCGATTTGCCGGTCGCTTTGTCTTTTGCGGTGACGTTCAGGATTCCGTTTGCATCAATGTCGAAGGTAACTTCTACCTGAGGCATGCCGCGCTGTGAAGGCGGGATTCCGTCCAAAATAAATCGGCCGACGGTTTTGTTGTCAGTTGCCATTGCACGTTCACCTTGCACAATATGGATTTCGACTGAGGTCTGATTGTCTGTTGCAGTTGAGAATACCTGAGATTTTGCGGTTGGAATTGTGGTATTTTTCTCGATCAATTTGGTCGCAACTCCCCCAAGGGTTTCGATTCCAAAGGAAAGAGGAATGACATCGAGAAGCAAAACATCTTTTACATCGCCCCCGATTACACCTCCCTGAATTGCCGCGCCCAAGGCAACGACCTCGTCCGGATTAACGCCCATGTGAGGCTCTTTTTTGAAGAATTCTTTTACGGCTTTTTGCATTGCGGGCATTCGGGTCTGTCCTCCAACAAGCACTACTTCATTTATTTCGTTTATCTTAAACGGCGAAGCTTCCATTGCTCGCTTGGTAATTGACATTGCGCGATCAAGAAATTCCTGCGTAAGTGATTCAAGGTCAGCGCGGGTCATGGTACGTACCAGGTGAACCGGCCCCGCATCGGTGGTTGAGACGAACGGAATATTAATTTCTGACTGCATTGCGGTCGAGAGCTCAATCTTTGCTTTTTCGGCGGCATCGTCAAGGCGCTGGCGAGCCATGGCGTCTTTGGTAAGGTCTATGCCGTGTTCTTTTTTGAAGCCGTCAGCGAGCCAGGTGATGATTTTCTGATCAATATCCTTTCCCCCCAGGTGTGCGTCGCCGTCCGTTGATTTAACCTCAACAACATCGTCACCCACCTCCAAAACAGAAATATCAAATGTTCCGCCGCCGAAATCGAACACAACAATTTTCTCCTCTTTCTTTTTGTTGAATCCATACGCAAGTGCAGCAGCAGTCGGCTCATTAATGATGCGTTTTACATCGAGGCCGGCAATTTTACCGGCATCCTTGGTTGCCTGACGCTGTGCATCGTTGAAATAGGCCGGAACAGTGATGACTGCTTCAGTTATTTTCTCACCCAGACGCGCTTCAGCGTCGTTTTTAAGCTTCTGAAGAATCATTGCTGATATCTCTTCTGGTCGGTACCATTTATCAGCCATTTTAACTTCAATTCCGCCGTTTGCTGATTTCTGTATCTCAAACGGAACGGAGGCCTTGTCTTTTTGAACAGCTGCCTCGTCGAAGGTGTGACCAATGAAGCGTTTAATCTGATAGATCGTATTCTTCGGGTTGGTAACTCCTTGGCGCTTCGCGAGAAGTCCCACGAGCCGCTCACCCGTTTTTGTCTGAGCCACAATCGAAGGCGTGGTGCGCGCACCCTCAGTATTCTCAAGAATTTTTGCCTCGCCTGCTTCCATAACCGCAACAGCAGAGTTTGTGGTTCCCAAATCGATTCCAATAATTTTTGACATGAGTTTAATAGTTAACTAACTAGCAAAATAATGAAGAAAAGTCTGCTGTGGTGGGCAGACTGCGGGCTTACGACCAAGTGGTCGTAGCCAGATTAAAATGCCGACGGCGCGCGCGTAGGTTGACTTACCAAAAAAGAAAAATCTGAGACAAGTGGACGGGCGTCATTAACGGTGGGTGTATATGTAAAATGCTGAGCCGTTTTCTGTGGTGCCGCCCTCAGTGCGGTGGCGGTTTGTTCTTCTCCAATTACCTCGCTTTGAATAAGGCGGCCGCGCAGCTGGCCCTGCCATTCGACAACGAGGAACGTTGCACGGATGAGTTCGCCCGTTTCGGTTCGAAATACCCTTTGGATAATGGATTTTTTTGGTTGCGCGACTAACATGGGTTTCTATTATATCAAATCTACAGTATTGTCAAATGCTCTCGATCTTTGTAGCTCTTCACACAAACTTTGCTCAGGTTTGGGTATACTTACGTGTATGAAAAACTCATTATACAAATGGTACATCATTGATATTGTTATCTTCATCGCTATTAATTTTTGGACGTTTAAAAGTCTCGGTCTTTCCTCCAACATACTTCAAACGTTTACTGTATTTGAGCTTTTTATCTTCGGACTTGGTGTGTGGCGTCTCACGGACATTCTAACTCAGGAAGCAGTAACCGAGTGGGTCAGAGCCCCCTTCAAGAATGATAAGGGCGAGGATAAAACCGAAGGTATAAAAGGTTTTTTTGCGTCCCTTTTTTCCTGTAATGCCTGTTTTGGTGTATGGATGGCAATGCTTATGTTTTACGCATATATTCTCTGGCCACACGCAACCGGAGCTTTTATACTCGTTATGGCTCTTACTGGCTTTGAGCGTTTCTTCTCAAAGGTATATAACTTCCTTGAAAAAAGAGGCTAATTCCTAGGCGCCGGTTACCTCTTGTACTCACCCACTTTTACTTTTGGTGCTGTAAGTTGTTTACCGTTGAGCTCGTAACCTTTTTGGACGACAGTTGTTATTACGTGGTCCATCTTTTCGTCTGTTACAGGTTCGTGTGCGATCGCCTCATCACGCAGAGGATCAAATTTTTGACCGATCGGGTTCAGTTCCCTAAGCCCGGCATTTTCAAGAACGGTTTTGAGCTGATTCGCAATATGTTCTACCCCCAGACGCCAGTTTTTATCAACTTTTTCCCATACTTCTTTGTTGGCGAAGGCGTGATTAAAATTTTCAAGAACCGGAAGAAGATCCATAATAAGTGTTTCGTTGGAAAATTTAAGAGTTTCTGCCGTTGCTTCTTTATCACGTTTACGCGCGTTTAAAAATTCGGCCTTGTCACGTTGCCAGGAATCAAGATACTTAAGCCTCTCCTCGTTTACCCTCTTGAGCTCTTCCTTAAGTTTCTTTATGGTCTCTTTCGGATCCTTTCCTCCGCGCTCGAGGTCGAGTTCGGGCTCAATGGTCACGTCATCATTTTTTTGATTGTCAGTATCCATGGGGTTAGTAGTTTAACATATTTTAGTATAGCAAAAGTCACCTCTCAGGGCTTCGAGGCTCGCTGAGAACCCCTCGGTTCTCAGCGCTCGCGGACACCACAAGGGCGCTTCTTACTTTCTAACTTACTGCGCTCCTAAGAAAGTGTAAAGTCGCTCGCTGCTTTCCGCCACGGGGAACGTCCCTGTTCCCCGACCCCCTCCCTGCTCCACAATGGAGTAAACTAAAAGCCGCCCTTCGGCGGCTTTTCCTTAACGTTTACTCCATTGTGGAGACTTGCGGGCTTTCTTAAGACCGAATTTGCGACGTTCTTTGGCCCGCGGATCACGTTTGAGGTAGCCAGATTTTTTGAGTGTTTTGCGGAGCTCTCCGTCCATTGACGTTAATGCTCGTGCAATGCCGTGGCGTACTGCTTCAGCCTGTGAGTGAATGCCGCCGCCTGAAACCCGAACCGTAATAGAAAATTTTTCAGTGCTTTTAATTTTATGGATTGGGTCATGAACAATCTGACGCAATTCCCCGGTAGGAAAATAGGTAGCGAGGTCACGGTCATTGATCGTGTAGTGTTCACGTGAGCTTGGGGTAAGTCGTACACGCGCAATAGATGTTTTGCGACGACCAACCGTTTCAATGTATCGCTTGTCAGTCATATTATTCAGTAATCGTTAATTTTTTCATCATGGTACGGTTCAGGCTGTTGTCCGGGAGCATTCCCTCAACTGCAATTCTAAAAAGCTCCGTGATGCCCTTGCGTGCTTTAAGGTGTACGCCTGTTTCAATGCGCAATCCGCCCGGATAACCTGAATAACGGGAATACGTTAACTGTTCAAGTTTCTTGGTAGGGATTTCAGCCTTTCCTGCATTAATGATCGAAACACTGATGTCTGCCACTTTGTTGCGTCGAAAACCGGGAACCTCTTTTCCCATAAGTGCTTTGGCAGCCGCGCTTGCCACGCGCCCCAGCTTCTTTGATTGTGCGTCAATAACGATGTTCATGGTGTTATACAAATTCAATATGAGCCATTTTTGCGGCATCTTTAAGTCGGCGGCCGAGTTTGGTGATTCGGGTATAACCTCCCGCGCGATCCTTATACTTTTTAGCAAACTCACCGGTAAGTTTTTTTGCTGCCGGTGCGCCAATGCGTCCTACCAAGAGGCGTCGAGCAGTAACTGTTTCTTTCTTTGCAAGTGTAACAAGTTTTTCAACAAAAGGGCGCAATTCACGAGCCTTTGCCTCGGTCGTCATAATCTTGCCGCGGGTCACCAGTGAATGACCGAGCGTCTTCAAGAGCGCATGGTATTGTCCACGCTCTCGACCGAACACCCTGTTTTTTTTGTGATGGCGCATATTGTTGCGAGGTCTGATTCTATAGAAAAAACCTTTTCCTGTCTACACCCTATTTTAATGCTATGCCAAATCCTGCAAGCACTTTTTTAATTTCCTGAACACCCTTACTTCCGAGTCCGTCAATGTCTAAAAGATCCTCTTCCTTCTTTCGGATGAGGCCTCCCAACGTGCGAATGTTTGCATTGCTTAATGCCGCTGCCACTCGAGCAGTAAGGCCGATCGAGTCAGTGCGCGTTTTGAGAAATTCAGGATCGATATCAGCCTTCTTCTCTGAGGCCGCCGCTTTCTCGTCTGCCTTTTCCTCTTCCTGCTTTGCCAACACTTCTTCAGGCACTTCCTCCTCAAAGCCAACAATTGCCTTGAGTTGTGTGATCATGATCTGAATAGATTTTTCCAAAGCGTCATGGGGGGAAATGGTTCCGTCGGTTTCAATAGAAAGCTTAAGTTTGTTGAAATCTGTTCGATTGCCAACGCGCATGTTTTCTACCTCGTAGTTAACGCGTTCAATGGGGCTGAAGATTGCATCAAGTGTAATTGAGCCAATTTCGACGCGATCTTTCTGAACAACTTCCTTAGGAATATATCCCAAACCTCGTTCGATGGTCATTTCAACATCGAGCTCTGCATTTTTGTCCGTAAGTTCAGCAATTACCTGCTCAGGATTCAAAATAGTGAGCTGACCGGGAACCTCGATGTCAGCTGCGGTAATTTTCTTAACACCCTTCACTTTAAGACGAGCTGACTGTGGTTCGTCTGAAACCATTTGAAGGCGAACCTTCTTCAAGTTAAGAATCATAGTGACAACGTCGTCCTTAACTCCGTTTAAGGTCGAAAACTCATGTTCGACACCGGCAATCTTTATAGAGGTAATAGCCGCGCCGGGAAGCGAGGACATGATAATGCGGCGAAGTGAGTTACCCAACGTGTGTCCGTAGCCAGGATAGAGGCCGTCTATCTCATAGATTCCGGTGTTTCCCTCCTCCTTAACAATCTTTGGCTTCGACGGAAGTACGATGTTATGTATCGACATGGTTTTCTAAAAAACTTACAGTGCGTAATAATTAATGCGCTAAGGCTCGACGTTAGCGTTTATAAAATTCCAAAATCGAGCGCAGGGTTGCGTAAAACTCCGCCTGGTCGGTCTTCGGTGTTCCCTGCACCTTCACCTCCTTCTTTTCAATGTTTAATGCAAGCCATGCAGGGTTTTTAACCTCAGCAAGCTTTTTATCAAGACCCTCGAAAATTTTCTTTCCGACACTGCGTTTCGAGATCGAGATAAGGTCATCCACTGAAACTTTAAAGGAAGGGATCGTAACGCGTTTTCCATTTACGGTAATGTGGCCATGTGATACCAGTTGCCGTGCGCTCTGGCGAGAGTTGTTGCTGAGTCCTGCACGGAACACAACATTATCAAGTCGTGATTCAAGCGAGGTGTAAAGAACCTCACTGCGGTTAGCTGACTTTGATTCGTTTGCACCCCGTACATAACCTGAAAATTGGCGTTCACTAATGCCGTACGAAAAGCGAACACGCTGTTTCTCGAGCATTTTCATACCGTAGTCAGTTTTTGGTCGCGTAAACTCTTTGCGACCAGATTTCTGTTGTGAACGTAGCGCAAATTTCGGCGAGAGTGTTTTCTCGTAGGTTGAGGCGCCGAGTCGGCGGGCTACTTTGTAACGTGGTGGTGTAATCATAATTAAATCAAAAAATTAAAATCAAGAATTTAAACGCGGCGGGGTTTCTTTGGTCGCGGGCCATTATGTGGAACAGGGGTTACGTCTTTAATTACCGCCAGGCCGATCCCCTTTGACATAAAACCTCGGATCAACGACTCACGGCCTGATCCAACTCCTCGTACAATAACAGAAACTTCTTTCATTCCGACTCCCTGAGCCTTTTCACCCAGGAGTTCGCCGACTTTGGCAGCTGCAAACGGAGTTCCTTTTTTTGCGCCTTTAAATCCAAGGGTGCCGCTCGAGCTCCACACAAGCGCATTACCCTTAGAATCGGTAAGAAGTCCTTTGGTATTGTTGTAGGTAGCGTCGATGTAGAGTGTTCCAAATTCAACATGCCGACGAGACGACACTTTAACCGGAGCTGGTGCTCCTTCTTTGTTTTCTCCTTGTGTAACTATTCGTTTCTTACCCATTGTTCGTTTGGTTAGTTATATTTTATTTTTTCTCAACCGCTCGGCGTCCCGTACCCATGGTCTTTCGTACGTTTCCTCGACGGGTGCGCGAGTTGGTCTTTGTTCGTTGGCCGCGAGTTGGGAGTCCTCTCACGTGACGGCTACCCCGGTATGCTTTGATATCTTTAAGACGCTTAATGTTTCCCGCAATTTTGCGGCGAAGTTCACCCTCGATAGCCTTTGCTTCAACGAGGCGTCGAATCTCCTGCTCATCTTTTGCAGGAATATCTTTCGCTCGAAGCGCAGGATCAACTTTTGCCTCTTCCAAAATTGATGCAGCAAGCGGACGACCTATTCCAAAAATGGCCGTTAACGCGACGTCGATTCTCTTATTATCAGGCAGTGTGATTCCGGCAATACGCATAATTTTATAGTAGCTAAACGATTGTTATAAATTAACCCTGACGTTGTTTGTGTCGCGGATTTCCCTTGCAGATGACGTACAGATAACCTTTACGTCGAACGACGCGGCATTTCGGACATTTTGTTTGTATGGAAGCTTTAACGCGCATGAAATTTTTATGAAAAAAAATGAAAGCAACTTATCTTTTTTGCTGTTGCGCGGACGTTGTTTTCGCCCCCACTAAAACAAAATTAAAAGCGCCAACGGTGCTTTTAAACGTATACCCTCTCTATCTACATTCTGCGCGTGATCCTTCCTTTTCCGCCGTAGGGATCAACATGCAACGTAACCTTATCGCCCACCAAGACTCGAATACGATTCATTTTCATCTTCCCTGCAAGGTATGCAAGAAGATCAGTTCCGTTATCGAGTTTAACCCGAAAAAGCGTGTCGGGGAGCGCTTCAGTGACCACTCCCGATACTTCAGCAGGTTTTCTTTTGGGTTCTTCCATTACTAAATAGAGCGTTCACTATACTAGCAAAGAGACTCGATATTAGTCAAGTACAACTGTTGTTTTGATGCGTGAAGGATTGGCTGGAAAAGTAACTCGCCAGAGCGGTCGAATGCTCGCTTCTGCCTTTTCAAGGCCTTTTACCCCAGAAAGGGCCTGATTAAAGGCTTTTTTTTGTTTTCCCGCGAGAAGGGCTGAAACAGTCGGTCCGTCAATTTGGGCAATAAATTCTGCGTTTCCCTTAATCGAGAGACGTATCATGTTTTTGGTAAAATCCGGAGTATCTACAAAACTTACTACGAGGGTGCTCGGGTCAGAGAGAATTACGTCGGTCTCGTCAAAATTGGATATGGTCTTACGTGCTACATTTTTAGCAAATGAGTTCGGGTCAAAACTTACTACGGTAACGATAATTTTTACGTTTACAGTGGCCGAGCTTTTAGAGGTGGATGTGTCAGGAAGGTCAACAAAACTCGTCGTCACCAGTTGAGGATAGGAAAGTTCGCCGCGCGGTATTTTTGCCGAAAGACCTTCGCGTGCTTCAAATTCGAGTGCCTTTTTTAGTTCAGTCTTTTTTTGTTCAAGCTCCGTTTCATTAACAACTTTTTGAATTCCCGAAAAACCTCCGGTCATCGATGTTTTTGAACGCGCGTAGAATGTTGTGAATTTCGGAGTCCCCTTAAAACCAGGAATCGTGAAGTCGGTAAGCCCGATATTATATTTTTCGCCACTATCGTCTGCCTGAACACGAGCCTCAACACTGCCAGGCGTTATTTTTCCGTTCGCCGTAGTGCGCCCCGGCACAACAACCGATTGTGTTAAGCGGAAAATTAAACCGCTCGGGGTTTCGAGACGCGTGTTAATGATGAGGCGCTGACTTACGGCAGAATCATTATTGTAGATAACAACAGTTCCGGTTGCTCGCGTATCTACCTTTTTCTCGCCAGTTGCCGCGACGGTAGCACTTTTTTGTAGTTCAAATGACGTTGTAGTGTAGCCCAATTCCCCCTCAGCCGGATCCTTCTTAGCATCAAAGGTCGCGACAGCAGCGACAGTGTATTTTTTAGGAAACAAACGAACCGTAACGCTTGCAAAAACGGAAGTCGCTATAAAAGCGACCAGGAGAATTCCTACAACGGTTGAGATGATTAGTGTATGACGCCGTATAAACGAATGTTTTGAGCGGTTTTTTCGGAGTTGTGGGGCAAGCTCCTTTTCAACGGGGTCTACAGTATCTGTTGAGTCGTCAAGATACTCAACTTTTTCAAGTCGTGAGCGCTGTCGCCCCGAGTGCTCGGCATTTTCGCGGTTTCTCCGTTCCGGAATAGGAATACGTCGAATGCTTTTCTGATTTTTAGGAACAATATCTTGTAAAATATTTTTAGGCATAACGATTAAAACTACGGAAGTCAAAACACCACTGTAGCCACAAATGCACAATTATGATATCAAAAATACCCTAGTTTGATAAGGCGCGACGGGAGTGGAAAAAGACAGTCAGCGACAAAAAGGAGTCACGCTTAACCTGCGGTTGGTAAGGAACCAGGCTAGAGAGCGTACGGCTGCTCAAAAGACGGGCATCAGTACCGATTGCATTAAATGCAATCTCGCGAAATTCGGTTTTCTTCATAATGTCGAGGAAAAAATCTCCCGTTCCGTGTTCGGAAATAAGAAAAATTGTTCGGGGGAGAAAAATTTCTTCAGAAAATTCGGTGAGCGCATTCTTAAATGCAGCAATCCAGGTTTGCCGCACTTTTTCTTGTGCAGCCTTGACCGACGCAGTCATTTCCTGGTGCAGGCTGTCTGAACTATCGAGTGAAAGGTACGACTGTGCAACATCAGGAAGAATATTTAAGGTCTCGGAAAGCTGCCGGTTCAACGTGTGACTCCCGACCGGAAGTGATATGGTCTCTAGTATGAGTCCTTTTTTTGAAATAGTTACGTCGGTCACTTCTCCTCCAATTTCACAAAAAATATTGTTTTCTATGTCTGCAAATGTGTCGCGAACTACTGAAAATCCTATTAACGAAAAGGGGTAATACTCAAGATCATGCAAACGGTGAAATCGATTGAGGCTGTTCTTGAGTGTCTCAATTACCGCTGTCGGATAGCTGGTGGTCACCAGCGCAATTTCAATAGCGGTAGCGCGTTTTCCGACAGGTTTTTGAACTTTATAACCATTGAGTTTTACCTCAAGTATTTTTGAGTTAATCACCGTTTCCCTTTCGACAGTTTGAATGCTCTCTTTTCCCCTTCGAGCAATTTGTGCAGTGGCCGCCTCTTTTTTTGAAAGTGATTCGAGGTAATCACTGGTGATGAGAAGGGGTTCCTTGTGCTCGACGGTAACAATTTTTGTCTGAGAAACGTACCACGGAGAAGAAAAAACGGCGACAACGTCTATTTTTTCATCAAGGATAAGCTTATTATTCCCCAAGTTCGTAATAAAAGATTCAATCGTACGGTCGAGAGAATTTTTAAGAGTGGTAAGTTCTCTCGAGGAGGTGATATTTTTCTTCAGGATAAGTGACTCGCGGGCAGTGTGCGATATTGTCGGCTTTTTTTCTGAATAGTCAGCGAGTGCAATGGAGACACTTCCGCTCCCTACGTGTATGAAAATAGTATGTTTTTTTCCTTTGTGCAAAATTGACGAGAAGACTGACATGCAAAAAGTATAACACAGCTTCCCGCGAGTTTTCTCAGCTGAGAACTGCTTTAATTCTTCGCACGCCAGCAGAGACTGCTTCTTCTTTTTGAATTTTAAAAGTTCCTTTTAGATTGCCTGTGTTGGTAACGTGAGGTCCACCACAGAACTCTTTGGAGTACGCTGTTTCAAGTGAATTTCCAATAAAGTAGACGCTGACCTCATCACCATATTTGTCGCCAAAGAAATGAAGTGCGCCACTTTTTTCTGCCGCATCTCTTGAAAGTATGGCACTCTGAACAGGCAGTTTATCCTGTATTTTTTCATTAACAATACTTTCAACTTTTTTCTTTTCTTCGTCGGTCATTTTTTGCGGGTGAGAAAAGTCAAAACGGAGTCGCTCTCCTGTTATATTCGAGCCTTTCTGCTCGACATGACCTCCTAAAACATCACGGAGCGCTTTGTGTAAAAGGTGCGTTGCGGTGTGGTACTGAACCACCTTGTCGCTGTGGTCAGCAAGTCCGCCCTTGAACTTTTTTTCCGCACCAATCCGGGAAGCTACTTGGTGATGCTTTAAATGAGATTCAAATTCCTGTTTAAATTCTTCCTCATGTGGAAAGAGGGCGTGCTGAGCAAGTTCCTCTCGTATTAGTTCAAAAGGAAAGCCGTAGTTCTGATAAAGATCAAAAGCGTCCTTGCCTGAAATGGCATTAATGTAATCTTTACTCTTTGACCCAAAGTCGGGCCTTAGTTTAACGGCATACTGCGGGGCAGCCCCCCTTTCTTTAATAAGCTTACTGAGTTTTTTTAATCCAGCTTCCAAAGTTTTTCTAAATTTACCTTCTTCCCCGTCAATCTCTTTTTTTATATGATCGCGCTTCTCAATAAGGTTCGAGTAATCCTTCCCATACTTACTAATAACAGCCTCCGCGATCCAAAAAAGTGAGCCGTGTTTCATGCCGAGGACGTCAGCAAATCGAACGGCGCGGCGCAGTAAACGACGTAGAATGTAACCCTGGTCAGTATTTGATGGAAGAACCCCGTCGCCTAAAAGAAAAACGGAAGTACGAATGTGATCAGCTATTATTCTTTGAGCGCGAGTGTCTTTTTTTGACGTAAACTCATCAATTTTAGCCATGATGGGTTCGAAAAGATCCGTATCGTAGACGTTATCCTTGTGTTTGAGAACGGCAACCATTCGTTCGAAACCGGCGCCTGTGTCAACATTTTTTTTGGCAAGTTGTGCAACAATTTTGCCGTCCCGCTTTTCATATTCCATAAAAACGTCGTTCCAAATCTCGACAACTTTCTGTTCATTGTCGGCTTTGTCATACTCTGCAGGCGTCAGATCTCCTAGTCCCTTAGGCGTTAGGTCATAAAACATTTCCGAACAGGGCCCCGTCGGGCCAGTCCAGGTATCCTTTCCCTTCACAGCGGGCCACCAATTTGCACTTGCATCTTTAAAATAAATTCGATTCTTCGGAACGCCCACCGATTCCCAGATTTGTGAGGCTTCGTCGTCCCTCGGTGCGTTATTATCACCGGCAAAAACAGTTACATACAAACGCTGCGGATCAAGTCCAAGCCCCTCTTCCTTCGATGTTAAAAACTGGTAGCTCCACGTTATGGCATCTTTCTTGAAGTAGTCGCCCAAAGACCAATTTCCCAACATCTGGAAAAAGGTGAGGTGAGTGTTGTCCCCTATTTCATCTATATCACCGGTGCGCACACATTTTTGGATATTTGCCAGTCGTTTACCGAGCGGGTGCTCTCTGCCTAAAAGATACGGCACCAATGGTTGCATGCCGGCAGTATTAAAGAGTACTGTCGGATCATTTTCAGGAACAAGCGATGCCGAAGGAATAATGGTATGCCCACGTTTTTCAAAAAAAGCCAGAAATCGTTTACGGATTTCATCTGATGTCATAGAGGGCTCTATTCTATATTAAAACTGGGCTAAATTCTAGAATTCGATTTAAATAGGGCCCACAAGAGAGTTCAGTTTTTTCCGTGTTATTTCATCAAGAATTCCGGTGCCTGAGGTCAGACCACGGGAACCAAGTATTTCAAGCGTATAGCGTTCCTGAAAGCGCGCAACTGCATCCGCCGTCGCCGTTCCATAGTAAGAGCTCTCATTTCCAGGTGATCCGATTCCGCTACGTGCAACAATTAATCCCTGTCCGTTCAAAAATTTCTGAAGTCGACGAACATCCTCGCCCTGTGATCCGAGTGTCAGATTTCGAGTAAATGCATCTCGTGAACCTGGAGGTGCAGGTGACGGCGAATCAACAAATCCTGTAGGTGTCAATGTACGTGAGGTGGTGAGAAAAATTTTGTCGAGTTTGGTGTTCGGGTCACGTGTTCTAAATGTCAGGGTATGATTCCCGGCGCCGAGGTTAAAGATACGAGGGTTCGCATTTCCCACATTTGCATGGCCACCGTTTTGAGACCTTCCGGTAATGCGTGTCCACTGCCACTGAGGAGACCACAGGCCTTCAGCTGTATCGTAGATATCCTCCAATCCACCGTCGAGCGAAACATATAAGGAGTCACTCTGAATATCTTTCGAAAGAATCCGTGCCCAGATGACATAGTTGCCGGTCGTCGAAACATTGATCGGCAATGTGGCCCGGCCATAATCTCGAACGCCCGAAGAAATGTACCTTCCGTTTGAGGCGTTGGCATCTTTAAGTGATGACATTGATTCTGACAGCGTGGCGTTCTCTGCCTCAAAGTAACCCGGTGGAGAAATGATAGCCTTATCAAAACGTGCGGTGACAATTTTATTTCCTGTAACAGTAAGAACGCAGGTTCCTACGCCGCTGCACCCTTCACCTGTCCAGCCTTTAAACTCAGAACCAAGTCCGACTGAAGCACTAAGCGTTACCTGAGAATTTTTTGTGAAAGGCTCGTTGCAGTCGTTTCCACAATTTATGGCAGGTGGAAGCCCTCCGGCAGAGACCGTGCCGATCCCCGTCCCTATTTTGTTCACGACGACAGCATATTTCTCAACGGGCCCGGAGGGTGATGGTGACGGACGTACTTCGTTTACGGTATTTGGAAGAAAAATACCGGTCACCGTGTAGTCTTTGTTAAAAAGAACCTCACACTCGCCTCTTCCTGAACAGGGGGCGCCGCTCCACCCATTAAAGAAGGAGTTAGATTGAGGAAACGCGCGCAAAACGACGCTTGTCCACTTCACATCCAAGCGTTTGCATTCGCTGCCACAAGCAATTCCGGGGCCAATAATTATTCCGTCTCCCCCGCCACTTTTCACTACCTGAAGGGTATACTGTTGCCCGGATTGAGTCGGGGTAATACTTGAAGGATCATTTATTCCGTCAAAAAACGCATACACCTCGGTATCACGGTTGAGAGTGATCTGACATGGTGCAGTTCCGGTACAGCCGCCACCAACCCAGCCGCTAAAGCGACTAAGTGACCCTACGGCCGGAGTCAGTGTGAGGGTGGTTCCTTGAGTTCCTGTGTGCGTACAGTCACTTCCGCACTCGATGATGCTTCCAGAAAATACGTTTCCAGTTCCGGTTCCTGATTTGATAACACGTAACGTAAATATACTGGCAACACCAAATCCCTGTACAAAATTTGCAGTTACATTTTTTCCCGAATTGATCTGGAGTATGCAGCTTCCAGTTCCGGTACACGCACCGCTCCAGCCGGTAAAGAAAGAGTTGCCGAGCGGAGTTGCGTGTAAAATATAAACAGAACCGGTTGAAACTATTTCACTGCAATCTATTCCGCAACTGAGGCCGGTTCCCTGCACAATCCCGTCGCCACCTCCAGTTTTTACAACGGACACGGTATACGAAGAAGCTGGCGGTCCTGATGGTGGAAGGACAATTTGGGCGAGTTGTCCTGTTTCAGGAAGACTGGTGAGAGTGCGATCGAGGGAGTAGAGATTCTGAGTTAGTTTCCACAGGAGTGTTCCGAAGGAATTATTTGCACTTTCTCCGCCGAATGCGAAAAGTGCCGCGGGGGTTAAAAGTAGAAAAAGAGAAAAAAGTAATCGTACGTTTCGCATACTAAAGTATCTTTCCTTTCATTATACGCGGTAGACGCCTAGCCAGCGAATCGATTTTCCCCAGATGTGGGGGCTACGATCCTACTTCCCGAGTATAAGAGGGACAAACATAAAGCCGGGGTGACGCTTTTCCTCATAAGTACCGTTTTCTTTCTTCTGAATTTTGGTAATAGCGCCGCTAACGGGCAGCACTATAGTTCCTCCGGGAACAAGTTGTTTAACTAACGCATCGGGAGTTTCCTCGGATTCTGCTGATACCAATATTTTGTCAAAGAGTTCCCCTGAACGACCCGGCTTTGGCTGCGCTTGTTCAATAGTCGCGTTTGGAAAAGGATACTTTTTTAAATTACGTTGTCCGAGGGTGACCAGCTCAGGAATACGTTCGACGCCGTACACGCGCCCGGTGTTTCCGGTAAGATGCGCTAAAAGTGCAGTAGTCCAGCCAGAACCAGACCCCACGTCCAGAATTTTGTTTCCAGGTTCAATGTCTAGAAGTTCCAACATAAAACCTACCGTTGTTGGTTGCGAAATCGTCTGCCCGTGGCCAATAGGTACCGGATAATCCTCGTACGCTTCAATGTCGTAATCAGCCGGAACAAAATCCTTACGGTCAATTTCTTCGAAAGCTTTCTGGAGCGCCGGTGTCGTCAGAACTTTGCTTTGGTTGAGTAGATGCTCGTAGAGCTCCTCGCGCGTTTTAAAATTAAACATAGAAATCAAAATAGTGTATTTTTTACGGCGGTTTTTTCCTCACCCCCGTCCGTTTTTTTTCTGCGTAAGACGTTGCCCATCGATTGAATATACATACAATAATCGCAGTTGTCGGTGTAGGCCGGGACTTTGGAGGAAAGAAGCAGTTCTTTAATTGCGGGGAGTGTTTTTTCAATCCAGTTTCCGTTTCCGACGTACGGAATGATCGAAATATCAAACTCAAGCTTTCCGTCAAAAGCCTTTCGGTCACGTTTGCCATTCGCGTACACAAAATAAGCAGTGTCCGAAACTTTAAAATCGTTTTTTCTGAACAGCCACTGGTAGACCTCAACCTGCCTCTTGTAGCCATCTTGCCATTCGGCATCGAGGTTAACCTCACTGTCTTTACTTGTTGCCTTGTAATCAACCACATGGAGCTCCCCCGTCTCGTTTTTCCATACATCATCGACTGCACCGGTTATAAGAAGTGAAGTTGGTTCGTGAAGATACTGAATACCCTTAAAATTTTCTCTCCAGATATCCATCTGTGGATGATCAAAGGGTACTGCGTCAATTTTGTAGTGTGCCATCAATGGGTGAGCGGTTTTTTTGGTACGGTGAAGATCAAACTCTTTTTTGAGCAAGTGGTCAACAGCACTGTTGAGGTTGAAGGGAAAACCCGGCGGGCGGCCAAGTCCCATTCGTCTATCAAGGTAAAAACAGCGAGGGCATTCGATAAAAAGGTCAATCTTTGAACGCGAGAGCTTGAACGGCTCACGGGATTCCGGATTGAATATCCCGCGTGTTTTCTTAGGATTGTAATACTCAGACATTATGGTCAACGTTCGATTACTGCGAAAGGTCGTTTCGCGGAGGTGCACTTTTTTCAGGCGTAACGAAAGAAGCGCGCACAGTACCAAGACTGCTTGAAAGTGGTGCGTCATCAATAACCGAGAACATTCTGTCTCCGTTATCACTGCGAAGCTCTGCAAAATAAGTGTTGCCGGGCAATGTTGAACGCAACAGTGTAACTTCACCTGATGTATCTTCAGGATTAAACATCTGCGCGCCTAATATTTTCCCGGGTTCCCCATCGAGATTTTCCCGGATGGTAACCCAACCCGCAACTGTCATATGAACATTTTGTATTACAACACTAAGGCCCGGATTTTGATCCGCGACTTCAAGCGAGTATTTCTCAGTTAAAGTGCTTTTTTCATCCAACCGACTAGAATCTAATTCGTCGGCTGCAGTTTCGCTTTGTGGCGGGTTAATTCCTCGGATACCGAGGACGTAGCCGGCACCAAACGCAATTACCGCAAAAATAATACTGAACGACCATGATATGCCACGTGATTCCTCAGCAACGTATTCTGTCTTTTTCATTGGAGTGTGACGTTATTTTAATTCTTAAACAATTCAGAAACCAAAGAACACTCTAACAATCAGGATACGCCCCAAGTATACCTCTCTTTACAGAGGCTGTCTTTACCCATCTGTTTAAAAGCTCTTCTAAAACCTAACCCTTTATCTCAATTTCAAATGTATCGATATTTTCCTTTGCGGGAACTTCGAAGAGATTGAATTTCACTGATTTACCGTCTCGCGTTACGATGACTGTTATTTTTTCGGGAGCATCAAAAGTTACTTTGAACGGTTTTGGCGTGATTACCTGTGCACAACCTTCACCGGCATCCATGGTTTTAAAGTTAAGTTCTACGCGCGATGGGTTGAGAGTATCCCTAACGACATCGTAGCTCAAGCTAGTACATGGATTTGGCAGTTCAAATACTCCTACGTAGGTATGTTTCCCGTTCATAAACTGGTGTTTAGTGTTTACAATCTCTCCAGGAAATTGTTCTTCCGGTGAAGGTGAAAGACCTGGCGTAGGTGAAAGATCAACCGTTGTTGAAACGCGCGAGCGATAAAAACCATAACCAACAAGCACGAGAGCAATAACAATAATAACCGCAATGATAATTTTTGTATTTGATGAATTGTTGTTTTCCATAGGTATAAGTATACCATCTTAATTGCTAATGATTCCCCCTCCAACACATTCGGCACCATTGTAAATAACAAGCGACTGCCCGGGAGTAAGAAAAGACTGAGATTTCGTAAATTGAATTGTGGCTTTACCACTACTCATGTGCTCAAGAAAACATTCGGCAAGAGGCTGACGATACCGAACTCGACCGTAGTATGGTTTATTTGTATGCGGTTCTCGTGAAATCCAGTGTACGTTCGTAAGGGTGACACGCGTATCATCGCTGTCCGAAGGATTCTCTTGCTTTTTCAATTTCCGAGCAACGGTAATAGTATTACGACGAAGGTCCTTTTTTACAACAAACAGACGCGTATCGTGAGCCGTTTTTTTGGTAATAGTAAAGCCGTGTCGCTCCCCGAGCGTAAAAAATAATGAACCGCGATGGTAGCCGATCGTAGTACCATCAGTATCAAGCACCTTGCCCTGTTTTGGAGTGACGTAATGACTCAGGAATTCTTTCATATTTACCTTTCCGATAAAACAGAGGCCCTGGCTGTCTTTTTTAAGCGCTGTCGGTAAGTCAAACTTTTTCGCGTAACGACGAACCTGAGTTTTTGTAAGGTGGCCAACAGGAAAAAGTGTTTTTTTAAGTTCCCGCTCCGAAAGTGTCCAGAGAAAATATGTCTGATCCTTTTCTTTGTCGTTTGATACCGAAAGTGTCATACGGCCATTTTTGACTTTTTTAGCCTGCGCATAGTGGCCCGTTGCTACATAATCCGCACCGTTTTTTATTGCCCATTTAAAGAAGGCACCGAATTTTACATACTTGTTGCACATGACGTCGGGATTGGGCGTTCTGCCAACCTTATATTCGCGAATCATGTAATCAACGACTTCCCTTTTATATTCCTTTTCGAGATTAAGAGTAACAAATGGAATATTGAGTTTGGCGCAAACCCGCATAGCGTCCAGCCGATCTTCCTTCCACGTGCATTCGTAGAAATCAGGTTGCCACACCTTTATAAAAACTCCGGTCACCTGATAACCTTGTTTTTTTAGCAATGCCGCAGAGACGGAGCTATCAACTCCGCCGGAAAGGCCGACATATACTTTTTTCCTCAAATCTTGACTTTTCACAAGCCGATGATAGTCTTTTTTTTAGAAAAACTCAAACAAAAAGGTCAGCTCATGTTTACTGATATTAAAAAATATCGCGCCACAATGTGCTTGCATCTGGGGGTACTTGAATCGACGGGGCACGGCCCTGGCTTTACGGAGTCAAAATCCACTACCAAAACTCTGAATGGATATCTTGCTAAGGGCTGGAAAGTTCTCTCCATTTATAAGCACTTCAGCTCAAAGCAGAATCGCACCCTCTTAATCGCTGATATGGGTTTGCCTCGTCTCAGACGAAAAAAGAAGAAAAATGTTATCCGGCGTAACCGAGCCTAGTGCTCGGTTTTTTATTTTCTAACGCGGAATGTACTGAGCCTTGTTTTTTAAATGTTCCGCATATGTTTGAGCATAGTGCATAGTGCCGTCACGTTCAGAAAGATAGTAAAGGTATTTGCTCAAAATGGGGCGAAGAGTAGCTTCAATTGAATCAAGTCCCGGATTAGAAATGGGGGTAGGCGGAAGGCCAAGATATTTATAGGTGTTGTACGGAGAATCGATTTTAAGATCATTTGTAGTTAGATCATAGGTGCTCTTACCATTTACGTGTGAAAATGCTGCGTCAACCTGAAGAGGCATTTTTAATTCTATTCTCTTCCAGAGAATACCCGAAACAATTTTTCGAGATTCGGTTGTTTTTGCTTCTTCCTCGAGAATAGATGCCATGGTAGTAATTTCTTTAAGAGTATGTCCGGACGCAAGCAATTCTGCCTCAAGAGGTTTTATCTTTTCAGAAAAGGTTATAAACATTTTTGTGATCACGTCTTCCGGGGTAGCATTTTTGGGAAACGAATAGGTTTCAGGAAAAAGGTAACCTTCTTTTGGGAGTGCGAGAGTTGTGAATTCCTTTCCGGAGAATGAATCGAGCCTTTGTGAAAAAATATCTCCAATTTGTGGAACAGAAAGCCCTTCTGGCACCGTGACTTTTATTACAGCGAACCCGTATTCCCCACGGGAAAGTTTTTTAATTACTTCGGTGAGTGTGAGTTTGTTTTCAAATAGGTATGTTCCCGCTTTAATATTACGTTCACCCACCACGAGTGCCGTAATAACTTGAAACCAGAATGCCGAAGTGACAAGGTTTCTGTTTTCAAGAGTTGTCGCAACTGCGCCAAGTGTTTCTCCTTCTTTAATCTCTACAATTTCTCCAACGGGGAATGCTTTCGGCGTTTTCCACTCTCGGAGAACCAACGTGCCAAGTATGAGTACGCCAATTAAAAATACAAATGCAAAAAGAAGTTTTCGGTGTTTTCCGCTATTTGTTTTAGGCACAACTAACAAAGGGGGCGCGGAAAAAGAGCCGTTCTTTCTGGGTGCTTCGTCCATAGGGTATTAAACAGGAATGTTTGAAGGTGCCCCGCCTTTTTTAGAAGGAATGCGCGTAAATGTTGGTGTTTCAACCACCTGGCCTGGAAAGTGAAAAATGGTGGCGAGTTCTTCGGTGTTTAAAATTGCGGGTTTAAACTTAAAGGGGGAATGAAAATAACAGCGGCGTTTCCAGGCCTTAAGAAAGCGTCTTCGTTCCGCATTTTGGCGGATTTCTCTAAAATCCTGCCACGGGTAATCGTACTTTGCGAGCCAGCGTGAAGGGACAAAACCGTTTGAATTGTTTGCGTTGTATTGTTTCATAATCGAAAGCATGGTCGGGATATTTACACCAACAAAACTTTCGTTTTGTGCGTAATACATCACTCTGATACCCACGTCAAAACCAGGTTTGGCTATACTGCGCTCAAGAGATGCAATAAGTTCAGTTTCTCCTTTAGTTGGATTGGGAAAGCCTGGATATAGAGAACCCTCAATCTTGGGTGTGGCATCTTCACGAATTTTTTTAATTTCTTTTTTAGCGTCATCTTTCCACTTATCTTCTTTTTCCCACAAACCCTCGGGAAAATAGCGTTTCTTGTGCGCTCGGGCAACAATTTGCATAGCCATTACTTCTCCTTTTTTCATACTACCCAAAAACTCAACAACAGGCGCAATCGGATCAACTTTAGATTCCTCCTCTACCATTTCTCGGTCCAACCCGTAATCAATATATGTTTTTATCGGATAAGGATCTGGTTTGGTCAAAACCATGTCACAACCCCACAGACTGTTTTCTCCAGGATTGAAGTAGAGATCGAGGGCGTAATCAGGCACTTCGTGAACCTCGACCGAAGGATAGTTTGCGTAGATGTGGGCTTCGAGATAGTTGCGCAAATTTTTTCTAGTCCAGCAGAAGAAGTGAACTTTGCCCTCAATTGAAACTATCTCAAAAGAAAATGAGGCACGAACTTTTCCCTTCCAAGCACGATCCCAGAAGGTGGTCTCTCCTGAACCCAAGATAAGGTTGGTAAGCGCGAGTTCCATCGCGAGCGGCGTCTTCATAATCTCGCGCGGGAGCTTGAACTCGAGCAATGTGTATTCAAGTGAGGCAATATACTTCGATTGAACGTAGGCTATCCACACCCTCCAAAATGCAAACATAAGAAAAAAAGGCAACCATATCGGGTAAAATTTATAGGCGTATACGAACGCACTTCCGAGCCCGCGTGTTACTACACTGTTGGTTAAGAGATCTATAAGTCCTGACATAGCCATAATGATACCAACCCCGCCTTTGACACGCAAAGGCGGGGTTGGTTCCTAAACGATATAACAAGCTTTTTTAACCGGCGTATGAGTAGCGACCTTCGCGATCTTTCTTGAAGAATTTTGGGTTCTGAAGATTAACCAAAATAGTATTTTCTTTTACGTAGCGCTCCTTCATAACCTTCTGGATGATTTGATCTTTGGTTAACGGACCTTCTTTTTCAACAATTTTTCGGATGACATCTTTTACCACGCCTGACATGTAACCCCACTCAGCGAGAGCGTAGAGACCACGACCAACGAGAACAAAACGAGGATCTTTGATGAGTTCGTTATGAGTCGTGGCGACGTGAGCTTTCTTCTGGAATAACTTTTCGATCTGCTTTGCAACATCACGGAAGTGAATTGGAGAACCGTGTTTGCGCAAGACCAGAAACGCATAATCGCGAACACCTTTAACCTTAATATTAGGCGAGGCATTCAATCCCCATTCACCCAACGGATTCTTGGAAATCTTTTTTGAGAGTGACAACCAGCGGCGCAAAATTTCTTCGTTTTTGTATTCTTCACTTACGTCCTCAAGATGTTTCAAGAAATGACTGACGATTTCAGACTCAGGAATAATATCGTCATCAGAGAGGCTCTTGTAGAGTTTCTTGAGTGACTCATGAACTTTGCGGGATACTTCATCGTCAACAAACCAGCGGTGATGAAATTCTTCGTCTTCCTTTATTTTCTTAAAGTCATCCCCTAATACCATCATGAGATAAAGGTGGTTTTGGTCGCTTTTATCCTTTGCCATGTGCTCCAAGATGTCGTGTTCGGCTACAACGCCACCAACACCGTAAAAAACACCCTTGAGTTCATCAAAAGCCTGCTTTTCTTTTTTAAAATATTCCGATTTTCGTATGTGGTTGAGGGCGTAGTTTTCAATCTGACGGACGCGCTCACGCGTAATACCGTATTTCTTTCCAATGCCCTCGAGAGTCATTCGTTTGGTCTCTTTACCGAGGCCATAACGGCTGACAATAATGTCTTTGGCACGAGGATTTAAACTCGTCAAAATCCTCTTAATTACCTGCTTCGGCTTAAATGTAAGCGACGTACCCATAGCTATTAATTAACGAATAAAAGCTTTTATAATGAATGTCTTAACCACCACTGCGAACCTGCTCCGTCAATGCCGTCTTATTCAATCACATACTGGTTTCTGGGTCAAGTAAGCTGTCAAGACCCCCTAGATGACCAGATTGATGAGTCGATCTTTAACGTAAATGACCTTCCGGATCTGTTTACCTTCAACCCATTTCGCAACAGTCGGATCCTTAAGAGCTTTCTCTTTTATCGAAAGCTCCTCTGCTCCCTGCTCTATCGATAACTCACTCCTTACTTTTCCATTAATTTGAACCCCGATAGTGACTGTTTGAGAAAGAAGTTTTGAGGCATCGAATACGGGCCACTCTTCCTCGTAGATACTCTTTTTGTGTCCCACAAGTGACCAGAGTTCGTCAGTAACATGAGGCGCAAACGGAGAAAGCAAGAGGAGTAGTTTCTCAAAATCACGTGTCGCTATCCGGGACGACTTTTCAAGTTCATTCACCAAAATCATAAGTGCGCTTATCGCGGTATTAAATTTGAAGGCTTCTATATCTTCGCCTACTTTTTTTATAGTCTTGTGGAGAGTCGTCTCGTACGAAGCGCCCTCTACCTGTGGTGCAATCTTGTCAAAAAGTTTCCACACACGTTCGATAAAGCGTCGTGAGCCTATGATGCTTTCGGTGCTCCAGGCCGCCCCCTGATCGAAAGGGCCGATAAACATTTCATAAAGACGAAGTGTATCTGCGCCGTATGTTTTTACGACGTCATCGGGGTTAATTACATTACCAAAACGTTTCGACATTTTCCTCCCGTCGCTACCGGCAATAAGACCCACGTGCTGCAATCGTGTAAACGGCTCATTCGTACTCACAATGCCCTGATCAAATAAAAATTTGTGCCAAAAACGTGCATAGATAAGATGGCGAGTTGCGTGCTCAGCTCCACCAACGTAGAGATCAACCCCACCTGCGCCCTGGGAAGAGGCTCGCAGGGGCAAGCCGGTCATCCAGTATTTTTCTTTTGCCGGATCAGCAAGGGCTTTTTTGTTGTTGGGGTCAAGGTAGCGCAAATAGTACCACGATGAACCTGCCCACTGCGGCATGGTATTAGTCTCCCGTTGTGCTGGCCCACCACATTGAGGGCACTTGGTGTTGACCCAGTTACTGATCGCAGCAAGGGGTGACTCTCCCGTTCCGGTAGGCTCGTAAGATTTTACATCGGGAAGTTTAACCGGTAGATTTTTTTCAGGAACCGGCACCGCACCTTCTGATATTACGCCCCTAATTCGGCCAAACAGAAGAGGAAGAGGTTCTTTACTACTGAAATGACCGTGACCATCCCACTCCTCCTGTTTAAAAGAGTCTGGAAGATCCTCGTGGGTATCCTTGGGTATTACGTCGTCGTCTTTCGATCGGATAAGGGTCACGCTCGATGCGTACTTACCGACAGAAGTGTAATTTATTTTCTTTTTCCAAAATTGTTCAAGCGCATCGATATCCGAACCTGTCCATTCACGGCGCAATTTTTTCCAGTGATCACCACTACGCGGTCTCCCAATTGCGCTCGCAACCAAAAAGAAATGACCGATATTTCGTTTAACAGCCTGCAAGAGCTGAAGCGCGGCATTTGATCCTAAACTATGTCCGACAATGATATCGTTTGGTCCAAAATCTTTTACGAGGGGCAACAACTCCTCAAGCCACGACTCAACGGTCGGGTGTGCTGAGGTTGATAACGTCGGAGTTTTAACTTCAATACCACGTTTTTCAAGTTCTCCCTTGAGCCACGGAAACCAGTGATTTCCCCCATGACCCTCAAAACCGTGTATGAGAATTGCTCTTTTTGTTTTGCAAGTTGCACAGTGAACAACAGGGATCGGTTCTCCCCAGTACCTCTGGCGGGAAAAAACCCAGTCGCGTAGTTTGTAATTAACTTTTCTTGTGGCCCAGCCTTTTTTTACCAAAAAATCTATAATATCCTGGCGTGCTTCGTCCCAGCGCCTCCCAGTAAACTCTTTGGGTTCTTTGAGAGTGCCGTTTGGCTCGCAATAAAAGAGTTCTGTGTTTTGAACACGTTTGGCGTGCAGAGTGTCTTCTGGAAATAGTACCGGATGAAGCTCAATGCCATACTTTTTTGCGAATTTAAAATCACGCTCATCATGTGCGCTACAGTTTACAATTCCAGTGCCATAATCGAGCACAGCGTATGAAGCAACCCAAATAGGAAGCAGTCGGCCAGTCGGCGGATACTCGACATAGCGACCGGTAAAAATACCTTCCATATCTTTAACATGATCAAATCCTCCTGCCAACTTCTTTTGCTTTATCGTTTCAACAAAATCGAGAACTTTCTTTTCATACGGCGTGTACTTTACCAATGTTTCAACAAGCGGATGTTCGGGCGCAATTACTGTGAATGTTTGCGCAGCAAACGTCTGAGGAATCGAGTCGTACATCTCGACCTCAATTCCCAAATCTTTGATCTTAAGCTTAAGATTGACGCCTTCACTCCTTCCGATCCAGTTGCGCTGACTCTCCTTAATTGATTCGGGCCAGTTGAGGAGTAACGGAGGGTTTTCTGCAGCAGCCGGGGCCTCTAGGCGTTTAAGCCAGAGCGGAAGCTCTGCGCAGGCCATTGTTTCCTCTGTAAGATCTTCCGGCGCTAGCCACACCGTCGCGTGTTTCTCTTCCTCTTCTTTAGAAGGCGAAACTCTGGTATCTGATGCAAGCTCGAAGTAGAGCGCGGTTGTCAACGCACGCCTGTTTTCTTTTTTATGAGCAGCAAAGTACTCTGACACAACCGGTCCGCCTAACGCCCGAACAAAAGTAAGGTCGGTGTATCCGGTTTCTTCACGTACTTCGCGGCGCGCGGCCTCAATACTATCCTCGCCCTCTTCAACGCCGCCCACCACAAACGTTGTCCATGGAAACTTTTTCCATTTAAGGCCGAGAAATTTCCCGGTGGCGGGATTTTTTACTAACGCATGTACCATGCGCCGCTCAACCGTAGGGTATCCTTTTTGAGGTGGGTTTTTTTTATCGACAACGTGCGGTAGTTTGCTTTCATTAAGTGCATCGAGGTCTCTTAAAAGGCGCTCGGCATAGTTGGTAATCCGCAACGCCCACTGCCGCAAAGGTTTTTTTTCAACAACTGACCCACAACGTTCACACGTTCCGTCTTCAAGGTCTTCGTTTGCAAGCCCTGTTTTGCATGACGGACACCAGTTAATAGGTTCCCACGATTGGTAAGCCAAACCGGCTTTAAAGAGTTTGAGAAATATCCACTGCGTCCACTTATAATACGACGGATCGGTAGTGTTAATTTCACGATCCCAGTCATAGTTAAAACCCAAAACTGAAAGTTGTTCCTTGTAACGTTTTACATTTTTATCTACGGCAATTTTCGGATGAATTTTATTTTTTAGTGCAAAATTTTCTGCCGGAAGTCCAAACGCGTCAAAACCCATCGGGTGAAGTACGTTGTGCCCGGTCATTTTTTTATACCGTGAGTAAATATCAGTTGCAATGTAGCCCTTGGGATGACCTACGTGGAGTCCTTCACCCGATGGGTACGGAAACATATCGAGTACGTATGATTTTGGTTTGTTGTTGTGCTTCCCCGTTTTAAACAAACCACTTTTTTTCCAGCGAGCCTGCCACCTAGGTTCAATCTTTCCATGATCGTACTCTTTCATAAGTCTAAATACTACAATTCTTTAGCTGACTCGGCAATGTATCTCGCAGAAAAAAAGCGCCGCATCCATCCATGGATACGGCGCCGGCGCCAAACAGGCTCACCCGCCTCAAAGCAGAGACTCGAACGGACGAATTCTGCCAACCTGGCCAGATTCTGCCTGCCAGAAACTAGTATATAACATAAAGCACTGCGTGTGAATAGGGCATTTTAGCCTCGGCTTTTAAAAGTCAAAAAAGCCTTATTTGAGGCTAAATCTCACCTTTTCCCCGCCACATACCTTTGACAGTTCTTTTCTTCGGCGTAACCTTACCGAAGAAATCAAAGCGAAATAAAACGTATGAAAAAACAGGGCGCGTTCTTTGTTGACTTGGGAGATTGGAGGGGTGAAATCCCCTACGGTGTGGCAGTTGAGGTGTACACCAAGCATGATGTTTGCAACGGGCATCAATTCCTTGTTCGAATTGGCCCCGACCTTCTTGCAGGCACTGTTATTGACGACCAGCCACCAAAAATTTCTGCACACCGAACATGGAGGGGCATTTATTTGTGGAAGCATGTAGGCAACTCACGCTACACATACCTCGGGGATATTACGTGCGGAAGTCTTCCGAGTGGATCAGTTCGAGTTAAAATGTGTGGCGCACAACCCGAAGATAAAGAAAGTCGGGAAGAAATATTAGCGGAGCAGGTGCGCGAGCTAAAAAATCTTAAGGCGCTTACCAAGGCCCGCGTCCTCATGAATCGCCGGACCGTTCTCTTCAAAATACCGAAACTCAAGTGACTACTCAAGCGCCTCCCTATGCGAGGCGCTTTTATTTTTTTAAAAACCTAATTTAAATTTTGAACTCTACGACATCACCGTCTTTGACAATATATTCTTTTCCTTCCGTTCGCACCCAGCCTTTGTCGCGCGCCGCTGCGTATGAGCCAGCTTCAAGAAGTTTGTTCCACTCAATTATTTCTGCTTTAACAAATTTATCTTTGAAATCAGTGTGGATCGCGGTGCCTGCCATAGGTGCGTTCCATCCACGAGAAATTGTCCATGCTCGCGATTCATCTTCTCCGGTCGTAAAATAGGTAATAAGATCAAGCATATGATAGCCCTCGCGAATGAGGTTACTGATCCCGTCATCTTTAGCACCGAGCTCAACGCGAAATTCAACTTTCTCAGCCCCGGTAAGATCTTTGAGATCTTCTTCAACTTTTGCATCCACTAGTACGTAATTTGAATTTGTTTCTTTAAAAAAATTTAAAAGTGCCGTGAATCTCGGATCATTTGTTTCGTCGAGGTTTGTTCCGCCGGCCTTTTTGTTGAGCACATACAAAATTTTCTTCGTAGTCAGAAGATTGAGCTGTCGGATAAGCGGCATCTCAAACTCATTAAGTTCAACACTTCGGGCAAGCTTCCCTTCCCCCAGTGCTTTTTCAATTCGAATAAGAGCCTCATTTTCAATAACAGCCTGTTTGTCACCCTTTTTTATGTTTCCCTTAAGGTTAAGCAGGCGTTTGTTCGTGGTTTGAAGATCGGCGAGTATAAGTTCAAGATTAATAACCTCGATATCCTTCACTGGATCGATCTTGTTATCGACGTGAATGATATCGCCACCTTCAAAAATACGAACCACTTCTGCAATTGCATCCGCCTCACGAATATTTGAAAGAAATTTGTTTCCGAGACCTTCGCCTTCTGATGCTCCTTTTACCAAACCTGCGATGTCCACAAACTCAACAGCGGCGGGAACCGTTTTTGCAGAATGACTGAAATCTGAAAGTTTCTGAAGCCGTTCGTCAGGTACCGCAACAACGCCTACCGAAGGGTCGATAGTTGCAAACGGGTAATTCGCCGCCAGAACGCTTTTTTTGGTAAGTGCATTAAAGAGAGTTGACTTTCCAACATTCGGAAGCCCTACGATGCCGATTTTGAGTGACATATTGTCACATACTAACTAAACATTTGCTTTAGTGCTAGTGAAAAGTACGCCCAAGTAGAATGCAAATTCACCCAAGAAATTGACCTATCATATTTTTTATGTTAAACATTCTTATAGAAGTTTGCTCGTGGTGAGCAGACAAAACTGTATCTTGAAAGATGAACTCAAAAAACGTCTCTTTTACTGGGCGTCCGGGGCTTCTCGCTCTCCTTTTGAAGCTCGGACCTGTACTGCTTAAAATCTTACCGAAAGCTCTTAAAACTATTTTCAGCTTCAAGGCTGGGCTCGCGGTCGCAAGTACTGCTCTCTATTCCTCAGTGTACCACTCATGGATTATCGGAGGCCTTCTGGTTCTCGCCCTCGGCATTCATGAGTATGGCCATGTCTGGGCAATGAAACGTTGCGGGCTGAAAACTAAAGGGATGTACCTCATCCCCGGGTTTGGAGCTCTAGCCATTGCCGATGATGAATGGAAAAGTGCATCGAATGAGGCGTACATCGCCATCATGGGTCCGATCTGGGGAACACTGTTCTTTGTGATTCCCTCACTCGTCCTCTACTACCTCACGGACATCGTCGTCTTTGCCGGTATAGCAGGACTTGCTGCATTCATCAATCTTCTAAACCTTTTTCCCGTCAACCCCCTTGACGGCGGCAGGATGATGAAGACTTTTGTCCATTCGATGCATGAAAAGGCCGGATTCTTCATTATGTGCGCAATCGGTGTAGCGGGCTGTGCACTAAGTGCAGTATTAGGACTGAGCCTCATCGCATTCGTTGCCGCCATTGGACTGTTTGAACTCTTCAAGGATTACGGGATTTCCAAAATGGTCCCTACGACCACTCGAGTTCTTATGTTTCTTTTGCTGACGGCCGCGACCCTCCTCTTGACCCTGAGTGCATTGGCAAGTCCATCTGTCTTTAAAATCATCGTGGCGTCCGTCTTAAACATTGCTCTGGTGGTGGTACTCGTCAATACAATACTCGACCACCATGGACCCTGGAGGATGATCCGCGACAAGGGGAAGACGTTTCTGTCTGAGTGGAAGACATTCAGCATGGACAATATCAAAAGACAGGACGATTACCCACCACTCAGCAGGGCTCAGCTCGCAACATTCTCTGTGCTCTTTTTGGGAATGGCAGCACTTCTCATTATCTGCATTTTCCATGCTGCAAATGTCCCCGGTCTCAATATTCTCAAGGGAGTGCTCGAGTAAATCCTCACGCTCCTGTTTCAACTTCAGCTTACAACCGCTCTCGATTGAGAGCGGTTTTTTGTAAATTCAATCACCCCACTATACCACATTGACATTTTATCAAAATACGATAATTTGGATTTAAACCAAGTTCCTTAACATCAAACTGTCGCGACACATGATTCCTATTATTATTCTTCAAACCAGTGGTGGTGGCGCACATATGGCTTTGAGTGCCATGAGGCTTCTGGGAAAAGAAAAGCTCACAGACTACAAGCTTTTCATGGATATTCCTGGGGTAGAAGCCGAAATTTTTTCCGGGAGCGCGAGGCAACTTTTCATCACCGGGTCCTTCTTTGGAATGCCCGAGACCGAGGGAGATTTCCCTGCTTTTATTCAGAAATTGCGGGATAAAAATCCCCAACTTGTTTGTCTGAGTTTTGCGTTGAAGAAGCTCGAGGGTCCTTTTGACGGTGCAGTCGTCAAGGACGATGACTCGGTTGTTGCCTTGGGAACAGCCGTATCGGCTTTTGAACACGGTGCCATTACCCGAACTGAGGCAAAGCATGCAGGGACTTCCTTCTCGTATGACGAATACGAACGTAGTGTTGGTCAGTTTGTTAACAATCCCAAACATGTTGCTTTGATGAGCAAGATTGATCCGCTTTCTGCTTATCTTAAAAAAACAGGCGCGGTGTCAGGAGTGGAAAACTAAATCCCCACCGAGTTACCAATCCCCTCAGCAGTTGCTAGGGGATTTTTTAATTAGTAAGCCGACCGCCCCCAATGATAGAGACGTGTTCCCCAAGCTTCTCGTTTTTTGGGTTTCAAATTTCGCATGGGCCCGATTTTTTTGACACGAGCTTTAAAGCCAGCAAACCAGAGAATGCCGCGTTTGATTTCGTTCGTGGTGTCACCAAAAAGAATACGCGCAAGAAGCGGGGGTGAGTCCGATGTTACAAAAACCCGAGCGGTTCTACCTTTAAGGAGTTTTTGCCAGCCGAAACCATGTGCGGGAAAGTGATAGGCAAACATCGGAAGCCACATACGATCAAAGAGACCCTTAAGGATTGCCGGCATCGTTGAAAACCAAGTAGGATAAAAAATAACAAAGTGATCGCACCACGTAACCTCTTTCTGAACCATTTTGAGATCCGGTTCCAACTCCTGAATGGCTCTGTACCCTTTATGCAGTATGGGATCGAATTTTAAATCCCCGATATTTACGCGATGTACCTCAAAGCCAGCCTCTTCCGCCCCACGCTGATACCGGTCAGCAAAATAGCCCGACGTCGCTTCTTTGTCAGGATGTCCCAAAAGAATAAATATGCGTTTCCTCATGCCTGAATCGCTTTATAGCCAAGCTCGGCAATAGATTTAAAAATATCTTCTTTCTTCACCTTCACTGGATCAAACTCAATGTCCCCATTCTTTTTGTCGTAATCAACAAAAACAGTTCCAACTCCGTCCATCCCTGAAACCAGCATCTGAATGCCGGTGGCACAGGCCCCGCAGTGCATACCTTCTATGTTTACATGCATCTTTTCCATGAAAATAATTTTAGTTGAAAATTATACTTAAATAACTTAGAGCACTGCGGGGCTGAAGTGGGGTCGGGTGAGGAAGCGAATACCTGAAGCTTCCGCAAGACCTTTTGAGCTCGAATCTTTGAGAGCCAAAAGGTGTACTGTTCCTGTAAGGAAAAAACCGATGTTCTCCGATATTTACATGTATTTTTTCCATGGCTCTATTTTTTATGGTAATTACTTTTTCTTTTGGTCGGCTTTTTTAGACATACGTTCGATTGGAGGAACATAACGCCGCAGAAGGAGTGAGTTGGTTACCACTGAAACCGAGCTGAAGGCCATGGCAAAACCGGCAATTTCTGGCCGAAGAGTTGCCTGTGAAAGCGCGAGGAAGATCCCGCCGATCTTAGACCCCAGGGCGCGGGCAATTGCAGCAATCCAACGAGTTGGTTCGCCACCACTTTGCGTAAAGACCAAATGCATACCACCAGCAATAGGAATAGCAACGACGTTGTAAAAGAATGCCCAGAAGAGGTTCTGCCAAATTTTACGCATAGTGCGTCCGGAGAGCTGAATTGCGGTAACCACATCGCGAAGATCATCTTTTACCAAAATAACCTCACCTGTTTCAATTGCGACATCTGTCCCTGAGCCAATGGCGATGCCGAGATCTGCCTGCGCAAGCGCCGGAGAATCATTGATACCGTCCCCAACCATAGCAACCACCTTTCCTTCTTTCTGAAGAATTTTAACCTGTTCGGCTTTGTCTTGAGGCAAAACTTCAGCCATAATGCGATCAATTCCCACTTCGCGGCCCATCGCCTCAGCGGTTTTAAGATTATCTCCGGTGATCATTACGATTTCTTTGCGCATTTTCTTGAGTTCAGTGATCGCTTCAAGTGCAAACGGCTTCAGAGTATCGCGCATGGCGATGATTGCGGTCGGTTTTCCGTCAACAACAAGAAACACGGCAGTTTTCGCTTCTGACTGGAGCTTCTCGAGTTGTTTTTTATAATCGGCCGCCTTAATGCCAAGTTTTTCCATATACACCAGATTGCCGACGTTAACTTTTTTGTCAGACCCTTTGTCGAAAACAGTCGCCTCGACACCCATCCCAGAAACTGCAGTAAAGTTTTTTGGTTCACCGAGTGCACCCTGTTCTTTACCCTTCTCGATCACCGCGCGGGCAAGCGGATGTTCAGAACCCTGTTCAACTGAAGCTGCAAGAAAAAGCGCTTCACCCTGGTGCATATCCTCACGCAACATTACAAAATCAGTAACCACGGGCTTTCCGATCGTGAGTGTTCCTGTTTTATCAAACACAATGGTATTTATGCGGTACGCCGTTTCAAGTGCCTCGCCACCCTTTAAGATAATGCCGAACTTCGCGGCGCGGCCGATTCCGACAACTAGAGCTGTCGGTGTCGCAAGGCCCATCGCGCAGGGACATGAAATGACGAGTACAGCGATCATCTTGGTAAGCGCGGCTTTAAATGGCAGGAGCGCGACAAAGTACCATCCGATAAACACAAGAACTGAAAGTATAACGACGGCCGGAACAAAGTACTCGCTAATACGGTCCACCAGATCCTGAATTGGCGCACGCGACGCCTGAGCCTCTTCAACCATACGAATGATCTGGTTTAGAAGAGTTTGTTTTCCTACTTTAGTCGCGCGGAATTTTATGAGACCTTCCTGGTTTACGGTCGCCCCGATAACTTCATCGTTTACTGTTTTGCCAACAGGAAATGATTCTCCCGTAACTACTTTTTCATCAAGGTGCGTTTTTCCTTCTACAATAATGCCGTCAACAGGGACTTTTTCTCCCGGTTTAACAACAACAATTTCATTTTCCTTGATCTCATCGATCGGAACCATCACTTCCTTTCCATCGCGGATAACATGTGCGTCTTTCGCTTCAAGTTTAAGAAGTTCTTTGATAGCATTCGACGCCCTTCCCTTTGCAAGTGCCTCAACGTAGCGACCAAGAAGAATAAAGGAAAGGAGCGCAGCTGATGATTCCCAGAATGGATGGTCGATATTGAAGAAGAGAAAACCAAACATGCTGTAGAGGTAGGCCGCCGAGGTACCCAACACAACGAGAACGTCCATATTAGCCGCACCCACTCGAACCGCAGTGAAAGCGTTGCGATAAAACGGCCAACCAATCACGAACTGAATGGGAGTCGAGAGGATCCAGTAAATATAGTTGAGGTCGATTCTAAAGGGCGGATTTGAAACGTCGACAAAGAAGTTCAAAATGACTCGAACTGGCTGAGCGACCGTCCAGAAGAGAAGTTCGGTCAAATAAGCGCCATAATTAAAAAGACTGATGCCGTCGAGCGTGGGAAATTTCTGTGTGACAAAATCAAAAAGTTCGTGCACATGCGGAATATTAAACATGTGAATGAGCATGTAGTACGCAACAATGGGAGCCGCAAGAATAAAGGCGGCGATCACACGCCGTTTTGCCATCGCAATCTGGTTTCCTTCTTTGCGCTCCTCTTCTTCAATAGTTGCAGACTCCTCTTCAGGTCGGATAATGTCGTAGCCAAGTTTATTAACGAACCCGTCAATCGCCGTGAGCGTAATTTTTGTTTCATCAAACTCAATCGCAGTTTTTTCGGCGCCGTAACTCGTTTTAATAGCAATAACACCGGGCTGCTTCCCGACCAATTTGTCGATCAATACTGAACAGGACGCACAGTGCATGCCCTTAACCTTAAGAACGGTCTTCGTCATAATAGTGGATGGCTGTTACGAGTAGAGCATATATAAAAGTTCGCTAAGGGCATGCACTGTGCGAAGGAAAGGGGTCGGGAAAATGGTAGTTTTCCTGTAGCGGAAGGCAGGCTGAGTCTGCGAGGCCGTTGGAAACCGAGGGGTTTCCAAAAAACTTCGAAACTCTTGCGAAGTTTTGCGAGGTGCATTCCTTTTACTTTGAGTACCGTTTTGGTCATGGATTACTTCTAAATTTTTAATTCGCCTTAATTACTGCACGAACTTTTAGGCGGCCGGTCTGGTCAAAATGACCGCGAACTTTACCGTCAACCTCGCCAGAGCCACAAGGCACTGAACAGTAAAAGGGAAACTCTCCGGGTTGCGTGACCACAAACTCAACTTTAACCGTCTCACTTGCGGGGACACGCTGCGATACACCAAACGCGTCGATCGCGATGCCGTGATCATAGCTGTCTTGATTGATAATGGTGAGAATTATTTTTTCCCCCTGTTCTGCTTCAAGAATTTCGGGCTCCCAGTGCCAGGCATCTTTTTTTGCCGTGAGGGTAAGTTCGGTAACTTTACCTGACGTTTGTGGTTGGTCCTGATCTGCTACAAAAAAATTTTTATAGCTAATGCCACCGATAATCAGAATCACGAGGACAATACCAATGGTTACGTACTTATTCATAAGAATTATTTAGTGGGATTACTTATTGATGCTGCACCACTCAGATACCGCTTAACTAAGATCGACAGGCCCGCCATTAGGACCAACGAAACCGCAACTAAAACTCCTTTTGGTGCAGGACTCTGATTGCGTGAAATCGGCGCCTCATCCAAAACTTTTACAAAGAACTCTGCAAGAAGGGATTCGTCAGGTCCGAGACCAATACCACTAGGTCGAAACTGCCCGAACAGTTTATAAACACCTGCCTAAGGAAATGAAACCTGGAACGGTACCTGGGCTGAAAAAGTCGCAACGTCGGCCATTCCATGTGGCGTACTCATATCGTGACCGGCATCTGCATGAGCTGTTTTAACAAAAGGAACAATACTGTGCATGTGACCTGCATCGTCATGACTCGCATCAGAAGGATGCGTGTGAACATACACAGAAAGATCGTCTTTAATAACAGCAAGGTGCATTTGTGCACCGAGAAAATTATCGAGTGAAATGGGGTTGCCACTCTGGTCAAAAATATCAAAACCAACATTGCCAGGTGCCTTACTGCTGAGGACACCGTCTGTTTTGAGAACCACACGATATGCACCGGATGAGTAGGTTGTACTGAAATCCGGCACCGCTTTTAGCGCTGGACCGGGAACGCCGGATGCATCGCTAACATTAAACGGGGTGTGGCCGAAGGAGTGTATTACTCCCGCTTGTTTAACATCACTCCAAATTTTATAATTCCCTGCTTCACGAAACATTCCCGGAACCTCCCAAACACCAGGAGAAACTTTTGCGGGGTGGATGTGGAAAAAATTGGTGAGGTCATCGCGCATTCCAATAACATGCATATATTTTTCATGCTCGATTTCAAGATCATCAACATAGATTGGTGCATAGTCACCCACATCTGATTTTGGCGGTAGATCCAAAACAGAAAACCGAAGTACTGCCGGACTATTAACCTGAATCGTCTCCGGAACGTGAGTTGATTTAACTACCAAACCTTCCTTAACAGTGCTCTCCTCGTGTGTTTCCCCATGCCCGCCATGCTCGGTGGTCATCATCATCGTCTGATGCATAAAATTGGTCGGAAGAACGTAGATGAAGGTGAGCGCAAGTAATACAGAGAGTGCTATAAAGCCCCACTTCTTTGCACCAAGAACTTTTTGTTGCGCTTCTTTTTTGGGCACAGTTTCTGTTTCGGGAATAGCACGATTTCGTTTTCTTTCACGAGCCCACCACCACCAGAGCGGAATGAGCCAGAGAATGACCAGAACCCAGTTGCCAAGTGCGAGTGGTAGTCCGAAAAGACCGGTACCGTCTTCAATGCCGTGGTGATGCGAGTTCCCTGTCCCCAGTTTGGCCCCCAAAATATTCAAAAGTGTTTCTTCCTGTGTTATTTTTTCAAGTTGCGTGTGAATACCCGAATTAACCCACCAGTCATGAGTGAAAAGTCCTAAAATTAAAATAAAACCGGCAACAAAAACCATTGCCCAACCCGTCGCCTTCTCAATTTTATCTTTTCGGGCAATGAGCCATGAAAGACCGTTGATTCCGGCGATTCCAAGGATCGCAAGTAAAAGAAGCGGAAGAATACGTCCAATTGCGTGAACCAGAAAGAGTGTCCAGCCGTAAAATATATTACCGCTTGAGGCAATCTCGATCAGAAGGAGGGGCGTTGCCGGATGTGGGCAACCTACACCAATATTTCCCAGAAAAAGTCCGAGCATAAGCGCCTTGAGAAAATCGCCTTGCTTTTGAATGAATGCGGGTGCGGCCCCTGTGTACGAGGGCATGCGCAGTTTGACCAAACCGACTTCTCCGAGAGCAAACAGATACGCGAAAATACCCGCAACGAAGTATACCCAGTTTTTTATGGTCTCAAGTGGTGCACCAAGGGAACCAATCGCTGTCTTACCCACAATGGCAGCTGCAACGCCGTAGAGTGAAAGAGTTATAGCGAGACCGAACGAAAGTGCGATCCCCAAACCTTTGCGAACTCCCTTCCCCATCGAAAGCGGAACGATAACAAAGGCAAGGGGCAGTGTGCACGGGAGCACAATCATCGTGAGTCCGGTCGCAAAGCTAAAAAGGTACCAACCTGCCCCACTTTGCTCCGATGGTGCAAGTACAAAAAGCCAGACCAAACCTGCAGCAATTGCCGCAAAAATCACAAAAGCAAACGTGATGAGCTTGCCGTTAACTTTGGTTGTTGGTGCTGATGATTCCATTATCTTTTTTCTCAACAAGTAGAAAATAAAGTGCGAGACTGCCACCAAGAAGGCCTATGTCACGGAAGGTGGTCGTAAAATTTGTTGCGCTCCATGGCATAAAACCAAGAACCAATATCGCAGCGAACTCTACCGCACTCAGCAACGCAAACCATTTAACAACTGGTCGCGGTATGATCCACAGAAGGAAGATGACTGCGAAAATAATTTCAATAATGCCCTGAATTTGAATATAAAGATTTATTTCGATAACCTTTCCAATAATACCGCGCAACCAATACGGCAAGGCCCACGTCCAGGAACTCGGATGACGAAAAAGATCGACACCCGAATAGATGTACATAATGCCTGTTGAAAGGCGCAGTGCCCACTCAATTTGTTGTTGTTTTTTTTCCTGCATATTTAGTGTGCGGCAATTAATGCGGTAAGTTTTTGTCGAAATGCATCTTTATCAATACCTCCCGTTGAAAAAAGCTCGTCGTTTAGAATAACCCCCGGAGATGCAAAAATACCGTACTTAACTGCGAGTTCTTGGCCTTCGGGATTAAGAATACTCACGTTTTGATATGTTACGTCAGGAAACTCTTTCTCAATCGAGTGCCAGTACTCTTCGAGAGCTTTGCAATTATGACAACCCGGAGATGAGAGCTCCTTAAAAATAACCTTTGCCATGCTCTTATAGTATACAGGCAGGCTTCTAAAATACCTGTGTATTACTTGAGTTTCTTTTCAAAAGAGACTGCCTATGCTAATTTGGCCGCAGAAAGAC